>NZ_JBVIRI010000013.1:0-226589 GCF_055576225.1 Streptomyces sp. NPDC033845 | reverse complement strand
GTTTCCCTTTCCGGCGGTTCCGACTCTATCAGACTCTTTCGGGCCTGACTCCCAGTCAGCGGGGTTTGTCTTCCGGGCTGTTGGGCCCTTCCGACTCCCGAACTCTAGCGGATTTCCCGGGCGACCCATAATCGGGTCTCGGAAATGAATTCGGGCATGCCGAATGCGTTCCCGGTGGGAGTTCGTGCTGAGTTGGGTGCCGCAACGAGGCGGCGGGATGTGTCGTCGAAGAACCGTTACGGCCCCGCGGCAACTCGGAGTACTTTACGGATCGCCCGGGGGCGTGTCAACCCCGGGTCTTGGAGGGCTCGGGGCCGCCCTGGAGGTCCTCCACCCGGTCCAGCAGACGGGTCAGGATGTCGCCCAGCAGACCGCGCTCCGTCGGGGAGAGGTCCTGGAGCAGGTCCTCCTCGAAGACCGAGGCCATCCGCATGGCGTCCAGCCACTTGCTGCGGCCCTCCTGGGTGAGCTCCACGATCACGCGGACCCGGTTGGACTCGTCCCTCTCCCGGGTGACCAGGCCCTCGGCCGTCATCCGGTCGATGCGGTGGGTCATGGCGGCCGGCGTCAGCCCCAGCTGCTTGGCGAGCTCGCTCGGGCCCAGCCGGTAGGGGGAGCCGGAGAGCACGAGCGCCTTCAGGACCTCCCACTCGGCGTTGCTGATGCCCAGCGCCGCCGTCTGCCGGCCGTACGCCACGTTCATGCGGCGGTTGAGGCGGCTCAGCCCCGACACGACCTTCTCGACCTGGGGGTCGAGGTCCTGGAATTCGCGCTGGTAGGCGGCGATCTGTTCGTCGATGGTCGGCTCGTTGGCGGCCGCGTGGCCGTCCGGGGTGTCACCCATGGTGCCGAGTATGGCACGCCCCCGTTGGCATCTAACTCCTTCGATGTGTACTCTTAATGCTTGAAGTTTAGGTATGAAGTCTTCAGCTCTAAGGACAGGTGAGAAGTGACCAAGGTGATGGGCGCTGCGATGCGGCGGATCCAGGCCGGGAACGCGTTGACCGCGTTCGGCATCGGCTTCACGGTTCCGTTCCTCTACATCTATGTGGCGCAGGTGCGAGATCTGGGCTCTCTGACGGCGACGTGCGCGTTCATCGCGTTCGCCCTCGGTGCGCTGGTCGCGCTGCCCTTCACCGGGCGGATCATCGACCGCCGGGGCCCGGTCCCGGTGGTCATCGGGGCCGCGGTCACCGCCTCTCTCGGCGCGCTGGCCCTGGGGCTGTCCGCCTCGGCGGTGCCGATCCTGCTCTCCGCGCTCGCGCTGGGCGCCGGCCAGGCCGTGATGCAGCCGGCGCTGGCCACGATGATCGTGTGGTGCTCCACCCCGGCGACCCGGACCCGGTCCTTCGCACTCCAGTTCTTCATGCAGAACCTGGGTCTGGGCATCGGCGGTCTGCTCGGCGGGCAGATCGTGGACGAGAGCCGTCCCGGCAGCTTCACCCTGCTGTTCGGCATCGAGGCCGTGATGTTCCTGGTGCTCGCCGGGGTCATCGCCTCGGTGAAGATGCCGCACGCTCCGGCCATCGCCGACGCCCGTCCCAAGGACCCGTCCCGGTCGGCCGGCGGCAGCTGGCAGCGGTTGCTGCGGCACAAGGCGATGGTCCAGTTGCTGGTGCTGGGCTTCGTGCTGTTCTTCGCCTGCTACGGGCAGTTCGAGTCGGGTCTGGCCGCCTTCGGCACCGAGGCCGCCGGGATCTCCCCGTCCACCCTCGGGTTCGCGCTGGCCGCCAACACCGGTGCGATCGTGGTCGCCCAGTTCGTGGTGCTGAAGCTGGTCGAGAAGCGGCGCCGGTCCCGGGTGATCGCCCTGGTCGGGCTGATCTGGACGGTCGCCTGGGTGATCGCCGGGTTCGCGGGTCTGGGGCACGGCGGCGCCGTGATGGCCGCCGGCGCGTTCATCACCACGTACGCGCTCTTCGGGATCGGCGAGGCCATGCTGTCGCCGACGCTGGCGCCGCTGGTGGCGGACCTGGCCCCGGAGGGCTCGGTCGGCCAGTACAACTCGGCCTTCGCGCTGGTGAAGCAGATGGCGCTGGCGCTGGGTCCGCTCGGGGTGCCGCTCGGGGCCGGGCTGCCGATGTTCTACATCGGGCTGTTCGTCGTGGTGTCGCTGGGCATCGCCTGGCTGGCGCTGCGGCTCGGCCGGCAGCTCACCGCCGTGCAGGACAACCCCTCGCTGCTGCTGCGCGCCCCGGCCGAGCGGTCGGAGCGGCAGCCGGCGGCCGATCCGGTCGGCGCCTGACCGGGCCGGACCGGTACGAGGTGACAAGGGGAAGGGCCCCGCTCCTGGAGGAGCGGGGCCCTTCTCTTCGTGTTGTTCGCCCGTTCGGGTGACTGGTCGCGGCTCACTTGTCGGGCAGCGCGAACTCGCACCAGACCGCCTTTCCGCCGCCCGGGGTGCGGCGGGAGCCCCAGGAGGAGGCGATGGTGGCGATGATCGAGATGCCCCGGCCGGTCTCGTCGGCCGGTTCGGCGCGGCGGCGGCGCGGGAGGTGGTCGTCCCCGTCCGTCACCTCGACGATCAGGCGGCGGTCGGTGCGGCGCAGCCGGAGCCGCATGGGCGGGGTGCCGTGCTGGAGGGAGTTCGCGACCAGCTCGCTGGCGGCCAGCACCCCGATGTCGCAGAGCTCCACGGGGAACCGCCAGGAGGCGAGCACTCCCTGGGCGAAGGCGCGGGCCCGGGGAGCGGCCTCGACTCCGCCGAGGAGTTCCAGGGCCGCGTTGTGGAAGAGCTCGGCGTCCTGACCGGTGCGGGCCGGCTGCTGGAGGACCATCACGGCGACGTCGTCGTCATGGTCGGCGTCCACCCCGAGGGCGCGCATCAGCCGGTCGCAGATGACGGCCGGGGTGCCCTGGGCTCCGGCCAGGGCCCGCTCCAGGGCGGACACCCCTTCGTCGATGTCCTCGCCCCGGCGTTCGACCAGCCCGTCGGTGTAGAGGACGGCGGTGGAGCCGGGGCCCAGGGCGATGGTGCCGGAGGAGTGCAGCCAGCCGCCGGTGCCCAGCGGGGGGCCGGTGGGGTCGGCGGCGCGGCGGACGGTGCCCTCGGCGTCCCGGACCAGGATGGGGAGGTGGCCGGCGGAGGCGTAGGCCAGCAGTCCCTCGTTGGGGTCGTGGACGGCGTAGACGCAGGTGGCGATCTGGCTGGCGTCGATCTCGGCGGCGAGGCCGTCGAGGAGCTGGAGCACCTCGTGCGGCGGGAGGTCCAGGCGGGCGTAGGCGCGGACGGCCGTGCGCAGCTGTCCCATGACGGCGGCGGCCCGGACCCCGCGGCCCATGACGTCGCCGATGACCAGGGCGGTGCGGCCGGCGCCGAGGGTGATGACGTCGTACCAGTCGCCGCCGACGGCGGCCTCGGTGCCGCCGGGCTGGTAGGTGGCGGCGACGCGGAGGTCGTCGGGCTGTTCGAGTTCCTGGGGGAGCAGGGACCGCTGGAGGGTGACGGCGGCCTCGCGCTGGCGGCGTTCGCTGGCGCGGAGCCGGTCCACGGCCTCGGTGTGGTCGGTGACGTCGGCGAGGTGGATGAGGACGCCGGTGCTGTCGGGGCCGTCGAAGGCGACCGGGGTGCAGGTGACGGTGTAGGAGTTGCCGCCGCCGGGCGCGGTGCGGTTCTTGGCGGTGCGCGGTCTGCCGCTGCGGAGCACCTGGTCCAGGAGCGGGAGGAGGCCGAGCTCGCCGAGTTCGGGGAGGGCTTCGGCGGCGGTGCCGCCCAGCGGGCGGGGGCCGAAGCCGGCGGTGTAGCTCTCGTTGAGGTAGGCGACCCGGTGGTCGGGGCCGTGGACCAGGGCCACCAGGGCGGGGAGCCGGCCGAGCACCTCCCGTACGGAGAGTTCGTCGAGGGAGGGCACGGCGGCGATGGGGGTGCCGGTGCCCGTGCCCGAGACGGTGGGGTCGGCGGGGCGGCCGTCGGGTGCCGAGCCGCGGGCGGCGGGGACGGAGCCCTCGCCTCGCTTGGCCTGGGCGGCGGCCTGTTCGATCCGGGCGGCGGCGCGGCGCTGCGTTCCGGGAAACCGGGCGCTCCAGCGCGTGAAGTTCACTGCGTTCAGGCCTCGTGGTGTCGCTCGTGGTCGCTGTGGTGTTCAGGGACGGTCGCTGGGCGGGTGACTCTGTGCAGGTGTGAGCACACCTATGGTCACACGTCCAGTGTGGCCGACCGGACTGGTGGTTTCAGCGCTGGTCGGGCTTCGGGGGGTTGGGCGGGGGTGCGGCGGGGCCGCCGCCCGCCGCGAGTTCGAATTCCGCGCGGGGGTGTTCGAGGGAGCCGAGGGAGACGATCTCCCGTTTGAACAGGCCGGACAGGGTCCATTCGGCGAGGACCCGCATCTTGCGGTTGAAGGTGGGGACCCGGCTGAGGTGGTAGGCGCGGTGCATGAGCCAGGCCGGGTAGCCCTTGAGCTTGCGGCCGTAGATGTGGGCGACGCCCTTGTGCAGGCCGAGGGAGGCGACGGAGCCGGCGTACTTGTGGGCGTATTCGGTGAGGACCTCGCCGCGGAGGGAGGCGACCAGGTTGTCGGCGAGGGCCTTGGCCTGGCGGACGGCGTGCTGGGCGTTGGGGGCGCAGTCGGTGCCCCGTTCCGCGGCGGTGATGTCGGGGACGGCGGCGGCGTCGCCGGCGGCCCAGGCGTGTTCGGTGCCCTCGACGGTGAGGAAGGCGGTGCAGGCGAGCCGGCCCCGGTCGTTGGTGGGGAGGCCGGTGGCGGCGATCAGCGGGTGGGGTTTGACGCCGGCGGTCCAGACGACCGTGCGGGTGGGCAGCCGGGTGCCGTCGCTGAGCACGGCGACGCGGTTCTCGCAGGAGTCGAGGCGGGTCTCCAGGCGGACGTCGATGTTGCGGCCGCGGAGCTCGCGGACGGTGTAGGTGCCCATCTCGGGGCCGACCTCGGGGAGGATCCGGTCACTGGCCTCGACCAGCACCCACTTCATGTCCTCGGGCTTGATGTTGTGGTAGTAGCGGGCGGCGTAGCGGGCCATGTCCTCCAGTTCGGCGAGGGCCTCGACGCCCGCGTAGCCGCCGCCGACGAACACGAAGGTGAGGGCGGCGTCGCGGATGGCGGGGTCGCGGGTGGAGGAGGCGATGTCCATCTGTTCGAGGACGTGGTTGCGCAGTCCGATGGCCTCCTCGACGGTCTTGAAGCCGATGGCGTAGTCAGCGAGGCCGGGGACCGGGAGGGTGCGGGAGACGGAGCCGGGGGCGAGGACCAGCTCGTCGTATTCGAGGAGCAGGGCGCCGGTGCCCTCGTCCTCGGTGGCCAGGGTGGTGACGGTGGCGGTCCGCTTGGTGTGGTCGATGCTCCGTGCCTCGCCGATGAGGATGCGGCAGTCGCCGAGGACCCGGCGGAGCGGGACCACCACGTGTCGGGGGGAGATCGAGCCGGCGGCGGCCTCGGGGAGGAAGGGCTGGTAGGTCATGTAGGGCTCGGGGGTGACCACCGTGATCTCGGCCTCGCCGGTTCTCAGCTTCCGCTGGAGCCGGAGGGCCGTGTACATGCCGACGTAGCCGCCGCCGACGACGAGGATGCGCGTGCGGGGCGGGGTACCGGGGGCCGTGCCCCGCGTGTTAGCAGCCTTCACCATCCCATGACGCATCGTGGCCGGGAGTTTGTCCACAGGCCCGTCAAATTGTGTGACCGGAGACAGGGGTGGGGCGGGGCTGTCGGGAGGGGGGGGTGGGGGCCGGGAGCGCAGGTCAGGACAGGCGGAATCACTGATTCCGGGGGTGGGAAACGGAAAAGTGGGGGTGAATGCTCCGATTGGGCGGTGGTCCGTCCGGGGCTGCCCCTTCTGAATTGACTCTGGCTCAACTATGTTCGTTACCGGTCGAGCCGTAGGACCGGGCCGTACGACCTCGGCCCGCTCGACACGAAGGCGGGGACTGTCTCCGGGGGGAGACAAATGATTACCGGGGGATACATATGCACATTTCCGATTTCCATGGGTCTGCGACCGCGCTCTCCGATGCGGGCAGCGGCCGCGTGATCGCGGGCGCCACCACGCACGGAGTGGGCCGCTCCACCCCGCTGCGGGTGGACGCGCAGCGCAATCTCGAACATGTCCTGCGGGCCGCCCGCGAGGTGTTCGGCGAGCTCGGCTACGGGGCTCCGATGGAGGACGTGGCGCGCCGCGCCCGGGTCGGTGTCGGCACGGTCTACCGGCGCTTCCCGAGCAAGGACGTCCTGGTCCGCCGGATAGCCGAGGAGGAGACCGCCCGGCTGACCGAGCAGGCGCGGGCCGCCCTGGGCCAGGAAGAGGAGCCCTGGCAGGCGCTGTCCCGGTTCCTGCGCACCTCCGTGGCCTCCGGCGCCGGGCGGCTGCTGCCGCCGCAGGTGCTGCGGGTCGGCGCCGCGGCCGAGGAGGAGACGGCGCCCGCCGCCTCCGCGCCCGACGCCCGGGTGCCGCAGCAGCGGCAGCAGCCGGAGCTCCGCGTGGTCGGCGCGACCCGCACCGGCGGCCTGCCCGTCTCCGTCGCGGTGACCGCGGTGGACGAGCCCGCCGAGGACTCGGGCGCCGGCGCCCTCCTCGAAGTGGTCGGCAAGCTGGTCGACCGGGCGCGGGCTGCGGGCGAGCTCCGCACCGACGTCACCGTGGCCGATGTGCTGCTGGTCATAGCCACCGCCGCGCCGGCCCTGCCCGACCCGGCCCAGCAGGCCGCCGCCTCCAACCGGCTGCTCGACATCCTGCTGGAAGGCCTGCGCTCCCGCACCGCCTGACCTGAGGGCCATCGACCTGAGGGCCATCGACCTGAGGTGCCCGGCCCCTCGAACGGCCACTCGCTCAAACGGGTGAGCACAGTAAGACGATTCGTCGAACTGTGCCCGGATGAGTGGATGACCCGCAGAGGGGCCCGGACCCCGGCCCCCGTGTGCCACGCTTTCCGGGTGTACCGGTCGAGTGTGTGGTGCGGTGTGTGGTGCGGGAGCTTCCGCGATGAGCGTTGACGGTCGGGAAGAGCCGCTCGGCGGCTCCGGCGGTGAGGTCGGGGCGGACAGTCCGCCCACCGGTCAGGTGCCCGCACAGCGGGAAGCGGGCAGCGGCGCCTCCGCCGCCGAGCTACCGCCCTCCGACGGCGATCTGATCGCCCGGATGCGCGGCGGGGACGACAGCGCCTACGCCGAACTGTTCCGCCGCCACTCCGAAGCCGTCCGCCGTTACGCCCGGACCTGCTGCCGTGACGCCCACACCGCCGAGGACCTCACCGCCGAGGTCTTCGCCCGGACCCTCCAGGCCGTCCGCGGCGGGGCCGGCCCCGACCAGGCCGTCCGCGCCTATCTGCTCACCACCGTCCGCCGAGTGGCCGCCGCCTGGACCCGGACCGCCAAGCGGGAACAACTCGTCGAGGACTTCGCCCTGTTCGCGGAACAGGCCTCCGGCGCCGCCGCCGGGGCCGACGGCGCAGCCTCGCTGTCCGGCGAGGCCGGGCTGGAACTGGGCGCGGACGTCCGCGCCATGCACGAGGCCGAACAGACCCTCGCCATGCAGGCCTTCCGCAGCCTGCCCGAGCGGTGGCAGGCCGTGCTGTGGCACACCACCGTCGAGGAGGCCTCCCCCAGCGCGGTCGCCCCGCTGTTCGGGCTGACCGCCAACGCCACCGCCGTACTGGCCAGCCGCGCCCGCGAGGGCCTCAAGCAGGCCTATCTCCAGGCCCATGTGAGCACCGCGCTCGGCTCCGGCGGGGACTGCGCCGTCCACGCGGACCGGCTGGGCGCCTACGCCCGCGGCGGACTGCGGCTCCGGGCCGAGCGGGGACTCCGCAAGCACCTGGAGGAGTGCGCCAAGTGCCGGATCGCGGCCGGTGAGCTGAAGGACGTCAACGCGGGCATTCCCGCGCTGCTCCCCGTCGCGGTCATCGGCTGGTTCGCCGCCGGGTACGCCGCCAAGGCCGCCGGGGTGGTGGCCGGCGGGGCCGTGGCCGCGGGCGGCGCCGGAGCCGCGGCCGCCGCCACCGGAGGCACGGCGGCGGGCGGCGCGGCAGCGGGCGGCGCGGCGGGTACCGCCGGAGCCGGGGCCGCCGGGGCCGGGGCCGCCGGAGCCGGAGCTGCCGGAGCCGGGGGTGGTGGTGCGGCCGGGTCCGGGGCGGGGGCCGTGGCCTCCGAAGGGCTCGGGCTGCCCGCCAAGGCCGCCATCGCCGCCGGGCTCGCGGTCGCGGCGGCCGCCGGGCTCGTCTTCGCCTTCGCCGGGGACGAGGCCGAGCCCCAGGCCAAGGCCACGCCCTCGCCCACCGCCGCTGCCCCCGAGCGACCGCAGCCGCCGCCACCTGCGCCGAGCCCGCCCGCGCCCCGGCCGCCGAGCGTCCAGGCACCCCCGCCGCCGCCCGCGCCCGTACGCAGCAGGCCCACCCGGCCGAGCGTCGCCCCGCCGCGCCCCGCGCCGGCCCCGCCGAAACCTCCGCGCACCTCCGCACCGCCCCCGAGGCCCCCGGCCCGGCCCAGCCCCCGGCCCACCCCGAAGCCCAGCCCGAAGCCGACGCCCCGGCCGACCGCGAAGCCGGTCCCGCCGCCGCCCGCACCGCCCACCGGCTACCGACTGGCCCGCCTCGGCCAGTCCGCCTTCGGCGACCACACCGGCCCCGAGCTGGACACCTGGCGCAGCAGCTGGGTCTGGCAGCGCTGGGCACCGGTCATCGCCGGGGAACGCCACGGGCACGGCATCACCGTCCACGACCGCTCCCGGGTGGAGATCCGCCTCAACCGCCCCTGCGAGACCTTCTCCGCCCGGGTCGGGGTCGACGACCTGTCCCCGCCCGGCACCCGCTCCGTGCGGTTCTCCGTCTACGGGGACGGGGACCGGCTCTGGCGCTCCCCCGTGATCGGCCCCGGGGACCCCGCGGTCCCGGTGCGGGTCGCGCTCTCCGGCACCAGCCGGCTCCGGCTGGTCGTGGAGGGCGAGGACCCCCGCCACCGACTGCTGCTGGCCACCTGGGCCGACGCCGTCATCGGCTGCCGCTGACCCCGCCCGCATCGCCGACCCCACCCGGCCGGACCGTGCCCCCAGGCGCCAGGGCGGGACCGGCCGTCAGGACAGGGCCGGGCGGCGGGACGGGACCCCGGTGGGCACGGCACGGCGGCGCGGGGTGGAGGTACCGGTCCAGCAGGTGCCCCGGCGGGACAGCAGCCGGCGCAGCCACAGCTCCATGGAGACCAGTTCGGCCAGCCCGTCCAGCGGGACCGGCCGGCCCTCCGCCGCCTCGGTCAGCGCCTGCTGCACCACCCGGGCCTCGATCAGGCCCGCGTCGGCCAGATACGGCGAGGCGAAGAGCAGCAGCAGGTCCGGAAGGGCCGCCCGCAGCCCCAGCCGGGTCGCCGTGTCGTTCGCGGAATGGGACACCGCCCCCCAGCCGGGCGGGAGTTCACGGACCCCGGTGGCGGACAGCACCTCCCGCAGGATCGCCGCCCGGGCCCCCGGCTGGACCCGCAGGGACTCCGGGAGCGCGCGGGCCGCCCGCACCACCTGGTTGTCCAGGAAGGGGGCGTGCAGCCGCTGGCTGCGGATCTCCGCGGCCTGCTCGAACACCCGGTGGTCGGCCGCGTGCCGGGCCAGCACCGAGCGGGCCCGGGCCTCCCCCGGCCGCAGGGACAGCGGCGGGCGGGCCGCCGCGGTGCCCAGCCGGATCGATACTTCCGCCAGCGCCTCACCGGTCAGCCAGCGGGCCGCCGGTCCGGGCCGGCACCAGGTCAGGGCCGACAGCGAGGCGTCCACCGGGCCGGAGGGCCCGCCGCCCAGCCGTCCTTCGCGCAGTTGGGCCGCCACCGCCTCCATGCCCGACCGGTAGGGGGTGCGGGCCAGCCGCCGGGCGGCCGAGTAGACGGTCAGCGGGAGCAGCAGGGCCGGACCGCCGCCCGTACTGGCCGCGGCGGCCGACCGGGCCAGCGCGGCCACCGGCCGCAGCAGGTGCCGGCGGCGCCGGTCCAGCAGCAGATCGGCCAGCCGCGCGGGATGCCCGTCGAGGACCTGGCGGGCCCCGTGGCCGACGAAGTGGTCGGCGGACCCGGCGGCCAGCCGGCGGCGCTCCCGGGCCGCCACCACCAGGGCCGGGCCCGGCTCGTCGGTGAGCGGGCCCTCCAACTCGGCGTAGGGGAGGGACTCTTCGGCGGCCGCGACCACCACGTGGTGCAGCCGGGGGTCGGCGGCGATCACCCGCGCCCGTTCCAGATCGGCTTCCCGGCCCTGCGGGGTGACGAGGTCGTTGAAGGTGACGGCCAGCAGCCGTTCCCCGGCCGCCGTGGCGCCGAGCCCCGGCAGGGTGCCGGGGGCCCCGGGCAGTCCGGCGGCCAGCAGGGCCAGGGTGGCGGAGGCGCTGCCGCCGGAGAGGTCGGCGCCGATCCCCGGTACGGGCACGGGCGCGCCCCGGGCGGCCCGGCGGTCGGCCGGGCCCATGCCGGGAACCGGCCCCGGATCGTGCGGCAGGGTCTCGGGGGCATGGCGGGGGGCCGTGAGCCGGGCGCGCACCGCGTCCACGAGTGCTTCCCGTACGCCCTCCACCGCCCGGCCGGCGTCGAGTTCCGGCGCGGCCACGGCGAGCGAGGCCACCGGTTCGTATCCGGTGATCTCCCGGGAGCCCTCGCGGAGGATCAGGGCGTGGCCGGGCGGGATGCGGC
Source organism: Streptomyces sp. NPDC033845 (assembly GCF_055576225.1). Lineage (NCBI taxonomy): Bacteria > Bacillati > Actinomycetota > Actinomycetes > Kitasatosporales > Streptomycetaceae > Streptomyces > Streptomyces sp. NPDC033845. The sequence continues at coordinate 215,994 of NZ_JBVIRI010000013.1, read as the reverse complement.
GGACCCCTGCGTACGGTGTGCCGTCGCCCAGTGCCTCCGGGCTGTCCGGGCAGGCCAGCAGGGCTGCGAGATGGCCGATGTCGAGCTGGGCCTCGATCAGGTCGGCGAGCGGGAGCGCGGCCGTGGCGTAGGCGGTGCCGCCGGCCCAGGGGGTGTAGAACACCGGGCGGGCGCCCGCCAGATCGCCGAGGACGGTGATCCGCCGGCCGGTCTGCACCACGGCGGTGTAGCTGCCGGGCCAGGAGGTCAGATGGCGCAGGGCGCCGCCGCGGGCCGCGTAGAGGGCCCGGCGGAGCTCCTCGTCGCTCGCCCCGCAGCAGCCGAGGACGGCGAGCCGGGTGAAGGGGTCGGCGGGGTCGGCGGTGACGGTGCGGATCTCGTCGGCGCGCCAGTCCCCGACCGCCCACAGCGGGTCGGGGTCGCCCCACAGCAGCTGGGATCCGACGGGGTGGACGGTGCGTTCGGCGTCCTCGGCCGGATCGTCGGGGTGGGCGGCGTCGGCGATGCCGCCGCGCAGCACCCCGTCCTGCCCGGTGGGGCCGCCGGGGCCGGTGCCGGTGCCCGAGACGCGGCCGGCCGTGCCGAAACTCGCGGCGATACTGCTCCACCCCACCAACCAGCGCATCGCCGCCTCCCCGCTACCAGCATCGTGGGCACCTGTGGGTCGGGGACCATGCTGCCACGAGACGGGCGCGCCGGAGTCGGCTAAGGGGGCGCGCATACGAAAGGAACGCGCCCCGGCCGTGCGCTATTTGGTGTTGCGTGCCGGGCGCCCCACCCTGCCCCATAGGTCGGTTTCAGCCATTCTTCGACGGCTCCGGGGGGCCTGTGAAGGCGGATACGGGTGCGGTCCGGGAGGCGCGATCCGCCTCCCGGACCGGTCCGCCACCCGCGGGGATTGAGGCGGCGGTGTCCCCCGGCCCCCCGGATCCGTACGGCGGGCCGACCCACGCACCGGACATCGAATCGCCGGGTCACCGGGCGGGCCAGAGCGCACGGCCGGGCGCACGGCCACACGGGCGGAGCACGCGCTGACAGGTGCGCCCGGGTGCGGGACGCGCGCCGGACTGTGCACACGGACAACAATCCCGCCATCCGGAACGCGAGCCCTTAACGCTTGGGATGCGGGGAACTACGCTGGGTTTACGAATGCCGGGTGCCTATGCCCGGTGGCCGAGTGTGTGTCCGTGCGTGTCCGTGTGTGTCCTGCGTGTCCGTGTGTGTCCTGCACGAGGGGTGGCGCATGTCCAGGGAGCTCCGTGAGCCCAACGAGAAGCTCGGCGCCGTCCTCGCCCTCGCCGGCATCAGCAACGCGGGACTGGCCCGGCGGGTCAACGACCTGGGCGCGCAGCGCGGGCTGACCCTCCGTTACGACAAGACCTCGGTGGCCCGTTGGGTGTCGAAGGGGATGGTGCCGCAGGGTGCCGCCCCGCATCTGATCGCCGCCGCGATCGGCGCGAAGCTGGGCCGGCCGGTGCCGCTGCACGAGATCGGGCTGGCCGACGCGGATCCGGCGCCCGAGGTGGGTCTGGCCTTCCCCCGCGACATCGGGGCGGCCGTCCGCTCGGCCACCGATCTGTACCGGCTGGACCTCGCGGGCCGGCGGGGCGGCGGCGGGATCTGGCAGTCGCTGGCCGGGTCCTTCTCGGTGGCCGCGTACGCCACCCCGGCCTCGCGCTGGCTGATATCCCCCGCCGACGGCTCGGTGGCCCGCACCGCCGAACCGGCCGCGGAGCCGGCGGCGTCCGGTGCCGCCGCCACCGCTCCCGCCACCGCGCCCGGAAGCGCTCCCGCCACCACTGCCGTCACCGCTGCCGCTGCCGTGTCCACATCGCCACCGCCGTCGCCCGCGCCGTCGCCGACCTGCGTTGTGCCCCCGCAGCCCGGCGCCGAAACTCCGCGGCCGGCCGTGCCGCGGCCCGCCCGGACCGCCCCGCAGCGGGTCGGCCACAGCGATGTGGCCAAACTCCGCGAGGCCGCCGAGGACGCCCGGCGCTGGGACTCCAAGTACGGCGGCGGGGACTGGCGTTCCTCGATGGTGCCGGAGTGCCTGCGGGTGGACGCCACCCCGCTGCTGCTCGGCTCGTACAGCGACGAGGTGGGCCGGGCGCTGTTCGGGGCCACCGCCGAACTGACCCGGCTGGCCGGCTGGATGGCCTTCGACACCGGCCAGCAGGAGGCCGCCCAGCGGTACTACATCCAGGCCCTGCGGCTGGCCCGCGCGGCCGCCGACGTCCCGCTCGGCGGGTACGTGCTGGCCTCCATGTCCCTCCAGGCCACCTACCGGGACTTCCCCGACGAGGGGGTGGACCTGGCCCAGGCGGCGGTGGAGCGGAACCGGGGCCTGGCCACGGCCCGCACCATGAGCTTCTTCCGGCTGGTGGAGGCGCGGGCGCACGCGAAGGCGGGGGACTCGCAGGCGGCCGGTTCGGCGCTGCGGGCCGCGGAGGGCTGGCTGGAGCGTTCGCGGGAGGGCGACCCCGACCCGACCTGGCTGGGCTTCTACTCCCACGACCGGTTCGCCGCGGACGCCGCCGAGTGCTACCGGGACCTGCGGCTGCCCCGGCAGGTCCGGCGGTTCACCGAGCAGGCGCTGTCCCGGCCCACCGAGGAGTACGTCCGCTCGCACGGGCTGCGGCTGGTGGTGAGCGCGGTCGCCGAGTTGGAGTCGGGCAATCTGGACGCGGCCTGCGCGGCCGGCACCCGGGCGGTGGAGGTGGCGGGCCGGATCTCCTCCGCCCGCACCACCGAGTACGTCCGCGACCTGCTGCACCGGCTGGAGCCGTACGGGGACGAGCCCCGGGTCGCCGAGCTGCGCGAGCGCGCCCGGCCGCTGCTGGTCAGCCCCGGATAGCCGGTCCGACGGACCGGTTTCCGCCGCCGGTGTGCCGCCCCGGGGTCGGGCTGTCAGTGGGACGGTGCACTATCAGGGGGTGGGAGGTGCGCGAGTGGGCAGTCTGGACTGCGATGTGCTGGTGATCGGCGGGGGGATCGTCGGCCTGTCGACCGCCCATGCCCTGTCCCGGCTGGCCCCGGGCACCCGGGTGGTGGTGCTGGAGAAGGAGTCCGGTCCGGCCCGGCACCAGACCGGCCGGAACAGCGGGGTGATCCACAGCGGGATCTACTACCGGCCCGGTTCGCTGAAGGCCCGGTTCGCGGTCCGCGGGGCCGCCGAAATGGTCAAGTTCTGTGCGGAGCACGACATTCCGCACGAGGTGACCGGCAAGCTGATCGTCGCCACCGAGCGCACCGAGCTGCCCCGGCTGCACGCCCTGGTCCAGCGCGGCCGGGAGAACGGCATCCCGGTCCGGGAACTGGGCCCGGCACAGATCACGGAGTACGAACCGGAGGTCCACGGGCTGGCCGCCATCCATGTCGGCAGCACCGGGATCGTGGACTACGGGCAGGTCGCCGAGCGGCTGGCGGAGGCCTCCGGGGCCGAGGTCCGCTACGGCGAGCGGGTCGAGCTGATCTCCCGGCGGGCCGGTGCGGTCGCCGTCCGGACCGGATCCGGGCTGGTGGTCCGGGCCCGCGCCCTGGTGAACTGCGCGGGCCTGCAGTGCGACCGGGTGGCCCGGCTGGCGGGGGACGACCCGGGCATGCGGATCGTCCCGTTCCGTGGCGAGTACTACGACCTGGCCCGGCCCTCGCTGGTGCGCGGCCTGGTCTATCCGGTTCCGGACCCGGCCTTCCCCTTCCTCGGTGTGCATCTGACCCGGGGCATCGGCGGCGGGGTGCACGTCGGACCCAACGCGGTGCCCGCGCTGGCCCGCGAGGGGTACCGCTGGTCCGTGGTGCGGCCCCGGGACCTGGCCGGGGAGCTGGCCTGGCCGGGCACCTGGGCGATCGCCCGCCGGCACTGGCGGTACGGCGCCGGGGAGATCCACCGCTCGCTGTCCAAGCGGGCCTTCACCGAGGCGGTCCGGCGGCTGCTGCCCGCGGTCGGCCCGTCCGACCTGCGTCCGGCCGGGGCCGGGGTGCGGGCCCAGGCGGTGCTGCGGGACGGCACCCTGGTGGACGACTTCCTGATCCGCGAGGCCCCCCGCACGGTGCACGTGCTGAACGCCCCCTCCCCGGCGGCGACCGCCTCCCTCCCGATCGGCCGGGAGGTCGCCCGCCGGGCGCTGGCCGCCCTGCACCACTGACGGGCCGACCGTAGAATTGCCGCATTGTGTCTGAGTCCCTGAACCCGCAGCCCGGCAGCGCCCCCGAGGCACCCGCGTACACCCCGCCCCGCTGGCGCACCGAACCCCGGTTCCCCGACGGTCCGGCGCCCGATCCGGCCGGTTCCCACCACGAGCGGCGGATCCGCAGCTTCCAGCCGCGCCGCAGCCGGGTGACCACCGGGCAGGGCGAGGCCCTGCGGCGCCTCTGGGGCAGCTGGGGCCTGGACATCGACGGCCACCGGGTCCTCGACCTGGAGGAGCTCTTCGACGGGCTGCCGGTGGTGCTGGAGATCGGCTTCGGCATGGGCGAGGCCACCGCGCAGATGGCCGCCGACGACCCGGGGACCGGGATCCTGGCCGCCGACGTGCACACCCCCGGCCAGGGCAACCTCCTCGCCCTCGCCGAGCGCAACGGGCTGACCAACGTCCGGGTCGCCAACGGCGACGCGATCATCCTGCTGCGGGAGATGCTGCCGCCCGCCTCCCTCGCCGGACTGCGGGTGTACTTCCCCGACCCGTGGCCCAAGAAGCGGCACCACAAGCGCCGGCTGATCCAGCCCGAGTTCCTCACCCTGGCCGCGACCCGGCTGGCGCCCGGTGCGGTGCTGCACTGCGCCACCGACTGGGAGCCGTACGCCGAGCAGATGCTCGAAGTGCTCTCCGCGCACCCGGACTTCGAGAACACCAGTGCGGACGGCGGGTACGCCGAGCGGCCGCCGTTCCGGCCCCTGACCCGTTTCGAGGGCCAGGGCCTGGACAAGGGGCACCTTGTACACGACCTGCTGTTCCGGCGCAGGGGTTAGCCGCTGATCCACCGGTAGCGGGCGGAATCCGGGGAACGTCACAGCGCGTGTCGGAGCCGCTCGCTACTGTGATGGCGTGTTCGGAGCGCCCCACGTCACCGCTGTCCGTGCTGTGCTCGCGCGCCTGTCGGGCACGGCCCGCTCCGTCCTGCTGCTCGCCGTGCTCGCGGTGTGCGGGGCGGTCATCCTGGAGCTGGTGCGCGAACAGACCGGCACCCCCGGGTTCTTCGTGGGCCTGGGGCTGGCGCTGCTGCCGGTGCCGGTGCTGCTGGGGGTGTTCCGCTGGCTGGGCCTGGTGGCGCCCGGCCCCTGGCCGTACCCGCTTTACTGCTTCGGCTGGGGGGCCTGTGCCGCGGCGCTGATCGCCATACTGGCCAACAGTTTCGCCACCGAGTGGGTGGCGGCGGCCACCGCCGACCCCTCGGACGCCGATCAGCTCGGCTCGATCGCCATCGCCCCGGTGGTGGAGGAGTGCGCCAAGGCGGCCGCCCTGCTGCTGGTGTTCGTGTTCCGCAGACGGTGGCTGAGCGGGCCCTGCGAGGGGCTGGTGCTGGCCGGGTTCACCGCCACCGGCTTCGCGTTCACCGAGAACATCCTCTATCTGGGCAACGCCTTCGGCGAGGACCTCGGCACCGGCACGGGGGTGCTGGACTCGCTGACCGCCGCCACCTTCTTCGTCCGCATCATGCTGTCCCCGTTCGCGCACCCGGTGTTCACGGTCTGCACCGGCCTGGGGTTCGGGGCGGCCGCGCTGGCCGCCGGCCGGCCGGCCCGGATCGGGCTCCCGCTGCTGGGGCTGGCCCTGGCCATGGGCACGCACGCGCTGTGGAACAGCTCCTCGGAGCTGGGCGAGTACGGCTTCTACCTGGTCTACGGCTGTGTGATGGTCCCGCTGTTCGGGCTGCTGGCCTGGCTGGCCCTGTGGATGCGGCGGCGGCAGGTGCGCACGGTGGGCGGGGAGCTCGCCGTCTACGCGGTCGCGGGCTGGCTGGGAACCGCCGAGGCGAGGGCGCTGGGCTCGATGCCGGCCCGTTCCCTGGCCCGGGCGCTGGCCGGGGAGACCGGGGGCCGGGCGGCCCGGCGGGCGGTCCTGCGGTACGAGGCGGATGCCGCGGAGCTGGCGCTGCTGAGGCACCGGGCGCGGCGCGGCGGGCCGCTGCGGGTACCGGAGTTCGCGGCGCGGGAGCGGGAGCTGCTGGGCCGGCTCTGGCCGGCCCGGCCGGTCGCGGGCCCGCCGCTGGCCCGGGCCGCGGTCCTGGAGGAACTGGTGCCGGACGTGCCGGAGGTGCCCGCCGCGGGGGTGCCCGTACCGGCTGCTAGACGTTCAGGCCCTTGGACTCCAGCCAGGCCAGGGGATCCAGGGTCGAACCGCCGGGCGTACGCACTTCCAGGTGGAGATGGGCCCCGGTGACGTTGCCGGTGGCGCCGACCCGGCCGATGGTGTCGCCGGTGCCGACCGGGCCGGAGGTGACGGCCATGGAGGAGAGGTGGCAGTACCAGACCTCGGTGCCGTCGGGGAGTTCGAGCACGATCCGGTAGCCGTAGGCCCCGGACCAGCCCGCCGAGACGATCTTCCCGCCGTGCACCGCCTTGACCGGGGTGCCGGTGGGGGCGGCGAAGTCGAGGCCGGTGTGGTGGCCGGAGGACCACATGGAGCCGGAGTCGCCGTAGTGCGAGGTGAGGGTGTAGGCGGAGGTCGGCAGGGCGTAGCTGCCGGCCGGTACGGCACGGCGCTCGGCCTCGGCCCGCGCTTCGGCCTCGGCTTCGGCCTTCGCCTTGGCGGCGGCCTCCGCCTTGGCCTTGGCCTCGGCCCGGGCGGCGGCCTCGGCTTCCTCGGCGGCCTTGCGGGCGGCTTCCTGCTTGGTCCTGGCCTCCAGTGCGGCGGCTTCCTGGGCGGCGCGCTCGGCGGCCAGCCGTTCGGCCGCCGCGGCGGCGTCCTGCTGGGACTCGGCCTGCTGGAGGATCCGGTGACGCAGGGCCTCGCCGGCGTTGGAGCCGGCGTCGGCGGTGTGGGTGGCGGCGGCCGAGGGGCCGTCGGGGCTTCCGGTGGCCTGCCGGGGGATGAAGGGGGTGGCCGCGGCGGGCCGTTCGGCCTCGGGCCCGGCCGCGTCGGTGAAGCCGTCCAGCCCCGGTATCGCGGGCATCGAGGGCAGGGATATGGAGACCTGGGGCCGGTCCTGGGCGGTGGCGATGCCGCCCGCTCCGACGGCGGCGATCACTCCGACTCCCAGCACGGTGGAGCTGCGGGCGAGTCCGCCGCGCTGCCGGGCGACCCGGTGCCGGCCGCGGACCGGGCGGACGGAGTCCTCGGTGGGGTTCCACTCACCCCAGGCGCCGGCGGAGGCCTCTTCCTGGTTCTCCATACCTTCCACCGGGGTGACTCCTTCTGGCGCGTACGCGCACGGTGCCGCCTCTTGCGACGGTTGGGACAACCGCGCTGCGTTATCGAACGGTAATAGACGGAGGTGTGTGATTCCAAGCTGTTGCCGGTGATCGTTCATGCCAATCGGCCACGCACCGACTGGCTTTGGCCCCTACATTCACCCCATATCCACCAGGAAACGGGGCATTGCGCCTTCGATTTCCACCGTTCCTCGGCCACCAGTCACATATGACGCACCGTCATACGCGATGCGGAGTGCACCCCTTCGCTCACTCACCGTGGCGGCGGAGCACCGGCACGGTCCGCCGGCGGTCCGGCTGGCCCTCGCCGGGGCGGCCCACCGCCAACAGCGCCATGTCATCGGTGGACCCGCCCCCGGTGTGCCGCCGGACGTCCTCGGTGAGCGCGCTCAGCAACGCGTCCGGCCCGGGGAAGATCCGGCCCCGGAGCCGGTCGGAGGGATCGTAGAACTCCCCTCCGGAATCCCGGGCCTCGGTCAGCCCGTCGGTGTAGAGCAGCAGGGTGGTGCCCGCCGGGAACGCCCACTCCTCGGCCCGGTCCGGCCAGACCCCCAGCTCCCCCATGCCCAGCGGGAGGGCCGCCTCGCCCGGTTCCAGGACCTGGAGCGCCCCGTCCGGATGCAGCAGCAGCGGCTCCGGATGGCCCCGGTTGATCAGCCGCAGCACCGCCTCCCCGCGCGGGATCTCGGCCAGCACGCAGGTGGTGAACCCCTCCACCGCGTCCAGGCCGTCCCGCCGGGTGCCCTCCCGGGCGAGGGCCCGCTCCAGCCGCTGGGCCACCGCCTCCAGGCTCGGCTCCTGCTCGGCCGCCTCCCGGAACGCCCCGAGCACCACGGCGACCGCCTCCACCGCCCCCATGCCCTTGCCGCGGACGTCGCCGACCGCGAGCCGCACCCCGTACGGGGTGTCCTGGACGGCGTAGAGGTCCCCGCCGATGAAGGCGTCGGCCTCCGCGGCCTCGTACCGGGCGGACACGTGCAGCCCGCCGACCCGCTCCGCCGGGACGGGCAGCACGGCCCGCTGGGCCGCCTCCGCCATCCCCCGGGCGGAGGCCAGCCGCTCACCGCTGCGCCGCACCACCCGGTTGATGAGCACGGCGAGCCCGGAGACGGTGGCCACGGTGGCCAGTTCGGTCAGCGCCTCCACCTGCCCGAAGGTCCCGTTGCCCAGGGCCAGTCCGAGGACCGCGGCCGAGGCCAGCAGACCGGTCAGCACGGTGGTGGTGAGGGCGAACAGCGGGGCGGCCACCAGGGGGGCGGCGGAGAAGAACGGGGAGCCGGTGAACTCGGGCGGGGTGGCCATGTCGAAGACCAGGCCGACGGCGATCAGCAGCAGCGGGAGCGTTCGGGCGAACCGGCGGACCCGCGGGTCGCCGCCACCCTCGCCGGCCGGCCCACCGGCCCCGTTTCGCTGCCCCAGCCCCACCACGCGGTTCTCCAATGCCCGGGGTCCCTGGGATCCAGGCTGCGGCCGGAACCGGGCGGACGGCGAGCGGGCGGGCCCGATCGGGTGAGCGGGCCGACGCCGGGGGCGGGCGGGGGCGGGCGGGAGCGGGCGGGAGCGGGCGGGAGCGGGCGGGAGCGGGCGGGAGCGGGAACACGACGAAGGCCCGGATCCTGGGGATCCGGGCCTTCGTACTGAGTAGCGGGGACAGGATTTGAACCTGCGACCTCTGGGTTATGAGCCCAGCGAGCTACCGAGCTGCTCCACCCCGCGTCGGTAAACCCAACTGTACGCCATCCCCGGGACCACTCGTGACCACTTGTCCCCGGCACAGCGGAAGAGCCCCGACCTGGTGGGGTCGGGGCTCTTCCGGAGCGGTAGGCCATGTCGGACTCGAACCGACAACCAATGGATTAAAAGTCCACTGCTCTGCCAATTGAGCTAATGGCCCTCCGAGTGCTCTCCCCAGAGCATAGCCGGACCCGGCCCGTCAGCCGATTGGGTATCGGCCGACGGGCCGACGGTGTGTCCGTCGCGGGGCGTCCGGCGGGCTCAGAGCAGGGATTTGTAGCCGCCGAAGCCGGTGGCGATCCTCGTGGTGGCGAGCAGACCGCCCTTGCCGTCGCCGCTGTTGCGCAGCAGTTCCCCGGCGGTGTTGCGGGAGATCAGGTCGGGCCTGCCGTCGCCGGAGATGTCACCGACCCCGACGAAGGCGTTGCGGCCGCCCGCCCAGCCCTTGGCGTTCAGCTGCACCCGGGCCTTGAACGCGCCCTTGCCGGTGCCGTCCAGCCGCCACATGGTGTTCGCCGCGTCCACGGCCAGGAGGTCGCCGGCACCGTCGCCGTTCAGGTCCCCCGCACCGACCAGATGCCTGTACTGCTTGGCGTTGACCGCCAGCTTCACCCGGGCCCGGAAGCCGCCCGTGCCGTCGGCCGCGTAGAAGTACAGTTCCCCGGTGGTGGTTTGGCGGGCGACCAGGTCGGCCCGGCCGTCGCCGGTCACATCGCCGGGGGAGGTGAGGACGTCGTACTGGGCCCAGCCGGGGCCGATCACCCGGTACGGGGTGCCGGGGTTCACCCCCGCGCCGCAGGCGGGCTGGTAGGAGCGGAGTTCACCGGCCTGGCTGCGGACCAGGACGTCGTTGCAGAGGTCCCCGTTCAGATCGCCGAAGGCGGTGGCCCGGGAGGTCGTCGGCCATCCCGATCCGGTGAGCCGGGTCGTGCCGAGGCCGCCGGTGCCGTTGCCGGGGTGGACGACCAGGGAGCCCTTGGCGTCCAGGGTCAGCAGATCCCCGAAGCCGTCCTTGCCCGCCAGGTCCCGGTGCGCCGCGGCGCCGCCGGTGAGCCGCACGGTCCCGGTGCTCCGCAGGTCCGCGCCCTGCCCGTCGGCCGGCCGGGCGCTCAGGGTCCACTCGTACGTGCCGTTGGGCGCGAGCCGGCCGGACTGGTCGCGGCCGTCCCAGCGGGTGCGGACCGCGGCGCGGGCCTCGCCGCCGGTGATCGTGCGGACCACCTTGCCGCCCGCCTTGGCCCGGACGGTCAGTGTCCAGGAGGCGGCGGTCCTGTTCAGGGACCAGGTGGCCGGCCAGGAGCCGGTGCCGCCGTTGGCGTCCAGGGCGGCCGGGGTCTCCCGGTCGATGGCGGCCAGGCCGTCGGCGGGGGTCCCCGCGTCCACCATGTGCACGGCCCAGCCGGCGTCCGCGTACGCGATCCGGCCCGCGTACTTGTCCACGGCCCAGCCGCGGCCCGCCGCCGGGTTCGCCGGCCGGCCGATCTCCCGGGTGCCGGCGGTGCCGCGCAGGGCGGTGGTCTTCAGGACCCCGTCCTTCTCCCAGCCGACGAACCCGCTGCCGAGCTGGGCGGAGTTGTGCGCGGGAAGTTTGACGGTGGCCTTGGTGCGGGTGTCGTAGACCCCGGAGTCGGTGTCGCACTTCCAGTACACGGAAGTGCTCCAGGCCTGGAGGGCCTTGATGTCGCAGCCGGACACCTTCTCGGTGCGGACCACCGAGCCGGTCTTCACGTCCACGGCCTCGACGGTCCCGGGGGCGCCGGTCTCCCGCCACATCCAGGCCCCGGAGAGGGCGAACAGGCCACCGGTGACGGGGACCGTCCGGAGCTCCTTGGCCCGTTCGAGGTCGTACACGCCGGCCGTCCGGCCGGAGTCCGTGCGGCGCAGGTAGACGGCGTACCGGCCGGAGGCCTGGGTCGAGCCGGACACCTGGGAGTAGGGCAGCGGGGTCCGCTGGGTCCTGTCACGGGGGAGGTACATGTTGCCCTCGCCGTAGACGAGGCCGCCGTCGCCGGTGGGGGCGAGCACGTTGTGGGTGGTGTAGCCGAGCGGCTGCCAGCCGTCGCCCGCGCGCGGGGCGCCGGCGGCCGGCAGGGTGTAGCGGTAGAGGTGGTTGGGCTTGAGGCCGCCGTCGTCGCCGACCAGGAGGCGGCCGTTCTCCACCGCCATGTGCTTGACCCGGACGGCGGGCGCCACGCCCGCGAGCTGCCGCTCGGCCACCGCCCGGCCGTCCGCGCCGGGGCGCAGCAGGTACACCCCGTGGGCTTCGGCCGGGCCGCCCTGGACGACGATCCGGCCGCCGGCGGCGGGCAGGGCGGCGCCGCCCTGCACGAAGTCGATGATCCTGCGGCCGGGCTTGCCCGAGCCCTCCCGCAGCGGGTAGCCGATGCCGTCCACGATCATCTCGTCGCCGATCACGCCCATCACGGTGTGCTCGTACGCGGAGCCCTTGAGGACCGCGGGGAGCCGTTCGGACGTGCGGGTGACCGGGTTCGAGTAGTACACCTCGGTCTCCGGGCCGCCCGCCGGGTAGCGGGTGTACAGGGTGATGAGGAGGTCGCCGTGCACGGTGGCCCGGCTGCCGCAGTCGACCGCTTCGATGCGGGTGGCGGTCACCCAGAGGCAGCTGCCCCAGCCCCGGTCGATCAGTGCTCCGCCGGTGCTGCCGGCCAGCATCGACGCGGACGGGTCCAGCACCCAGACCCGGGGCGTGTCCGTGACGGAGCCGTTCTCCAGTCGGAGCCAGTGCAGGCTCAGACGGCTGCTGTCGGGCTGCGGCGCGCTGGTGAGGACCGCGTCGCCGACCACCCCGAGGAACCGGTGGCCCTCGGGGGTGGCGAGGACCCTGGTCGAGCCGTCCTTCAGGTCGCGGTAGGTCACCACGGCCCCGGCCTCCCGGTCCGGGCCGGTGCGCTTCACGAAGGCCAGCACCCCCGGTCCGGCGTCGGCGGCGGTCTCCCCGGCCGGTACGGCCAGTTCGGTGCCCTGGGCCTCGCCGTAGTTCCGCCAGACACGGGTGTCGGGGGTGGGGCCCGGCATCAGGTAGCCGGACTCCGTGGCCAGCAGGGGGCCCGCGGCCGGGTCCACGGCGGTGCGGGCCGGGATGACGTACTCGGACACGGAGGCGGGGACGGCCGCCGGGGCCGAGGCGGTGGCGGTGCCGGCCGTGGCCAGCGGGAGTGCGGTGGCGGCGGCCGCCGCGACGGCCACCGCCGCTCTCATCGTCGTCTGCATGGGATCCCCCGGATCAGAAGAGGTTCTTGTGACCGGCGAAGCCTTCGCCGAGCCGTGTGTCGCCGCCGAACTCGCCCATGCCGTCACCGTCGGCGCGGTGCAGCCCGCCCCAGGCGTCGCGGTAGAGGAGGTCCCGCTTGCCGTCGCCGTTCTGGTCGCCGACACCCACGAACGCGCTGAGGTCCTTGGCCCAGCCGTCGGCGGTGACCTTCATCCGGGCGCCCAGGGTGCCGTTGCCGCGGCCCGCGTAGCGCCAGACGGTGTCGTTTCTGTCCACGGCCAGCAGGTCGGCCTTGCCGTCGCCGTCGATGTCTCCGGGCGCGAGGATCTCCCGGTAGAGCTTCCAGTTCTGCATGATCCGGACCGGGGCCTGGAAGCCGCCGGCACCGTCACCGCGGTGCACGTGGATGTCTCCGGTGCTCGTCTGCCGGGTCACCAGGTCGGACTTGCCGTCCCCGGTCAGGTCCCCGGCGAAGAACAGCCGGTCGTACTGGCCCCAGCCGCTGCTCAGCAGCCGGGACCGGGTGTTGGGCGCGATCGGACTACCGCACCCGGGGGTGTAGAGGCGGAGCTCTCCGTCGGTGTTGCGGACGATCAGGTCGTTGCAGCGGTCGTTGTTGAGGTCGGGGGCCTGGATGAACGTGGAGCCGGCCGGCCAGGCGGTGTTGGGCCGAATCGGGGCGCCGATGCTGCCCTCGCCCAGTGCGTGGAGGGCGAGGCGGTTGTCGGACCCCAGCGCGAGGAGGTCCCCCCGCCCGTCCCCGGTGTAGTCGCGGCCGGCCACCGAGCCCGTGACGGTGAACCCGCCGGTCCTGCTGAGCACGGGGCCCTTGCCGTCGGCCGGCTTGACGGTCAGCGCCCAGGTGTAGTCGCCGTTGGGCACGTTGTACCCGGCGGTGTCCCGGCCGTTCCAGGAGACGGTGACGACGCTGTCCGGACGGTGGTCGGTGCCGGAGAGGGTGGAGACGGTGGTTCCGGTGGCCTTCCGCTTGATCACCATGGTCCAGCCGGCGTCGGGCCTGTTCAGGTACCAGCGGGCCTGCCAGGGCTTGGTGTAGGTCGGGTCGGCGACCGTGCCGGCGACGTCGGCGTCGTAGGAGCCGAGGTTCTGGGCGGGGGTGCCCGAGGGCACCGTGTGCAGGGCGTGGCCCGCGTCGGCGTAGACGATCCGGGCGGACTGCTTGTCCACGGCCCAGCCGAAGCCGTGCCGGGGGTCGGCGGGCCGGCCGATGTCCCTGGGTGCGGTGGCCCCGTCGAGGGCGAGGACCTTGAGGGTGCCGCCGGCCTCCAGGACGATGAATCCACCGCCCAGCCGTGCCTGGCCGTGCGCGGGCAGCTTCAGGTTCTTCTTCGTCCCGGTGTCGAAGACCCCGGAATCCTTGTCGCACTTCCAGTAGAGGGAACTGGCGTACGCCTCCAGCGACTTGATGTCGCATGCGGCGATCTTGTCGGTGCGGAGCAGGGCTCCGGTCCGGGCGTTGACGGCTTCCACCGTTCCCGCGGTCTTCGTCTCCCGCCACAGGGCCGCACCCGCGAGGGCGAAGGAGCCGCCGGGCACCGTGTGCGAGCGGACCGCCTTGCCGGTCTCCAGGTCGAACACCTCGGCCGGGCGGGCGGGGTCGGCCGTGGTCAGATAGGCGACGTGCCGGCCGGACACCTGGACGGTGTCCGGGTCGAGCTTCACCTTGCGGGGGATGTCCCACCAGGTGCCGTCCTCGCGGATGGTCGTCAGGCCCGCGGCCGTGCCCCGCAGGGTGCGGCCGGTGTCCGTCACCAGCAGGGGGCCGCCGCCCGCGGGGGCGCCGCCCGGCGACAGCTCGTCCCAGTGGCCCTGCGCGGGGGCGCCGACCGGGGGCTGGGTGTAGCGGACGAACCCGCCCTCGATGATCTCGCCGTCCTGCAGCCGGGTGACGCCGCCGGCCGCGGCGATCCGGTGGATCGGTTCGGGGATGCCGGGGACGGTGAGTGCGGTGGTGGCGGTGGCGCGGCCGTCCGCGGCCGCCGCGACGGTCAGGACCTCGCGGACGCCGGCGGGCCGGTCGACGGTGATCGACAGCCGCGTCTGGTCCGCCCCGGAGGACCAGGACACGACGTCGGAGGAGAGCAGCCGGTCGGGGGCGCCGCCCTTCAGCGGGACGGCCCACAGCTCCGGGCCATTCCACACCCAGCGGCAGAGGACCGCGTCCTCGCCGATCACCGCGACGAGCCGGCTGTAGTCGCTGTGGGTCGGGGTCACCGTGTGGGTGGGGGTGTCCGTCAGCTCGGTCCTGTTGTCCCACAGGGACCAGCGGCCGGTGGCGGAGTCGCGCCCGCCGTGCCAGCTGTGCGCCACCGACCCGGCCGAGGGCTCCGGGCCGATGGTCGTGGCGGTGCCGGTGGCGTCCACCCGGGCCAGGGTGGACCGCGGCTGGGAGGGCGTGGTGTAGCGGACCGCGATCGCGTCGGGGCCGCCGGAGTACGCGTAGGTCTTGATCTGGGCGTCGGCCGGAAGTCCGGTGACCGGCCGTTCGACCTGCCGGCCGTCTTCCACGGACAGCATGCGCAGGGGGCCCGCGAACTGGGTGCCGGTGGTGCCGTGGACCAGGACGCTCCCGCCGAAGCGGGTCGAGTTGTCGAACGCCTGGTACCCCTTCGGGACGGTGACGGTCTCGACCGCGCCGGTCACCAGGTTCTTCCGGTGGTAGGCGGTGCGGTCGGAGAAAGCGCTCCGGTAGGCGATGAAGTCGCCGCCGCTGCCTTCGGCGTCCAGCTGGGTGCCCGCGACGGTGAACGGGACGCCGGTGGGCGAGCCGTGCTTGAACCAGAGCAGCCCGGTGGCGGTCTGGCGGACGAATCCGGTGTCGGTGACCAGCCGGACCCCGTACGGGTCGGGTCCGGTGCGGGCCGGGACGACGAACTCGCCGGGCACGGCCGTGGCGGCGGGTGCGGTGGCGGCCGCCGGGAGGGCGGTGAGCGGGACGGCGGTGGTGACCGCGGCCAGCACGGCCACGGCCACGGATGTTCTCCGGAGCAAGACTTCCCCCATGTAGGTGCTGCGGCGTGGCCCGGATCGGCCGGCACAGGGGTCCCCGGGGGGAGCCCCTGTGCCGGGGCGGCTAGGAGATCCGGAGGTTCCCGTAGCCGGTGGCGATCTTCGTGGTGGCGAGCAGACCGCCCTTGCCGTCGCCGCTGTTGCGCAGCAGTTCCCCGGCGGTGTTGCGGGAGATCAGGTCGGGCCTGCCGTCGCCGGAGATGTCGCCGACCCCGACGAAGGCGTTGCGGCCGCCCGCCCAGCCCTTGGTGTTCAGCTGCACCCGGGCCTTGAACGCGCCCTTGCCGGTGCCGTCCAGCCGCCACATGGTGTTCGCCGCGTCCACGGCCAGGAGGTCGCCGGCACCGTCGCCGTTCAGGTCCCCCGCACCGACCAGATGCCTGTACTGCTTGGCGTTGACCGCCAGCTTCACCCGGGCCCGGAAGCCGCCCGTGCCGTCGGCGGCGAACAGGTAGAGGTCCCCGGTCGCCGTGTGGCGGCCGACGAGGTCGGCGCGGTTGTCCCCGGTCAGGTCGCCGGGGGAGGTCAGCACGTCGTACTGGCCCCAGCCGCCGTCCCCGAGGAGCTTGGACGGGGTCTTGGGGGTCACCGCCGTGCCGCAGGCCGGCCGGTGGGCGCGCAGGTCACCGGCGGTGCCGCGGACCAGGACCTCGTTGCAGCCGTCCCCGTCCAGGTCCCCGAAGGGGACGACGGTGGCGGCGGCGGGCCAGCCGGTGCCGGTGAGGACGGTGCCGAGGCCGCCGGTGCCGTTCCCGGACCGGATGGCCAGGGCGCCCTTGGCGTCCAGGGTGACCAGGTCGCCCAGGCCGTCCTTGCCGGCGAAGTCGCGGCGGACCGCGAGTCCGCCGGTGACCTTGACGGTGCCGCCGGTCTTCAGCTCGGGGCCGCTGCCGTCGGCCGGCTTCCCGGTGAGGGTCCACTCGTAGGCGCCATTGACGACCGGCTTGCCCGCCGTGTCCTTGCCGTCCCACCAGGCGCGGACCGCGCCGCGGGCCTCGCCGCCGGTGATCGTGCGGACCACGGCGCCGCCCGCCTTCGTACGGACCGTCAGGGTCCAGGAGGCGGCGGACTTGTTGAGGAACCAGGCGGCGGGCCAGCCGCCCTTGCCGCCCGCGAGGTCGAACTCGCCCGGGGTGGAGCGGTCGATGGCGGACAGGTTGTCCCCGGTGACCCCGGAGTCCGCCACGTGCACGGCCCAGCCGGCGTCCGCGTGGACGATCCGGCCGGCGTACTTGTCGACGGTCCAGCCGCGGCCCGCTCCGGCGATGGCCGGCTTGCCGAGCTCGCGGGTGCCGGCGGTGCCGCGCAGGGCGGTGGTCCGCAGGATCCCGTCCTTCTCCCAGGCGATGAACCCGGCTCCGAGCTGGGCGGTGTTGTGCGCGGGCAGTTTGACGGTGGCCTTGGTGCGGGTGTCGTAGACCCCGGAGTCGGTGTCGCACTTCCAGTACACGGAGGTGCTCCAGGCCTGGAGGGCCTTGATGTCGCAGCCGGACACCTTGTCGGTGCGGACCACCGCACCGGTGTTGACGTCCACGGCCTCGACGACGCCGTTCGACTTCTCCCGCCACATCCAGGAGCCGGAGAGGGCGAACAGGCCGCCGGTGACGGGGATGCTGCGGAGGTGCTTGCGGCGGTCCAGGTCGAAGATCCCGACCGGGCGGCTCGCGACGGTGCGGTCCAGGTAGGCCTCGAAGCGGCCGGAGGCCTGGACCGATCCCTGGACGGCGTAGACGGTGTCGTTCTCCTGGCTGGCCTGCCGGTTGACGGTGAGGTAGCGGGTGCCGTTGGCGTGCACCAGGCCGCCCTCGCCGGAGGCGACGAACGGCCCGTACACCGCCGCGTTGGCGCCCTTCCAGATGCCCGCCTTCGGGGCGCCGCCGGCCGTGGTGACGTACTGGTTCACCCATCTGCCGCCCCGGGCCGGGTCGTTGAAGGTGATCCGGCCGTTCTCCGCGGTGATGCCGTCGAACTGCTGCTGGGAGGGGGCGACGGCGGCCTGCTTCACGAGGACGGGCTTGCCGTCGGAACCGGTCTCAAGGACGGCCACGTACTGGTCGGCGCCCTCGCCGCCGACGGTGACGATCCGGCCGTCGGAGGTGGTGAAGGCCGGGGCGCCCGCGTGCGGGAAGATCTTGACGGCCGGGGTGTCCATCGTGGTGTCGTAGAACCAGCCCCCGATCATCAGGCCGTCGGCCACCACACCCGTCGGGCGTTCTCCCCGGAAGTCGGAGACTCCGGCGGGGATGAACGTCCCGTCGGCCTCGGCCAGCCCTCCCCGGGTGTCCCAGATCGTGAAGTCCGACTCCAGGTGGTCCTGGATGCCGTAGCTGCTGTTCTCCACGATGAAGGCGTCGTGGACGGAGAAGTCCTGTCCCGTGGGGGCCGGGCGGGCGGCCGCACCGGGCGCGATCCAGAACTGGTCCGCTCCGGCCTTCAGCAGGGCCCCGCGGGCGCTGGCGTCCACCAGGGCGGCTCCGGCGGGCACACCGGTGACCGGGGTGTCCTTGAGGACGCCGTTCTCGATGGTCAGCCAGTGCGGTACGGCACCGCCGGACTCCTTGACGGTGGTGAGGACGGCCTCGCCGACCACCCGGAGGAAGGTGTGTCCGGCCGGTGTGGTGATCTCGGCGGCGGTGGACCCGTCGCGCATGTCGCGGAGGGCGACGGCCGCCCCCGCGGCGGCCGTCGGCTTCACGAGGGCGATGGTGTGCGGGCCTCCCTCGGCGAGGGTCGTTCCGGCCGGCACGGTGAGCGGGGTGCTCTGGGAGGAGCCGTAGGTCCGCCAGGCGTACGCGCCGGCGGTCGGGCCCTTCATCAGGTACCCGGAGCTCGTGGCCAGGACGGGGCCGGCCGTCACGTTGGGAATGAGGCGCGGCGGTACGACGTACTCGGCCGGGGCGGCGGCCGGGGCCGCGGCGGACGCGGTCGTCGCGGCCAGTGGAACGGCGGTGGCCAGCGTCGCCAGGACGGCGAGGCCTGCCGCAAGGTGCTGATGGCGCAAGGTAATCCCCCGAAAACGATGCAAGTGTCTGTCGTGCGCCGGGCGTTGGATTTCCGCCACCTGCGCATGCACACGGTCAGACACCTCAACCGTCCCGGGGGATGTACGAAGATCGGGAGATTCTTCCTCCCGCTAGAAGATCGCCTTGTAGCCGGCGTATCCGGTGGCGAACCGGGTGCCCGGGGCGAGCAGGGCGGTCCCGGTCACCGGCGGGCTGTACAGCAGCTCTCCGGCCGTGTTGCGGGTGACGACCCCGGCCGGCTTGCCGCCGGTCCCGTCGATGTCCATCACGGTGAACGCGGTCGCGTTCCTGGCCCAGCCGTCGGCCGAGGCCCGGGCCCGCGCCTTGACGGTGCCGGTCCGCACCCCGTCGTAGCGGAAGACGGTGCCGTTGGCGTCCACGGCCATCAGCTCGCCGATGCCGTCACCGGTCAGGTCACCGGCGCCGACGACGGTCTTGTACAGCTTCCAGTTCTTCTGGATCAGGACCCGGGCCTTGAAGGCGCCCTTGCCGTCCTGGGCGTAGAGGTAGACGTCCCCGGTCGCCGTCTGCCGGGCGATCAGGTCGGCGAGGCCGTCACCGGTGAGGTCGCCGGGGGAGGTCAGGACGTCGTACTGGCCCCAGCCCGGCCCGATCACCTTGGTGCGGGCGGCCACCACCCGGCCCGGCTGGGCGAACTGCGCGTGCAGCACTCCCTGCGCGTCCCGGACGAGACGGTCCGCGGTCCGATCGGCGTTCAGGTCCCCGAACGGCACGAACAGCGCCTTGGCGTCCCAGCCCGGAACCATGTACGGGGTGGTGTTCGGGTACCGGTCGACACCCCGGCCCATGACGAACCCCAGTTTCCCGGAACCGTCCAGGAAGATGATGTCGGCCTGCCCGTCGTCGGAGACGAAGTCCCCCGCGACGGCCTTGCCCGAGACCGTGACGGCCCCGGTCCGGGTGAGGGACGGGCCCTGCCCGTCGGCCGGCTTGGCGGACAGGGTCCAGGTGTAGTCCCCGTCGGGGACGTTCCAGCCGGCGCCGTCCGTTCCGTCCCAGAGCGGCTTCAGCGCGCCCGGGGTCAGTCCGCCGGTGAGGGTGCGGACCACCGTGCCGGTGGCCTTCCGCTTCAGTTCCAGGGTCCAGGAGGCGGCCGGCTTGGACAGCCAGAACCGGGGCGCCCAGGTCCGCTTGGCGCCGAGGTCGGCGGAGGCCGGGGCGTCCGTGTCCACCGCGGACAGGCCGGGGGCGGTGGTGCCCAGCGGGACGACGTGCACCGACCGGCCGGCGTCGGTCCAGGCGACCCGGCCGGACGGGCCGTCCAGGGTCCAGCCCTGGTCGGGGACCGGGTCGGCGGGGCGGCCGACGTCCCGGGTGTCCGCCGGGCCCGTCAGGGCGATCGCCTTGAGGGCCCCGCCGGTCTCCAGGACCACCGTGCCGTTGCCGAGCCGGGCGGAGGTGTGTGCGGGCAGCTTCAGGTTCCTCCTGGTCCCGGTGTCGAAGACCCCGGAGTCCGCCTCGCACTTCCAGTACAGCGAACTGCCGTACGCCTCCAGCGCCTTGATGTCGCAGCCGGCGATCTGGTCGGTGCGGAACAGGCCTCCGGTGCGGACGTTGACGGCCTCCACCGTGCCGGCCGTCCCCGTCTCCCGCCACAGCGCGGAGCCGGACAGGGCGAAGGTGCCGCCCGGTGCGGTGTGGGTGCGGATCTCCTTGCCCTGTTCCAGGTCGTGGACACCGATCCCGCCGGCCGGGCTGCTCTTCCCGTAGGCGAGGTAGCGGCCGGACTCGCGGAGGGTGCCGGGGGTGTAACCGCCCACCCGGACCGGGGTGCCCGGAGCGGATCCGGCGCGGGCCCGCTTGATGCCGAGCCAGCCGAGCATCGCCGCCCCGCCGTCCTCGGTGGTCCGCAGATCGGCGCAGCTCCGCTCGGGGGGCGTGCCGTAGCAGCCCTCGTAGTAGCGGAGCGGTGGTTCCGGATCGCGGTCCCCGCTCTCGGGGGCGGGTGCCTCCGAGTCGATCTCCTTCCAACTGCCGGGTTTCAGGGGGCCGGTGACCGGGAGCCCGTACTGCCGGAGGGACAGCAGGTCCCTGGCTCCGTCCACGTCCACGGCGGTCAGCTGCCCGCCCCGCATGGACAGCCGGGGCACCTGGCGGGGGATGAGCGGCACCGGGTGGACGGAGAGCCGGGTCGCCGAGGTGCGGTCGGCGGCGTCGGCCTCGACGGCGTACGTCTCGATGCTGTCGCCGGCGGTCCGGGTCTGGGTGACCACCCGCCGGCCCACCGGGTCCAGTACCCCGTCGGCGGTGGCCCTGAGCAGGGTGCGGGCGGGTCCGCCGCCGGCCGGCAGGGCCAGCAGGTCGCCCGTCCCCTTCTCCCGGACGAGGAGGTCGGCGCCGAGCACGTGCAGGGTGTCCTCGACCTCCAGGTTCCCGGTCCGGTAGGTGCGGGTGGGGGTGGCGGTCAGTGGCAGCCGGGTGTCCCAGGCCTCGACCAGGTCGGCGTCCGGCTTCTTGCGGATCAGCCAGGGTCCGCTGGTGCGGGTGTGGATGTCGTCGGCGGGGGCTTCCGGGGCGGGGACCGCGGCCCCGGTCTTCGCGTCCACCCAGTAGCGGGTGTCCACCCAGGTGGTTCCCGACCGGTGGGTGACCAGGAAGCCGCCTTCGAAGGAGAGGGCCCCGAGGAAGAAGGAGCGGCCGCCGGGCAGTCCGGTGACCTCGCGTTCGCGCTGGCCGGTGCCGTCGGGGGAGACCAGCCGCAGCTTGTCGTCCTGGCGGGCGACGATGAGTTCCCGGCCGTTGAGTCCGAGGTCGACGGCCGACCAGGGGACGGAGACGCTCGCCTGGGCGCCGTCCCGGACGTTCCAGTAGCGGTAGACCTTGGCGGGGGCGCCCGGGGGGATCTCCGTCGGCCGGTGGACCAGGGTGTCCCCGGCCATGCCGACGAGGGTGGTGCCGCCGTCCGCGTGCGGCACCGGCACCCCGGAGGCGGCCCCGTACGCGTACCAGGCGAAGCGGAAGTAGTCGCCCTGCCTGCGCAGGTATCCGTCGGCGGTGGCGGCCGACAGGCCGAGGGCCCAGCGGTCCTCGGTCTGCCGGGCCGGGATCACCAGCTCGCCCGGCAGCGCGCCGGACGCGGCGGCGCCCGGAGGTGCGGCCGGGTCCGCGGCGGCGCCGGTGGCCAGCATGGTCAAGGGCAGCGCGGTGGTGGCGGCCGCCACCACCGCCGCCGCCGCGATCGTCTTGCGCAGCACGGGTCCCCCTGATGGGTGGAAAGACAGATCCACCCGTCAGACGCCCCGTCGGGCCGAAAGGATGTACGGACCGGAAAAGCTACGCGGAACGGCCGAGGGCCCGTACGACACCAGGTGTCGTACGGGCCCTCGGGTCAGGCAGGGTCAGGCAGGTCAAACGGTTCAGCCGTTGCGCTTCCAGCGCGGCTTGTCGTCGCGGCGGCCGGCGCCGAAGCCGCCACCGGTGGAACCGGAGCCGGACGGGCGGTGGTCGTCGCGGCGGCCGTACGGGCGGTCGCCGCCGCCGGAGCGGAAGCCACCGGCCGGGCGGTCGTCACGGCGGTCGCGGTTGAACGGGCGGTCGCCGCCACCGGAGCGGAAGCCACCGGACGGACGGTCGTCGCGGCGGAAGCCGCCACGGTCGCCACCACGGTCGTCACGGTTGAAACCACCGGAGGGACGGTCGTCCCGACGGAAGCCACCGGACGGACGGTCGTCGCGGCGGAAGCCGCCACGGTCGCCACCACGGTCGTCACGGTTGAAACCGCCCGAGGGACGGTCGTCGCGGCGGAAGCCGCCACGGTCGCCACCACGGTTGTCGCGGTCACCGCCGCGGAAGCCACCGCGGTCGTCACGGTTGAAGCCGCCGCGGTTGTCGCGGTCACCGCCGCGGAAACCGCCGCGGTCGCCACCGCGGTTGTCGCGGTCACCGCCGCGGAAGCCACCGCGGTCGCCGCCGCGGTTGTCGCGGCGCTCGTAGTTGCCGCGCTCGTCGCGCTGGGCGGCGCGCTCCTCGCGGCGCTCCTGCGCGGCCAGTTCGGCGGCGGCGGCGGCAGCGGCGGCCGCCACCTCGGCCTCGGCGGCCTCCGCGGCCTCGGCCACGGCGGTCTCCGGGTCGTCACCGCGCTCGCGGGCGGCCCGGGCGACCAGGCGCTCGGCCTCCTCGCGGAGCTCCACGGCGCGCTTCTGGAGGCGCTCCAGCTGCTTGGTGAGCTCGGCGACCTCGCGCTCGGCCTGCTTGGCCGAGTTGTTCGCGGAGTCGGCCTGGACCTCGGTCAGCGACCGGGCACCGGTGATCTCGGCGACCTCGGGGTCGAAGGCGCCGGCACCGCCGACGATGTGGCGCGAGGCGTCCACGCCCGCGTCCTCCATCAGCCGGAAGATCTGGCGGCGCTGGTGCGGCAGGGCCAGCGAGACCACGACACCGGAGCGGCCGGCGCGGGCGGTGCGGCCCGAGCGGTGCAGGTAGTCCTTGTGGTCGCCGGCCGGGTCCACGTTGAGGACCAGGTCGATGCCGTCCACGTGGATGCCGCGGGCGGCGACGTCGGTCGCGACGAGCGCGTTGACGTAGCCGTCCTTGAAGTCGGCCAGGGTGCGGGTGCGGGCGCCCTGGGTCATGCCGCCGTGCAGCGCGTCGGCCTTCACGCCGGAGTCGCGGAGCTGCTCGGCGATGCGGTCGGCGCCCAGCTGGGTGCGGACGAAGATGATGGTGCGGCCCTTGCGGGCGGCGATGGCCGCGGTGACCGGGGCCTTGTCCTTCGGCTTCACGACGAGGACGTGGTGGGTCATGGTCGTGACGTTGCCCTGGGCGCTGTCGACCTCGTGGCTGACCGGGTCGACCAGGTAGCGCTTGACCAGGGTGCCGATCTCGTTCTCCATGGTGGCGGAGAAGAGCATGCGCTGGCCGCCGCCGGGGATCTGGTCGAGCAGCTCGGTGACCTCGGGCAGGAAGCCCAGGTCGGACATCTGGTCGGCCTCGTCGAGGACGGCAACCTGGACGTTCTCCAGGGAGCAGGCGCCGCGGTTGATGATGTCGCGCAGACGGCCGGGGGTGGCGACGAGGATGTCGACGCCGCGCTCCAGCGCGTAGATCTGGTTGCCCATCGAGGTGCCGCCGCAGACGACCTTGATCTTCAGGCCGAGGACGTCGCCGTAGGGCTGGAGGGCGTCGGCGACCTGCATCGCCAGCTCGCGGGTCGGGGTCAGGATGACCGCGCGGGGCTTCTTCTTCTCGGTGTGGCCGCCGGCCAGTCGGGCCAGGGTCGGCAGACCGAAGGAGAGGGTCTTGCCGGAGCCGGTGCGGCCGCGGCCGAGGATGTCCTTGCCGGCCAGGGCGTCCGGGATGGTCGCGGCCTGGATCGGGAAGGGGGAGGTGACACCGTTCTGCGCCAGCTTGCGGACCACGCCCTCGGGGAGGCCGAGGTCGGCGAAGGTGATGCCGGGCTCGTCGTCCTCGGCGTCCTCGTCGGAGAACTCGGCGGCCGGGTCGGTGTCGGTGTCCTCGTCGGAGAGGTCGGCGACCTCTGCCTCGAACGCCTCGATGGTCTCGTCGACGATCAGGGTCTCGACGGCGTCGACGGCCTCGATCGAGTCGTTCTCGGGCATGACGGCACGGTCAGAACTGGAAATGGACATGCGAATGCGAAAACCTTCCGGAGTCTCGGCACGCGCCCATAACTCCGTGAAGTCGCAAATTCGACCGCCTCAATGCGGTCAGTCACGGTAAGGGAGAGTACGCGCCACACGGCGCTCTTCGGTTCGGCGCCGGGCAATGGGATCAAACGATCTATAACCATACGCACCCCTCCCCCACTCTGGCAAATGCGCAGGTGGGGGGCCGCCTTCGAGCCTCCTGCGGCAGCACCGCGGCTCAGCCGGCCGCCTGGGGCTGGGGTTCCGGCTGGGTGCTGGGCTGGGGCTCCACCGGGGGCTCCGGTGTGGGTTCCGTCACAGGGGGCTCCGGGCTCGGCGGGTCCACCGGCGGGGTCGGGTCCCCGCCGCCCGGGCCGCCCGCGTCCCCACCGCCGGGCGGCGGGTCCACCGGGTCCTGCCCGCCGCCGCCCGCGGCGCCGCCGGCCCCGGCGCTCCCGGCACCGCCGGCCGCCGCACCGCCCGAGGCCGTCGCGCCCGACCCCCCGGTGGACGGCGAGGGCCCGCCGGGCGCCCCGGGGGAGGCTCCCGGGCTGGCCGGGGCGCCGGGGCGGGGGCTGCCGTCCGCGCCCGGCTTGCCGTCCCGGCCGTCCTTGCCGTCCCGGCCGCCGTGCCCGGTCCCCTGGCCGTCACCGGACCGGCCGGTCCCGCTGCCACCGTCCGATTCGGCGGCCGGCCCCCGGCGGTCCCCGGAGCTGGACGGCGCGGGCTTCGCGGAGTCGTCGCTGACACTCATGCAGCCCGCCGCCGCCGCGACCGCGATCGCGGTGACGGCCAGGCGGAGGGAAGCGGAGAACTGGCGCACGGGTGGCACCTCCGGGACGGGACGGCGAGGGCCCATGGGGACGGGTCAAGAGGCCCAACTCCCTTTACCCCGTTCGGGACACGGCCCGGACCGCTCAGGACTCGAACAACAGCCCCGCGAGCTGCCGGCCCAGCTCCACCGCCGCCAGCCCCACCAGCACCGACCCGGCCGCGTTCGCCACCGCCGCCGCCGGCCGGCCGCCCTCGGCCAGCCGCAGCGTCTCGTAGGAGAACGTCGAGTACGTGGTGAGCGCCCCGCACAGCCCGGTGCCCAGCAGCAGCGCCGTCCGGCCGGAGGCGGCCCCCGCCAGCACCGCGCCGGTGACCGCGCCCAGCACCAGGCAGCCGGCCAGGTTCACCAGCAGCGTGCCCCAGGGGAACCCCGGCCCGTCACCGCCCGGCCGCCCCCGCCGCCGGGCCGCGGCCCGGGCCGTCACCGCCCGGTCGGTCAGGTACCGCAGCGGTGCGCCCACCGCCCCGCCGGCCAGCACCGGCAGCCAGTCCGCCCACGACACCCCGGTCGCCCCGGCGGCCCCCGTCATCCGGGCGCCCCGCCGCCCGCGGGCCGCCGGAGCGCCCGCCGGGTCAGTACGGCCGCCGCCCACACCGCGGCCAGCGCCCCGGCGAGGGTGCCCGCCGCGTAGCCGGCGGCCGTCCAGGAGGCGCCGGCGCGCAGCAGCCGGTCGACGTCCACCGCATAGGTGGAGAAGGTGGTGAACCCGCCGAGCACCCCCACCCCGAGGAACAGCCGCAGCAGCGGCCGGGGCGGCCGGCCCGGCTCGGCCACCAGCGCCATCAGCACCCCGATCAGCGCGCAGCCGGCCACATTGGTCCAGAAGGTCGCCCACGGGAACCCCCCGGGACCGGCGGGCCAGGCCAGCGCCATCCCGTACCGGGCGGCCGAGCCCAGCGCCCCGCCCGCCGCGACCACCGGCACCGCCCGGGCCGCCGGCACCGGGGCCGGCGCGGACGGCGGAGGGGCCGCCGCGGGGCCGCCGGTTCCTTGGTTCACGGGGATCATTCTCGCGCGGCACGGTCACGGCGGCCCGCCCTCCCCGACAATGTCGGTGTGCTGGAGATGACGCGTGACGCCTTCGAAGAGCTGGTGGCCGAAGCCCTGGACACCATCCCGCCCGAACTGACCCGGGTCATGGACAACGTCGCGGTGTTCGTGGAGGACGAACCCGACCCGTCCGACCCCGAGCTCCTCGGCCTGTACGAGGGAACCCCGCTGACCGAGCGCGGCGAGTGGTACGCCGGGGTGCTCCCCGACCGGATCTCGATCTACATGGGCCCCACCCTCCGCTACTGCGAGACCCCCGAGGACGTGGTCCACGAGGTCGCGGTGACCGTGGTCCACGAGATCGCCCACCACTTCGGCATCGAGGAGGACCGGCTCCACGAACTCGGCTGGGGCTGACCGGTGGCCGTCGCGGCAGGCCGCGAGCCGGGCGGGCCCGGAACCGTTTTGGCGATCGCCGCCCGCATCCCATATGCTTCTCACGTCCCCGACGCGCTGCAAAGCGCCCAGGCGGGCCTTTAGCCCTCATCGTCTAGTGGCCCAGGACGCCGCCCTTTCAAGGCGGTAGCACGGGTTCGAATCCCGTTGGGGGTACGCAGTACCGTGTGCAGGACTTCGGTCTCGCACACAGCAAGGACCTGTGGAGCAGTTGGTTAGCTCGCCACCCTGTCAAGGTGGAGGTCGCGGGTTCAAGTCCCGTCAGGTTCGCTGAGGCTCGCAAGAGTCCTCGTGGCTGGGTAGCTCAGTTGGTACGAGCGATCGCCTGAAAAGCGATAGGTCGCCGGTTCGACCCCGGCCCCAGCCACAAGTGCAAGGCCCCGTCCCTTCGGACGGGGCCTTCGCGTTTCCCGGACGGAACCGCCCCGGACCGGACCGGGGCGGCCGGACCCGGCGGGGCCGGGCCAGGCCGGCCCGGGCTAGCGGGCCCGGCCTAGCGGGCCCGCCGCCGCCACTGCGCCAGCCCCACCAGCGGGGCACCCACCGCCACCAGCCCCAGCAGCGCCCAGTCCGGCACCCCCTCCGCGACCGACCGCACCCGCTGCTCCACCGCGAACGAGTCGTCCACGTCCAGCAGCCCGGGCAGCGCGCTCGCCCCGTCGAAGTACAGGAACAGCGCGCCCAGCAGGATGAAGAACAGCCCGGACAGCAGCGAGGTGCTGTGCGTGGCGAACCGGCCCAGCCGGACCTCCCGCCCCCGCAGCCAGCGCCGCCGGCCCAGGTCGAACCGCTCCCACAGCAGCGCCAGCAGGAACAGCGGCACCGCCATCCCCAGCGCGTACACCGCCAGCAGCAGCCCCCCGTAGACCGGGGAACCGCTCACCGCGGCCACGGTCAGCACACTGCCCAGGATCGGCCCGGCACAGAATCCGGCCAGCCCGTAGACCGCGCCCAGCGCGTACACCGACAGGGCCGTCACCGGCCGGATCCGCCCGGACAGCCCGGTCAGCCGGCGCGAGGCGAACCCCAGCCCCAGGATCTGCGCCAGCCCCAGCCCGACGATCAGCCAGCCGCCCGCCAGCACCAGCGCGTCCCGGTTCCCGTGGAAGAACCGGCCGGCCGTGGAGGAGGCCGCGCCCAGCGGCACCAGGGTGCTCGCCAGCCCGGCGTAGAAGATCCCGGTCCGGGCCAGCAGCCGGGCCGGCGAATCGATCGAGTACGCGAAGAAGGCGGGCAGCAGCAGGGCGCTGCACGGGGACAGCAGCGCCAGCAGACCGCCCAGCAGGGCGGCCAGGTAACCGATCTCCATCTACTTCGCCGCCGCCGCGCCGGCCGCCGCGGCCCGGGCCTTCTCCACGGCCGCCTCGAACACGGCCACCGGCTGGGCCCCCGCGATCGGCTGCCCGTTGACCAGGAAGGACGGGGTGGAGGCCACCCCCAGGCCGTAGCCCTCCCGCTGGTCCTTCGCCACCGCCTCCCCGGCCTCCGGGCCGGTCCGGTCCTTCTCGAACCGTCCCAGGTCCGGGACCCCGGCCTCCTCGGCCAGGGCCCGCAGCCGGTCCGCGCCGAAGCCCTTCTCCTTGGCCCCGGCCGCGAAGGCGGCGGTGTGGAACGCCTCGTAGCGGCCCTGCCGCCCGGCCGCCCAGGCGGCCCGCGCCGCTGCCTCGGACTGCTCCCCGAAGATCGGGAAGTTCCGCCGCTCGATCCGCAGGGTGCCGTCCGCGACGTACTTCCGGATCAGCGCGGGCTCGATGTCCCGGGCGAACTTCGCGCAGTAGCCGCACTGGAAGTCGGAGTACTCGATCAGCACCACCGGGGCGTCGGTCCGGCCCACCGCCAGCCCGTCCGCGGCGTCCCGGCGGGCCAGCGCCAGCAGCGCCGAGGCCTTCGGGTCCGGGGCGGCGGCCCCGGGGGCGGACACCGCGTCCCGGTCCCCCGGCCCCTCCCCGTCCTCCGGGCCGTGGACCTGCCAGGACACCAGCCCCAGGAGCACGGCGGCCAGCGCGACCCCCGCGGAGATCAACAGCGGCTTCTTGGACGGGGACGTCCCGGGGCGGGGCATGACGGGCCTCTCACTCGTGCGGTGCATTCGGGGGATCTCGTCCCGGAATGGTACGGGGACGACCGACAAATGCGTTCGCCACCCGCACCCTGCGGGTGAGATCCTCGACCAGGTATGTCTACTTCCTTCGCCGCCCTGCAGACGCTGCTCGGTGAGATCTCCCTCCGGGACGCTCACCGCCTCGGCCGTCGCCTCGAAGGCGCCCGCCGCATCCGCAAGCCCGAGGCCAAACAGGCCGTCCTCGACGAGATCGCCGCCGAGGCCGGCCAGGCCGCCGAGCGGCTGTCCCGGCGTGCCGCCAGGATGCCCGGGATCACCTATCCCGAGGCGCTGCCGGTCAGCCAGAAGAAGGACGAGATCGCCGAGGCGATACGCGACCACCAGGTCGTGATCGTCGCGGGCGAGACCGGTTCCGGGAAGACCACCCAGATCCCCAAGATCTGCATGGAGCTGGGCCGCGGGGTCCGGGGCATGATCGGCCACACCCAGCCCCGCCGGATCGCCGCCCGCACGGTCGCCGAGCGGATCGCCGAGGAGCTGAAGTCCGAGATCGGGCAGACCGTCGGCTGGAAGGTCCGCTTCACCGACCAGGTGGACCCGGACGCCACCTTCGTGAAGCTGATGACGGACGGCATCCTGCTCGCCGAGGTCCAGACCGACCGCGAGCTGCGCGCCTACGACACGATCATCATCGACGAGGCCCACGAGCGCAGCCTCAACATCGACTTCCTGCTCGGCTACCTGGCCCAGCTGCTGCCCAAGCGCCCCGACCTGAAGGTCGTCATCACCTCGGCGACCATCGACCCCGAGCGCTTCTCCCGGCACTTCGGCGACGCCCCGATCGTCGAGGTCAGCGGGCGGACGTACCCGGTGGAGGTCCGGTACCGGCCACCGATGGAGGGGGACAGCGAGGGCGCGGAAGACAGCGACCGGGACCAGATCACC
Organism: Streptomyces sp. NPDC033845; assembly: GCF_055576225.1. Classification (NCBI taxonomy): domain Bacteria; kingdom Bacillati; phylum Actinomycetota; class Actinomycetes; order Kitasatosporales; family Streptomycetaceae; genus Streptomyces; species Streptomyces sp. NPDC033845. The sequence continues at coordinate 186,709 of NZ_JBVIRI010000013.1, read as the reverse complement.
GCGATCTGCGAGGCCGTGGACGAGCTCCAGCAGGAGGGGCCGGGCGACATCCTGGTTTTCCTCTCCGGCGAACGGGAGATCCGCGACACCGCGGACGCCCTGGAGAAGCGCAAGCTGCGGATGACCGAGGTCCTGCCGCTCTACGCCCGGCTCTCGCACGCCGAGCAGCACCGGGTGTTCCAGCAGCACACCGGGCGGCGCATCGTGCTGGCCACCAACGTCGCCGAGACCTCGCTGACCGTCCCCGGCATCAAGTACGTGATCGACCCGGGCAGCGCCCGGATCTCCCGCTACAGCCACCGCACCAAGGTGCAGCGGCTGCCCATCGAGCGGATCTCGCAGGCCAGCGCCAACCAGCGCAAGGGCCGCTGCGGCCGCACCAGCGACGGCATCTGCATCCGGCTGTACTCCGAGGAGGACTTCCTCTCCCGTCCGGAGTTCACCGACGCCGAGATCCTGCGCACCAACCTGGCCTCCGTCATCCTCCAGATGACCGCCGCCGGGCTCGGCGAGATCGAGAAGTTCCCGTTCATCGACCCGCCGGACCACCGCAACATCCGGGACGGGGTCCAGCTGCTCCAAGAGCTCGGCGCCCTGGACCCGGCCGAGAAGGACCACCGCAAGCGGCTCACCCCGATGGGCCGCCAGCTCTCCCAGCTCCCGGTGGACCCCCGGCTGGCCCGGATGGTCGTGGAGGCGGACAAGAACAACTGCGTCCGCGAGGTCATGGTGATCGCCGCCGCGCTGTCCATCCAGGACCCCCGCGAGCGGCCCTCGGACAAGCAGACCCAGGCCGACCAGAACCACGCCCGGTTCAAGGACGAGACCAGCGACTTCCTGTCCTTCCTGAACATGTGGCGCTACGTCCGCGAGCAGCAGAAGGAGCGCGGCTCCTCCTCGTTCCGCCGGATGTGCAAGCAGGAGTACCTGAACTTCCTGCGGATCCGCGAGTGGCAGGACATCTACGCCCAGCTGCGGACGGTCGTGCGCGGCATGGGCTTCGCCGTCAACGAGGCGGACGCCCCCGAGACCAGCGTGCACGTCTCGCTGCTGGCCGGACTGCTCTCGCACATCGGGCTGAAGGACACCGAGAAGAACGAGTACCTGGGCGCCCGGTCCGCGAAGTTCGCGGTCTTCCCCGGGTCCGCGCTGTTCAAGAAGCAGCCCCGGTTCCTGATGTCGGCCGAGCTGGTGGAGACCTCCCGGCTGTGGGCCCGGGTCAACGCCAAGGTGGAGCCGGAGTGGGTGGAACCGCTCGCCCAGCACCTGATCAAGCGCACCTACAGCGAGCCGCACTGGGAGAAGGACCAGGCGGCCGTGATGGCCTACGAGAAGGTCACCCTCTACGGGGTGCCGATCGTCGCCCAGCGGAAGATCAACTACGGCCGGATCGACCCCGAGGTCTCCCGCGAGCTGTTCATCCGCAACGCCCTGGTGGAGGGCGACTGGCGGACCCACCACAAGTTCTACGCGGACAACCGCAAGCTGCTCACCGAGGTGGAGGAGCTCGAACACCGGGCCCGGCGGCGGGACATCCTGGTCGACGACGAGACCCTCTTCGACTTCTACGACCAGCGGATCCCGGAACACGTCGTCTCCGGGGCGCACTTCGACTCCTGGTGGAAGCACAAGCGCCGGGACGAGCCCGAACTGCTCGACTTCGAGCGCGAGATGCTGCTCACCGAGAAGGCCGCCGGGGTCACCAAGGACGACTATCCGGACTCCTGGCGGCAGGGCCCCCTGAAGTTCCGGGTCACCTACCAGTTCGAGCCGGGCGCGGACGCCGACGGCGTGACCGTCCACATCCCGCTCCAGGTGCTGAACCAGGTGCGGGACGAGAACTTCGACTGGCAGATCCCGGGCCTGCGCGAGGAGGTGGTGACCGAGCTGATCCGGTCGCTGCCCAAACCGATCCGACGGCACTACGTGCCCGCGCCCAACTTCGCCGGCCGCTTCCTGGAGACGGCGGTCCCACTCCAGGAGCCGCTGACGGTGACCCTGGCGCGCGAGCTGAAGCGGATGGTCGGGGTCCCGGTGACGGCCGAGGACTTCGACCTGGGCCGTCTGCCCGATCACCTGAAGATCACCTTCCGGGTGGTCGACGAGCGCCGCCGGAACGTCGCCGAGGACAAGGACCTGGAGGCGCTGCGGCTGCGGCTGCGGCCCAAGGCCCGGCAGGCCCTCTCGCAGGCCGCCGCCGCCACCGCCGAGCGGGCGGGCGGGGAGTCCCTGGAGCGGGCCGGGCTGACCGCCTGGACCATCGGCACCCTCACCCGGGTGTTCGAGACCCGGCGGGCCGGCCAGCCGGTGAAGGCGTACCCGGCGCTGGTGGACGAGGGCGCCACGGTGGCCGTACGGCTCTTCGACACCGAGGCCGAGCAGGCCCGGGCGATGTGGCTGGGCACCCGGAAGCTCATCATGCTGAACATCCCGGTCAACCCGGCGAAGTTCGCCTCGGACAAGCTCACCAACCAGCAGAAGCTGGCCCTGTCCGGGAATCCGCACGGCTCCGTCCAGGCCCTCTTCGAGGACTGCGCCACCGCGGCGGCCGACCGGCTGATCGCCCTGCACGGCGGCCCGGCCTGGGACGAGGAGGCCTTCCGCAAGCTCTTCGACGCGGTCCGCGCCGACCTGGTCGACACCACCGTGCGGACCGTGGGCCAGGTCCAGCAGGTGCTGGCCGCCTGGCAGGCCTGTGAGCGCCGTCTGAAGGCCACGTCGAGCCTGGCCCTGGTCGCCAACCTGCAGGACGTCAGAACGCAGCTGGCGGCCCTCATGCCGCCCGGTTTCGTGACCCTGACGGGGCTGAAGCGGCTGCCGGACCTGATGCGCTACCTGGTGGCCGCCGACCGCCGGCTCCAGCAGATGCCCACGGCCGTGCAGCGCGACACCACGCGGATGGCCAAGGTGCACGAGATGCGGGACGAGTACGCCTGGCTGCTGGAGCAGCTGCCGAAGGGTCGGCCGGTCCCGGCGGAGGTCACCGAGATCCGCTGGATGATCGAGGAACTGCGGGTCAGCTACTTCGCGCACGCCCTCGGCACGGCCTACCCGATCTCGGACAAGCGGATCGTGAAGGCGGTGGACGCGGCCGCGCCCTGAGCGGCCGGGATGCCGCCGGGGACCGGGTTCGACTGCACCCCCTGAGCTGCGGTACAGTGGCTTTCGCAGCCGCCCGGCGGCCGCGAAACAAGGACCTGTGGAGCAGTTGGTTAGCTCGCCACCCTGTCAAGGTGGAGGTCGCGGGTTCAAGTCCCGTCAGGTTCGCAACACCATCAGGGCCCGCATCCATCGGATGCGGGCCCTGATGCGTTGTCCGGGTCCGTCCGAGGGCCTCCGGAAACATCCCCCGTTCGTGTGACCGGGGTCACCACACGAGTTTTTGAGACGCGCACATTTATCGGACGCCTACGCGCCCTCGATTTAATATGTGCAATGGCACCTCACCCGTCGGGCATAAAAAGATCGCGCTGGACCCGGCGGAGTCCAGCGCGATCGAACGACTTGGGCGGAGCTGTTGGGGCAGATCCAGTCGCATGAAGCCTTTGGGTTTCATCGGATTGGGGGACCCGATTCGAACCCGGTGAAGCGGGTTACTGCGGATACTGCGGTTACTTCAGTTGGTGCTGATGCTGCTGATGCGGGACCTCAGGCCTCGCTGCGCTGCTGCGGAATTCCCGCAAGCAGTGCGCGAACCTCGGCCTCGCGGTATCGGCGGTGCCCACCCAGGGTGCGGATGGACGTGAGCTTGCCGGCCTTGGCCCAGCGGGTCACCGTCTTCGGGTCCACGCGGAACATCGTGGCAACCTCAGCCGGGGTCAGCAGCGGCTCGGCATCAGGGGTGCGAGCGGTCATGAGCGGCCTCCTCGGGAGAACCGAACCATCTCGGTTCTTTCCTCTAAATTCTGCACCTTGGCCCGCGTTGCCCGAAATGGACAGACGCGGGCCGAGTCGGTTATAGGACGAACGGCTTGTCCTCGGCACTACAACTACACCATCTGTCCAGCCTCGTCGGCCAAACCGACGGAATTGCCCTCCGAGGTGTTCATCAGCGGCGGAAGCCGATGGACCAGCCCATAACGGACAGTCACCTCACAGTGACGATCAGTCACAGAGCGATCAGGAGCCACAAGACCCCCCATAGAGTGCAATGCCGAGCATTCCGTCCTTTCCAGGACGGAAGGAACCCTCCCCGGACTCCTTGTCCTATTTTGGCACGAGGGTAGGGGAACGGCGCAAGGGTGTAGATAGTGCGGTCCGTCACGCTTGGGCCAATGGCCCGTATCGGGACGAAGGTCCTGGCACTAAGGCCCGAATGCCGTGGTTCGGGTCCATGATCCCTGATTGTGGCCGTTCGGCCTATACCTGAGCGGTACCGGATCTGTCCGGCCGCCCGGACAGCGCCCCGGCCCGCTCCCGGGCTTGCTCCCCGGCCCGCTCCCGGACCGCTAGTTGGCGAAGAGTCTCTCCCGGACCGTCCGCCAGCGCTCCGTCAGCCCCCCGAAGAGCTCCTGGGCCCGCTCCGGGTCGCCGGACCGCAGCGCCTCCAGGCCGGCCGCCAGCTCGGCCGCCGACCGGTCCGCGGCCAGCCCGGCCGGCGGCAGGCCGTGCACCAGCCCGCCGTAGTCCAGCTCCACCATCGAGCGCGGGTGGAACTCCTCCAGCCAGCTGCCGACCTCCACCAGACCCTCGGCCAGCACCCCGAACCCCTCCACCCCGCGCAGCGTGCGCAGGCCGCGGGCCAGCCGCCGCCGGGCCTGCACCATCGGGGTCCGGTAGCGCAGCCGCTCCCCGGGCAGCCAGTCCCGCTCCTCGTCCGCCACCAGCACGAACCAGCGCAACGGCACCTGCCACACCGCGTCCCGGATCCACGGGCGGCCGTCCGGGTTCCGCTCCCGCCAGCGCGCGTACTCCCCGGCCGCCCGCAGCCGGACCCCGGGCGGCATCGCCGCGTCCAGCACCGGCCCCGGGAACTCCGCGACGAGCTCCTCCAGCGCCAGCCAGCCGCGCAGCCGGGTCCGCCAGGGGCAGACCAGCGTCACCCCCTCCAGCTCGGCGGTGAACGCGTCGGCGCTCTCGCGCCGCGGCACCCCCACCGGCGGCACCGCCGTCAAGTCCGCCAGCGACCGCCTCAGTTCGTCCTGTGCGGTCGGCCGGCGGCCGCGCCGGACGTAATCCGCCCAGTGGGTCCGCTCGGGCTCCTGGAAGGCCGCCAGCGGCTCGTAGACCCGCAGGTAGGACGCGTACGGGACGAGGGGCACCGCGCGGGCGGGAGAGGGCCCGGCCTCCGGGGAATCGGTCACCCCGGGGTCCTCCCCCGCACGGCCCGCCGGTACTCCGCGCGCCCCCTCCCGGAGCCGCGCCCGAGGTGATCCGAGCCACTCTGCACCGCACCCCACCCCCCAGGTCTTACGCTGCTCCTACACGCCCTCCCCACCCTCAGGAGGGTTCCCGCCGCATCTCTTCCATGGGAGTCACCACCGTGACCGAAATGACCGACGGCGTCCTGCACACCCTGTTCCGCACGGAACAGGGCGGCCACGAGCAAGTCGTGCTCTGCCAGGACCGGGCCAGTGGCCTGAAGGCCGTCATCGCCATCCACTCCACCGCCCTGGGCCCCGCCCTCGGCGGCACGCGCTTCCACGCGTACGCCTCCGACGAGGAGGCCGTCCAGGACGCGCTGAACCTCGCCCGCGGCATGTCGTACAAGAACGCCCTCGCCGGACTCGACCACGGCGGCGGCAAGGCCGTGATCATCGGCGACCCCGACCTGCTGAAGAGCGAGGAACTCCTCCTCGCCTACGGCCGGTTCGTGGAGTCCCTGGGCGGCCGGTACGTCACCGCCTGCGACGTCGGCACCTATGTGGCCGACATGGACGTGGTGGCCCGCGAGACCCGCTGGGCGACCGGCCGCTCCCCCGAGAACGGCGGCGCCGGCGACTCCTCGGTGCTCACCGCGTACGGGGTCTTCCAGGGCATGCGGGCCAGCGCCCAGCACCTCTGGGGCGACCCGACCCTGCGCGGCCGCAAGGTCGGCGTCGTGGGCGTCGGCAAGGTCGGCCACTACCTGGTCGAGCACCTCATCGAGGACGGCGCCGAGGTGGTCATCACGGACGTCCGCGAGGAGTCCGTGCGGCGGATCCTGGACAAGCACCCGGGCAAGGTCACCGCCGTGGCCGACACCCTGGACCTGATCCGGATCCCCGACCTGGACATCTACGCCCCCTGCGCGCTCGGCGGCGCCCTCAACGAGGACACCGTCCCGGTGCTCACCGCCAAGATCGTCTGCGGTGCGGCCAACAACCAGCTCGCGCACGGCGGCATCGAGAAGGACCTCGCGGACCGCGGGATCCTCTACGCCCCGGACTACGTGGTCAACGCTGGCGGGGTGATCCAGGTCGCCGACGAGCTGCACGGCTTCGACTTCGACCGCTGCAAGGTCAAGGCCACGAAGATCTTCGACACCACCCTGGAGATCTTCACTCGCGCAAAGGCTGACGGGATTCCGCCGGCCGCCGCGGCCGACCGGATCGCCGAGCAGCGGATGGCGGACGCCCGCGCCGCGCGCCGCGCCTGACAGCCGCCGCACCCCCGCCGGAGCGCGGCGAGACGGAACTCACTGCGCTTCGGCGGGTCGGCCGCCAATAAAGGGTTAAAATCGCAGCTGACCAGCGAGTACAGGGCGACTCATGGTCACTGCGACGGGGCACGTCATGCGGGCGGCGTACCGTATGGCCGCGGAAGCAGGTACCGTTAAAGCCCTACGGACGGTCTCTCCAAGGAGAGCCCGATCCGAACCATGAACGCGTGTCAGACTCTGGGGCCGTCGAGCCCCGTCACCGAGGGGGTCGAGCCATGGGGCGCGGCCGGGCAAAGGCCAAGCAGACAAAGGTCGCCCGCCAGCTGAAGTACAGCAGCGGCGGAACCGATCTGACGCGTCTGGCCAATGAGCTGGGCGCATCGCCGACAGAGCCGCTGCCTATCAGCGAGCCGGTCGAAGTCGATGACGATCATGAGGACGACGACGACCCGTACGCCAAGTACGCGGCTCTGTACAACAGCGATGACGACGACGAGGACGAAGAGTCCGGTCCGTCGGCACAGCGTCGCGGCGCTTGACGCGCCCCTCGCTTCGCACCACACGCAGATCACTGACCCGGTCCGGGGCCTTCGCCTCCGGACCGGGTTTCGTGCTGCTCAGCTCGCGTAGGAACCGGTGAGGGCGGCGCCCTCGGCGTGCGCGCCCCGGTCCAGGATCTCGCCGGCCACCCAGGCGTCGACCCCGCGGTCGGCCAGTGTGGTCAGGGCCGCGTCCACCGACTCGGCCGGCACCACGGCGATCATGCCGACGCCCATGTTCAGCGTCTTCTCCAGCTCCGCGCGCTCGACGCGCCCGGCCGTGCCGACCAGATCGAAGACCGCGCCGGGTGCCCAGGTGGTCCGGTCGACCGTCGCGTGCAGGTGGTCCGGGATGACGCGGGCCAGGTTGGCCGCCAGTCCGCCGCCGGTGATGTGCGAGAAGGCGTGGACCTCGGTGGTGCGGGTGAGGGCCAGGCAGTCCAGCGAGTAGATCTTGGTGGGCTCCAGGAGCTCCTCGCCGAGGGTCCGGCCGAACTCCTCGACCTCGCGGTCCAGGGAGTACCCGGCCCGGTCGAAGAGCACGTTCCGGACCAGCGAGTACCCGTTCGAGTGAAGGCCGGAGGACGCCATCGCGATCACCGCGTCACCCGTACGGATGCGATCGGCGCCCAGCAGGCGGTCGTACTCGACCACACCGGTGCCGGCCCCGGCCACGTCGAACTCGTCCGGACCCAGCAGGCCCGGGTGCTCGGCGGTCTCGCCGCCGACCAGCGCGCAGCCGGCCAGCACACAGCCCTCGGCGATGCCCTTGACGATCTGCGCGACCCGCTCGGGGTGCACCTTGCCGACACAGATGTAGTCGGTCATGAACAGCGGCTCGGCCCCGCAGACGACGATGTCGTCCATGACCATCGCGACCAGGTCGTGGCCGATGGTGTCGTACACGCCCAGCCGGCGGGCGATGTCGACCTTGGTGCCGACCCCGTCCGTGGCCGAGGCGAGGAGGGGGCGCTCGTAGCGCTTGAGGGCGGAGGCGTCGAAGAGTCCGGCGAATCCGCCGAGGCCGCCGAGGACCTCGGGGCGCTGGGTCTTCTTCACCCACTCCTTCATCAGTTCGACGGCGCGGTCGCCCGCTTCGATGTCGACGCCCGCGGCTGCGTAGCTGGCACCGGTGGTCTCTGGCATGGGAGGAGAGAACTTTCGTGTCGTACTGCAGGGTGTTACCGAGGGGCGCCGCGGCCCGGCGGGAACCGGGCCGCGGACGGGATGCCGCCTCTTACGGGCGGCGGAGCGCGTCGGCGGCGTCCGTGCCGCCGGCCAGCTCGTTCTCCAGCAGCTGCTTGCCGAGGAGCTCCGGGTCCGGCAGCTCCATCGGGTACTCGCCGTCGAAGCAGGCACGGCAGAGGTTCGGCTTCTGGATGGTGGTCGCCTCGATCATGGAGTCGAGGGAGATGTAGGCGAGGGAGTCCGCGCCCAGCGACTTGCCGATCTCGTCCACGGACATGCCGTTGGCGATCAGTTCGGCCCGGGTGGCGAAGTCGATGCCGAAGAAGCACGGCCACTTCACCGGCGGCGAGGAGATCCGGATGTGGACCTCGGCCGCCCCGGCCTCGCGGAGCATCCGGACCAGCGCGCGCTGGGTGTTGCCGCGGACGATCGAGTCGTCGACGACCACCAGGCGCTTGCCCCGGATGACCTCCTTGAGGGGGTTGAGCTTGAGCCGGATGCCGAGCTGGCGGATCGTCTGCGAGGGCTGGATGAAGGTGCGGCCCACGTAGGCGTTCTTCACCAGGCCGGAGCCGTACGGGATCCCGCTGGCCTCGGCGTAGCCGACGGCGGCGGGCGTGCCCGATTCCGGCGTCGCTATCACCAGATCGGCTTCGGCGGGCGCCTCCTTGGCCAGTCGCCGACCCATCTCGACACGCGAGAGGTAGACGTTCCGGCCGGCGATGTCGGTGTCCGGGCGCGCCAGGTAGACGTACTCGAACACACAGCCCTTGGGCTTCGCTTCTGCGAATCGAGAAGAGCGGAGGCCGTTCTCGTCGATCGCGATCAGCTCGCCGGGCTCGACCTCGCGGACGAAGCTGGCGCCGCAGATGTCGAGCGCCGCGCTCTCACTGGCCACCACCCAGCCGCGCTCCAGGCGGCCGAGGACCAGCGGGCGGATGCCCTGCGGGTCACGGGCGGTGTAGAGGGTCCCCTCGTCCATGAAGACGAGCGAGAAGGCGCCCTTGACCTTGGGGAGCACCGCACGGGCGGACTCCTCGATGGTCAGCGGCCGGCCCTCGGGGTCGACCTGGCCGGCCAGCAGCGCCGTGACCAGGTCGGTGTCGTTGGTCGCGGCCACCTGGGTGCCGCGGCCGTCCTGTCGGGGGAGGTCTGCGACCATCTCGGCGAGCTCGGCGGTGTTCACCAGGTTGCCGTTGTGGCCCAGGGCGATGGAGCCGTGGGCGGTCGCGCGGAAGGTGGGCTGGGCGTTCTCCCACACGGAGGCCCCGGTGGTCGAATAGCGGGCGTGACCGACCGCGATATGACCTTGGAGGGATCCGAGGGAGGTTTCGTCGAAGACCTGGGAAACGAGGCCCATGTCCTTGAAGACGAGGATCTGGGAACCGTTGCTCACAGCGATTCCCGCGGACTCTTGTCCGCGGTGCTGCAGTGCATACAGTCCGAAGTAGGTGAGCTTGGCGACCTCTTCACCCGGAGCCCAGACACCGAAGACGCCGCAAGCGTCCTGGGGGCCCTTCTCACCGGGGAGCAGGTCGTGGTTGAGTCGTCCATCACCACGAGGCACGAGACCGAGTGTAGGCGAGGTCGACCACTGGTCCGAATTGGGGACGGCCCGTGAAATCTCACAGCACGGAGGGTGACCCCGCCCTCCGCCTCGGTATCCGTCTCGGCATCCGGATGGCATCTGTTGACAGGTCAACGGATATTCGGACAAGCTCTCGCCCCATGCAGCCCCTCGGTGACCGTTCCGTCACCCTCGTAGAGCGCCGGCACGTGGACCTGGTCCGTGTCGCGAGCGCCATCTGTCGCTGCGCCTGAACCCCGCTCCCCGCACGGCCCCGCCCCCGCGGGGTCCGTCCCGCCACGGCCGCGCGCCCCGGCGGACACCCTTTCCCGCCACGGGCCCCGCCCCGGACCTCCGTACGGCCTCCGCGACCGTACGGCGGGCCGGCGCGCCCGCCCGCGGCCCGCCCCTGCCCAGGAGCACGCACCCCCATGTCCAGCACCAGCAGCAAGCTGTCCCGCCGCGCCTTCGGTGCGGCCACCGCCGCCACCGCCGCGCTCACCGCCACCGGGCTCGGCGCCCGGCAGGCCGCCGCGCAGGAAGCGGCCCCGCAGGAGCGGCCGTTCCGGGCCGCCCGCGGCCGCCACTCCCGCCGCCCCAACATCCTGTTCATCCTGGCCGACGACCTCGGCTGGGCCGACCTCTCCTCCTACGGCTCCCCGCACATCAGGACCCCCCACCTGGACCGGCTGGCCCGCGAGGGAGTCCGTTTCACCGACGCCTACTCCGGGTCGGCGACCTGCTCCCCGACCCGGTTCAGCCTCTACACCGGCCGCTACCCGGCCCGGACCAGGGGCGGGCTGGCCGAGCCGATCGCCGACAAGTCGGTGGGCCTGGACCCGACCCATCCCACCCTGGCCTCGCTGCTGAAGGGGGCGGGCTACTCCACCGCGCTGATCGGCAAGTGGCACGCCGGCTACCTGCCCGACTACAGCCCTACCAAGTCCGGCTGGGACGAGTTCTTCGGCAACTTCGGCGGGGCCCTGGAGTACTACTCCAAGCTGGGCCTGGGCGGGGAGTACGACCTCTTCGAGGGCGACGCCGAGTACAAGGACCTGCGCTACTACACCCGGATCCTGACCGAGCGGGCCGGCGAGTACGTCTCCCGCGACCACCACGGCAAGCCCTGGCTGCTGAACCTCAACTTCACCACCCCGCACTGGCCGTGGATCGCCGACGGGGACACCGAGGAGAGCGCCGAGATCGTCCGCCGGATCAAGGCCGGGGACGGCCGCGCCCTGTGGCACCAGGACGGCGGCTCGGTGGAGAAGTACAAGGAGCTGGTCGAGGACCTCGACCGGTCGATCGGCCAGGTGCTGAAGGCGCTCAAGCGCTCCGGGCAGGAGGACGACACCATCGTGGTGTTCTCCAGCGACAACGGCGGCGAGCGGTTCTCCTACAACTGGCCGCTGTCCGGCAACAAGGCATCCCTCCAGGAGGGCGGCATCCGGGTCCCGAACATCGTGCGCTGGCCGGCCCGCCTGGACGGCGGCCAGGTCAGCCATCTGCCGGTGTTCAGCCCGGACTGGACGGCCACCCTGCTGGAGGTCGCCGGGACCCGGCCGCACCGCGCCTACCCGCTCGACGGGGTGAGTCTGGCCGGGTACCTGCTGCGCGGCGAGAAGGTCGCCGAGCGGAACCTCTTCTGGCGGGTGCGCGGCGAGCGGGCGCTGCGCCGCGGCGACTGGAAGTACTACCGGGGCAAGTCCGGCCGCGACCAGCTGTTCCACCTGAAGGGGGACGTCCGGGAGCAGGCCGACAAGGCCGCGGTGGAGCCGGCCAGGCTGGCGGAGCTGCGGACCGCCTGGGAGCGGACGGACGCCGGTCTGCTGCCCTACCCGGTCTGACCGGGCCCGCCCTCCCGGGGGCGGCCGCTACTTCTCCGGTACGGCCGCCCGCAGGCCGGTCCCGTCGGCGGCGGTGAGGGTCAGGGTGCGGTCCTTGACGGTGGCCTGCAGCGGACCCGCGGCGAACAGGGCCGACAGGGCCGCCTCCACTTCGCCGGCCGGGCCGGTGCAGGCCATCCGGGTGCTGGCGAGCCGCCCGAAGGTCACCTTCGCGCCCTCCACGGTGGCCTTGCCGTTGAACCGGTTGCAGCCCAGCCGGCCGGTCACGGTGCCGTCCGCGGCCAGCGTGAACTCGGCCCGGCCGGCCGCCGCGGCGGGCACCGAGGACACCGTCTCCCCCTTGACCAAGGAGTCGACCACCCAGCGGCTGCCCACCAGGGGGGCCGGGGCGGCCGGCGGGTCCGCCTTCTCGGCCAGGACGACCCGGCCGCCGCCGGGGGCGGTCAGCACCAGCTCGCCGCCGGACCGCCGCTCGGTCTCCAGCCGGCCGGTGAACACCTTCGCGAAGGCGTTCTCGAACTCCAGGTCGGGACAGGCCATCTCGGTGTGCGGGCCGGGGGTGACGGTCACCGCCGTACCGTCCTCGGCCACCTCGCCGCCGAGGCCGTTGCAGCCGTAGTTGCCCGACACCCGCTTCCCGTCCGGCGCGAAGGCCACCTCGGCCTGGGGTGGGCCGTTCAGGGTCCTGCCGTCCGCGGTGACGCTCCGGACGGACCAGGAGGTGCCGGCCAGCAGGGGGCCGGGTTCGGAGACCGCTCCGCCCGCCGGGGAACCGCCACAGGCGGTCACGGCGAGGGCGGCGGCCAGGACAAGGGCGAATGGCACGCTGCGGGAAGTCCTCATGCCACTCCGACGGGCCGGACCGCGATCCGGTTCCCCGGCCGTCCGCCCGGGCACCCGATCCGCGCGGCCACCCGATCCGCCCGGCCACCCGATCCGCCCGGTCAGCTCATCACCGGCAGCAGCTCCGACAGGTCCGCCCGCTCCCCGGAGGCGCGGACCCGGGCGGAGTCCACGGCCTCCGCCCAGCCGGTCCGGCCGGTGGCCAGCCGCACCCAGGTCAGCGGGTCGGTCTCCACCACGTTGGGCGGGGTGCCCCGGGTGTGCCGGGGCCCGGCCACGCACTGCACCACGGCGAACGGCGGCACCCGCACCTCCACCGAACCCCCCGGGGCCTTGATCGCGAGGGCGTCGGCGAGCACCCGGGTGCAGGCCGCGAGGGCCTGCCGGTCGACGGGGACGTCCAGGCCGGCCGCCCGGTTGAGGTCGTCGGTGTGCACCACCAGTTCCACGGTCCGGGTGACCAGGAAGTCCCCGAAGGACATGGCCCCGACCCGCAGGTGCAACAGCCGGGCGTCGGGGACCACCGGCAGGAGTTCGGCGAGCCGGGCGCCGGCCTCCTCGTACAGCGGCCCCAGCGGCTCCCCGGCCGCGGTCTCCCGGGCCAGGCCGGCGATCCGGTCCGCGATCCGGGCCGTGGCGAACGGCCAGTCCGCCACCGTCAGTTCGGCCTTCGCCGGTTCGGGGAGGGCGGCCGCCTCCGGGATCGAGCGGACGATCCAGCCGATGTGCGCGGCCAGGTCCCGCACGGTCCAGTCGCCCAGGTGGGTGGGGAGCGCCAGCTGCTCGGGGCCGAGCTCCTGGACGGCCCGCGCCAGATGGCCGAACTGGGTCAGGACGGCGGCGCGGGTCTTCGCCCGGTCGTAGCTGCGGGTCTTGGGAGGCATGGCGGGAGTCTGCCGGATCGGAGCCCGGCTCCGCAGCCGCGGGGCCCTGCGGCGGCTCAGTCCCCGCCGCAGCCGCCGCCCCCGCAACTGCTGCCGCAGCTGCTGCCGCTTCCGCAGCTGTCGGAGGAGGAGCCGCAGGAGCCGGAGCCTCCGGAGCCTCCGGAGTCCCCGGAGGCCCGCCGCTCCGCCCGCCGCTTGGCCTCCTTCCGCTCCTCCGCCCGGCGGCGCAGCCGGTGGGAGGTCCGGGCGGGCGTCCAGCGGGCCCGGCGGGGCCGGCCGGCCGGGGCCAGCCCGACGGCGGCGGTCACCCCCGATTCCAGCCGGGTCCCGGAGTGGTTGAAGACGGCGTACTCCAGGACCAGTTCGGCCCCCTCGCAGGGCAGCCCGTACAGCAGCGCCTCGTACGGCTCCCTGGTCGGGTCGATGTCGTGGTGCTTGCGGCGCAGGTGCTCCTCGGAGGCACCGAGGAAGCTGCGGGGCGCCCCGGAGCGGTAGCGGCTGTCGATGGTCCCGCGGAAGGCCAGCAGCCGCGGCACCTCCTCGGTGCGGGCGTCCGGCAGCAGCCAGCAGTCGTCCCGGTAGGCCGCGTGCAGCACGCCCACCCGCAGCACCGGCTGGGGCGTGCGGCGCAGCCGCCGGGCGGTGAGCCAGGCCGTGCCGCCCCGGCCGAGGAAGGTACTGCCGGGCACCAGGAGCAGCAGCGCGGCGAACTGCTGGCCGCCGGCGTCGTACGGTTCGCCCGCCGGGGCGTCCAGGTCGTCCGACAGCCCGGCGAACAGCAGCAGCGCGCCGAACAGGCAGAGCCCCGCGCCGATCAGCGCGGTGTTGATCCCGCGCCGTTGGTGGGCCAGCGGCAGCGGCTCGGGCAGTGCGGCGCGGGCCGGGCCGGCCGCGGCGAGGGCCAGCGCCCGCTGGCGGCGCCGGGACCGCAGCCGCAGCAGCGAACCGGCGAGCGCGTGGCAGGCCAGCAGCAGGACCAGCAGGCAGCCCACCCGGCCCGGGGTGTCCCCGGGGTCGAGGTCGGCGTACTCGGCGAGGTCCACGGCCATCAGCGCGACGGCCCCCGGCAGGGCAGCGGCGGGCAGCCAGCGGTACCAGGCCGGCAGGCAGAACAGCAGCAGGGCGGAGAAGTAGCCCCGCCAGTCGGTGCCCACCGGTTCCACGGCGGCCTCGTTCCAGGCGAGCAGCACCACCGAGGCCAGCAGCAGCGGGGTCAGCGACCACCAGGCGCCCTGGGGCGAGAACACCGCCGGGAGGCGGGCCGCCAGCCACCGCTCGGCGTCCGCGACGGGCCAGCCCGCGGCCCCGGCTTCGGGTATCGCGGCAGGCGGCAGGTACTTGACGTGGTCGGTCACGGGGTCAGTATGCGGACGTGTCCCCGCGGCCAGTAGGCCGCGGGGACACGGAATCGCTACGGCCGCTTCCGGCCGTCGGGCGCTCAGGCCAGCAGCGCCGGGATGGTCGCCTCGTGCGCCTCGCGGAGCTCGGCCAGCGGCAGGCTGAACTCGCCCTGGACCTCGATCTCCTGGCCGTCCACCACACCGATCCGGGTGGCGGGCAGACCGCGCGCACCGCACATGTCGGTGAAGCGGAGCTCCTCGCTGCGCGGGACGGCCACCACGGCCCGGCCCGCGGACTCGGAGAACAGGAAGGTGAACGCGTCCAGTTCCTCCGGGACCACGATCCGCGCGCCGTTGCCGCCGCGCAGGCAGGACTCGGTGAGCGCCTGGACCAGACCGCCGTCGGACAGGTCGTGCGCGGCGTCGATCATGCCGTCGCGGGAGGCCGAGATCAGGATCTCGGCGAGCAGCTTCTCCCGCCCCAGGTCCACCTTGGGCGGCAGTCCGCCCAGGTGGCCGTGGACCACCTCGGACCAGGCCGAGCCGCCGAACTCCTCGGCGGTGTCGCCGAGCAGGTAGAGCAGCTGGCCGGCCTCGGCGAACGCCATCGGCGTGCGCCGGTTGACGTCGTCGATCACACCGAGGACCGCCACCACCGGGGTGGGGTGGATCGCGGTGTCGCCGGTCTGGTTGTAGAGCGAGACGTTGCCGCCGGTCACCGGGGTGCCCAGCTCCAGGCAGCCGTCCGCGAGGCCGCGGGTGGCCTCGGCGAACTGCCACATGACGTCCGGGTCCTCGGGGGAGCCGAAGTTCAGGCAGTCGGAGATCGCGAGGGGCTTGGCACCGGTGGCGGCCACGTTGCGGTACGCCTCGGCCAGCGCCAGCTGCGCGCCCGTGTAGGGGTCGAGCTTGGCGTAGCGGCCGTTGCCGTCGGTGGCCATGGCCACGCCGAGGTTGGAGTCCTCGTCGATGCGGACCATGCCGGCGTCCTCCGGCTGCGACAGCACGGTGTTGCCCTGCACGAACCGGTCGTACTGGTCGGTGATCCAGGACTTGGAGGCCTGGTTCGGGGAGGAGACCAGGGCCAGCACCTGCGCGCGGAGCTCCTCGGAGGTCCCCGGGCGGGGCAGCGCGCCGGCGTCGTCCGCCTGGAGGGCGTCCTGCCAGGAGGGGCGCGCGTACGGCCGGTGGTAGGTCGGGCCCTCGTGGGCGACGGTGCCCGGGGGCACGTCCACGATGAGCTCGCCGTGCCAGTAGATCTCCAGCTGCTCGCCCTCGGTGACCTCACCGATGACGGTGGCGATCACGTCCCACTTCTCGCAGATCTCCAGGAACCGGTCCACGTGCTGCGGTTCGACGATCGCGCACATGCGCTCCTGGGACTCGCTCATGAGGATTTCCTCGGGCGAGAGGGTCTCGTCGCGCAGCGGGACGGTGTCCAGCTCCACGCGCATGCCGCCGGAACCGGCCGAGGCCAGCTCGCTGGTGGCGCAGGAGAGCCCGGCGCCGCCGAGGTCCTGGATGCCGGCGACCAGCTTCTCCTTGAAGATCTCCAGGGTGCACTCGATGAGGAGCTTCTCCTGGAAGGGGTCGCCCACCTGGACGGCGGGGCGCTTGGTGGGCTTCGTGTCGTCGAAGGTCTCGGACGCCAGGACCGAGACTCCGCCGATGCCGTCGCCGCCGGTGCGGGCACCGTAGAGGATGACCTTGTTGCCGGGCCCGGAGGCCTTGGCCAGGTGGATGTCCTCGTGCTTCATCACGCCGATGCAGCCGGCGTTGACCAGCGGGTTGCCCTGGTAGCAGGAGTCGAAGACGACCTCGCCGCCGATGTTGGGCAGGCCCAGGCAGTTGCCGTAGCCGCCGATGCCGGCGACCACCCCCGGCAGGACCCGCTTGGTGTCGGGGTGGTCGGCGGCGCCGAAGCGCAGCGGGTCCACCACGGCGACCGGGCGGGCGCCCATCGCGAGGATGTCCCGGACGATGCCGCCGATGCCGGTGGCCGCGCCCTGGTAGGGCTCGATGTACGAGGGGTGGTTGTGCGACTCCACCTTGAAGGTGACAGCGTAGCCCTGGCCGACGTCGACCACGCCGGCGTTCTCGCCGATGCCGACGAGCATGGCGTCGTTGGCGGGGACCTTCTCGCCGAACTGCTTCAGATGGACCTTGCTGCTCTTGTAGGAGCAGTGCTCGGACCACATGACGGAGTACATGGCGAGCTCGGCGCCGGTGGGACGGCGGCCGAGGATCTCGCGGATCCGGGCGTACTCGTCCTCCTTGAGGCCGAGTTCCTTCCAGGGCTGGGAGGCGTCCGGGGTCTCGGTGGCGTTCTTGACGGTGTCGAGGCTCATGCGCTGACCAGCTTCTTCAGGACCGAGGTGAAGAACGGCAGGCCGTCGGTGCGGCCCGTCCCGATCAGCGGCTCCACCGCGTGCTCGGGGTGCGGCATGAGGCCGACGACGTTGCCCGCCGCGTTGGTGATGCCGGCGATGTCGCGGAGCGAGCCGTTGGGGTTGACGTCCACGTACCGGAAGGCGACGCGGCCCTCGGCCTCCAGCTCGTCGAGCGTGCGCTCGTCGGCGACGTACCGGCCGTCCATGTTCTTGAGCGGGACGGAGATCTCCTGGCCCTGCGCGTAGTCGCCGGTCCAGGCGGTGTCCGCGTTCTCGACGCGGAGCTTCTGGTCGCGGCAGATGAAGTGCAGGTGGTTGTTGCGGAGCATCGCGCCCGGCAGCAGATGGGCCTCGGTGAGGACCTGGAAGCCGTTGCAGATGCCGAGGACGGGCATGCCGGCCCTGGCCTGCTCGATGATCGTCTCCATGACGGGGGAGAAGCGGGAGATCGCTCCGGCCCGCAGGTAGTCCCCGTAGGAGAAGCCGCCCGCGAGGACGACCGCGTCGACCTGGTGGAGGTCCTTGTCGCGGTGCCACAGCGAGACCGGCTCGGCGCCCGCGAGGCGGACGGCGCGCAGCGAGTCGCGGTCGTCGAGGGTTCCGGGGAACGTGACGACTCCGATGCGAGTGGTCACGAGTCGGACTCCACCTTGACGACGAAGTCTTCGATGACGGTGTTGGCGAGGAACGTTTCGGCCATCTCGTGGATGCGGTCGAGGGCGGCCTGGTCGACCGGTCCCTCTACCTCCAGTTCGAAGCGCTTCCCCTGGCGGACGTCGGCGATCCCCTTGAAGCCCAGGCGCGGTAGTGCACGCTGCACCGCCTGGCCCTGGGGGTCGAGGATCTCCGGCTTGAGCATGACGTCGACTACGACGCGTGCCACTGGCACTCCCGATGAGGTGGTTGGTGCGAAGGCGGTTCCCTCAGCGTACCCGGCCGAAATTTCTACGCGGGTAGATATCCTCCCGTATCACCCGGCGCTTCACCAACGCTTCGCAAAATCCACCGGAAAACCACCTGCCCGGCATTGCGCCGGGACACGCGGAGAGAATTAACTGAGCGTCGCTCTTCGCAAGAAATCGCGGTACAAAGGAATCCCGGGAGATTGCCCCGGAAAGCAGTATTGTTACGAAACATCCACACAGTCGACATCACAGCACGTCAAGGGCGGAGATGTCGCACGAAGGGACCGATATCCGTGGCGCAGCGAGTAGTAGTCACGATCTCCGACGATCTCAGTGGCGGAGAAGCGGCGGAAACGGTCGTGTTCGGTCTGGACGGTAAGTCGTACGAGATCGACCTGAATCTCGCCAACGCGAAGAAACTCCGCAAGAGCCTGGCTCCCTTCGTGGCCGCCGGACGCCGGCAGGCCCGTTCCGGGAAGACCTACAAGCACACCTCGCTGGCCCCCGACCCGGCCGTGGTCCGCGCCTGGGCCCGCTCCAACCAGCTCGACGTGCCGCCCCGGGGCCGCATCCCCAAGAAGGTCTACGAGGCCTACAACGAGGCTCACTGAGGGCCGATTTGCCAAGTACCCGGTCTGATCCGCTAGTGTGTGGATCACGCCGAGGGGCCAAGACCGCAGGTCAGAACCCCGAAGGTCGTGCGGGTGTAGTTCAGTAGCAGAACATCCCCCTTCCAGGGGGAAGGCGCAGTGTGCGATCCCTGTCACCCGCTCTGCATGACGTACCGGTCCACTCCCGTGGATCAGGTACAGTAGTGCCCGCGTCTGAAGACGCATGCGGACGTAGCTCAGTTGGTAGAGCACCACCTTGCCAAGGTGGATGTCGCGAGTTCGAGTCTCGTCGTCCGCTCCACTGGAGAAGCCCCCCGGTCACCGACCGGGGGGCTTCTCCGTTTCCCCTTCCAACCGTCCCGATGACATTTGTCATCGGGGGTGGTGACAGCGCGCACTGCCTCGGCCCCGGATCCCGGCCGAAGCTGGATCCATGACCAACACCGACCAGCCCGTGATCGAAGTCGAGGACCTGCGCCGCGGATACGCCGGGGGCTTCGAGGCCGTCCGCGGCATCTCCTTCTCCGTGGCCCCCGGCGAGATCTTCGCCCTGCTCGGCACCAACGGAGCCGGCAAGACCTCCACCGTCGAGGTCCTCGAAGGACTGGCCGCGCCCACCGCCGGCCGGGTCCGGGTGTTCGGTCTGGACCCCCACCGGCAGCGGACCGCCGTCCGGCCGCGCACCGGGGTGATGCTCCAGGAGGGCGGATTCCCCTCCGACCTGTCCGTGGCCGAGACCGTCCGGATGTGGTCCGGGGTCACCAGCGGGGCCCGGCCCGCCGCCGAGGTGCTGGAGCTGGTCTCGCTCACCGACCGGGCCGCCGTCCGGGTGAAGCAGCTGTCCGGCGGCGAACGCCGCCGCCTCGACCTGGCCCTGGCCCTGCTCGGCCGGCCCGAGGTCCTGTTCCTGGACGAGCCCACCACCGGAATGGACCCCGAGGGCCGCCGGGACACCTGGCGGCTGGTCCGGGAACTCCGCGACCAGGGCACCACCGTGCTGCTGACCACCCACTACCTGGAAGAGGCCGAGGAACTCGCCGACCGGCTGGCGATCCTCCACGAGGGCGAACTCGTCCTCTCCGGCACCCCCGCCGAGGTCACCGCCACCCGCCCCGCCCGGATCCGCTTCACCCTCCCCGAGGACGTGGCCCCGGCCCGGCTGCCGCTCGCGCTGCACGCCGCCGCCGAAGGCCGCCGGGTGGAGATCCGCACCGACCGCCTCCAGCCCGTACTCACCGAACTCCTCGGCTGGGCCGACCGGGAGGGCGTGGAACTCGCCGGACTCGACGCCCGCTCCGCCTCCCTGGAGGAGGCCTTCCTGGAGATCGCCCAGAGCCGCCGGTCCGCCGTACCCGGCCCGGCCGCCACGGGCACCCGTACCCCCGACGACCACCACGAGAGCCTGGCGGGAACCCGATGAACACCCTGACCCTGAACCCCGGCCGGCTCCTCGCACTCGGCCGCTCCGAGCTCACCCTGCTGGTCCGCAACCGGGCCGCCCTCACGGTGGCCCTGATGATGCCGCTGACCATGGTGTTCGTCCTGCGGTCCTCGCTCGGCGGATTCGACCTGGAGGGCGGCGCCGCCGCCGTCGGCGAGGCCACCCTGACCGGCGGCATCGGCATGGTCCTGATCCTCGTCGTCTACATGAACCTGGTCTCCGCCTACGTGGCCCGGCGCGAGGAACTCGTCCTGAAGCGGCTGCGCACCGGCGAGGCCGGCGATCTGGAGATCCTGGCCGGCGCCGCCCTGCCGGCCACCGTCCTCGCCCTGCTCCAGGTGGTGGTGCTGGCCGGAGCCGGTGCGGCCCTCCTGGACGTACGGGCCCCCGGCAACCCGGTGCTGCTGCTCGCCGCGGTGCTCGCCGGCATCGTGCTGCTGGC
Organism: Streptomyces sp. NPDC033845; assembly: GCF_055576225.1. Classification (NCBI taxonomy): domain Bacteria; kingdom Bacillati; phylum Actinomycetota; class Actinomycetes; order Kitasatosporales; family Streptomycetaceae; genus Streptomyces; species Streptomyces sp. NPDC033845. The sequence continues at coordinate 166,132 of NZ_JBVIRI010000013.1, read as the reverse complement.
CTCGCTGGCCGCGGTGACCAGCGCCTTCACCCGCAACGTGGAGACGGCGGGGATCACCACCCTGCCGCTGTTCCTGATCACCGCGATGGGCTCCGGGCTGTTCGTACCCCTGGAGACCCTGCCCGGGAAGCTCGCCTCGGTCTGCGAACTGCTGCCGCTCACCGGGGTGATGACCCTGGTCCGGGCCGGCTGGACCGGAGAGGCGACCGGCGGGGAGCAGCTGACCGCGGCCGTGGTCACGCTGGCCTGGACGATGATCGCCGTGTTTGCTGTGCAGCGGTGGTTCCGCTGGGAACCGCGCCGCTAGGAAGAGGGGGCCGGGACGTGCCGAAACTGACCGGATGGTGGAGTGGCCGCACCAGCGCGGCGAAGATCGAGCTGTACACCCGCTGGTCGTTCCACAGCTTCGCGGTGATCGAGATCGGGGCGGTCGGCCTGGGCGCCCTGGTGATCCCCGGTCCGACCACCGTGCTCGGCATCGGCTCCGCCCTGCTGGTCGTCGCCCACTCCGTGCTCTGCGCCCTGGTCGCGGCCCGGGCCCTGGACTGGTCCCTGGACCGGGCGCCCCGCCCGGTCCGGCCGGCCCTCGCGCTGGCCGTGCTCACCGCGGTCCTCGCCGTCGGGTTCCTCCTCCTGCACGCCCGGGGCGACGAGGAGATCCGCCAGGGCGCACCCACCCTGGTGGGCGGGGTCGTCTGCTTCGGGATGGGATCCCTGACCCTCTGCCTGCGGGAACTGCGGGACATGCGCTGGGTGGCCCCCGGGGTGGCACTGGCCGCCGGAGCGACCGGGCTGGCCGTCGGCCTGCCCCTGCCGGATTCCCTGGGCTACGCCGTGGGCCTGCTGATCGGTGTCACCCTGCTCTCCGTCACCTGCGGGTTCTCCGCCTGGCTGCTGAAGACCGTCTGGGAACTGGACCGGGCCCGGGAACTCGGCGCCCGGCTGGCGGTCGCCGAGGAACGCCTCCGGTTCGGCCGCGACCTGCACGATGTGATGGGCCGCAATCTCGCCGTGATCGCGCTGAAGAGCGAGCTCGCGGTCCAGCTGGCCCACCGCGGCCGCCCGGAGGCGGTGGACCAGATGACCGAGGTGCAGCGGATCGCCCGCGAATCGCAGCGCGAGGTGCGCGACGTGGTCCGCGGCTACCGGGAGGCGGACCTCGCGGTCGAACTGGAGGGGGCGCGCGGGGTGCTGACCGCCGCCGGCATCGACTGCCGGGTGGAACCGCTCGACCGGCGGGAACTCCCGGCCCCGGTGCAGTCGGTGCTCGGCTGGGTGGTCCGGGAGGCCACCACCAACGTGCTGCGGCACGGGGACGCCCGCAACTGCACCATCCGGCTGGTCCCCGAGGCCGACGGGGTGGCCCTGGAGGTGGAGAACGACGGCGCCCCCGCCGAACCCTCCGGCCGGCCCGGCTCGGGACTGGCGGGCCTGCGGGAACGCCTCGCCGCCCTGGACGGCACCCTGGACGCCGGGCCCGCCCCGGACGGCCGGTTCCTGCTCCGCGCGGGGGTCCCCGCGGCGGCGCTGCGGGCCGAGGGGTCGCGGCCCGCGGCGCTGCGGGCCGCGACCGACGACAAGAAGAACGAGAAGAACGAGAAGAACGAGAAGACCGTGGAACTTCCGGAACGGGGGGTGCGGGCATGAGCCCCGTGCGCGTACTGCTGGCCGACGACGAGCATCTGATCCGCGGCGCGGTGGCCGCGCTGCTGGCCCTGGAGGACGACCTGCTGGTGGTCGCCGAGGCCGCCTCCGGGCCCGAAGCGCTGGCCATGGCCCGGGCGCACCGGCCGGACGTGGCGGTGCTGGACCTCCAGATGCCGGGGGCGGACGGTGTGAGCGTGGCCACATCCCTGCAGGCCGAACTCCCCGACTGCCGGACGATGATCGTGACCAGCCACGGGCGGCCGGGCCATCTGAAGCGGGCACTGTCCGCCGGGGTGCGGGCCTTCGCGCCGAAGACCGTGTCGGCCCAGCGGCTCGCCGAGATCATCCGCACCGTGCACGCCGGAGGGCGTTATGTGGACCCGGAGTTGGCGGCGGACGCGATCAGCGCCGGGGACTCCCCGCTGACCGCGCGGGAGGCCGAGGTGCTGGAACTGGCGGCCGACGGGGCCCCGATCGCGGAGATCGCCGAGCGGGCGGGACTCTCCCAGGGGACCGTCCGCAACTACCTGTCGGCGGCCGCGGCCAAACTCGGCGCCGAGAACCGGCACACGGCGGTGCGTCTCGCACGGGAGCGGGGTTGGGTATAGTGGTGCCCGCGCCACGGCGCATGCGGACGTAGCTCAGTTGGTAGAGCACCACCTTGCCAAGGTGGATGTCGCGAGTTCGAGTCTCGTCGTCCGCTCCGCTGGAGAAGCCCCCCGGTCCTCGACCGGGGGGCTTCTCCGTGTCCGGAAGGGACGGCCTAGCTCCAGCTCTGGCCGGTCAGCAGCTCGTAGGCCTCGATGTACTTGGCACGGGTGGCGTCGACGATCTCCTGCGGGAGGGCCGGCGGCGGGGTCTCGCTCCGGCGGTCCCAGCCGGAGGCGGCCGAGGTCAGCCAGTCCCGGACGAACTGCTTGTCGTAGCTGGGCTGGGCGCGGCCCGGCTGCCAGGAGTCGGCCGGCCAGAACCGGGAGGAGTCCGGGGTCAGCACCTCGTCGGCGATCACCAGCTGTCCGTCGGCGAAACCGAACTCGAACTTGGTGTCGGCCAGGATGATCCCGCGTTCGCGCGCGATGTCCCGGGCCCGGCCGTAGACGGCGAGGGTGGTCTGCCGGAGCAGTGCGGCCGTCTCGGGGCCGACCAGCCGGGCGACCTCCTCGTAGGAGACGTTCTCGTCGTGCTCCCCCACCGCGGCCTTGGCCGCCGGGGTGAAGATCGGGGCGGGCAGCTCGGATCCGTCCACCAGCCCCTCGGGCAGGCCCAGTCCGCAGACCGTGCGGGTCTGCTCGTACTCGGCGAGGCCGGAGCCGGTCAGATAGCCGCGGGCCACGCACTCGACGGCGACCATGTCCAGGTTCTTGCAGATCAGGGTGCGGCCGGCCCAGTCGGCGGGGGCGCCGGCCGGGAGCTCGGTGCTGATCACATGGTGCGGGACGAGGTCGGCGAGCTGGTCGAACCACCACAGGGAGAGCCGGGTCAGGACCCGGCCCTTGTCCGGGATCTCGGTGGGCAGCACCCAGTCGTAGGCGGACAGGCGGTCGCTGGCGACCATGACGAGGTTGCCCGCCCCGTCCCGGTAGAGATCGCGGACCTTGCCGGTGTGGAGGTGGATGAGGCCCGGAACCTGAACCGGCTCGGGCTTTTCGACGAATCCGGACACGGGGTCTCCCTGTGGTTCTGTATGAAGCACCCCGATTCTCCCGCACCGGCCCGGTTCCCCGAGCCGGGGGGTCAGTCGCGTTTGCAGATCCGGTCCAGGAGGTTGGCGGTGGCCTTCTGGATCCGCTCGTCCACATGGCCGGGGCGGTCCAGGGCCGGTGACCAGGCGAAGGTGCCGGAGGCGAAGACCAGGGCGCCGCTGGGGGCGCGGTAGAGGGAGGTCTCCTGGTGCCGTCGGTGGCCCGCGCCGTCCTGGTACGGGGAGTGCGCGAGCAGGATCCGGTCCTGGTGCTCGGGGAGTTGGGTGCGGGGGAAGTAGCGGTCGGCCTCGCCGGCCACCAGCCCGGGCAGCTCGTCGTTCTCGACGGCCCCGGTGGACTCCCACAGCCAGTGCCCGGCGTTGCGGACGATCAGCGGGGCCGGTTCCGGGACCCGGCCGGCGTACTGGATCCCGAGCAGTTGCTGCTCGGGCCGGTCCACCTCGCGCCACAGCGCGGCCCGGCCGGGGCCGCGGCGCTTCCGGCAGGTCAGCAGCCGGTCCGGGACCCCGGAGGGGGAGGCGCTGAGCTCCACCTGCCAGTACATGGTGTTGGCGGAGAGGAACACCAGCGAGGTGCCGCGCTCGCGGGCCTTCTCGGCGGCCCGGCGCATCGGCACCGACCAGTACTCGTCGTGGCCGGGGAAGACCAGGCCCCGGTAGCGTGCCGGATCGATCCGCCCGGCGTGCAGGTCGCTGGTGTCGGCGTAGGCGAGGTCGTAGCCGTACCGCTCGGCCCAGCGGATGAAGTCGTAGGCGTGGCCCACGTGCAGCGGCAGGCCGGCGCCCGCGTAGGGGCGGTCGAAGGAGACGGTGGTCGCGGCGTCCCGCTCGCCGAGCAGCCGGCCCTCCTCGTCCCAGGCGTGGTAGAGGCTGGCGCCGGTGCGGCCGTCCTCCGGGTAGAGGTTGTAGGCCTGCCAGGTGATGTCGGGCAGCAGGAGCAGCAGATCGGCGGGGTGCTCGTCGCGGACGGTGAAGGGGATGTGGGAGCGGTAGCCGTCGACGGTGGTGAGGACCGCGACGTAGGCGCCGACGTTCCAGTAGCCGGGGACCTGGAGCCGCCAGGACAGCCACCAGTGGTGGCAGGAGACCGTGCGGTCGGCGGTGAGGGGGGCGGGCTGGACGATCCCGGACAGCCGCGGACTGGAGTGGATCTTGGAGGCGCCGTCCCCGCCGTAGTGGCCGATCCGGTAGATGTCCACGGAGAACTGCTGCGGCGGGTCCACGGTGATGTGGAAGTCGATGGCCTCGCCCGGGGTGACCGCCCCGGTGGAGGCGAACCCCTTGATCTGGCGGTGGACGTCGTCGGCGGTCCGCGGGCCGTTGCTGCGGGCACCTCCCTCGCGGGGCGAGGGGAGGTCCACGTACCAGGGGACCGGCTGGCCGGTGTCGTCGAGGTAGAGCTCGCTGCCGCGGAACCACGGTAGGGGGCCCTGCCCGAAGGGGTCGTTCACGGCGTGCGCGAGCGCACCCGACTCCCAGCGCCGGATCTGGTCCGCACCCATTCCGCTCCCCTCCCTCGTCGCTCCCCCGAACGTTTTCGGCCGCGCCCGACGGGATTCCGCCCGCGGCCGGCCCACAGCACATCACATCACGCGTGCGGTCCGTCACCCTTCGTCGCGAATCGGTGGTAACGGACCCCGGCGTTCCGGTCCGGCGGGTCCGGCGCGGACCGGGCGGACCGGGACGAGCCGGACGAGCCGGACGTGGAGCAGCCGGACGCGAGCCTGCCGGGCTCGGACCGGCCGGGCTCGGACCAGCCGGCGCTCAGACCTGCCGGGCTCGGACCAGCCGGCGCTCAGACCTGCCGGGCTCGGACCGGCCGGCTCAGACCAGCCGGACCGGCTTCTCGGACCGGATGCCCAGGTCGGCGAGCCAGTCCCGGAGCGGCTCCGGGTCCCCGTCCTCGACCAGGGACAGCACCCGGAGGCCCAGGTCCGAGCGGCGTTCGCCGCCGACCAGCAGCACCGGACCGTCGAGCCAGTCCAGGCCCGGGGCGGCACCGGCGGAGTCCACGGCGGCGCAGCAGACCATCGCCGTGACATGGTCGGCGAGCAGGTCCCGGCCGCTGCGCGGCGGCTGGATCGGGAACAGCGGCACCGCGTCGGCGCCGCGCGCCTTCGCCGCCTCGGCTCCCGCCGAACGCTCCTGCCGGGCCACGTCCGCGCTGAGCCGGCCGGCCAGGGCCTCGCCGGCCGTGCCGCTGCCGTCGGAGAGGTGGCCGATCACCCGCTCCAGGGTGGGGCCGTCCTCCGCGGCGGCGCGGGCGGGCGCACCGGCGGGGGCGGCCACCGCGTCGAGGGCCGTGTGCAGCCGGGCGGCCTCGGTGCGCCACTTCCGGTCCACGACCTCCTCCGGATAGTCCGCCCATTCCACCGGGGACCAGTCGGGCCCGGACTCGGCCGGTCCGCCGTGGAACAGCCGGGCCGCCAACAGGGAGGCGGCCTGGTCGACCACCCCCGGCCGGTCCAGCAGGTCGCAGGCGGGCCGCTCGCCCAGCCGGGAGGTGAACCCCTCGGCCAGCCGGTCCCGACGGGACAGCTCGGTCAGCGCGGAGACCACTCCGGCGTCCAGGTGGGCGGGCCAGCGGCCCATCCGCCAGGCCGGCAGCGCCACCCGGGTCAGCAGCCGGTCCCAGCCCGCGTAGGCGAGACCGACCTGTTCCTGGGCGACGATCCGGAGCCCGTAGTCCACGCCCTGGGCCCGCTCGGAGGCGGCCGCGGCCACCCCGCGCTCCATCTCGGTGGCGTCCGTCCGGCACAGCCGGAGCAGCAGCCGGGCGGGGGCGGCGATCCAGCCGAGTCCGGGGCGGCTGCCCACGTCCACCGCCGCGTCCAGGCCGCGGATGAAGCGGCGGGCGTCGGCTATGTCGGGCATCGCGGAGGGGCCGGTACCGGCGACCACCGGGGCCAGCACGGCGCGGAGCTCGCCCACCCGCATCCACCACAGGAAGGGAGAGCCGATGACCAGCACCGGGGCGGCGCCGGCCGGATCGGAGACATCGGGTGCGAGGCCGCGCCGGCGGTGCGCCGCGTGCGTGCGGTCCTCCAGCCAGCTGTCGCAGTCCGGGGTCAGGGCTATCGCGGAGGGGGCGGGGACCTCCAGCCGGTCGGCCAGATCCCGCACCAGTCGGTAGAGGTCGGGGGCGCTGGCCTCGGTCAGCGGGACCGTGGGGGTCACCGCCGGGCTGGCCCGCAGCACCACCGCGGCCACCGCCCCGCCGGCCAGCAGCACCAGCGCGGCGACCGCGCAGACCGCCAGGGTCACGGCCGGCCAGGGGTCGCCGGACAGCCGGCCGGTGCCCCGGGCGGCCAGCAGGACCACCGCGAGGGCGGCGGGAAGCAGCAGCAGGGCCAGCGCCCTGCCGCGCACCCGCAGGACGGCGAGGGCGTGGTGCCGGGCGGACAGCGCGCCCACCTCCATGGTCGAATCCATGGTCGAACCGGTTCCGGACACGGCCGGACCTCACCCCCTCTGCGCTGCGTCGGCTTTGCTCACTCCCCCACTGTGACACTCGCCACCGACATCGCAATGCCGGTGGGCCAAGTGCCGGAACAAGCGCCGGAACGCTTGCGCCGCACCCTAGTTGGGGTGCGGGCGGCCGTCAGGCGAAGCGCACATCGATCACCCGATGGAATGGCTTTGGGTAAAGCTGAGTGCGTTCGAGGGTGGCCGGATGCACTCGTACGTGCGGGCCCGGGCGCGGTGGTTTCCGCGCCCGGGCCCGCAGTGGTCCGAGCTGCTCCGAGCTGCTCCGAGCCGGGCCGGGCGGCCCGGGTCAGTGGCCGGCGGCCGCCTTGGCGGCGATGTCGGTGCGGTACTGGGATCCGTCCAGCCGGATCCGGGCCACCGCCTTATACGCCCGCTCGCGGGCCTGCGCCAGATCGGAACCGGTCGCGGTGACGGAGAGCACCCGGCCGCCCGCGCTGACCACCGTTCCGCCGTCCAGGCGGGTGCCCGCGTGCAGGACGTACGCCTCCGGGGCGTCCTCGGCGGCGATCTCCGCCAGGCCCTCGATCGGGTCGCCGGTGCGCGGGGTGTCCGGGTAGTTGTGGGAGGCGATGACCACGGTGACGGCCGCGTCCTCGCGCCAGTTCAGCGGGGCCTGGGTGTCCAGGGTGCCGTTGGCGGCGTTCAGCAGGACTCCGGCCAGCGGGGTGCGCAGCCGGGCCAGCACCACCTGGGTCTCGGGGTCGCCGAAGCGCGCGTTGAACTCGATCACCCGCACCCCGCGGGAGGTGATGGCGAGACCGGCGTAGAGCAGACCGGAGAAGGCGGTGCCGCGGCGGGCCAGTTCGTCGACGGTGGGCTGCAGGACGGTCTCCAGGACCTCGTCCACCAGCTTGGGGTCGGCCCAGGGCAGCGGGGAGTACGCGCCCATGCCGCCGGTGTTGGGGCCCTCGTCCCCGTCCAGGGCCCGCTTGAAGTCCTGGGCGGGCTGGAGCGGGAGGACGGTGGTCCCGTCGGTGATCGCGAAGAGGGAGACCTCGGGGCCGTCCAGGAACTCCTCGATGACCACCCGGTCGCAGGCCAGGGCGTGCGCGCGGGCGACGGCGAGGTCCTCGGTGACCACCACGCCCTTGCCGGCGGCGAGTCCGTCGTCCTTGACCACGTAGGGGGCGCCGAAGGCGTCGAGGGCCTCGTCCACCTCCTCCGGGGTGGTGCAGACGTAGCTGCGGGCGGTGGGGACTCCGGCGGCGGCCATCACGTCCTTGGCGAAGGCCTTGGAGCCCTCCAGCAGGGCGGCCTCCCCGGAGGGGCCGAACACCGGGATGCCGGCCGTGCGGACCGCGTCGGCGACCCCGGCGACCAGCGGGGCCTCCGGGCCGACCACGACGAGGCCGGCACCGAGCTCACCGGCCAGCCGCGCGACGGCCGAGCCGTCCAGCGGATCGACCTCCCGCAGCTCGGCGACCTCGGCGATCCCCGCGTTGCCGGGGGCGCAGTAGAGGGCGGTGACCTGGGGGTCGAGGGACAGAGAGCGGCACAGGGCGTGTTCGCGGGCGCCGCCGCCGATGACGAGGACCTTCACGGGTGCAGCCTAGCCCGCCGGCCGGGACGGCCTTCGTGCGGCCACCCAATCCCCGGCGGCTACTCGTTCGTATATTCCTCCACCACCGTGGCTCCCAGCTCGCGCACGATCAGGTCGTGGCCGCTGAGGGCGCTCTCCACCAGATCCGGGTCGTCGGCCTCCGCCACATCGTCCTCGGGGGCCACCGGCTGGGGGGCCGGGGCGGCCGCGGGCGGTCCGGAACGCTCCCCCTGAGACTGCTGCTGCTGGTGCTGCTGCGACTGGTGGGCCTGATGGGGCTGCTGCTGGTACGGGGCGGAGGCCGCGGACTGCTGCGGGGCGGCGGGCTGGTGCGCCGGGGCCGGGGCGTGGACGGGGGCCGGGGCGGGGGCACCGCCGTACCCGCCGCCGTAACCGCCGGAGGCCGGACCGCCGAAGCCGCCGGCCGCGGGGGCCGGCTGGCCGCCGCCGACCACGGCCTCGATCTTCCAGTTCACCTGGAACTGCTCGGCGAGCACCGCCTTGAGGACGTCCTCGCTGCCGCTGCTGGAGAAGTTGTCCCGGGCCCCGGGGTTGGGGAAGCCCAACTGGAGGGTGGTCCCGTCGAAGCCGCTGACCTGGGCGTTCTGGCTCAGCAGGATCCAGGTGAAACGGCGGCGGTTCTTGACCGCCTCCAGGATCCCCGGCCACATCGCCTGCACCTGCCCGGCCCCGGCGGCCATCCCGGGCCCGCCGGCCGGGGCGGCCGGGGACGACTGCCCGGACTGGCCGGGAGCCTGCTGCGCGGCCGGCGCGGCCGGCTGCTGCACGGGCGCGGGGGAGGGGGCGCCGGACCCCGGCTGGGCGGCACCCGGCCAGGCACCGGGCTGAGCGGCCCCCGGCCAGGCACCGGGCGCGGGCGCCGCGGGCTGCTGCGCGGCGGCGGGCTGCACCGGCGGCACCTGGACCGGCGGCGCCTGGACCGGAACGGACTCGGCGGGGGCTGGAGCGGGAGCGGGCGCCACCGGCTGGGCGGGGGCCTGGCCGGCCGCCGGGGCCGGTGCCCCGCCCTGCTGCGGGCGGACCGCCGCCCGGGCGGCGGCGGGACCTCCGCCGGGCGCGGCGGCCGGGGCCATCGGGTGCGACTCGGGCCCGGGCACGTATCCCATGGGCGGGCCGCCCACCGGGGCCACCAGCCCGGGGCCGCCCACCGGCCCGCTCCGCTCCAGCCGGTCGAGCCGGGCCTGCACGGACCGCTCGTCGTCGAAGGCCGCGGGCAGCAGCACCCGCGCGCAGATCAGCTCCAGCTGGAGCCGGGGGGAGGTCGCGCCGCGCATCTCGGTCAGCCCGGTGTTGACCAGGTCGGCGGCCCGCGACAGCTCGGCCGCGCCGAACACCGAGGCCTGCGCCTGCATCCGTTCCACCACATCGGCGGGGGCGTCGATCAGCCCCTTCTCGCCGGCCTCCGGGACGGCGGCCAGGATCACCAGGTCGCGCAGCCGCTCCAGCAGGTCGGCGACGAACCGGCGGGGGTCGTTGCCGCCCTCCACGATCCGGTCGACCACCTCGAAGGCGGCCGCGCCGTCCCCGGCGGCGAACGCCTCCACCACCGAGTCCAGCAGCGAACCGTCGGTGTACCCGAGCAGCGAGGTCGCCATCGCGTACGTCACACCGGCCTCGGCGGCACCGGCCAGCAGCTGGTCCATCACGGACATCGAGTCACGCACCGACCCGGCGCCCGCCCGCACCACCAGCGGCAGCACCCCGTCCTCGACCGGGGTGCCCTCGCGTCCGCAGACCTCGCCCAGGTAGTCGCGCAGGGTGCCCGGCGGCACCAGCCGGAACGGATAGTGGTGCGTCCGGGACCGGATGGTCCCGATGACCTTCTCCGGCTCCGTGGTGGCGAAGATGAACTTGAGGTGCTCCGGCGGCTCCTCGACCACCTTCAGCAGGGCGTTGAAGCCCGCCGAGGTGACCATGTGGGCCTCGTCGATGATGTAGATCTTGTACCGGCTGCTGGCCGGCCCGAAGAACGCCTTCTCGCGCAGGTCACGGGCATCGTCCACACCACCGTGCGAGGCCGCGTCGATCTCGATGACATCGATCGACCCCGGGCCGTTGCGCGCCAGGTCCCGGCAGGACTGGCACTCCCCGCAGGGCGTGGGAGTGGGACCTTGCTCACAGTTGAGGCAGCGGGCCAGGATCCGCGCACTGGTCGTCTTGCCGCAGCCGCGCGGCCCGCTGAACAGGTACGCGTGATTGACCCGGTTGTTCCGCAGGGCCTGCATCAGCGGGACAGTGACATGCTCCTGTCCGATGACCTCGGCGAAGGATTCGGGGCGGTAGCGGCGGTACAGCGCAAGGGACGACACACTCACGAGGTTATCCGGGCCCGCCGACATCGGGCGGCCACCGGCCCCCGGAAACGCAAGCGCCCCCCACGCACCCGCCAGAGCCCACTTACCCTTGCTGCCTTCCGGCCCTGGGGGAGTTCGGTGAGATGACGCCACGTGAGGGGCTGGCCCCAGCGTAGCGGATACCGGCCCCCGGAATCGACCGCCCCCCTCCCGAACCCCACCCGGCCCCCCACCCGGATCCCTCCGGGACCCCCTCCCGGACCCCGGCCGACGATCACGTTCGCGAGCACCCCTCAACGTCTTGTATTGTTTGCCCCGGAGGATTCGCCTAGTGGCCTAGGGCGCACGCTTGGAAAGCGTGTTGGGGGCAACCCCTCACGAGTTCGAATCTCGTATCCTCCGCCAGTGCCTCACCGGGCACGATGTCGAAGAGCCCCACCGCTTGCGGTGGGGCTCTTCGCGTTTCCCGCGCGCGGGCGGGTGTGGGTCAGGTGAGGAGTTTGGCCTTGGCTCGGTCGAACTCCTCCTGGCTGAGGTCGCCCTTGTCCTTCAGGGCCGCCAGCTTGTGCAGGTCGTCCACCGAGCTGCCGCCCGGGGCGGCGGTGCCTTCGGTGCCGGCGGCCTTGCGGACGTACTGGCGGAAGGCCTCCTCCTGCTCCTTGACCTGCTTCACGTCGCGTTCGCCCATGCTCCGGCCGCGGGCGATCAGATAGATCAGGACGCCGAGGTAGGGCAGCAGCAGGACCAGGACCAGCCAGCCGGCCTTGCCCCAGCCGCTCAGGCTGTGGTCACGGAAGATGTCGGTGACCACCTTGAACAGCAGGAAGAACCACATCACCCACAGGAACAGCCACAGCATCGTCCAGAAGAGATTGAGCAGCGGATAGTCGTCCATGGCCGTCCCACTCCGTTCGACAGACAGGTAGGTCGGATTCAGGTCATTCCGGCCGGATTCCATTCATACCGTCGGCTCAACGGGTCGGCACTCCGGAGGCGTCCGGTCGGGTGAGTCCCAGGGTCTCCAGGGCCGGGCCCGCCTGGGCCAGGGCCTGCTCGCCCGCGGTCAGCGAGTCGTACACGAAGTGCACGGACGCGTCCTCGATGCCGCAGAATCCGGAGATCCCCTCCCGCAGCACCCGGGCGACCACCTGGTCCCAGCCCTTCTCGGTGAACTGCGCCTCGCCGTAGCTGACCAGGCCGATCCACAGCATCCGCCGGCCGGCCAGCCGCGGGCTCCCGGCGCCGTAGGCGAAGCCGTGGTTCCACACCCGGTCGACCCAGCCCTTGAGGATCGCGGGCAGCCCGAACCACCACAGCGGGAAGACCACCACCAGCGCGTCGGCCTCCTCGATCCGCCGCATGTGGGCGTGGACCTCCGGGGTGTACTCCTTGGCCGGGTCGGCCCAGTCCGGCTCGTCCGACGGGGTCACCAGCGGGTCGAAGCCCTCCCGGTGCAGGTCCAGCAGGTCGACCTGGTGGCCCTGGGCGAGCAGGTCGGTACGGGCCCGGTCGGCGAGCTGGGCGGTCAGCGAGTCGGTGCGCGGGTGGGCCACCACCAGCAGGACGCGGGACATCAGCGGCCACCGTCCAGCCGGACCAGCATCTTGCCGGTGTTGGCGCCGCCCAGGACGCCGAGGAAGGCCTCGGGGGCCCGCTCCAGCCCCTCGACCACCGTCTGCTCGGTGCGCAGACTGCCGTCCGCCAGCCAGCCGGCCGCCTTCCCGATCCACTCCGGGAAGAGGTCGAAGTGGCTGCTGACCAGCATGCCCCGCAGGGTGGCCTCCTGGGCCGCGGCCCGGAACAGGTTGTCCGGGCCCGGGGCCGGGGCAGTGGCGTTGTAGCCGCTGATCGCGCCGACCAGGGCGATCCGGCCGCCCGGCCGGATGGCGCCGACGGCCGCCTGGAGGTGGTCCCCGCCGACCGCGTCCAGATAGACGTCCACCCCGTCGGGGGCGGCCTGGGCCAGTTGTTCCGGCAGCCCGCCGGCCCGGTGGTCCACGGCCGCGTCGTAGCCGAACAGGTCCAGCAGCTTCCGGGTCTTCGCCGGTCCGCCGGCCGAGCCGATCACCCGGGAGGCGCCCAGCCTGCGGGCCAGCTGCCCGGCCACGCTGCCGACCGCCCCGGCGGCCGCCGACACGAACACCACGTCCCCCTCCCGGACCGGGGCGGTGCGGGTGAGCGCGGCGTACGCGGTCAGGCCGGTGGTGCCGAGGGCGCCCAGCCAGGCGGCCGGTGGGGCCAGGCCGGGATCGATGACGGTGGCGGCGGCCGCGTCCAGTACGGCGTGCTCCCGCCAGCCCAGGAAGTGCGACACGGTGGCCCCGACGGGGACCGAGGCGTCCCGGGAGGCGATCACCTCGCCGACGGCGCTGCCCTCCAGGGCGGCGCCCAGCCGGAACGGCGGGAGGTAGGAGGGGGCGTCGTCCATCCGGCCCCGCATGTACGGGTCCACCGACATCCAGGTGTTGCGGACCAGGATCTGGCCCTCGGCGGGTTCGGGGACCTCCGTGGCGACCAGGGCGAAGTCGGTCGGGGCGGGGGCGCCGAGGGGGCGGGCGGCGAGCCGGATCTCACGGGAGGTGACGGTTCCGAGCGGCATGGGATGTCCTTCACGGGTCGGGGTGGTGCGGGTTCCGGGTTCCGGGTTCCGGGGGCCGGTGGGCGGCCCCCGGTGGGTACGGACATCACGATGCGGGGGGCCGCGCACGAACCGCCGACGGTCCACGCACGGCCGGCGCACGCCCGCGCACGCCCGCGCACGGCGGCCCTCGGCCCGGCGGGTGGGCCCGCCGTCCGGGGGACGTCACCGGTTAGCGTGATCACATGCTTTTCGAGGTGCTGGGCCCGGTCACCGTCCGGACGGACGGGGGAACTCCCGTCCCCGTGCCCGAGTCCAAGGTGCGTACGCTGCTGGCCGCGCTGCTCGTGCGGTACGGCCGGCCGGTGCCGGTGGACCGGCTCGTGGACGACCTGTGGGGCGCGGAACCCCCGGGCAATCCCGCCAACTCCCTTCAGACCAAGGTCTCCCAGCTGCGCCGGGCACTGGCCGCGGCGGACCCCGGGGCCCGCGCCCTGGTGGCGTACGGACCGGCCGGGTACACCCTGCGGGTGGGCCGGGAGCAGGTGGACGCGGGACGGTTCGAGGCCCTCACCGCGCGCGCCCGGGCGGAGGGTGAACCACGTTCCCGCGTAAGGCTGTTGGCGGATGCGCTGGGGCTCTGGCGCGGGGCGGCCTACGCCGACGTACGGGACGCCGGGTTCGCCCGGGCGGCGGTGGCCGGGCTGGAGGAGCAGCGGGTGACGGCCTGGGAGGACTGGGCGGAACTCCGTCTGGAGCTGGGCGAACACACGGTATTGGCCGATGACTTGGCTGCCCTGGTGGGCGAACACCCCTTGCGCCAGCGGCTGTCGGCCGCGTATATGCGGGCGCTCTACGGGGCGGGGCGGCAGAACGAGGCCCTGGGCGCCTACCGGGAGCTGCGGGAGCGGTTCGCCGAGGAACTGGGGATCGACCCGGGACCCGCCCTGGCCAGGCTCCACGAGGCGATGCTCCGGCAGGACCCGTCCCTGGAGCCGCCTCTGGAGCCGGGTCTCGCGGCGGGTCTCGCGGCGGGCTCGCCGACGGCCCCGGTGGCGGACCGGGTTCCGGACCCGGTCGGGGGCGCGCCATGGGGCGCACGGGCCGGTACGGGCGCGGGCGCGCCCGGAGCCACGCGCGCGGGCACACCGGGCGCCACGCCCACGAACGCGCCCCCGGCGGCACCCCCGGCCGGGCCCGGAAGCGCCCCCGCGAGCGGGAGCCCGGCCGTCCCCGGCAATGTGCCCGCGCCCGTCAGCTCGCTGGTCGGGCGCGAGGCGGCGGTCGGCCGGGTGGCGGAGCTGGTGCGGGCCGGGCGGCTGGTGACCCTGGTCGGGCCCGGCGGGGTCGGGAAGACCCGGCTGGCGCTGGCGGCGGCCGCCCGGATGACCGCGCCCGCCGAGTTCCCCGCCGCGTTCCCCGAGGAGTTCCCCGACGGGGTCTGGTTCGTCGAACTCGCCGGCATCGGCGCGGGCGGCGATCCGGCGGACGCCGTGGCGGACGTGCTCGGCCTCCGCGACGACGGGCCCGACACCGGGGCGGCGGCGGGCGGTCCCGTCGGCGGCGGTCCGCCCGGCAGCGGTCCGGCGGGCACCGCCGAGCGCCTGGCCGGGGCGCTCGCCGGGCGGCGGCTGCTGCTCGTCCTCGACAACTGCGAGCAGCTCGTCGAGCCGCTCGCCGCCCTGGTCGGCCCGCTGCTCGGCCGCGCCCCCGGCCTGCGGATCCTCGCCACCAGCCAGGACCCCCTGGCGCTGGCCGGGGAGACCCTGGAGGCGGTGGCCCCGCTCGACGGCGCCGAGGCCATGGAACTCTTCGCCGCGCGGGCCGCCGCCGGCGCCCCCGGTTTCGTCCTGGAACCGGGCAACAGGGAGGCCGTGGCGCTGATCTGCCGTCGGCTGGACGGGATCCCGCTGGCCCTGGAACTGGCCGCCACCCGGGTCCGGACCCTCGGTGTGCACGCCCTCGCCGACCGGCTGCACGACCGTTTCCGGCTGCTCAGCCAGGTGCGCCGGGACGCCCCGGCCCGCCAGCGGACCCTGCGCGCGATGATCGACTGGAGCTGGGAGCTGCTGCCCCCGGCCGAGCGGATGCTGCTGCGCCGGCTGGCCGTGTTCACCGGCGGGTTCACCCTGGAGTCCGCCGAGGCGGTCTGCGCCGGGCCGGACCTGCCCGAGTACGAGGTGCTCGACCTGCTGAGCCGGCTGGTGGACCGCTCCCTGGTGGGCACCGGCTACACGGCGGACCCGGACGGCGCCCCCCGCTACCGGATGCTGGAGTCGGTCCTGGCGTACGGCCTGGAGCGGCTGGCCGAGGCGGACCCGCCGGAGCGGGACCGGGTCCGCCGCCGGCACGCCCGGCACTTCGCCGACCTCGCCGAGCGGGCGGCGCCCGCGCTGCGCGGACCGGACCAGCGGCACTGGCTGGCCCGGCTCGACGCCGAGTCCCCGAACCTGCGGGCCGCCCTGGAGGAGGGCGGCCCGGAGGGTCTGCGGCTGGTCAACTCCCTCTCCTGGTACTGGCATCTGCGCGGCCGGATCGGCGAGGCGGTCCGCGCCCTGGACCTGGTCCTCGGGGCGGCCCCCGCCGGCGCGCCCGATCCGGTCGCGCTGGCCTCCGCCCGGACCCGGCGGGCGGCCTTCGGCCTGATCAGCGGCAGCGACGCCGTGCCGCCCGCGAGCGGCTCCGGCACGGCGGACGGGGCGGACGGGGCGGACGGGGCGGACGCGGACAGCCGCTGGCTGCTGGCGTTCGCCCACTGCGGTTTCGCCGGACCGGCCGGGCGCCGTGCGGAGGACGAGGAACTGGGCTCCCTCCACGAGGAGTTCCGGGCCGCCGGGGACCTCTGGGGGCAGGCCGCCACGCTCGGCGTCCGGGCCAACCGCGCCCTCTACCGGGGGGACCTCGCGGAGCTGCGCCGCTACGCCGAGGCCAATGCGGCGCTGTTCGCCGAGACCGGTGACCGGTGGGGCCTGCTGGGGGCCAACGAGCAGCTGGGCGTCCTCGCCGAGATCTCCGGGGACTACGCGGAGGCGGCCCGGCTGCACGAGGCGGGGGTGCGGGACGCCGAGGCCCTGCGGCTGTGGACCAGTGCCTCCTTCGGGCTGAGCAGGCTGGGCCGGATCGCCCTGCTGACCGGGGACGACTCGGGGGCCACCGGCTACCACGAGCGGGCCCGGCGGCTGGCCGCGGAGCAGTCCCACCGGCCGGCCGAGCAGTTCGCCGAGACCGGCCTGGCGCTCGGGGCCCGCCGGCGCGGGGAGCCGGACGTGGCGGAGGCCCTGCTGCTGCCCTGGCTGGACTGGAACCGCCGGCTGGGCGTGGACTCCGGTACGGCGCTGATCCTGGCCCAGCTCGGTTACGCGGCCGAGCAGCGCGGGGACGCGGCCGGGGCCGAGCGGCTGCACCGGGAGGGGCTGGCGGCGGCCGACCGGACCGGCGACCCGCGGGCCCGGGCGCTGGCCCTGGAGGGGCTGGCCGGCGCCTTCGCGGCGGACGGCCGGGCCGAGTCGGCGGCCCTGCTGCTGGGCGCGGCGGCGCAGCTCCGGGAGTCCCAGGGCACCCCGCTGCCGCCGGGCGAGCGCACCGACACCGACCGGGCGACCGCGGCCGCCCGGTCCGCCCTGGGCGGGCCGGCCTTCACGGCCGCCGTCACCCGCGGCCGGGCCCTGCCCGCCGCCGGACTGGAGGCACTGCTCGACGCCGAAGCCCCCGCCGAACGGGACGCACCGCTCACCCCCGGCGCCCCCGCCGCCCACGGCCGGGCCCCGGCCCCCGCCGAGGGCGAGGGGCTGCTCATGGCCGGCTCCCCGGCCGGGATCGCCACCCCCGGCGGGGCGCACGCTCCCGGCGACGGCACCCACGCCCCCTGACCCGACCGCCCACCCGATCCGGCCGCCCGGCCGCCTTGCCGCGCCCGTACTCCGTCCGGCCCGGGCCGGACGGACCCGGGCATCGGCATGGCCCCGGTCAGCCGCAGAGCAGGGCCGCGTACAGGTCGAGCTTGTGGTCGAGGCGGGACAGGTCGCGGCCGGTCAGGGACTCGACCCGTTCGATCCGGTAGTGGACCGTGTTCACGTGCAGGTGCAGGGCCTCCGCCGTGCGGGTCCAGGAGCAGTTGTTCGCCAGGAACACCTCCAGGGTCTCGCGGAGCATCCCGTCGCCCAGCAGGCCGAGGGTCCGGGCCCCGAACACCCTGCGCACCTCGGGCGGCACCCCGGCCAGCAGTGCCGACAGGGTGTCGAGTTGGTCGACCGCGCGGACCGGGCGTTCCTGGTCCGCCGCGGTGAGCGCGAACCGGGCCTGGCCGAGGGCCGTCCGCAGGTCCTCGGTGCCGGCCGCGCGGGCCCCGAGGCCGAGCCGGAGGTCCGGGTCGGGGTGGCAGGCCCGGACCAGCGGCCAGATCCCCGCCAGCGCCTCCGCCACGTCCGGCGCGCCTCCCGCCTCCGCCTCCGGCCCCCCGGCCGTCCCCGTCCCCGCCTCCGCCCCCTCGTGCAGTACGGCGGCCGCCCGGCCGACCACGGCGGTGCCGCCGAGGTGGGCGAGTGCCTCGGCGAGGGCGTCCCCGGAGGTGGCGACCAGCACCCGGTAGGGGCCGCGCGGCGGCAGTCCGGCGGCGTGCAGGGCGTCCTCCAGTACCCCCGGCTCGGATGGGACCGGCGAGTCCAGCAGGGCGATCAGCTCCTCCCCGGCCCGCCGGTCGGCCGCCGCGCGCCGGGCCTGGCCGTCCCGGTACTGGGCGAACACCTCGGCGATCTCGTGCAGCACCCGGGGCGGTGCCGCGTCCGGGTCCGGCACGTGCAGCTGCCAGGCGTCGTAGGGGCTGCCGTCGGCCTCGATCCGCAGGCTGACCCCGCCCGGCCGGGCCGGTCCGGCCGCCCGTGCGGGGGCGATGGGCGGGGCGGAGGGGGTACGGGCCACCGTGCGGCCGCTCGCGGTCAGCAGGTAGCAGGGCAGCCGGCCCAGGTGGGCGCAGGCCCGTTCCAGCAGCTCGGCCGGTCCGGCGCCGCGTTCCAGCAGTCCGCTGAGCTCGTTGCGGACGTTCTCCGGGAGCGCGAACAGCCGGGTCGGGCGGCGGCTGAGGTCCCCCCACTGGCGCAGGTACACGGTCTCGGTCACCGCCCGGAAGCTGGTCCGGGCGGGCACCGACAGCAGCGGGATGCGGCGGGCCCGGCAGGCGTCGAGGAGTTCCTCGGGGACCCGGCCGTGGGTCTCCTCCCCGGCGAGCAGGGCGCTGGCCCCGGCCTCGGCGAGGGCGGCGACGAAGCGTTCGGTGCGGGCGGGCTCCCCGGGCGCCCACCAGACCAGCCCACTGAGCACGATCTCGCCGGGGCCCAGGAAGCGTCCCGGGTCCTCCAGGTCGGTGGCGGTGACCCCGCTGACCTCGTGGCCGAGAAGGGCCTCCTCGCCCCAGAGCAGGGTGAGTCCGAGGCTGTCTGTCTGGAGCAGGTCGAGGACGTGCACGGCGGGTCTCCTTGCGGTGGGTGCTGCCCACGTTCGCGAGGTGAATACGGGGCTTGCCATGGTAAATGCAAGGGCAATTCGATAGTTAGCCTCTTGGACGATCCACCAGGAGCGGTCGGTGCGCGATGGTGGTTTTCCGTGTCCGGGACCAGTCGCCTCCCACCCGTCCCCGTTGTTTCACTGGCCGGAATCCCAACAGGAACGACTGCAGGAACGACTGGCGGCGGAAATGGATCTGAACACCGTGCTCGACGTGCGGGACGCACGGCGCCGGGAACCCTGGCGCGAGGGCGACGCCTGGCTGGGCGGCGGCACCTACCTGTTCTCCGAGCCGCAGCCGCACATCCGCCGGCTGGTCGACCTCTCCCGGATGGGCTGGGCACCGCTCTCCTGGCATCCGGACGGCTCCCTGGAGATCTCCGCCACCTGCACCATCACCGAGCTCTCCCGGTTCGGCCGGACCCTGCCCGCCACCGCCGCCCCGCTCTTCGAGCAGTGCTGCCGCGCCTTCCTGGCCTCCTTCAAGATCTGGAACATGGCCACCGTCGGCGGGAACCTCTGCAACGGCCTGCCGGCCGGCCCGATGATCTCCCTGACCGCCGCCCTGGACGGGGTCTGCCTGATCCAGGGCCAGGACGGGGCCACCCGCCGGGTCCCCGTCGACTCCTTCGTCAAGGGCGCCGGGGTCAAGGACCTGAACCCCGGCGACCTGCTCCGCTCGGTGACCCTGCCGGCCCGCGCCCTGGACGCCCGTACCGCCTTCCGGCAGGCCTCCCTCTACGGGCTCGGCCGCTCCGGCGCCCTGGTCATCGGCACCTCCGACCCGCAGGACGGCGCCTTCTCGCTGACCGTCACCGCCGCGACCACCCGGCCCTTCCGCTTCTGGTTCCCGCTGCCCCCCACGGCCGCCGAACTGCGCCGCACCATCGACGGTGCCGTCCCGGCGGCGGACTGGTTCGACGACATCCACGGACTGCCCTCCTGGCGCCGCCACATGGCGCTGCGCCTCGCCGAGGAGATCCGCCGCGAACTCACCGAGGAGACCGACCGATGAGCTTCGAGATCGAGATCAACCGGAAGCGCTTCGAGAAGGACCCGCGTCCCGGCCAGTGCCTGCGCACCTATCTGCGCGACCAGGGCTGGTTCGGCGTGAAGAAGGGCTGCGACCAGGGCGACTGCGGGGCCTGCACGGTCCATGTCGACGGCCGGCCCGTGCACAGCTGCATCTACCCGGCGGTCCGCGCCGAGGGCCGGTCCGTCACCACCGTGGAGGGCCTGGCCCGGGAGGGCGGCGAACTCCACCCGGCACAGCAGAAGTTCCTCGACGCCCAGGGCTTCCAGTGCGGGTTCTGCACGGCCGGGTTCCTGATGACCACCGCCGCCCTCCAGGCCGAGCAGGGCACCGCCCACGACGACGGGAAGCTCGACGACCTGCCGCGCGCCTTCAAGGGCAACATCTGCCGCTGCACCGGCTACCGGGCCATCGAGGACGCGGTGCGCGGGGTGAAGCACACCGAACTCCCCGGGGCCGGCGAGGCCGTCGGCAAGAGCCTGGGCGCCCCGGCCGGCCCGCTGGTGGTCACCGGGACCGCCCGCTACACCTTCGACGTGGAGGTGCCCGGGCTGCTCCACATGAAGCTGCTGCGCTCCCCGCACCCGCACGCCCGGATCGTCTCCATCGACACCAGTGACGCCCTCGAAGTCCCGGGCGTGCACGCCGTGTTCACCCATCATGACGCCCCCGAGCACCTCTACTCCTCGGCCCGGCACGAGCACCCCACCGAGGACCCGATGGACACCCGCGTCCTGGACGACGTGGTCCGCTTCGTCGGCCAGCGGGTGGCGGCCGTGGTCGCCGACAGCGAGCAGGCCGCCGAGGAGGGCTGCCGCCGGGTGGTCGTCACGTACGAGGAACTGCCGTATGTGATCGACCCGGAGGAGGCCATGCTCCCGGGCGCCCCGGTGATCCACCCCAAGGGCCCCGAGTCGGGGATCTTCCGGGCCGGGAACAACGTCTGCGGGGAGGTCCACAACACCCTGGGCGACATGGAGCGGGGCTACGCCGAGGCGGACGTGGTCCACGAGGAGACCTTCCAGACCCAGCGGGTGCAGCACGCCAGCCTGGAGACCCACGGCAGCGTCGCCTACTTCGAGCCCAAGGAGGACGGGACCGGCGAGCGGATCACCGTCCGCTCCTCCACCCAGGCCCCGTTCCTGACCCGGCGGGCGCTGTGCGCGCTCTACGACCTGAACGAGGACGAGGTCCGGGTGGTCGCGGGCCGGGTGGGCGGCGGGTTCGGCGGCAAGCAGGAGATGCTCACCGAGGACATCGTGGTCCTCGCCGCCCTGAAGCTGCGGCGCCCGGTGAAGCTGGAGTTCACCCGGGCCGAGCAGTTCTACGGGGCCACCACCCGCCACCCCTTCAAGATCACCATCAAGATGGGGGCCAAGGCCGACGGCACCCTCACCGCGCTCCGCATCCGGGTGGTCGCCAACACCGGCGCCTACGGAAACCACGGCCCGGCCGTGATGTTCCACAGCGTCGGCGAGTCCTTCGCCGTCTACCGGGCGCCGAACAAGGAGGTGGAGGCCTACTCCGTCTACACCAACGGGGTCCCGGCCGGCGCCTTCCGCGGCTACGGCCTGGGACAGGTCCTCTTCGCCCTCGAATCGATGATGGACGAGCTGGCGATCAGACTCGGCATGGATCCCCTCGAACTCCGCGAGAAGAACGTCATCGGCCCCGGCGACCACATGGTGACCCCGATCGGCCACGAGGAGGACCTCTTCATCGCCTCCTACGGGATGAAGCAGTGCATGGAGGTGGTCCGCGAGGCCATCGCCGAGGACCGCAGCCATCTGGACGTGCCGGAGGGCTGGCTCACCGGCACCGGCACCGCGGTCGCCATGATCGCGACCGGGCCGCCGGGCGGCCACTTCGCCGACGCCCGGGTCAGCCTGCTCCGCGACGGCACCTACGACATCGCGGTCGGCACCGCGGAGTTCGGCAACGGCACCACCACCGTCCACAAGCAGATCACCGCGGGCGCGCTGAACACCACGGTCGACCGGATCACCGTCCGCCAGTCGGACACCGACGTGGTCCGGCACGACACCGGCGCCTTCGGCTCGGCCGGCACGGTCGTCGCGGGCAAGGCCGTGATGCTGGCCGCCCAGTCCCTCGCCGAACGCCTCCAGACCTTCGCCGCCCGGCACACCGGGGTCGCCCGGCACCTGTGCAAGCAGGGGACCGAGGCCTTCGACTGCGCGGGCCGCACCGTCACCCTCAAGGAGCTGTACGAGGCCGCGTACGACAAGGGCGCGCTGGAGGAGATCGCGGCGGACGGCCACTGGGGCGGCAGCCCCCGCTCGGTGGCCTTCAACGCCCAGTGGTTCCGGCTCGCGGTCGACCCGGGTACCGGCGAGATGAAGATCCTGCGGAGCGTGCACGCGGCCGACGCGGGCAAGGTCATGAACCCGATGCAGTGCCGCGGCCAGGTCGAGGGCGGAGTAGCCCAGGCCCTGGGCGCCACCCTCTTCGAGACCGTACGGGTGGACGGGCGCGGGGAGGTCACCACCGCGGCCTTCCGCCGCTACCGGCTGCCCCAGTACGCCGATGTCCCGCGCACCGAGGTCCACTTCATGGAGACCTCGGACGCCATCGGCCCGCTCGGCGCCAAGTCGATGAGCGAGAGCCCCTTCAACCCGGTGGCCCCGGCCTTCGCCAACGCCCTGCGGGACGCCACCGGGGTCCGGTTCACCGAGCTGCCCGTGACCCGCGATGCGGTCTGGCAGAAGATGCAAGGTGAATCGCACTAGAACCCGCTCAGCTGCCAGCTGTCTCAATACCCCAAGCTCGCAGACGAGGTTTCCGCCATGGCCGAAGGAGGGCATCAGCCCTCCATGGCCGAACTCGTGCTGCACGGAGAACTGGCGCACCCAGGGCTGCTCAGCGTCGCGGACCTGCGCGCCTGGCGCCGGCACCGGGCGGAGGTCACCTTCGACTGCGCGACCAACGGCCCCCAGCACCATGTGTTCGAGGGGCCGCTGCTGCGCGAGGTGGTCGCCGACGCCGGGCCGGTGTTCGACTCCGGCCGGCGCAAGGACCGCTCCCGGTTCCTGATCACCGTCAGAGGCGGGGACGGCCACCACAGCGTGGTGGCCTGGGCCGAGCTGGACGAGGACTTCGGCGGCAGCCCGGTCCTGCTGGCCACCCGCCTCGACGGCCGGGACCTCGACGGCGCGGGCGCCCAGCTGGTGGTCCCCTCGGACCGCTGCGGAGCCCGCTGCGTGAGCGCGGTCACCCGCGTCTGGTTCGGCGCCCTGCCCGGCACCCCGGCCGTCAGGACCCCGGCCGGGGTCCTGACGGCCTAGGCAGCCGGAAGGGACGGCCTAAGCCTCGGAGAACTCCGGCATCTCGCCGACCGTGGTGGACAGGTCGATCACCGCGAACGCCGCGCCCTGCGGGTCGGCGATGGCCGCGAAGCGGCCGAACGGGCTGTCCATCGGCCCGAAGTGCAGTTGCCCGCCGAGGGACTTGGCCTTCTCCACCGCCGCGTCACAGTCCGGGACGGTGAAGTACAGCTGGATGTAGGAGGGCACCTCGGGCGGGAAGTCCTCGCCCATCAGCATCCGGCCCAGCACCGGCTGCGGGGCGTCGCCCAGGCTGAACACCCGGAAGTCCATCTCGGGCTCGTCCGGGTCCGCCATCTTCTCCGACCGGTAGGGGAACACGCCCTCCAGGAAGGCGTCGGCCCGGTCCGGGTCGCGGGTGAACACCTCGGCCCAGGCGTAGGCGCCGTTCTCGCCCATCTTCTCGAAGCCCCGGTGCTCGCCCGGCTGCCAGATCCCGAACACCGCCCCGCTGGGCTCCTGCGCGAGGGCCATCGTGCCGAAGGTGCCGATCTGCATCGGCTCCATCAGCAGGGTGCCGCCGGCCGCCTTCACCTTCGCGGCGGTGGCCGCCGCGTCCGCCGAGGCGAAGTACAGGCACCAGGCCGAGGGCACGTCCTCGCCGCCCGGCATCGGCGGGACCACGGCCGCGACCGCCTTCCCCTCGGAGTAGGCCTGGGTGTAGCTGCCGAACTCACTGGCCGCCTCACCGAAGGTCCAGCCCAGCACCTCCGCGTAGAAGGCCTTGGCACCCTCCACGTCCTTGAACATGGCATCGGCCCAACACGGTGCGCCCTCGGGGAAATCAGTCATGATCGATCCACTCCTGTCACGTGTCCGCTCCGCTACCACGCTAGGCCGGGGGTCCGACAACCGCGCGGGGAGCGGCCGGCCGGGGCAGGCTGGAGGCATGGACACGGACATCACCTTCCGGCTCGCCCAGCAGCCCGAGGCGGACGCGCTGCTCGGCCGCAGCCCCCTGGCGGCCCTGGTCGGCATGCTGCTCGACCAGCAGGTGCCGATGGAATGGGCCTTCACCGGCCCCTGGACGATCGCCTCCCGGCTCGGCGCCGAGGACCTCGACGCGCACGCCATCGCCGCCTACGACCCGGAGGCCTTCGCCGCGCTGCTCTCCGAGAAGCCGGCCGTGCACCGCTATCCCGGGTCGATGGCCAAACGGGTGCAGCAGCTCTGCGCGTACCTGGTCGAGCACTACGACGGAGAGGTCACGGCCCTCTGGGCGGACGCCGGCACCGGGGCGGAGCTGCTGCGCCGGCTGAAGGCGCTGCCCGGCTTCGGCGAGCAGAAGGCCCAGATCTTCCTGGCCCTGCTGGGCAAGCGGATGGGCGTACGCCCCAAGGGCTGGCGGGAGGCGGCCGGGGACTACGGCCCGGCCGGGGTCTACCGCTCGGCGGCGGACATCACCGGCCCGGAGTCCCTGGCGAAGGTCCGCGCCCACAAACAGGCCGCGAAGGCGGCGGCCAAAGCAGCGGCGGCCAAGAATTGACCGGGAAAACCGACCCCTGATTGACCTCTTTACCCGGTCAACGGGCGAAATAGATTGATCATATGAAGACCACGCAGCCCCTGATCACCCGCGCCGCCACCGCCGAGACCGTCTCCGACGCCCCCGGCAGCCTGATCACCCTCCTCGCCGACCAGCCCGGCCTCACCTGCAACACCGCCCGCTTCGAGCCGGGCGCGGCCGGCGCCCCGGTGCACTTCCACACCCGGGCCACCGAGTTCTTCTACGTCCTCGACGGCCGGCTGGACCTGCTCCTTGGCCAGGAGGTCGTCACCCTCGGCCGGGGGGACTTCCTCGCCGTCCCGCCCGGCACCGAGCACGCCTTCGCCCCCGCCCCCGGCACCGGCGCCGAGGTGCTCGTCGGCTTCGCCCCCGGCATGGAGCGGTTCGACTACTACCGCCTGCTGGGCCGGGTCAACGCCGGGGAGGCCACCGTCCAGGACATCAAGGACTCCTCCCCGGTATACGACAACCACTACGCCGAGAGCACCGTGTGGAGCAGCCGCGCCCGCTGAGGACGGCCGGCGACCGCCGGACCGCAGGCCGTCAGCGCCGCCGCCGGGCCGTGCCGAACAGCGACCGTGAGATCTCCCGGCCCAACTGGGTGCCGATCGACCGGGCCAGCGAGCGGAACAGCCCGCTGCCCACCACCTGTTCGGTCAGCGAGGGATCCGGCTTGGGGGCCTTCGCCGCCGTCCTGGCCTGCTTCTCGGCCTCCTTCTCCGCCTCCGCCGCGGCGGCCGCCGCCTCCGCCGCCGCTTCCGCCGCCGCCTGGTCGGCGCTGATCTTCTCGTAGGCCGACTCCCGGTCCACCGGCTCCGCGTACCGGGACCAGAGCAGCGAACCCCTGACCGCCGCGTCCAGCGCGCCCGCCTCGATCGGACCCATCAGCGACTGCGGCGCCCGCAGCCGGGTCGCGGCCACCGGGGTCGGCGCCCCGTTCTCGCTCAGCACCGTCACCACGGCCTCGCCGGTGCCCAGCCCGGTGAGCAGCTCCTCCAGGTCGTACTCCGAATGGGGGAAGGTCTTCACGGTGGCCTTCAGGGCCTGCGCGTCGTCCGGGGTGAACGCCCGCAGCGCGTGCTGCACCCGGTTGCCGAGCTGGGCCAGCACGTCCGCCGGCACGTCCTTCGGCGTCTGGGTCACGAAGAACACCCCGATGCCCTTCGACCTGATCAGCCGGACCGTCTGGGTGATGGCCTCCAGGAACGCCTTGGACGCCCCGTTGAACAGCAGGTGCGCCTCGTCGAAGAAGAAGACCAGTTTGGGCCGGTCCAGATCGCCGACCTCCGGAAGATCGGTGTAGAGGTCGGCCAGCAGCCACATCAGGAACGTCGAGAACAGCTGGGGTTTGTCCTGGACCGCCGGGAGTTCCAGGACGGAAACCGTTCCACGGCCGTCCGCCGCCGTCCGCAGGAATTCACTGGTGTCGAACTCGGGCTCGCCGAAGAACTCCGACGCCCCCTGCTGCTCGAATGCGGTGAGGGCCCGCAGAATGACTCCGGCGGTGACCGTGGAGAGACCCCCGATCCCCTTCAGTTCGGGCTTTCCGCGATCGGAAACCAGAAATGCCACCACCGCCCGGAGATCCTTCAGATCGATCAGTTCCAGGCCTTTGGAATCCGCGTAGTGGAAGATCAGACCGAGCGACTGCTCCTGCGTCTGGTTGAGCTGGAGCACCTTCGACAGGAGCACCGGACCGAATGCGGTCACCGTGGCCCGCACCGGAATTCCGGGCCCGATCCCGCCCAGCGAGTAGAACTCGGCGGGGCAGCCCCGGGGCTCCCATTCCTGGGCCACCTCCCGGGCCCGCTCCTCGATCCTCGGGCCGGGAGTGCCGGGTGCCGACACCCCGGAGACGTCCCCCTTGACGTCCGCGAGGAACACCGGCACCCCGTTCGCCGACAGCTGCTCCGCGATGAGCTGCAGCGTCTTGGTCTTCCCGGTGCCGGTGGCACCCGCGACGAGCCCGTGCCGGTTCAGCATCGACAGCGGCACCCGGATCTGCAGATCCGGCCGGCAGCTCCCGTCCCAGAGCAGGGCCCCCAGGTCGAGCGCGGGTCCGGTGAAGGCGTAACCGGCGGCGATCCGATCGGCCGGCGCGGTGCTGTCGCTCATCTCTCACTCCCGAAATAGGACTGTTTGCCACCTTTGCATCAACGTCGCGAGGCTGCGCCCGCAGGCACCGGCCCGGTAGGCTTTCCGTGTGATCTTCAAGCGCATCGGAAGCGGGCGGCCGTACCCCGACCACGGCAGGGAAACCACCCGGCAGTGGGCGGACGTAGCGCCGCGCCCGGTCCGGCTGGACCAGTTGGTGACCACCAAGGGACAGCTCGACCTCGAAACGCTGCTCGCCGAGGACTCCACCTTCTACGGCGACCTTTTCGCGCACGTCGTGAAATGGCAGGGCGACCTCTACCTGGAGGACGGCCTGCACCGGGCCGTGCGCGCCGCACTGCAACAGCGCCAAGTGCTCCACGCCCGCGTTCTCGAACTGGGCTGATTGAGCCTTTCGGGTCTGCTCTGCACTATCAACACATCATTTAGTAGGCATCGTCCCCGGGCCGCACTACGCTGCGCCCATGAGCATGCTCACTCCCCCCGGCATGGGCGGAAAGTACCGCGTAACGGGAGCCGCTTACCCCCGTATGTCCCGTCCGCGGCGCCGCCGACGGATCGTGCTCGCCGTCCTCGGCGCCGTCGTGGCGCTCGGCCTGCTGGGCTACGGGACGCTTCAGCTCGTCGACGTCTTCGGCAACGACGGCAAGAAGAACACGGCGGGATCCGGCACCCCCTGCACCCGCGACAAGGCCGAAGGCACGGCGGTCAAACCGGCCGCGGCCCCCGCCGGCGCCTCCAAGGCCCCCGCGGCGGCACTGCCCAAACCCGGCCAGATCACCGTCAACGTCTACAACGCCACCCCGCGCTCGGGCCTCGCCAAGGCCGTCGGCGACGAACTGCGCAAACGCGGTTTCGTGGTCGGCAAGGTCGGGAACGCGCCCGCCACCTTCGACAAGAAGGTGCCCGGAACCGGGATACTGCTGGGCTCCCCCAAGACCGACAAGCGGGCCTACGCGGTCCTCGGCACCCAGCTGACCGGCGCCACCCTGCAGACCGACACCCGCGCGAGCGCGGACATCGACCTGATCCTGGGCACCGCCTTCACCCAGCTCAAGGCGAAGCCGGAGGCCGACAAGGCCATGGCCGTCCTGGCCAACCCCGTGCCGGCTCCGGCGAACTGCTGAACCAGCACCGCCTCCGGCCGGGCCGGAGGCGGTGAAGACAACAGGCAGCGGTACCGCCGCCGCCCGGCGGCTACTCGGCGGCGCCGTACATCCGGTCGCCCGCGTCGCCCAGCCCCGGCACGATGTAGCCGTGCTCGTTGAGCCGCTCGTCCACCGAGGCGGTGACCACGGTGACCGGCTGCCCGGCCAGGTCCCGCTCCATGACCTCGATGCCCTCGGGGGCGGCCAGCAGGACCACCGCCGTCACATCGTCGGCACCGCGCTTGATCAGCTCCTGGATGGCCGCGACCAGCGTGCCGCCGGTGGCCAGCATCGGGTCCACCACGTACACCTGCCGGCCCGAGAGGTCCTCCGGCATCCGCGTCGCGTACGTGGAGGCCTCCAGGGTCTCCTCGTTGCGGACCATGCCCATGAAGCCCACCTCGGCGGTCGGCAGCAGCCGCACCATGCCGTCCAGCATGCCCAGCCCGGCCCGCAGGATCGGCACCACCAGCGGACGCGGGTACGACAGCTTCACGCCCCGGGTCGGACCCACCGGGGTCTCGATGTCCGACGGGTCCGTCCGCACGTCCCGGGTCGCCTCGTAGGCGAGCAGGGTCACCAGCTCGTCGGCGAGCCGACGGAAGGTCGGGGAATCGGTGCGCTTGTCGCGCAGGGTGGTCAGTTTGTGCGCCACCAGCGGGTGGTCGACGACGTGAATCCGCATAACCCCACAGTAACCGCGCCGACCGCCCTGTGAGACCGGCCCGGCAGTGGCATCAATCCGGCCGTCCGGGGGAAGGTGGGGGCAGGGGGGGTCTGCTTCGCGACGCGGAGGAGGACGACGGACCAGCCATGGACGGTGGCCGATGCCCGAGACGATGCCCGACCGGCAGCCGAGCGGGAGCACACAGGACGAGGAGCCCGAGACCAGCGCCCAGCGACGGGCGCGCCGGGCCCAGTTCCTGCGCGAGCTGAACGAGGCCCGCGAACTGCGCGACCGGGTCCAGCCGCGGCGCGCCCGGGCCGCCCGCATGCGCCAGCAGATGCGGATGCGTACCTTCCGCTGGTGACCCGGGGCCCGCCCCGACGGCCCTGCCGACCCGCTCGCGGCCCCTCCGGGCACCCGCGACGCGCGCGGCGCGGCACGACGCAAGCGCGGAAGACCTCTCGCAAAGCCTCCGTTTCTGCCACGATGCCGATGGGGCGGGGCATGAACCGGCACGCGTCAATGTCCGTCCACCCCTCAGCCTCCGGCCGGGGGGACCTCCAACCGGCATCACGCCTATGACCAGTGGGAGAGTCACGGTGTACTTCGCCGCACTGCTCGCGCGCACCGAAGACGGGTGGGAAGCGAGCGACCTGGAACTCGACGACGTCGAGTCCCTGACCGATCTGACCGATCTCGCCCGCGACGCCGCGGTGGACGAGGACACGGTGGTCGCCTTCATCGAGCAGGAGGACGGCTGGTTCGGCGTCGTCCGGATCGACGGTGAGGACGACCCCCGGATCTTCGTCTCGAACGCCGCGGCGGCCGCTCGCAGCTCGTACGGCTCGATGCTCACCGAGGAACTGCTCGGCAGCGACGAGGACGACGAACTCGACGAGCTGGACCTCGACGGGACCGAGGACGGCGAGGAGGAGGCGGTCGCCGCCTTCGAGGAGGAGGACCTCGACCACGAAGAACCGGACACCGGCGCGGAAGCCGGTGCGGCCCGGGCGGGCGCCGACCCGGCCCCCGACGGACCGCTCGGCGACCTGGACCTGCTCGCCGACCTCGGAGTGAACCGCAGGGCGCTGGTCGCCCTCGAAGACGACGCCCTGGGCGGCCTCGCCGAGGCACTGGGCGCCACCGATGTGCTGGAGACCGTTCGCTAGTGACCCACCCGCACGACTCGCACGACTCGCATCACCCGCACGACAGGCATCACGCGCACGACCCGCACCACTCGCACCACAGGAAGGACGCGCGCGGTCCCGATCCCCTGCGGGACCCGTGGCGGGACGCCATGCGCCGGGCGCTGGCGGAAGCCGCCCGGGCGGTGCCGGCCGGTGACGTACCGGTCGGCGCCCTCGTGCTCGGCCCCGACGGCGGGCTCCTCGCCGCCGGCCACAACGAGCGCGAGGCCACCGGGGACCCGACCGCGCACGCCGAGGTACTGGCCCTCCGGCGGGCCGCCGCGGAGCTCGGCTCCTGGCGGCTCCCGGAGTGCACCCTGGTCGTCACCCTGGAGCCCTGCGTGATGTGCGCCGGAGCCCTGGTCCAGTCCCGGATCGCCCGGGTGGTCTACGGGGCGGACGACGAGAAGGCCGGCGCCGCCGGCTCGCTCTGGGACCTGGTGCGCGACCGCAGGCTCAACCACCGGCCCGAGGTGATCCGCGGCGTGCTGGCCGAGGAGTGCGCCGGGCAGCTGACGGAGTTCTTCCGCGGGCTGTGACCCACTCCCCGCCCGCTTCCCGCCCACTCCCCGCCCGCTCCCGGCCCGGACGGCATACGGATTTCGGCGCACGGGCCTCTTTGGGCTAAGCTCTCTCTCGGTAGCGTGTCCGAGCGGCCGAAGGAGCACGCCTCGAAAGCGTGTGATGGTGCAAGCTATCCGTGGGTTCAAATCCCACCGCTACCGCTCTGGACCTGGAGCCCCGCCCCGCAAGGGACGGGGCTCCAGGCGTTTCCGGGGCCGGTCGGCACCACCGTCACGGCCGTACGGCACCCCCCGCCGTGGCGCCGTACGGGCGGTGGCGCGTGACCGGGGCGGCCGGTGCCGCGTTGAGACGGCATGAACACGACCCGGCGCATGCTCGCCGCCATCGCCCTCGCGGGAGCCGCCGCCGGCCTCGCCGCCCCCGCCGCCTCCGCCCTGCCGGTGGCCCCGCTCACCCTCCCCGACCTCCCGCAGGCCGCCCCCGGCATGCCCGCCGCCGCCGGCCCCACCTCCGTCCAGGAGATCGGCGGCCAGCTCAACCAGCTCAACCAGGCCGGCGAGCTGATGAACCTGCCCAACCACCTGGCCCCGGTCATCGACCCGCTCCAGCCGGTCCTGGGCCTGGCCGGCGCCGTCCAGTAACGGCGCCGTCCGGTAACGCGCAGAAGGCCCCGACCGGGGGTCGGGGCCTTCGCACGCGGGGCGGGGGAAACGGCATCGGGGGGACAAGCCGTTTCCCCCGACGGGGACGGAACCTGCCAGTCCGGGCCGCAGTCAGGGGGGAAGCTTGCGGCTCGGACCCCGCAGTGAGGTCCTGTCCCTGCCCCCCGGTTTCCTGCCAGAACCGGTGGGCTCGACAACAATCCTGCGCCTGAACGGGCCGGGGATCACGCGGCGAAGGGCCCCAGATGACGGGTCGTAGGTCCTTAAAGACCGGGTGAGTGATCGAACCCGAGCGGTTAGACTCCTCCGAGTTCGCAGGACCGGCAGGGGAGGCCGAAACCGCTCGTGGACACCAGAAAGCTCATCACGGGCGCCCTTACCGTGTTCGTCCTGTTCGTCATCATCACCCAGCCGAAGCGTGCCGCCGAGATGGTGGAACTGGGCTTTCAGGGCATATCGGATGCCGCCAAAGCAATCGGTGAGTTCATGACCGAACTGGTGAACTGAACCCGTACGCCGATCCGGTTCGTTCGGCATGCTCTTCACGCTCTTCCGCACCCTCCACTGCGACAGGTGGGGGGTTTTCCGCGTATCCGAACCGGAGCTCCGAGCATAGCCGCCAAATGTCCCAACTTGCCCTCAACACGGCAATATACGGTGCTTGCACACAGTGCACATGTCTTGTGATGCTATGACCGCTTTTGACGCATGAAACGGGCGACTCGGTCGAATCGAAACCGAGCGGACATCGATAGGGGTGGCGTGACCTTGCCGGCCAGTACTGCGCCTCAGGTGCCGCCCCAGCAGGAACCTCTGCAGGACCCCCCGATCGCCGCCCGGCCGCAGGGCCGTGGCGCCGACACCCGGGCCCTCACCCAGGTCCTGTTCGGGCAGCTGAAGGGGCTGGAACCGGGCACCAGCGAGCACAACCGGGTGCGCGGGGCGCTGATCGAGGCCAACCTCCCGCTGGTCCGGTACGCGGCCGCCCGCTTCCGCAGCCGCAACGAGCCGATGGAGGACGTGGTCCAGGTCGGCACCATCGGGCTGATCAACGCCATCGACCGGTTCGACCCGGAGCGCGGGGTCCAGTTCCCGACCTTCGCCATGCCCACCGTGGTCGGCGAGATCAAACGGTACTTCCGGGACAACGTGCGGACCGTCCACGTGCCGCGCCGGCTGCACGAGCTGTGGGTGCAGGTGAACGCGGCCACCGAGGACCTCACCACCCTGCACGGCCGGGTCCCCACCACCCCCGAGATCGCCGAGCGGCTGCGCATCGGCGAGGACGAGGTGCTGTCCTGCATCGAGGCCGGCCGCTCGTACCACGCGACCTCGCTGGAGGCCGCCCAGGAGGGCGACGGGATGCCCGGGCTGCTCGACCGGCTCGGCTACGAGGACCCCGAGCTCGCCGGGGTCGAACACCGGGACCTGGTCCGGCATCTGCTGGTGCAACTGCCCGAGCGCGAGCAGCGGATCCTACTGCTGCGCTACTACAGCAATCTGACCCAGTCGCAGATCAGCGCGGAGCTCGGGGTGTCCCAGATGCACGTCTCCCGGCTGCTCGCCCGGAGCTTCGCTCGACTCCGATCCGCAAACAGGATCGAGGCGTAACCGGAACGGGTGGAGATCGCCTGACGCGTTTCCCGACAGACCGGGCGCATACCGGTCTGTCGCTGCACAGATATGTCGACTTGGCGCTACAGCGTGTTGCCGACATGTGACATTCTGCTGGAACCGCGTTTGCCGCAGCCCCGCCTCCGGTATTCAGGTGGAGGCTGCGTTCCTCCGACGGACGCCAGCCGCGACCGTCCGCGACCTCAAGGGGGTGGCATGTCCGTAGACCAGGGCAGCTCCAAGGTGCTCACGCTCGTCAAGAGCGAGGCTCCGACCGCACCTGCGGCGTCTGACCGCTCGGAAGCCATCGACACCCGCACCCTCTCCCGCTCCCTCTTCCAGCGTCTCGCCGCACTGGACCCGGACAGCACCGACCGGGCCTACGTACGCGACACCCTGATCGAGCTCAACCTCCCGCTGGTGCGGTACGCGGCGGCCCGGTTCCGCAGCCGCAACGAGCCGATGGAGGACATCGTCCAGGTCGGCACCATCGGCCTGATCAAGGCGATCGACCGCTTCGACTGCGAACGCGGGGTGGAGTTCCCGACGTTCGCGATGCCGACCGTGGTCGGCGAGATCAAGCGGTTCTTCCGCGACACCTCCTGGTCCGTCCGGGTCCCGCGCCGGCTCCAGGAACTGCGGCTGGCCCTGACCAAGGCCAGCGACGAGCTCGCCCAGAAGCTGGACCGGTCGCCCACGGTGCCCGAACTCGCCGCCGTACTGGGCGTGTCCGAGGAGGAGGTGGTCGACGGGCTGGCGGTCGGCAACGCCTACACGGCCTCCTCGCTGGACTCCCCATCCCCGGAGGACGAGGGCGGCGAGGGCTCGCTGGCCGACCGGCTGGGATACGAGGACACCGCGCTGGAGGGGGTCGAGTACCGCGAGTCCCTCAAGCCGCTGCTGGCCAAACTCCCGCCCAGGGAACGGCAGATCATCATGCTGCGGTTCTTCGCCAATATGACCCAGTCGCAGATCGGCGAGGAGGTCGGCATCTCCCAGATGCACGTCTCCCGGCTGCTGACCCGCACCCTGGCCCAGCTCCGCCAGGGACTCATCGGCGAGTAGCCCCACGGGCAGCCCCCACGGGCAGTCACTGCGGGCAGTCCCCGCCGGCGGTTCCGGTGAGCGGGCCCGCACCCCCCCTGGTGATTTGACGTGGCGTCAGGAACACTGGCGCGATGCGAAGGGGAGCGCTGGGCCTGCTGACCGCGTGGGCGACCGCCGCAGCCGTTCTGACCGGCTGCGGCGGTCCGTCCCGTGACGGTTTCGTGGCGGTCGGCGCGGTGGGCTCCGGCCCGGAGCGGGCCGCGGGCGAGACCGTGCCGCCCAAGGGGCCGGTGGAGTACCAGCCGCTGCCCCGGCCGGGGAGTTCCGGGAGCGCCGCCGCCCCGGAAGGTGACGGCACGGAAGGCGAGGGCACGGATCCCACCGTCCCGCCGGACTCCGAGAACGGCCCGCCCGGCGCCGAGGACGGCCCGGGGGCGGTGCCGCCCGGCGCCACCGCTCCGCCGCGGGCCCCGGGCGACCCCGGCGGCCCCTCTGCCCCGGCGCGCCCCGGCGACCCGACCGGCCCCGTGCGCCCGCCGTCGACCCCGCCGGCCGTACCGCCGACCGGTCCCGTGGATCCGCCGTCCGTACCGCCCGCCAAACCGCCGACCGGTCCCGCCAAACCGCCTCCGCCGGCGACCCCGGCCCGGTTGGTGCTGGGCGCTCCGGTGCGCGCGGCCACGGGTGAGCGGTGGTGCGAGAAGGTCTCGGTCCGCTTCTCCAACACCGGTGGCACCGCGGTGCGTTCGGGCACGGTGACCTTCACCGTGCACATCCTGGGGAACGCGCTGGACCTGGACTGGGGCAAGGTCAGCACCAGCCAGCCGCTGACGGCCGCCCCGCTGGCGCCCGGAGCGGCCCGGACCGCCACCCACACGGTGTGCGTGGAGTCCTGGCGGGTGCCCTGGGGCTGGCACATCGAGACCCGCGAGGTCACGGCCGTCTGGAAGTGAGCCCGGTCGGGCCGGGTCCGGTCCGGGCGGGGGCTCCGGCCGGGGCGCTCTAGCGGAGCGCCAGCCAGGCGACAGCGCCGACCAGCAGGATCATGCCGATGCCGAAACCGATCCAGCTGATCGACTTCGACCCGGATTCCTGCCGGGCACGGGCCCGGCCTCCCGGGGCCGCCGGCCCCGCCGGGTCGCCCGCGCCCTCGTGTACGAAGGCGCGGAACATCTGGGTGCTGCCCGCGGGGTCGTAGTTGCCCTCGGGGCCCTGTGAGTTGTCGTGTGCGGCCATGGTCCAGGACCCTAGCGGGTTTTCCTTTTCCTTTACCGCCCGGTGCCCAGATTCATTTGCCTGTAGCAACCATCTGATCCTATGGTTGCTCGAAGCAACAAGATGGGGAGGGTGCGGCGTGCCGGTCCACTACGAGGAGCTGGCCCGCCAGCTCACCGGAATCGGCGCGGTCAAGCGCGAACTCGCGCGGACCCTGCCCGCCGACTGCCCGCCCGGCGCCGCCGCCGTCCTCACCGTGCTCGACCGGCACGGCGAGATGCGGCTGAGCCGGCTCTCCGAGCTGCTCGCCGTCGACATCTCGGTGACCAGCCGGCACGTGACCCATGTCGCCGAACGCGGCTGGATCCACCGGGAGCCCGACCCGGGCGACGGCCGCTGCCGGATCCTCCGGCTCACCCCGGCGGGCCGCCTGCTCCTCGCCGAGCTCGGCGCCCGTCACACGGCCGCGCTCGAACGGGCGCTGGCCGACTGGTCCACCGAGGACATCTCCGTACTGAACACCCTGCTGGCACGGCTCCGATCGAGCTTCTGACACCCGAGACCCGAAGGACTCACATGGCTACGACCACACCCACCGGTGTGCGGGGAGACGGCCTGCCGGGACCCGCGAGCCCCGCCCCCGACAGCCCCGCCCCCATGACGCACCCGCAGATCATGAAGGCCCTGTCCGGGCTGATGCTCGGCATGTTCGTGGCGATCCTGTCGTCCACGATCGTCTCCAACGCCCTGCCGCAGATCATCACCGACCTCGGCGGCACCCAGTCCTCCTACACCTGGGTGGTCACCGCCGCCCTGCTGTCGATGACCGCCGCCACCCCGCTCTGGGGCAAGCTGGCCGACCTCTTCAGCAAGAAGCTGCTGGTCCAGATATCCCTGGTCATCTACGTGCTCGGCTCGGTGGTCGCCGGCCTGTCCCAGAACACCGGGATGCTCATCGCCTGCCGGGTGGTCCAGGGCATCGGCGTCGGCGGCCTCTCCGCCCTCGCCCAGATCGTGATGGCCGCCATGATCTCCCCGCGCGAACGCGGCCGCTACAGCGGCTACCTCGGCGCCGTCTTCGCCGTCGCCACCGTCGGCGGACCGCTGCTCGGCGGGGTCATCACCGACACCTCCTGGCTCGGCTGGCGCTGGTGCTTCTACGTGGGCGTGCCCTTCGCCGTGATCGCCCTGATCGTCCTCCAGCGCACCCTGCACCTGCCGGTGGTCCGCCGCGAGGTCAAGGTGGACTGGCTGGGCGCCGGCCTGATCAGCGCCGCCGTCTCCCTGCTCCTCATCTGGGTCACCCAGGCCGGCGACTCCTACGACTGGATCTCCTGGCAGACCTGGACCATGAGCGGCGGCGCCCTGCTCCTCGGCCTGGCCTTCGTCCTGGTCGAGTCCCGGGCCAGCGACCCGATCATCCCGCTGCGGCTGTTCCGCAACCCGACGATCAGCCTCGCCTCGGCCGCCTCGCTGTTCGTGGGCGTGGCCATGTTCTCCGGCACGGTGTTCTTCAGCCAGTACTTCCAGCTGGCCCGCGACGAGTCCCCGACCATGTCCGGGGTGCTGACCATCCCGATGATCGGCGGTCTGTTCGTCTC
The DNA here is from genome assembly GCF_055576225.1 of Streptomyces sp. NPDC033845. Classification (NCBI taxonomy): domain Bacteria; kingdom Bacillati; phylum Actinomycetota; class Actinomycetes; order Kitasatosporales; family Streptomycetaceae; genus Streptomyces; species Streptomyces sp. NPDC033845. Next base: position 129,697 of record NZ_JBVIRI010000013.1, on the reverse strand, counting down.
CTCCACCGTGTCGGGGCAGGTCATCACCAGGACCGGCCGCTGGAAGGCCTGGCTGGTTTCCGGCGGTGTGCTCCTGACGGCCGGTCTGGGCCTGCTCGGCACCCTCCGCCACGACACCCCCTACTGGCACATCGCCGTCTTCATGGCCCTCACCGGCCTCGGGCTCGGCATGATGATGCAGAACCTGGTCCTCGCCACCCAGAACCAGGTGGCCCCGGAGGACCTTGGCGCGGCCAGCTCGGTGGTCACCTTCTTCCGCTCCCTCGGCGGCGCCATGGGCGTCTCCGCGCTGGGCGCCCTGATGGCGCACCAGGTCACCGGCTACGTCAAGGACGGACTGTCCGCGCTGGGCCCGAAGGCCGCGGCGCTGGGCCACGGCGGCACCGGCGGGGGCGGCATCCCGGACCTCGACAAGCTCCCGGAGCCGTTCCGCACGGTGATCGAGGCGGCGTACGGGCACGGAGTCGGCGACGTCTTCCTCTACGCGGCCCCCACCGCCCTGGTGGCCCTGCTGCTGGTGGTCTTCATCAAGGAGGTCGCCCTGAAGTCCCACTCGGCGCCGGAGCCCGCCGCGGCGAAGGAACCCGCCGCGTAGCCCGTCCCTTCCGGACCCGGCCGGCCCGGGGGTTCCGCGCGGCGGAACCCCCGGGCCGGTCAGGCGGAGGGCGCGGCCGTCAGGTCGTACAGGGTCACCCCGCCCACCGTCACCGCGGTGTAGTGCGCGGCCACCCACTCGGAGATGGCGCTGCTGCCGCCCCCGCCCGGACCGCCGCCCCGGCCGCCGGAGCCGCCCGAGCCCACCCAGTAGTGGATCCGGCCGTCCCGCACGTACTCCTGGAACCGCTCCAGGGTCGGGGACGGGTCGCTGCCGTTGAACCCGCCCACCGGCATCACCGGCCGGCCCGTCGCCAGCTGGTAGCTCGCCGCGTTCTGCGCGCCGACGGCGGCCGCCGCCCAGGTGTACCGGTCCGCGTCCCGCCGGAGCAGCTCGGTGACCTCGGAGTCCACCCGGGCCCCGTCGAGCAGCCCGCCCATGGCCCCGCCACCGCCGCCGCCGAAGCCGCCACGGCTGTCGGGGGTGCCGTAGGAGGCTCCGGGGCCGCCCGGCGGGCGTGCCCCGCCGCCACCGGGCCCCTGCCTTAGACCCTGACCCTGACCCTGGCCCGGTGCCTGGCCCGGCCCCTGTCCCTGGCCCTGCGCCGGGGACTGGCCCTGGCCGGGAGCGAACCGGCCCTCGCGGAACATCCCCGGGCCCCGGCCGCCCGGTCCGCCGCTGCCGGTCGCCGGGCCGGCGGTCACGATCGAGCCGGTGTGCCCGGTGGCCACCGTGCTCAGGCAGTAGGCGAACGGTCCCGCCAGCGCGGCCGCCAGCCCCAGCCCCGCCGCCGCCCGGGTGGCCCGGCGGCCGAACCGCCCGGCGGTCAGCAGACCGGCCGCCGCCAACGCTCCGGCGGCCGGAACCGCCCAGCGCAGCCAGGGCAGGTAGTCCGGCGAGCGCCCCAGCAGGACGTAGGACCACCAGGCCGTCAGTGCCAGCGTGCCCGCCAGGACCCCGGCCGCGACCCGTCCGTGCCGTTCCTCCCAGAGCACCGAGGCGCCCATGCCGATCAGCGCGGCCACGAACGGTGCCAGGGCCACCGTGTAGTACTCGTGGAAGATCCCCTGCATCCAGCTGAACACCGCGCAGGTGATCAGCAGGGATCCGCCCCAGGCCAGGAAGGCCGCGCGGGCCATCCCCTCCAGGGAGTCGGTGGCCCGCCGGGCCCGCCAGGTGATCACCAGACCGGCCACCAGCAGGACCAGCGCGGCGGGCAGCAGCCAGGAGATCTGGCCGCCGACCTGCTCGGAGAACAGCCGGCCGATCCCGCTCTCCCCCCAGCGCCCGCCGCCACCACCCCCGCCGGGACCCCCGGCTCCACCGGGTCCGCCGCCCACGCTGCCGGTCTCCTCGCCGTTCAGCCGGCCCAGACCGTTGTAGCCGAAGGTCAGCTCCAGGAAGGAGTTGTTCTGGGACCCGCCCACATAGGGCCGGGAGGACGCCGGCCACAGCTCCACCACGGCCACCCACCAGCCGCCGGCCAGCACCGCGGCCAGCCCGGCCAGCCCCAGCTGGCCCAGCCGGCGGCGCAGCCGGGTCGGCGCGCAGACCGCGTACAGCAGTGCCAGCGGCGGCAGGATCACGAAGGCCTGGAGGGTCTTGGTGAGGAAGCCCAGGCCGATCGCCACCCCCGCCCAGACCAGCCAGCGGGTGTGCGCCCCCTCCAGGGCCCGCAGCACGCAGTACACGGTGACCGTGAGCAGCAGGGTGAGGAGGGCGTCCGGGTTGTTGAAGCGGAACATCAGCGCGGCCACCGGGGTCAGCGCGAAGACCGTGCCGGCCAGCAGGCCCGCCCCGGCCCCGAACTGCCGCCGTACCGAGGCGTGCAGCACCGCGGTGGTGGCCACCCCCATCAGGGCCTGGGGCAGCAGGATCTGCCAGGAGCCCAGGCCGAACATCCGGACCGAGAGGGCCATCGGCCACAGTGCGGCGGGCGGCTTGTCCACGGTGATGGAGTTCCCGGCGTCCGAGGAGCCGAAGAAGAAGGCCTTCCAGCTCTCACTGCCCGCCTGGACGGCGGCGGAGTAGAAGGAGTTGGCGTAGCCGGAGGCGCTCAGGTTCCAGAGCAGCAGTACGGCGGTGCCCAGCAGCAGCGCGGCAAGGGCCGGGCGCTCCCAGCGGGGTCGGTCCGTGGTCATCGGGTGTCCTTCGGGGGGAGGGCCGGGCGTTCGGGGAAGACCCAGGCCCGGAAGAGCAGGAAGCGCAGTACGGTGGCGGCGAGGTTGGCGGTGATGAGCACGGCGAGTTCGGTGCCGTGGGCGGGCTGGTCGGTGGCGGCCGCCAGGGCGGCCAGCGAGCCGGCGGTCAGGGCCAGTCCGATGCCGAGGACCAGCAGCCCCTGGGCCTGGTGGCGCAGGGCCCGTTCGCGGCCCCGGACCCCGAAGGTGAGGCGGCGGTTGGCGGCGGTGTTGCCGATCGCGGAGAGCAGCAGGGCGGCCGCGTTCGCGGTCTGTGCCCCGGCGCCCAGCCGGAAGAGGCTGTAGAGCAGCAGATAGCCGAGGGTGGAGACCAGGCCGACGGCGCAGAACCCGAGGAGCTGGCGGGCCAGTCCGCCCGGCACTCCGGGCAGGGTGCGGTCCCGGGGGTCGTCCCCGAAGGGCCGGGCCAGCCGGTCCAGCGGGAGGGCTCCGACGGTCAGGGCCCGGCCGACCCGCCAGACCCCCTTCAGGTCCTCGGTGGCGGTCCGCAGCAGGTGGACGGTGGAGTCGGGGTCGTCGACCCAGTCGACCGGCACCTCGTGGATGCGCAGTCCGGCCCGTTCGGCGAGCACCAGCAGTTCGGTGTCGAAGAACCAGTCGGTGTCCTCGACCAGCGGGAGCAGCCGTTGGGCCACCTCCCGGCGGATGGCCTTGAACCCGCACTGGGCGTCGCTGAAGCGGGCGGCCAGGGAGGAGCGCAGGATCAGGTTGTACGCGCGGGAGATCAGCTCCCGCTTGGCGCCCCGGACCACTCGGGAGGAGCGGGCCAGCCGGGTGCCGATGGCGAGGTCGGAGTGGCCGGAGATCAGCGGGGCCACCAGGGGCAGCAGGGCGTTGAGGTCGGTGGAGAGGTCCACGTCCATATAGGCGAGGACGGGGGCCTCGGAGCGGGACCAGACCGTCCGCAGGGCCCGGCCGCGGCCCTTCTGCTCCAGTCGTACGCTGCGGACCCCGGCGATCTCGCGGGCCAGGGCGGCCGCGACCTCGGGGGTGCGGTCGGTGCTGGCGTTGTCGGCGATGGTGATGCGGAAGGGGTAGGGGAAGGTCCGGGTCAGGTGCTCGTGCAGCTGGCGGACGCAGGGCCCGAGGTCCCGTTCCTCGTTGTAGACCGGGATCGCCACGTCGAGTACGGGCTCGCCGGGGCGGGCGGCGAGCGGCGCCCGGGCCGGGAGGGCTCCGGCGGCCGGAGAGGTGTCGGTTGGCATGCTCCGACCCTCGTGGGCCGGGCTGTCACGGCTGTGTGGTGGGCCTGTGGCAGGGCTGTGAACCGGGTGCGGCCGTGGGGAGCAGGACCTCGAAGCGGGTGTCCCCGGGGGTGCTGCGGACCTCCACCCGGCCGCCGTGGGCGGTGACCACGGCCTGGACGATGGCCAGTCCGAGCCCGGTGGACCCGGCGTTCCGGGAGCGCGAGGCGTCGCCGCGGGCGAAGCGTTCGAAGACATGGGGGAGGAGTGCGGGCGGGATCCCGGGTCCGTCGTCCTCGACCCGGAGGCGGACGGTGGTTGTTTCACGTGAAACACGGGCGGTGACGGTGGTCCCGGGCGGGGTGTGGGTCCGGGCGTTGGCCAGCAGGTTGACCAGCACCTGGTGGATCCGGGCGGTGTCGGCGTGCACCGGCGCGGGCTCCTCGGGGAGTTCGAGCCGCCAGTGGTGTTCGGGGCCGGCCGCCCGGGCGTCGCTGACGGCGTCCACGACCAGCGGGGCCAGATCCGTGTCCTCCCGGGACAGCGGCCGGCCGGAGTCCAGCCGGGCCAGGAGCAGCAGGTCCTCGACGAGTCCGGTCATCCGGGTGGCCTCGGATTCGATCCGGGCCAGGGCGTGCCGGGTGTCGGGGCCGGTCTGCTCCCGTCCGCGCCGGGTCAGTTCGGCGTAGCCGCGTATGGAGGCGAGCGGGGTGCGCAGTTCATGGCTGGCGTCGGCGACGAACTGGCGGACCCGGGTCTCGCTGTCCTGGCGGGCGCTGAGCGCCGAACCGACGTGTCCCAGCATCCGGTTGAGGGCCGCTCCGACCTGTCCGACCTCGGTCCGGGGGTCCGCCTCGGTCTCCGGGACCCGTTCGAGGAGGGCGACCTCCCCACTGTGCAGGGGGAGTTCGGAGACCCGGGTGGCGGTGGCGGCGACCCGCCGCAGGGGCCTCAGGGCCACTCCGACCAGGGCCTGTCCGGCCAGTCCGGCCGCGATCAGTCCGGCGAGGGTGACACAGACCTCCACGGCGATCAGGGTGGTGACGGTGGAGTCCACGGTGTCGAGCGGGAAGGCCAGGGCCAGGGAGCCGTCGGCCCCGGACAGCACCCGGTAGCGGCCCAGTCCCGGGAGCTCCCGGTCCACCGGGGTTCCGCCGGAGTCCCGGGCGGCCGCTGCCAGGGACTCGGTCTGGGCGGGGGTGAGGGCGGCCCGGTGGTCCCGGTCGGGCTGCTCCTCGGGGACGGTGCGGGCGGCCTCCACGGCCTTCCCCGAGGAGTCCAGCCGGATCCCGGCGGTTCCGAGCGGGGTGCCCGGCGGCAGGCTGACCAGCCCGGTGTCGGGGACCGGTCGGCCCGCCCGGCCGGCCGGTCCCCGGTGGAACATCTCCACCGAGGTCCGGAGGTGCCCGTCCAGCTGGTTCATCAGGTACGAGCGCAGGGCGAGGGTGGTGACCGTTCCGATCGCCGCCCCCACGACGGCGATCAGGGCGACCGCCGCGACCACCAGCCGGGTCCGCAGGGACCAGGGGCGCCGCCGGAACGGCCGCCGGGCCACTACTCCCCCGGCTTGATCAGATAGCCGGCCCCGCGCCGGGTGTGGATCATCGGGCTGCGGCCGGGTCCGCTCTCCAGCTTCCGTCGCAGATAGGAGATGTAGAGCTCGACCACATTGGCCTGGCCCCCGAAGTCGTAGGACCAGACCCGGTCCAGGATCTGCGCCTTGCTGAGCACCCGGCGCGGGTTGCGCATCAGGAAGCGCAGCAGCTCGAACTCGGTGGCGGTCAGCCGGATCTCCGTACCGTCCCGGGTGACCTCGTGGCTGTCCTCGTCCAGCCGGAGGTCCCCGACGACCAGGACGGATCCGCCGCGCGCGGCCTGGGCCGCCCCGGAGCGCCGGATCAGCCCGCGCAGCCGGGCCACCACCTCTTCCAGGCTGAAGGGCTTGGTGACGTAGTCGTCCCCGCCGGCGGTGAGGCCGGCGATCCGGTCCTCGACGGAGTCCCGGGCGGTCAGGAACAGCACCGGGACGTGCGGGAACTGCCGGCGGAGCTGCCCGAGGACGGCCAGCCCGTCCATGTCCGGGAGCATGATGTCGAGGACCACCGCGTCGGGACGGAACTCCCGGGCCGCCCGGAGCGCGGCGGCACCGTCACCGGCGCTGCGCACCTCGCAGCCTTCGTAGCGCAGGGCCATGGAGAGCAGCTCGGACAGCGGGGCCTCGTCGTCGACGACGAGGATCCGGCAGGGGCCGCCGTCCGGGCGGACCAGGGCCCCGGCCTGGACGGACGCGTGGGAGGTGGTCGTCGCAGTCATGGCGTCAACGGTTCCCGGCGCCTCTGAGAGCCCGATTGCCGATTTCTGTGAATCTCCTGAGAAACCGGCGGCGGGCCCGGCGGCCGGGGAAGGCCGTCCCTGGGGAAACGGCTCAGTGCAGGCCGAAGAGCCGGGCCCCGTTGTCGTGGCAGACCGCGCGCAGCCAGTCGTCGCCCAGTTCCAGCCGCTCCAGGGCGTCCAGCTGGTGCTCGTAGGGGTAGGGGATGTTCGGGAAGTCGGTGCCGAGCAGGATCCGGTCGCCCAGTGCGGCGAGCTTCCCCAGGGCCCGGGGCGGGAACCCGGTGAACCGCTCGGAGAAGTCGGTGAAGGCCATGGTGGTGTCGAGGCGGACCTCGGGGTGGCGTTCGGCGAGGCCGAGGAAGTCCTCGTACTCGGGCATCCCCATGTGGGCGATCACCAGGGGCAGCCGGGGGTGCCGGGCGAGCAGCCGGGCGACCGGTTCGGGGCCGGTGTGCTTGCCGGGGACCGGTCCGGACCCGCAGTGGATCACGGTGGGGATCCGGGCTTCGGCCAGCAGCCCCCACACCGGGTCGAGCAGCGGGTCGTTGGGGTCGTAGCCGCCGACCTGGAGGTGCGCCTTGAACACCCGGGCGCCGCCCTCCACCGCCCGCCGGACGTAGCCGGCCGCCGCCTCCTCCGGGAAGAAGGTGGCGGTGTGCAGGCAGTCGGGGGTCCGGGCCGCGAACCCGGCGGACCAGGAGTTGAGCCAGGCGGCCATGGCCGGCTTGTGCGGGTAGAGCATGGAGGTGAAGGCGCGGACCCCGAAGGCGCGGAGCAGGGCGACGCGCTGCTCCTCCTCGTGCCGGTAGGTGATGGGCCAGGGCACTCCGGTCAGCGGGCCGACGGCGTCGAAGTAGTCCCACACCTTGTCCAGCACCCGTTCCGGCATGAAGTGGGTGTGGACGTCCACCAGGCCGGGCACCCCGAGCCGGCCGGCGAGGGCGCGGACCGCGGCCGCCGTGCGCTCCGCGTCACCGTCCGCGGACAAAGCCGTGGCTCCGCTCCACCGTGGCGATGTGCAGGGTGTAGCTCTGGTACCACTCCCGGATGCCCCGGGCCTGGGCCGCCCGGTGCTCCAGATCGGTCCGCCAGGCGGTGAGGGAGTCCTCGTCCCGGAAGTAGGCGACGGTGATGCTCAGCCCGCCGGGGGTGTGCGCGTTCTCGTGGCCGAGGTAGCCGGGGTTCTCGGCGACCAGGGCCTCCATCCGGGCCGAGGTCTCGGCGTATTCCGTGTCGTCCCCGGCCTCGGAGCCGGTGTCCCCCGAGGCCCGGGTGGAGGTGAATACGGCCATCAGATAAGGCGGTTCGAAGGCCGCGATCGGCTGGATGCTCATGCCCACCACCCTCCGGCCGAGGCCGGTCCGCTGTCCACCGCGAAGGCCCCCGAGATCGCGAAGGGATCCAAGATTTGACCTTCCCGGTTCAGAACAGTCCGGTCTGCTCCACCGGCGGGTCCCCGTCCACGGCGACCACGGGCACGCTGCCCACGGCCTGCGGTCCGGCGGCGGTCAGCACCCAGCCGGCCAGCAGCCGGGAGTCCACCACCAGGCCGTCGGCGAAGTGCAGGTCCGGGCCGGCCGCGCCGGCCAGCAGACCGGCGACCGTACCGCCCGCGGTCATCCGCTCCGCCCGCCGGTCCGGGCGCGGCAGCGCGGCCAGTCCGAACGGCCCGGCATGGTCCACCACCCGGCAGGGAAGCCGTTCCAGGGACTCGGGCCAGCCGGCCAGCTCCGCCGCCCGCCGGTGCAGTCCGGTCACCTCCAGGGCCCGCCCGGCCGGGTCCGGCAGCCGGTGCCGTACGGCCCGCTTGCGCGCGTACGCGATCCGGTCGGGCACTCCCAGAGCGGCCCGGAGCAGTTCCTCGGTGCGCCGGGCGGCCATCAGGGGCCCCCGGCCGAGCCAGCTCCAGGTCACCGCGCCCTGCTCCAGCAGCCGGGCCGGGCCCCGCTCCTCGGCGGTGATCCCCACCTTGACCAGGCCGGGCCCGAACCAGGCCAGATAGACCCGGTAGGGGCGCGGGTCGGCCGCGTTGGTGTCGGCGGCCACCGAGAACGACCGGTCCAGCCGGGCGCACTCGGGGCACTGCGCGGACCCGGCGCGCTCGGGCACCGGCGCGGCGGTGGGGCAGGGGGTCCGCCGGCCGGCCCGCCGCACCCCCAGGCAGCGGCGTTCGCCGACGGCGGTGAAGGCGAGCCGCTGCCCGTAGGCCAGCGGGCTGACGCGTTCCGGGCGGCCCTCGGCGTACCAGCCGATACCGGGCCGCCCCTCGCTCCAACGCGGTCCGGTGCACCGCCAGATCACAGCGGCAGCGGCCGTTCGAAGAAGGTCTCCAGCGCCACCGTCGCCTGGGTCCCGCTCACCCCGTCGATGGCGTAGAGCCGCCGCAGCACGTCCTGGAGCTGTTCGGTGCTCGCGGTGCGCACCTTGACCAGCACCGAGGCGCTGCCCGCGATGATGTGCGCCTCCTGGATCTCGGCGATGGCCGCGAAGTCCTCGGCGGAGTCCCCCATCCAGGCGTTGGAGTCCACCATCACGAAGGCGAGCACCCCGCTGCCGACGGCGGCCGGGTCCACGTCCACGGTGGTGCGGCGGATGGCCCCGCGCTCCCTCAGCTTGCGGACCCGTTCGTGCGCGGCCCCCGCCGAGAGCCCGACCGCCGCGCCGAGCACGGCGTACGACTGCCCGGCGTCCTGCTGCAGCCGCCCGAGGATCGCCCGATCGATACCATCCATGATCTTTCCTCCACTGGACCTCGCCCGGACGGCAACGCAAGAGGCCCCCCGGTGAACCGGGGGGCCTCTTGGGCTGTGCACTCGGCAGGATTCGAACCTGCAACCTTCTGATCCGTAGTCAGATGCTCTATCCGTTAAGCTACGAGTGCTTGTGCTTCCCGGGGTTTTTCGCCCCGTTGGCCTTGCGAGAACAACAATACATGGACCTCGCCGTGACGCGAAATCCGTTATCCAAACCGCCTCTGACCTGCGAAAACAGGCTTCTGGCGGGGGTTCCGGAACTGTGCCCGGGAGACGTCCGCAGCCGCCCGGACCCGGCCGGGGACCCGCCCTGAACGACCGATGCCCCGGTCCTTGCGGACCGGGGCATCGGTGATCACACGAGCGGAGGCGGAGGGATTTGAACCCTCGATGGGGTGTAAGCCCCAAACCGCATTAGCAGTGCGGCGCCATAGACCGGACTAGGCGACGCCTCCAGCACACCCCCGCGTACGAGGGTGCGTGCAGATGATGACACAGCCTCGGGGCCGCTCACCAATCCGCTCCCACGGTACAAGGCGCGACGCCGCCAGGGCAAAGCCTTTCGACCACCGTCACCGGAACGTCCCGGCCCGGATCTCGTTGGGCAGACGAACCACCGACCTGGAGGTCCCCTTGCGTCTCGCCACCCTCGCCGCCGGCTCCGCCCTGGCCTTCGCGGCCGCCGGACCGCTCCCGCCGCTGCCGCTGGGCGGGCTGCTCTCGCCGCCCCCGGTCCGCGCCGACCGGCTTACCGTCACCGTGGAGCACAACGGCCCCTCCCGCGCGGCCAACGGCACGTACGGCCTGGAGTGCGACCCGGTCGGCGGGACCCACCCGGAGGCCAAGCGGGCCTGCGCCCGGCTGAAGAACCTCGCCGACGCCGGCCGGGACCCCTTCGCGCCGGTCGGTGCCGACGAGATCTGCACCCACCAGGACGGCGGTCCGGCCATCGCCCGGATCACCGGGACCTGGCGCGGAAGGGAGATCGACGCCGCCTTCGACCGGAGGAACGGCTGCGAGATCAACCGCTGGCGCAACCTGGAACCTGTGCTTCCGAGTGCGCGTTCCTGACCTGGGAGGATGACGCGGCCCTCAGGACCGGGCCGCCGATCCGCCGTCCCCCGCGAGGAACGTGCCCTTAGACTCCTCCCGTGACATGCCAGTAGTCGTGGTCAGGGAGGAAGCTCGTCGTGAGCAGCAGGCCATCCCGAGGCGCTGCTCGCCTCGCAGCAATACTCGACGCACTGCCGGACGCGCTGCTGCTCGTCAACGCGAACGGCACCGTCGTCAACGCCAATTCGATCGCGCTCGACGTCATGGAGAGCCCCGGCACCGGTCTGGTGGGCCGCGGTCTGCTCGACCTGCTGCCCGAATTCGACTCCAAGCTGATCCCCGGCTCCATGCGGCGCCCCGGTGACGACGCGGACCTGCGGACCAAGCCCACCCGGATGACGGCCCGCCGGACCGACGGCTCGGAGTTCCCCGTCGAGGTCACCAGCGCCAGCCTGGACGGCCGGGACGCCTACCGCGAGCCGAACCACTCCTACACCGGCGACGAACTGCTGATGCTGGTCGTACGGGACCTCTCCGGCACCGTCGACACCGAGGCGGAGCTCGCCCGCTCGCAGCGCCAGACCGAGATGATCCTGCGGGCCGCCGCGGAGGGCGTGGTCGGCACCGACACCGACGGACGGGTGGTGCTGGTCAACCCGGCGGCCGCCCAGATCCTCGGCTACCGGGCCACCGACCTCGGCAACCGCGAACTGCACGGCCTGGTCCAGCACTCCCGCGCCGACGGCTCCCCCTTCCCCTTCGACGAGTCCCCGCTCGCCGACACCCTGCGCAGCGGACGCAAGCACCGGGTCCGCGGCCAGGTGCTGTGGAACAAGGGCGGCCAGCCGGTCTCCGTGGACCTCACCACCTCCCCGGTGCGGGACGGCGAGCAGCTGGTCGGCGCCGTGATGACCTTCACCGACCGGCGGCCCTACGACGCCCTGGCCGCCCGGCACTCCCAGCTGCTGGCGGTGCTCGGCGACTCGCTGCGCGGACCGCTGGAGGAGCTGCGCGGGGAACTCGCGACCCTGGCCGCGGACGACGCCGGCCAGCTGTGGCCGGAGGCCAACCAGCTGCTGCACCACCTGGCCGCCGGGTACTCCCGGATGACCACGCTGGTCGACAACGTGCTCGGCTACCAGCGGCTGGACGCGGGCGCCGACAAGCTGACCAAGCGGGCCGTGCTGATCGACGGGGTGGTCGCGGCCGGGGTGGACGGGGCGGTCGAGCTGATCGGCCCGGGCCGGGCCCAGTTCGCGGTGCACGCGCCGACCATCGAGGCCGAGGTGGACCCGCGGCGGATCGCCACCGCCCTCGCCCATCTGATCGCCGACGTGGCCGGGGTGGACGCCACCGGCAAGACGCCCGCGGGCAGCGGCTACACGGACTCGACGATCGTGGTCGCCGCCGCGCAGCGCGGCGAGGTGGTACGGATCGAGGTCCGCGGACCGTACGAGGGCGGCAGCCCGGTGCACGAGCCGATCGTGCGGGGCATCGTGGCCGCGCACGGCGGGGTCCTCCAGACCGTGGAGGTGCCGGGCGCACCCGGCGGGGCCTTCGTCCTGGAGCTGCCGCTGGGCTCGGGGGCCGGCACGGTGACCCTGCCCGAGCCGGATCCTGACCCGGAACCGGGCACCCCGGGCGGCCCGGAGGGCTCCGGCGGTCCGGCCCCGGGCGGATCCGGCGGCCCCGGCTCCGGTCGGCGGGCCCGGCGCGGTGTGGACGCCTTCCTGGACGAGGAGGAGGCCCGGCCCGGCGGCGAGGAGGCCGGCGGTGCCCTCGCGCTGCCCTCGGGGCGCCGGCGGGCCGCCGGACAGGGCCCCGGTCCGGAGGGCGCGGCCGGGCAGGCCGCGGGCGCGGCCGTGGAGCGGCACTCCGGCCCCGAGCTCGCGCAGTCCCCGGTGAACCCGGCCGGTCTGGGTACCGGGCGGCGGCGGGGCCGGGACGGCGACGACGAGCGGGCACTTCCCGCGCTGCCGGCCCTTCCCGCTTCCGCTTCCCCCGCCGCCCCGTCCGGGGCCGCCGGTTCCGCTTCCGGGCCGGTCCCGGGCGGCGAGGCTCCGGGCGGGCGGCGCCGGGCGCTGGGCCAGGAGCGTCCCGAGCTGGGTCCCGGGCCGGTGCCCGGCCAGGGCGTCCAGGCCGGTTCCGGAGCCGGGCCGGCGGGGCCGGCCACCGGTCCTGCCCTGGGTACGGCGCCGGTCGGCGGCCCTGCCCGGCCGCTGCCCGCCGGGCCCTCGGTTCCGGTCCCGCCGACCGCCGGATCGGCTCCCGGCCTTCCTTCCGGTTCCGCTTCCCCCTCTTCCGGCTCTTCCGCGGGACCTTCTGCGGGGCCTTCCGCGGGACCTTCCGCGACCGGTGCCCCGGCGGGGCCGGCCGGCCCGGTGGCCCCGCCCGGTGGGCGGCGCGGTCGGCGGGTGCTCGGCAGCCCCGAGACCGAGGAGACCCACGAGAGCGCCGGGGAGAACGCCGTGCCCGGCGAGCACACCCCGGCCCAGGCGCACCAGCCCACCGGCCGCCGCCGCGCCCTGCCGGGGACCGGCCCCGGACCGGTACCGGGCGCTCCGGCCGCCGGTCCCGGGAGCACGGCACCGCCCGGCAGCACCCCGCCCGCGAGCACCTGGCCGGTACCGGCCGCGCGTACCGCCCCCGAGGACGATCCGGCCGGGTCCGGCTCCGCCTCCGTACCGGCGGCCCGGCAGCCGCAGGAGGGGCGTCCGCAGTCCATCAGCGTCCGCACCCTGGGGCAGGGCATCAGCGTGGAGCCCGCCGCCGACGGCACGGCCGCCAGCGGGTCGGGGCGGCGCCGCCGGCTCGCCGAGCCCGCGCCGCAGGGCCGGGCCTTCGCCATAGGGGCCCCGGCCGCGGGTGCCGCCGAGGGGCCCGAGCCGCTGGACGGCCCGGGCGGGGCCGTCGAGGTGGTCAACCGGCCCGTACCGCAGCCGGTGGACGACGAGCTGCCCCCGGAGCCGCTGGACAACCCGCGCCGGCTGCTGGTCTGGCCCGCGCCGGACGTGGCGACCACCCAGGCGCTCAGCGACCGCGGCTACCGGCCCGTGATCGTGCACTCCCGGGAGGAGGTGGACGCACAGATCGCGGCGTTCCCCGCCGCCCTGTTCGTCGACCCGCTCACCGGGCCGATCACCCGCACCGCCCTGCAGTCGCTGCGCCAGGCCGCGGTGGCCGCGGAGGTGCCGGTGCTGGTCACCGCCGGGCTGGGTCATGCCACGCGGGAGGCGGCGTACGGCGCGGACCCCGCGGTGCTCCTCAAGGCCCTCGCCCCCCGGGACAGCGAGCAGCACCCCTCCCGGGTGCTGCTGATCGAGGAGAAGGACGCCATCGCCGCCGCCCTGGGGGCAGCCCTGGAACGGCGCGGCATGCAGGTGGGCCGGGCCGGCGCGGACACCGACGCCGTGGAACTGGCCGCCCGGATGCGGCCCAACCTCGTGGTGATGGACCTGATGCAGGTCCGGCGGCGGCGGGCCGGGATCGTGGACTGGCTGAGTGCCAACGGGCTGTTGAACCGGACCCCGCTGGTCGTCTACACGACCGCCGGGATCGAGGAGTCCGAACTGCCGCGGCTCGCCTCCGGGGAGAGCGTGCTCTTCCTCGCCGAGCGGTCCACCACCGAGGAGGTCCAGGGCCGCATCGTGGACCTGCTGGCCAAGATCGGTACGAATTAGCCAGTCTTGGCCCCATGGCCATCATCGATCGCACCGAGAAGCCCGTACCCGCCGACAACGGGGAGGTGAGCCTCCTCATCGCCCGTCAGGTGGAGCCGGGTCACGAGGAGGCCTTCGAGGAGTGGGCCCGGGGGATCCTGGAGACCGCCGCCGGTTTCCCGGACCACCTCGGGTACGGGCTGTTCCGGCCGGCCACCGAGGGCGGGCCCTGGTTCCTGGTGCACCGGTTCCGCAACGGCGCGGCCTTCCAGCGCTGGCAGGACTCCCCGGAGCGCGCCGCCTGGTTCGCGAACTGCCAGGGCCACCACCACACCGAGATAGCCCGGCGGGAACTGCAGGGGATGGAGACCTGGTTCGCCAAGCCGGGCACGACCCGGCCCGCGCCCCCGCGATGGAAGATGGCGATCAGCTCGGGGCTGGCCATCTTCCCGATCTCGCTCGCCGGGAACGCGGTGCTCGGGCCGTACCTGGTGGATCTGAACTTCGTCCTGCGGACCGCGGCCTTCGCCGTGGTCTTCAGCACCCTGATGACCTACGTGGCGATGCCCGCGGTCAGCCGGCTGCTGCGGGGCTGGCTCAGCCCAGCGTCGTGACCTCCAGTGCCCCGTCGGCGTACTGGCCGCGGATCACCTTCTTGTCGAACTTGCCCACGCTGGTCTTGGGGACCGCCTCGACCAGGGCCCAGCGTTCGGGCAGCTGCCATTTGGCGATGGACTCGCCGAGGAAGGCGCGCAGCGCGGCGTAGTCGGCGGTGGCGCCCTCCTTGAGGACCACGGTGGCCAGCGGCCGCTCGCCCCACTTCTCGTCGGGCACGGCGACCACGGCGGCCTCCGCGACCTCGGGGTGGGCCATCAGCGCGTTCTCCAGTTCCACGCTGGAGATCCATTCGCCGCCGGACTTGATGACGTCCTTGGCCCGGTCGGTGAGGGTCAGATAGCCGTCCGGGCTGATCACTCCGACATCGCCGGTCTTCAGCCAGCCGTCGGGGCTGAACTTGTCCTCGGGGCGGTCGGGTTCGGCGTCCGCCCCGTTGTAGTAGGCGGCGGCGATCCAGTTGCCGCGGACCTCCAGCTCGCCCGCCGATTCGCCGTCCCAGGGCAGCAGGTCGCCGCCCGGTCCGGCCAGCCGTGCCTCCACCCCGGCCGGGAAGCGGCCCTGGGTGATCCGGTAGGGCCACTCCTCCTCGGCGGTGAGACCGGCGGGCGGGCGGGACATGGTGCCCAGCGGGGAGGTCTCGGTCATGCCCCAGGCGTGGCAGAGCCGGACGCCCAGCGCGTCGTACGCCTCCATCAGCGCGGGCGGGCAGGCCGAGCCGCCGATGGTGACCTGCTTCATCGAGCTCAGGTCCCGGGGGTTGGCGGTGACCTCGGCGAGCAGCCCCTGCCAGATGGTGGGCACGGCGGCCGCGTGCGAGGGCTTCTCGCGTTCGATCATCTCGGCCAGCGGGGCGGGCTGCAGGAACCGGTCGGGCATCAGCATGTTGATGCCGGTCATGAAGGTGGCGTGCGGCAGTCCCCAGGCGTTGACGTGGAACTGGGGCACCACGATCAGGGTGGTGTCCTGGTCCGTGAGGGCCATCGACTCCGCCATGTTGACCTGCATGGAGTGCAGGTAGATCGAGCGGTGCGAGTAGACGACCCCCTTGGGGTCCCCGGTGGTGCCGGAGGTGTAGCACATGGCGGCGGCCTGGCGTTCGTCCAGCTCGGGCCAGTCGAAGACGGCGGGGCGGTCCGCGATCAGTTCCTCGTACTCGTGGACCTGGACGGGCAGGGCGGCGAGTCCGGAGCGGTCGCCGGGGCCGG
Organism: Streptomyces sp. NPDC033845; assembly: GCF_055576225.1. Lineage (NCBI taxonomy): Bacteria > Bacillati > Actinomycetota > Actinomycetes > Kitasatosporales > Streptomycetaceae > Streptomyces > Streptomyces sp. NPDC033845. Next base: position 114,095 of record NZ_JBVIRI010000013.1, on the reverse strand, counting down.
AGACCACCACGTGCTCCACCGTGGACAGGTGCGGCAGCAGGGGGACCAGCAGCGGGAGCAGGCTGCCGTTGACCAGGACCACCCGGTCCGCGGCGTGGTGCACGATGAAGACAAGTTGCTCGGGGGGCAGCCGCAGGTTCAGGGTGTGCAGGACGGCGCCCATGGAGGGGATCGCGAAGTACGCCTCGACGTGCTCGGCGTTGTTCCACATCAGGGTGGCGACCCGCTCGTCCGGCCGGACTCCGAGCTCGTCACGGAGGGCATGGGCCAGCTGGTGGCTCCGGGTGCCGATCTCCGCGAAGCTCCGGCGGTGCGGTTCGGGTTCCCCGGTCCAGGTGGTGACCTGGGACTTTCCATGGATCGTCATACCGTGCTGCAGTATGCGGCTGACGAGCAGTGGTACGTCCTGCATGGTGCTCAGCAAAGCGTCCTCCCGGGGGCGCTGCGGCTCTGCGGCGGCGCGGCTCTTTGCTGGAGATTCTGCTCGCATACCGGTCGGCATGTCACTACCCGGGAGTAGAGAGCGACGGCCGTGGTCATCTGTGGTTCCGTGCACAGCGGCCGGGGTGCGCCTCGTGTGCGCGATGCACTGTTTCACGTGAAACACGAGGCGGGGACGGCTGTTTCACGTGAAACAGGCGGCCCGGATCCCGGGGTCAGGAGGCGGGGCAGAGCTCCGGGCTCAGCGCGGGGTCCTGGCGGAGCTTGACCAGGGCACGGGAGACGGCGCTCTTCACGGTGCCGATCGAGACCCCGAGCACCTCGGCGGTCTGCGCCTCGCTCAGGTCCTCGTAGTAGCGGAGCACCACCATGGCCCGCTGCCGGTCGGGCAGCCGGGTGACCGCCTGCCACATGGCGTCCCGCAGGGCCTGGATCTCCGCGGGGTCGGCGGCCCGCGGGACCTCGGTCTCGGGGACCTCCTCGCAGGCGAACTCGTCGACCTTGCGCTTGCGCCACTGCGAGGTCCGGGTGTTCACCAGGGCCCGGCGGACATAGCCGTCGAGGGCCCGGTGGTCCTCGATCCGGTCCCAGGCGGCATAGGTCTTGGCCAGGGCCGTCTGCAGCAGGTCCTCGGCATCGCACGGGTTCGCGGTCAGCGAGCGGGCGGTGCGCATCAGGACGGGCCCCCGGGTCCGCACGTACGAGGAGAACGACGGGTAGGTCGGGCGCGTCGACGGGAGGGAGGCCTCCGTGCACACAAGCGTGGTCATGGCTCCACGCTAGGAGGGCGGGACGCCCCGGGGATCGCCCCCAGGTGCCGAAGCGGGATCCGTCTCAGGTTGTAGGCGCGGCGCCGGCCCGACCTCCTGAAGGTGGAGGGGGCCGGCTCCGGTCCGGCGGTTCCGTCAGCTGCCGCCCAGTCCGTCGGCGGACAGCACCAGCCCGGAGGTGGGTACTCCGGTACCGGCCGTGACCAGGGTGTGTTCCACCTGGGAGACCTGGTTCACCGAGCTACCGCGGAGCTGCCGGACCGCTTCGGCGATGCCGTTCATCCCGTGCAGATAGGCCTCGCCGAGCTGACCGCCGTGGGTGTTCAGGGCGAGCGCCCCGGCCGCGGTGAAATCGGCGGCCTCGCCGGGCCCGCAGAACCCGAACTCCTCCAGCTGCATCAGGACGAACGGGGTGAAGTGGTCGTAGAGGATCCCGACGTCGATGTCCGAGGGCCGCAGTCCCGAGGTCCGCCACAGCTGTCGGGCCACCACCCCCATCTCGGCCAGCCCGGTCATGTCGTCCCGGTAGAAGGAGGTCATGCCCTCCTGGTTGCGGCCCGCTCCCTGGGCCGCCGCGGTGATCACCGCGGGCGCCCGCCGGAGGTCCCGGGCGCGTTCCACCGAGGTGACGACGATCGCCTGTCCTCCGTCGGTCTCCTGGCAGCAGTCCAGCAGCCGCAGCGGTTCGACGATCCAGCGCGAGGCGGCGTGGTCGGCGAGGGTGATGGGCTTGCCGTGGAACCAGGCGGCCGGGTTGGTGGCGGCATGGCGGCGGCCGGTGACGGCGACATGGCCGAAGGCCTCCGGGGTCAGCCCGTAGGTGTGCAGATAGCGCTGGGCGGTCATGGCCACCCAGGAGGCCGGGGTGAGCAGTCCCCAGGGCAGGGACCAGCCCAGTGCGGCGCCCTCAGCCGAGGGTTCGCGCTGCTGGACGCCGGAGCCGAAGCGGCGGCCGGACCGCTCGTTGAAGGCGCGGTAGCAGACCACGACCTCGGCGATCCCGGCGGCGACGGCCAGGGCGGCCTGCTGGACGGTGGCGCAGGCGGCGCCGCCGCCGTAGTGGATCCGGGAGAAGAAGGAGAGGTCCCCGATCCCGGCCGCCTGGGCCACGGTGATCTCGGGGCTGGTGTCCATGGTGAAGGTGACCATGCCGTCCACGTCGGCGGGGGTCAGCCCGGCGTCGTCGAGGGCCGCGTGCACGGCCTCCACGGCCAGTTTCAGCTCGCTGCGGCCGGAGTCCTTGGAGAACTCGGTGGCGCCGATGCCGGCGATGGCGGCTCGGCCGCCGAGCGAGTCACGGGTACGGACGCTCATGCGGCGGCCACCTCCTCGGACCCGGCGGCGGTGCCGGAGCCGGTGGCGGTGCCGGCGCCGGGCAGGGGTCCGGCCACGGTGGCGGTGACGGTTCCCGTGACGTGGTGGCCGAGGCCGTTGGCTCCGGTGACCCGGATCTCCACGGTGTCCCCGTCCACCGCGGTGACCGTTCCGGTGAGCACCATGGTGTCCCCCGGGTAGTTGGGGGCGCCGAGCCGGATCGCCACCTTGCGCAGGACGGCCGAAGGACCCAGCCGGTCGGTCACGTACCGGCCCACCAGCCCGTTGGTGGTCAGGATGTTCATGAAGATGTCGGGGGAGCCCTTGTGCCGGGCGAGCTCCGCGTCGTGGTGCACGTCCTGGTAGTCGCGGGAGGCCAGCGCACCCGCGACGATCAGCGTGCGGGTGATGGGTATCTCCAGCGGCGGGAGGGTGTCTCCGGTCTTCACGCCTGCTCCTTTGCCATGACGTCGGCTGCCAGTAGGTCGCCCAGTTCGGCCAGCAGTCCGGGGCCGGAGCCCAGATAGGCGTCCAGCTGCCGGCCCCAGAGGAAGTGCCGGTGGACGGGGTGGTCGAGGTCGGCACCGGTGCCGCCGTGCAGGTGCTGGCCGGTGTGCACCACCCGGGTGCCGGCCTCGGCCGCCCACCAGGCGGCGGTCAGCGCGTGTTCCCGGGCGGGCAGGCCCTCGTCGATCCGCCAGGCCGCCTCGTAGGCGGTGACCCGGATCGCCTCGGTGTCCATATGGGCGTCGGCGGCCCGCAGCATCACCCCCTGGTTGGTGGAGAGCGGGCGGCCGAACTGCTCGCGGGTGGAGGTGTGGGCCACGGCCCGGGCCAGCGATCCGGCGCAGACCCCGGCCTGGAGCCCGGCAAAGGCGGTCCGCGCGGCCGCCAGCACGCTGTCGTGACCGGTGCCGTCCCCGAGGAGTTCGGCCTCGGCGCCGGTCAGGGTCAGCCGGCCGGCCGACCAGGGGGCGGTGGTCTCCACCGGCTCGGTACGGACCCCGGGCGCGTCCGTCCGTACCAGCCACAGGGTGCGGCGGGCGTCCGGGACCAGGACGTGGGTGGCGTCCCGGAGCCAGGGCACGGCGGGCAGGGCGCCGGTGAGCCGGCCGTCCTCGGAACGGACCCGGGCGCCGGCCGGGAACGCCCCGGTGGCCACCGCGCTGCCCTCGCCCAGGGCGGGCAGCAGTCGGGCCCGCTGCTCCTCGGTGCCATGGGCCGCGACCGGCCCGATCCCGTACGCGCAGGTGGCGGCGAGCGGGACCTGGGCGGTGGTGCGCCCCTGTTCCTCCAGCAGCAGCACCAGCCCGAGCAGGCCGATGTCGGCGACGGCGGCGGTCAGCCCGGCGGTGGTGAGGGCCTTCCAGAGTTCGGCGTCGGTGCCGGTGCCGGCCGCGGCCAGCCGTTCATGGGTGGCGAGGTCGCGGAAGATCCGGGCGGCGAGCCCGGCGGCCGCGGTCTGCTCCTCGGTGGGGTGGAAGTCCATCAGGCCTCGCTCCCCCGGAAGACGGGCAGTTCGAGGTCCTCGTCGACCCGGAGGAACTCCAGCCGGACGGGCATGCCGATGCGCACCTTGTCGTAGGGGACGCCGGTGATGTTGCTGATCATGCGGACCCCTTCGGCGAGTTCGACCAGGGCCACGGCGTAGGGCGGGTCGAAGGCCGGGAACGGGGGGTGGTGCATGACCACGTAGCTGTAGACGGTGCCGGCGCCGGAGGCCTCGATGGTGTCCCAGCCGGTGCCGGAGCAGACGTTGCAGCCCGGCAGCCAGGGGAACCGGGGGGTCGCGCAGTCGGTGCAGCGCTGGATGAGCAGCCGGTGCTCGCGGACCCCGTCCCAGAACCCCTGGTTGTCGCGGTTGACCACCGGGCGGGGACGGCGGGGGGCGGGGGCGGCCGGTGCCGGCCGGGCCGCCGGGGCGTACTTGAGGATCCGGAAGCGGTGGGTGCCGGCGGGTTCGCCGTCGGCCCGGACGTCCATCCGGGTGGTCACGAAGTGGCCGGTGCCGAGCCGGGTGGTCTTGCGCGGGGAGACCGACTCGATGACGGCGTCGAAGGTGATCGTGTCCCCGGGGCGAAGCGGCCGCAGGTACTCCTGCTCGCAGTCGGTGGCGACCACCGAGGTGCAGCCGGCCCCGTCCAGGAGGGCGAACAGCTCGTCGTAGGCGTTCGAGCGGCCGGAGCCGTCGGTGTGGCCGGAGAGCCCGCCCATCGTCCAGGCCTGGAGCATGGTGGGCGGGGCGACGGCGTCCGGTCCGGTGTAGGCGGGGGAGGTGTCCCCCATGGCCTCGCACCAGTGGCGGATCATGGGCTCGTTGACCGGGTCCTTCCCCCGGGCCGCGGTCGCGGCCGGCCGGCCCTCGAAGGCCTTCAACCGGGCGTACAGCTCGTCCTCGGTCACCGCTTGCGTCCCTTCATCCCCAGCCGCATCATCGCGACGATCTCCCGTTGGACCTCGCTGACCCCGCCGCCGAAGGTGTTGATCTGGGCGGCCCGGTTCATCCGCTCCAGTTCGCCGCCGTGGAAGCCGTCCGGGCCGCGGACCAGGCCCTCCTCGCCGAGGATCCGCTGGCAGATCCGGTAGACCTCGACGGTGCTCTCGGTGCCGAGGAACTTGACCCCGCTGGCGTCGCCGGGTGCCAGGGTGTCGGCGCCCACGTCCTGGACCAGCCGCCAGTTGAGCAGCCGTACGGCAGCCAGCCGGGCGTGCGCCTCGGCCAGCCCGGACCGCACCCAGGGCAGGTCGGCGGGGCGCTCCCCGGTGTCCGGGGCGGGGGTGCGGGCGTGGCCGAGCACGGCCTCGTAGAAGTCCTCGGCCTGCATGCCGATGGCGGCGAGGGCGACCCGTTCGTGGTTGAGCTGGTTGGTGATCAGGCCCCAGCCGCCGTGCTCGGGGCCGACCAGGTTGCCGGCGGGCACCCGGATCGAGTCGTAGTAGGTGGCGGTGGTGGTGAGGCCGCCCACGGTGTCGATGGGGGTCCAGGAGAATCCGGGGTCCTCGGTCGGCACCAGGATGATCGAGATGCCCTTGTGCTTGGGGGCCTCGGGGTCGGTGCGGCAGGCCAGCCAGATCCAGTCGGCGTTCTGGGCGTTGGAGGTGAAGATCTTCTGCCCGTCGATCAGCCAGTCGTCGCCGTCCCGGACGGCCCTGGTGCGCAGCGAGGCGAGGTCGGTGCCGGCCTCGGGCTCGGAGTAGCCGATCGCGAAGACCAGCTCGCCCCGGAGGATCCGGGGCAGGAAGGCGGCCTTCTGCTCGGGGGTGCCGTACTTCATCAGGGTCGGGCCGACCGTGTTGAGCGTGACCATGGAGACCGGGGCGCCCGCCCGGTAGGCCTCGTCGAAGAACACGAACTGCTCGTCGGGGCCGCGGCCCTGGCCTCCGTACTCGGTGGGCCAGCCGAGGCCCAGCAGGCCGTCGGCGCCGATCCGGCGCAGGAGGGCGCGCTGGGCGGCCGGGTCCTGGGGCGGTCCGTCGGGCATGAGGTCCCGGAAGTAGGCGCGCAGTTCGGCGCGCAGCCTCAACTGGGCGTCGGTCGGGGCGAGGTGCACGGTGCTGGCCTCCCGGCATCGCATCGTCGAATGGATCTGACTGTCCGTCAGATCGCCTCGGGATGTCAAGGTCGGGGAGGGCCCGGGAAACGCGCGGGGGCGCCCGCGCTACCGGACCCCAGCCGGTCCGGTCGCACGGGCGCCCACAGCACTGTCGGAGCTATCGGACAGGGGGCTACCACCAGGGGTGGAAGTTCACCGACACATTGGAGTTCGACTGGTTGATGGCCGTGAAGGCCGAGCCGTTGACCTGCGCGGTGTTGTTCTGGTTGGACGCACCGGAGCCGGTGGCGACCTGCTGCGAGGTGCTGGAGTTCCCGTTGTTGTTCCCGCCGACCCCGCTGCCGATGATGCTGGCGACGCTCGCATTCGATCCGTCGTTCGCGAACGAGCCGTTGTCGGCCTGGGCGACCCCGCCGAAGAGGGCGAAGGCGAGGGGGAGCGCGGCGACGGCGGCGAAGACGCGGGCGGTACGGATGCTTGCCATGTGTGAATCCTCCAGGGACCCGAAGTGGGGGTGGTTCCAAGGCAGTTGGCCGACCGCCTCGGTCGTTGCTACGACGTCGCGAGATCAGAGTTGCCCACCGAATCCCCGGCGAACCACCCCGGAGTCCGCGATTCCCCCGCAAGCATGAGCAACATCGGATAAACCTCATTCGCGCCCCCGGAGCCGCAGGTCAGCCTCTTCCACACGGTCGAAACCCGTGTCCCGCAACAGCTGAAGCGTTACGGCAAACCCGCCCGAACCGGAAATGCCGAAAAGGGCCGCGACCACACGGGAGACCGTCGTCTCCCGGGTCTGCGACCCTGCTGTCCCAAGCCTCGCGCCCCCGCACCACCCCGGCGCACGCCGGGGCACCCATCCTCGCCGCACTCGCGGCGGTCCCTCCGTGACGATCCCTCCGGGCCCGTCCCGGGCCCACCGGGCCGATCCGGCCATCCGAGCCGATCCGGCCGCTCCGACGCCGCGCCCAGCGCGGCAACCACACTCCGGCTAGGCGGCGAGCTCGACCTCGTCGCGTTCCACGGCACGGCGGGGCAGGCTGCCGGTGAGCGCCGCGGCGGTGGTGGAGCGGCGGACCGAGGGGGAGGAACCATGGGCTTCGGCGCGGATCCGCTGGGCGATGGTCGGCGGCAGCGCCCCGCCGCGCAGCATGGCCCGCCGGCTCCGCCGCCCCTGCACCGCCGAGGCCTGGGCCGGCACGGTCACTGACCCGGTCACGGACCCTGCCCCGGTCACGGACCCTGCCCCGGGGGCCGTCGTACCACCCCCGCCCGGTACGGGGGCGACTCCGGTGGCGGCGGCCGTGGCTCCGGTCGCCGGGACGGTGGCGCCGGTGGCCGGGGCAGCGGCCGGGGCGACGGCGGCGGTGGCCGCACGGCCGCCGAGGCCGATCGAGGTGAAGAACGCCACCAGCGCCGCGAGAACGGCGGTGACTGCGGTACGGATCGACGCGACCTTGCTGCTGCCAGCCATGACGGCCCCTCATTTCCCGAATATGCCGGATGTGCCAGATGTTCCGACGGGCGGATCTGAATACATTCGTCATGATGCGGACGCAACCGCACGGGCGCCTCGACCCGCGCCGATCTTCCGACAAACACCACTCGGTCGGATCAACCGCCCCCGCCGCACCCCGGGAAACACAAGGAAAAAGGGGCGCCACCGACTCGGTGGCACCCCTTCCGACCGGCGTGTTCGCCGACCTCGCGCGGTGGGTGTGGGATTTGAACCCACGGTGACATCGCTGCCACGACGGTTTTCAAGACCGTTCCCTTAGGCCGCTCGGGCAACCCACCTGGCCGGTACAGAGTACCGGCTGCCGGGGGGTGCGGGGCGGGTCCTGGGGGTGGTCCGGGTCAGCCGGTCTGGGCCTTGTCGTAGGCGGCCTTCGCCTCGTTGCCGAGGTACGGGCCGTACATCCGGTTCGGCAGGAAGGTGTAGCCGAAGCTGTTCACCGAGACCTGGGTGCCGAGGCCGGTGGCCTCGTTGAAGTCCTGGAACCAGGGGCCGCCGCTGGAGCCGCCGGTCATGTTGCAGGCCAGGCTGTGGTCCTTGGTCAGCAGGAAGTCCTTGCCGCTGTTGGCGCTGCAGTAGACCAGCTTGGTGCCGTCGTAGGGCGCCGCGGCCGGGAACCCGAAGGAGTACATCCGCTTGTTGTAGCCGCCGTTGAAGAGCAGTCCCTGGGCGCCGACCGCCTGGCTGAGCTTCTGGCCGTTCAGCGGGGCCAGGACCGCGAAGCCCACGTCGTGGTTCATGTCCTCGCTGGCCGCCCACTGGTCGGTGGCGAAGGTCTTGGTCGCCGACCACTGGCCGTACGGCGCGCTGCCGTTGGCGTAGGCGGGGACGAACACCCAGTTGGTGTGCCAGGCGCCCTGGTACTTCACGCAGTGCCCGGCCGTGATGACGGTGCTGCCGTTGGCACTGGTGACGGAGTCGCCGGAGCAGGAGGCCGTGCGGTCGCCCATGGTGAAGAAGACCCGGCCGGAGGTCTTCACCACCGCTCCGCCGGCGGTCCAGGCGCCGCCGGGCTGCGGGAAGGCGGCGGGGGTGACCGCCGTGGGGGCGGCGGCCGGGCCGGTGGCGGGGGTGGGGGCGATCCGGGTGGGCGCGGTGGAGGTGGCGACCGCCGTCCGGCCGGTGGCGCCGGGGGCCGCCGTCAGGTCCAGCGGGGTGGCCGACCGCATCCGGTCGGCGGTCCAGAAGCCCTGGGTCTGCCGTGGTGCGGAGGAGGCCGCCGGCCCGGCGGAGGCCCCGTCCGGGGCGGGGGCCGCCGACGCGGGGGAGGCGGCGGTCAGGGCTCCGGCGAACAGGGCGGCCGCGGAGAGGAGGACGGAGGCGGCCGTGCGAGTGCGATTCACGCATGACTCCTTCTGCCGTGCCCGGCGCCCGTGGGGCCCGGGCAGGGTGGGGTGAAGTGCTGTCGGTGCGGATCGAGTGGCTTGCGGGGGCAGCGTGGCACGCCACGGTCACATTGTCATGAGCTCGTCAGAACGTTCGGTCGGTTCCGGCCAGGGAATGGCCGAGACCCGGAGGACGAGGGCCCCATGCCACCCTCATACGGTCAGCAGCACGCCCGCGTACGAGGCTCCGGCCACCACGACCCAGGCCCCCAGCCCGAGCAGTGCGGCCCGGCCGCCCGTGCGGGCCAGGGTGGGGAGATGGACCGCGCTCCCCAGCCCGAAGAGGGCCGCCGCAAGCAGCGCCTCCTGGGCGGTGCGCGCCCATTCCAGGGCCTCGTCCGGCAGCAGGCCGGTGGTGCGGACCGCCACCGCCAGCAGGAACCCGGCCACGAACAGCGGCACCGGGGCGGGCCGGCGACCGGAGGCCGTCCGTTCACCGCGCCGCCGGGCCCGCAGGGAGAAGGCCACCGCGGCCACCAAGGGAGCCAGCAGGGCCACCCGCATCAGCTTGACCAGCACCGCCTCGGTCAGGGCCGCCGGGCCGGCGGTCTGGGCGGTGGCCACCACCTGGCCGACATCGTGCACGCTCGCCCCGACCCAGCGGCCGAAGGCCTGGGCGTCCAGCCCCAATAGGCCCTGGAGCAGGGGCAGTACCAGGATGGCCAGGGTGCCGCAGAGGGTCACCAGGGCCACCGAGGCGGCCATGTCCTCCTCGTCGCTGCCGGAGACCTGGCCCACCGCGCCGATGGCCGAGGCCCCGCAGATCGAGTACCCGGTGGCGATCAGCAGGGGCTGGTCCCCGCGCAGACCGAGCCGGCGGCCCAGCCAGAGGGTTCCCAGAAAGGTCGCGGCCACCACCGCGACCACCATGGCCACCGTCGCCCAGCCCAGCCCGAGCACCTCCGTCAGCCCCAGCCCCAGCCCGAGCAGCACGATGCCGATCCGCATCAGCCGCCGCCCGGCCAGCGACAGACCGGGACGGGCCGGCCCCCGGACGTACTCCCGCACCCGGGGCAGGTGCGCCACCCCGATGCCCAGCACCACCGCGGCGGTCAGCAGCGGGATCCCGGGCAGCAGCCGGTGCACCCCCCAGGCCAGCAGCGCACCCGAGACGGCCATCAGCAACCCCGGCCAGGAGGAGGCTGTTTCACGTGAAACAACGTGAACGGCCTTGGTCTGCGACCGGTTGAGGAGGGCCATCACTCGGCCGGGAGGCGGTAGACCCGACGGATGCTGGTGCCGAGCCGGGAGACGTCCGCCCCGTAGACGTGGATGGATATCGCCTTGCCGAGACCGGAGTTGGCGACCCGGTGGATGTCCCCCGGGGGTGCGAAGCCGCAGACCTCCCCCGGACCGTTGACCAGGTCCTCGGTGGGCACCAGATGGGCCGCCCCGGACGGGCCCGGGGCCAGCCGGTACCGGCGCTCGCTCTCCTCGCCCTCGTGCACTCCCGCCACGCACCAGGCGACATGGTCGTGGATGGAGGTGCCCTGGCCCGGGAGCCAGACCAGGGCGACCACCGAGAACCCGCCGTCCGGCTCGGCGTGCAGCAGATGCTGCCGGTAGTGGTCCGGCGAGCCCTCCCGCTGCTGCGGGGCGAGCAGGTCCCGCGCCCCCAGATGGGGTCCCAGGAGCTCACCGACCAGATAGGCGGTCAGGTCCGGGGCCAGCCCCCGGTCGACGACCGTGCGTATCTCACGGACGAGGGCGGCCATCCTCGCGGTGGTGCGGGCCGGCAGGGTGGTGGTCATAGCCGCAGCGTCCGCCCGGGCCGCCATCACGTCCAACGACAGTTTCGACCCGAAATCCCAAGCGGCGCTTATGGGTCGAGGCCCGCTGGACCGGTTCGGAGCTCAGCAGCCGACCCGGTTGGCGGCCACCCGCCGGAGCTTCTCCAGCACCACGGCCGTCGCCGGGATCCGCCGGTGGTCCTGATAGACGTACGCGGAGATATGGCGGCGGGCGGGAGGCAGCAGCGGGCGTCCGCAGACCCGGCTCAGCGCCAGCGAGGGAAGCACCAGGGCCGGCATCATCGCCACCCCGAGCCCCTGCGCCACCAGGGACTGGACGACCAGGTTGTCATCGGTGGCGAACCGGATGTCCGGGACGAAGCCCAGCTCGGCGCACTCGTGCAGCAGATTGGCCCGGCAGCGCGGGCAGCCCGCTATCCAACGCTCCTCCGCCAGGTCCGCCAGGTGCACCGCCCGGCGCCGGGCCAGCGGATGGCCCAGCGGCAGCAGCACGGTCAGCTGGTCCTCCAGCAGTCTCACCTCGGCCACCTCCTCCGGGACCTCCTCGTGCAGTCCGGGGTAGGTGAACGCCAGGGTGATGTCGCATTCGCCCCGGCGCAGCCGGTGCAGGGACTCCGGGGGCTCCCCCTCCAGCAGCTCCACCTGCACCCCCGGATGGTCGGCGGCCAGCGCGCTGAGGGCCTCCGGGACCAGGGTGGCGTTGGCGCTGGGGAACCCGCACAGCCGGACCCGGCCGGCGCGCAGCCGGGCGTAGGCATTCATCTGCTGCTGGGCGGTGGTGAGTTGGGTGAGTATCTGCTCGGCGTGCCGGGCCAGGGAGCGGCCGGCCTCGGTGAGCTGCATCCTGCGGCCCACCCGGGTGAACAGGGGTGTGCCGACGGCCCGTTCGAGGGCCTTCATCTGCTGGGTGATCGCGGGCTGGGTGTAGCCCAGGACGCGGGCGGCCGCCGAGTAGGACCCGGAGAGGACCACTTCGTGGAACGTCCGTATGTGCCGCGAGTCGAACACCCGTGAAGCATAAGCGGACGTTGGGAGGGGCCGTGGGCGGATTCCCGTCCACGGCCCCTCTCCGATCCCTGGTGCCGCTGCTGCGATCCCTGGTGCCGCTACTTGTCGCCGATGCGGGAGCCGAGGGTGATGTCGACGGTGGTGGGCTTCCCGTCCCGGAGATAGGTCAGCTTGAGGGTCTCGCCGGGCTTGTGCGTCCAGATCTCGCTGATCAGGGTCGGGCCGCTGTCGATCGGCTTGTCACCGAGCTGGGTGATCACGTCTCCGGGCTTCAGGCCCGCCTTGCCCGCCGGTCCGGCGGGGTCCACCAGTTCGGTGGGGTTGGCGCCCTTCTCGGAGATGGTGGCGCCGTTGTCCTTGGCCTGGAGGTCCACCGAGACGCCGATCACCGGGTAGACCGGCTTGCCGGTCTTGATCAGCTGGTCGGCGACGGTCTTGGCCTGGTTGATCGGGATGGCGAAGCCGAGGCCGATCGAGCCGGCCTGGCCGCCGCCGAAGCCGCCGTTGCCGGTGGACTGGATCGCCGAGTTGATGCCGATGACCGCGCCGCGGCCGTCGAGCAGCGGGCCGCCCGAGTTGCCGGGGTTGATGGAGGCGTCCGTCTGGAGGGCGCTCATGTACGAGCTCTTGTTGCTGGCGCCGTCGCCGGAGGCCACCGGGCGGTTCTTGGCGCTGACGATTCCGGTGGTGACGGTGTTCGACAGCCCGAAGGGCGCGCCGATCGCGATGGTCGGGTCGCCGACGGCCACCCGCTCGGAGTCGCCGAGGGGCAGCGGGGAGAGTCCGGTCGGCGGGGTCTTCAGCTTGAGGACGGCCACGTCGTAGCCCTGGGCCCGGCCGACGACCTCGGCGTCGTACTTCTTGCCGTTGGAGAAGGTCGCGGAAAGCTTTCCGCCGTCGGCGGCGGAGGCCACCACGTGGTTGTTGGTGAGGATGTGGCCCTGCTGGTCGTAGACGAACCCGGTGCCGGTGCCCGCCTCGCCGTCGCCGCCCTGCGCCTGGATGGTGACCACGCTGGGCAGGGCCTTGGCGGCCAGGCCCGCGATGGAGGCCGGGTCCCGCTTGAGGTCCCGGGGGATGCCGGCGCTGACGGTGGTCGATCCGGAGGCCTCGTCGCCGCGCTCGGCGGCCCAGTAGCCGATCCCTCCGCCGATGCCTCCGGCGAGCAGGGCAGCCACGAGCACTCCGGCGACCAGGCCGCCGCGGCCCTTGGGCTTGGCGGGCGGGGTTCCGTCGCCGAAGGGCGGGGCTCCCCAGCCGCCTCCGCCGCCGCCCTGGCCGTATCCGTGGCCGTCGGGTACGCCGTACGCGGGAACCGCGGGCGGGGGCGGCGGCCAGCCGGCGGCACCGTGCGCGGCCGGGGCCGGGCCCGGGACGGGTGCCCCGACCGGTACGGGGCCGGGCTCGGGCGCCGGGGGAATCTGCTGGGTGGGCGGCTCGGCCGGGGCACGGCCCTCGGCCGGGGCCGGTGCCGCGGCGGGCGCGGGCGGGACCGCAGCCGGGGGCTCGGCCGGGGTGGCGGCGTCGCTCACGGGCGCGGGAGGGGCCACCGGCACAGGAGGGACGGGCGGACCCGCGGGGGGCGTAGGGGCCGCGGTGCCCTCGTTCTCGGTGCTCACAGCGATCTCTCCTCGTCGCAATACGGCTCTCGGATATCGAAAGACAACGGATATCGGTCCGACTGAACGTTCGACCGGCCGTACAAGTTCCTGGGCAAAGCCTTTCCCATGGGCTGTCAGAGCACTGTAAGCCGGACCTGTGCGTCCTCGCCCGGCCCGGCACGCCCGCCCCGGTCGGTGGCACCATGGACCCGGTGACCCACGCAACGCCGCGCCGCATCCAGGTCGTCGCCCACCGCGGAGCCTCGGAGGACGCCCCCGAGCACACCCTGGCCGCCTATCGCAGGGCCATCGAGGACGGTGCCGACGCCCTCGAATGCGATGTCCGGCTGACCGCCGACGGGCATCTGGTCCTGGTGCACGACCGGCGGGTGAACCGTACGTCCAACGGGCGCGGGGCCGTTTCCGCCCTGGAGCTGGCCGATCTCGCGGCCCTGGACTTCGGGTCCTGGAAGGACCGCGAGGAGTCTCCGGACTGGGACGGCGGCGACCCGGACCGCACCTCCGTGCTGACCCTGGAGAGGCTGCTGGAGCTGGTCGCGGACGCCGGCCGGACGGTGGAGCTGGCGATCGAGACGAAGCATCCGACCCGCTGGGCCGGACAGGTGGAGGAGCGGCTGCTGTTCCTGCTGAAGCGGTTCGGTCTGGACGCACCGCCGGCCGGGGGACCCCACCCGGTGCGGATCATGAGCTTCTCGGCGCGGTCCCTGCACCGGGTGCGGGCCGCCGCCCCGACCGTGCCCACCGTCTATCTGATGCAGTTCATCACGCCGAGGATGCGGGACGGGCGGCTGCCCGCCGGGGTGGGCATCGCCGGACCGGGCATCCGGATCGTCCGGAACCATCCCGGTTTCATCCGCAAGCTTCAGGCCGCCGGGCACGCGGTCCACGTATGGACCGTGAACGAGCCGGAAGACGTTCAGCTCTGCGCTGATCTGGGTGTAGAAGCGATCATCACCAACCGGCCGCGCCAGGTTCTGTCCCAACTCGGACGGTAAGAACCCTTTCCTCCCACCTGTCACAGCCGTCACCCGGCTCCCACGGCGTGCTCCGGCGCATCCGGCCCGTTTCCACTCGTCATGAATGCGTCAGAGGCCCCCGGTCCGTCGGTTTCCGGTCCAGGCCATTGGGGCATCCAGACCATGCGTGGGGCTAAGGAGGTTCCGGGGGTGGCATTGGTGATGGCACAGGAAGTGCCCACGTCGTCGTGCATGGCCGTACCCCATGGTCCTGCCGGCGTGGGCCAGGCGAGGCACCGCATGCGCGAGCAGCTGCGGATCGGCGGGGTGTCCGAATCGGTCGTGGACGACGCCGTCCTGATCCTTTCCGAACTGCTCAGCAACGCCTGCCGGCACGGCAGGCCACTGGGCACCCAGGTGATCGGCGACGGGGACATACGCGCCGCGTGGCGCGTCGACAAGGCGGGGCGGCTGACGGTCGAGGTCACGGACGGGGGCGGTCCCACCCGCCCGGTTCCGGCCACGCCCTCGGTCACCGCGCGCGGCGGCCGCGGGCTGAACATCATCAGCGCGCTGGCCCAGGACTGGGGGGTGCGCGACGGGGCGGGCGGCGAGGTCACCGTCTGGGTCACCGTCGCGTCCGGGGCCCGGCACGAGGATTTCGCTACGCGCGTTGCGGCGCCCGCGATCGCCCTCACGGCCCCCTTCGACGACCTGGATCCCTCCGAACTCCCCTGACCGGCCCACCGGGAGCGCACGCCGACCGTGCTTCCGACCGGACCCGGTTCCGCGGAGCGGGTCGGCGGTGCGGACCGCGCGAGGAGTTAGGCTCGCGCCGTCACGTACCGCCGTATCCGGGAGACACCGAACCATGGCCAAGAAGCGCCCCGCAGCAACGACTGCCAAGCCGCAGCTCAAGGACGGGGAGATCCCGGTGGTGGGCGCCCGCGAGCCCTGCCCCTGCGGATCCGGCCGCCGCTACAAGGCCTGCCACGGCCGGAGCGCCGCCCAGGCCGGCAGCGACCTGGTGCAGCGTCCGTTCGAGGGGCTGCCCGGTGAATGCGACTGGGTGGCGCTGCGCGAGCTGGTGCCCGCCGCCACCGTGGAGCTGACCCTCAAGGACGGGCTGCCCGAGGGCGTGCCCTCGGTGACCCTGGCGACGGTGCTCCCGATGGCCTGGCCGGCCCTGCGCCGCGAGGACGGTTCGGTCCTCCTCGGCCTGCAGAACGACACCTCCAGCGGCAACCTGGCCCGGGACATGGCCGACACCCTGGAGCGCGCGCTGGCCACCGAGCCGGGCAATCCGGTTCCGGCCCGCAAGGTGCCCGCCGAGGGAACCCGCCTCCAGGACCTCCTCGCGGCGGACGGCGTTTTCGAGCCGGTTGTGCACAGTGGGTTCGAATTCTGGATTCCGGATGCGCAGAGCGCCCAGAGCTCCTCCCCGGAGATCGCGGCCTCGCTGGAACGCGCCAACGCGGCGGCCATCCCGACCGTGAAGCTCGACGGTCTGGACGCGGCCTACTGGTGCGAGACCCCGGACAAGAACCACCTGCGCTGGGTCATGCCGCACCCGGAGGAGAAGCTGCTCGACGCGCTGGCCCGGCTGCACGCCGCCGGTGAGTCCTCGCTGGGCGAAGGCACCCGTCTGGTCGGGTCGTTCCGCGCCCACGGCCTGATGGTGCCGGTCTGGGACCTGCCCGTCGGCGTCGGTGCCGAGGAGATCCAGCAGCCCGCCGAGGCCTTCGCCGAGCGGCTGGCCAAGGCCCTCGCCGAGGAGGCGCCGCTCACCTCGGAGGAGCGCCGGGCCCGTGGCGGGCTCACCAACCGCCAGGTGACCCTGAGCTGACCCGAGGGGCCCGCAGGACCGGTGACCGGAGTCACAACTCCCGTTAATCGCCTGCAAATCGGTGTCTGAATATCAGAGATCGAATTTGCGAACACGCGATCTCTTGTTACCGTTCTTGTAGCCCGGTCGCTGGTGCATCCCCCGTCGCCAGCGACCGGGCCCTTCCATTTCCGCCACGGCTCAACGGGCGGCCGGGTCGGGCACGTTGCTCCCGGAGCGCAGCAGCAGCTGCCCTTCATCATCCGGAACTGCAAATTCCGCAACTGCCGTGTAGTCCCCCGGCACTCCGGCCGACCGCTCGTGCGGGGTCTCGCACCATCCGGGTTCGTCGCCCGCCCCCACCACACAGTGGATCTGCACGGTCCGGCCCGCCGGACCCATCAGGGTCAGCACCGCGTCCAGCGCGCGACCGCCGGTGTTCCGGTAGTAGCTCCGCCCCCAGGTCCGATCCGCTCCGCTCAGCACACAGGTCTGTGCCTCCAGCCCCTGGGGCGAGGTGAGTTCGGGCCCGCAACGGCTCTCCGTACGGGGCGCCTCGGCCGGCCCCGGGGCCGTAGCGGGGGCGGGTCCCGCCCCCGGAGCGGCACCGGCCGGGCCGACCGGATCCTCACCGAGCCCCAGCCGTCCGAGCAGACCGCCACCCTTTCCGTCGCCCTGACCGCGGAACTCCGGGCCCGCAATCGCCCCGGCGAGCGGTAGCGACAAGATGATCAGTACACCGGCGCCGATAGCGGTCAGGCGGAGATTCATTCGCCGAAGATAGCGACGCCGGAAAGGGCTACGAAGATCCCCGCGCCCAATTCCCCTGGAAACTCACGCCGGTGGCACCCGTTCGAGTGAAGCCGCTTCCACGAGTACGTCCACCACCTCGGCGACGTCCGGCAGTCGCACCCGGCCCCGGCCGGGCACAGGCGCGAGCACCGGCTCCCGCTCCCAGCGGATCCGCCCGGCCCCGGACGCGCCGGAGGCACCGGGCGCCGGCAGCTGGAGATACCCGCCGTCCCCGTGGAAGCGCAGGGTGCCGGGCACATGGTCCTTGGCGTAGAGCAGTTCACCGAGCCGCTCCAGCGAGTACGGGGCGACCAGCAGGGCCCACCGGGTCGGGCCGGCGACCACCGGACCCACCCGGAGGCCGAGCGCGTCCAGCCGGGCCAGCGCCAGCGCGGCCGCCCCGGCCGGCAGGCTGACGGCGCAGGGGCCGCGCCCGCCGGTGGCCAGGATCACCGGCGCCGCCGGGCGGTTGGTCCACCACCAGCGGACCATCCGGACCTCGGTGGTGGCGGCCAGCAGGCCGGGATCGAAGGGGTGCCCGCCGGGCACCGGGCAGTCGGGGTCGGGGCAGGCGCAGCGTCCGCCGTCCGGGCCGGTTCCCGCTCGTCCCACCCCGGGCAGCACCGGCCACTGCCAGACGGTGGCGCACCGCAGCGCCCCGTCGAGCAGATCCGGCGAACCTCCGGGCCGGGCAAGGGAACCGGGGCGGGATCCGGCCCGGCCGGCCGCCCCGGCCCGGGCCCGTACGGACTGCAGGGAGCTGCGGAGCCGCTGGAGACGCCTTCCGAGGATCTCGCGCATCAGCGCTCGTTCCTTTCCGTTGAACGTCGAGGGCCACATCACACCATGTATGCGGTGCTTCACCACACGTGCACGTTTTCGCGTCACTGTCCGCCTGAAGCAGGTTCACACGGTTCGTGCAGTTCTCTCACGGATCCATGAAAC
Organism: Streptomyces sp. NPDC033845; assembly: GCF_055576225.1. Lineage (NCBI taxonomy): Bacteria > Bacillati > Actinomycetota > Actinomycetes > Kitasatosporales > Streptomycetaceae > Streptomyces > Streptomyces sp. NPDC033845. Next base: position 96,216 of record NZ_JBVIRI010000013.1, on the reverse strand, counting down.
GTCCGGCGGGGGCGGGGCGCACCCGCACCGGGCGGGGCCCGGCCGCCGTCAACTCTCCCCGGTCAACACGGGTTACGTACCCGGAGCCGTTCCAGCGCCCGCTCAGTCGACCGCAAAAAGGGTCCGCTTCAGACTTTTTCCAGCCAAGTTTGAGCCTTGATCGGACGGGGAGTTGTCTTCGCACGGACACCAGGATTCCCAGCCGGACGATGCTGGACATCGATCCACCTGTGCGTGTAGATGTGGATCCATTGATTGCGGCACAGCATGATCTGGGGGTTTGCAATGCATTATGGCGAATCGCACCAGGTGGAAAGGCGGATGCCATGAGCGCCCCGCATCTGCCGAAAGTGGCCGGAATCGATCCGGCAGTTACGGCCTCCCCTCACACTGTGGCCCCGGCGCCCACGCTCCCCTCCCCGGTGCCACCTGCCCAGGCCGCCCCGAGCAGCGTGGTCCAGGACCGGCTCGCGGGCATGGTCTCGGACCTCACCACCCTCAACGAACTCACCGAGCGGCTCGCCCGGGCCACCGACCTCGCCGCCTCCCTCCAGGAGTTCCTGCGGGCCGGCGCCACTCTGGTCGGCGCCCGCCGCGGCCTGGTGGTCCTGGAACCCTCCGACGGACTCGGCCCCGCCACCACCATCGGCCTCGGACTCGGCCACGCCGACCTCGGGCACATCGAGACCGTCCCCCGCAGCGCCACCTCCTACGGCCGGATCCTGGACGGGCTCCCGGACGCCCACGGCGGCTCCGAGGTCCTCCCCGAACCCGAGCCCCCGACCGCCGCCGCCCCCACCGGCTCCAGGGCCGGGACCAGGGCGAAGGGCAAGGGCAAGGCCGAGGCCGCCGGATACCCCACACCGGTCGACCCCCGGCACCGCGAGGTCGCCGCCCGGCTCGGCTTCGCCGCCAGCTACGCCCTGCCGCTGACCGCCGAGAGCACCGGCCGGCTCGGCGCCGCCGTCTGGCTGTACGACGAGCCCGCCGAACCCGACGACCGCCAGCGCGACCTGGCCGCCCTCTACGTCCGGCACGGCGCCGAGCACCTGGCCCGGATGCTGGAGGTGGACCGCGCCCGCACCCGGCTGAGCACCATCTCCGAGGAACTGCTGCCCAGCAGGCTGCCCCGGATCCCCGGGGTGCGGCTGGCCGCCCGGCACCGCACCGGCCCGGCCGGCGGCGGCGACTGGTACGACGCGCTGCCGCTCCCGGAGGGCGCCCTCGGGCTGGCCGTCGGCTCGGTCACCGGCTCCGGCCCCAGCGCCGTGGCCGCGATGGGACGGCTGCGGGCCTCCCTGCGGGCGTACGCCGTGATGGAGGGCGAGGACCCGGTCGCCGTCCTCTCCGATCTGGAGCTGCTGCTCCGGCTCACCGAACCGGCCCGCTCGGCCACCGCGCTGTTCGCGTACTGCGAGCCGGCCCGCCGGAAGATCGTCCTGGCCGGGGCCGGGCACGCCCCGCCGCTGCTGATCGGGGACCGTCGCGCCGAGTACGTGGAGACCTCGCTGTCCGCCCCGCTCGGCATGCTCGCCTGCTGGGAGGCCCCCAGCGTGGAGATCGAGCCGGCCGCCGGAGAAACGGTGCTGCTCTACACGGAGGGTCTGCTCCGCCGGACCGGTGACCCGATGGACCGGGCCTACGCCCGGCTGCACGCGGCCGCCGCCGGGGTTCCCCGCGCGCTCCGCGAGGACCCCGACGCCCTCTGCGAGCACGTGCTGAAGACCGTCCTGCCGGAGGGCGGCGGCCGCACCGGCACGGCCGAGGACGAGGATGTCGTCCTGCTGGCCGCACGGTTTGACTGATATGTCACATCCCGGACAAGCCCGGACAGCCGCTTGCCCCTCGCACATACGATGGACACGGTGTCGAGGCCGGTAACACCGGCGTCGCCGACGGAGCCGACGTATGCGGAGGAGAAGACGTGGCTGACGAGCTCACCCCGGAGACCCCGGAAGAAGAGCAGCCCAAGAAGACGCACAAGCAGCGCAAGAACGGCCTCTACCCGGGCGTCAGCGACGAGCTCGCCGAGAGCATGCGCAGCGGCTGGGCCGACACCGAGCTGCACGGGCTGGAGCCCATCGCCCAGGCCGGCCACACCGCCGCCCGCCGCGCCGCGCTGTCCGCGCGCTTCCCCGGCGACCGCCTGGTCGTCCCGGCCGGCCGGCTGAAGGTCCGCTCGAACGACACCGAGTACCCCTTCCGCGCCTCCACCGAATACGCCTACCTGACCGGCGACCAGACCGAGAACGGCGTCCTGGTCCTGGAGCCCTCCGCCGAGGGCCACACGGCCACCGTCTACCTGCTGCCCCGCTCCGACCGGGAGAACGGCGAGTTCTGGCTCTCCGGCCAGGGCGAGCTGTGGGTCGGCCGCCGCCACTCCCTCGCCGAGGCCGAGCAGCTCCTCGGCATCCCGGCCCGGGACGTCCGCAAGCTCCCCGAGGAGCTCGCCGAGGCCACCGGCCCGGTCCGCGCCGTCCGCGGCCACGACACCGTCATCGAGGCCGCCCTCGCCGACAAGGTCACCAAGGAACTCGACGAGGAACTGCGCGTCTACCTCTCCGAGGCCCGCGCGGTGAAGGACGAGTTCGAGATCGGCGAGCTGCAGAAGGCGGTGGACTCCACCGTCCGCGGCTTCGAGGACGTGGTGAAGGTCCTCGACAAGGCGGAGGCCACCTCCGAGCGCTACATCGAGGGCACCTTCTTCCTGCGCGCCCGGGTCGAGGGCAACGACGTCGGCTACGGCTCCATCTGCGCGGCCGGCTCCCACGCCTGCACCCTGCACTGGGTCCGCAACGACGGCGCCGTCCGCTCCGGCGACCTGCTGCTCCTCGACGCCGGTGTGGAGACCCACTCCCTCTACACCGCCGACGTCACCCGCACCCTGCCCATCAACGGCACCTACACCGAGATCCAGCGCAAGATCTACGACGCGGTGTACGAGTCCCAGGAAGCCGGCATCGCCGCGGTCAAGCCGGGCGCCAAGTTCCGCGACTTCCACGACGCCTCCCAGCACGTGCTCGCCGAGAAGCTCGTCGAATGGGGCCTGCTCGAAGGGCCGGTGGAGCGCGTCCTGGAGCTGGGCCTGCAGCGCCGCTGGACCCTGCACGGCACCGGCCACATGCTCGGCATGGACGTGCACGACTGCGCGGCCGCCCGCACCGAGGCCTATGTGGACGGCACCCTGGAGCCGGGCGTCTGCCTCACCGTCGAGCCGGGCCTCTACTTCCAGGCCGACGACCTGACCGTGCCCGAGGAGTACCGCGGCATCGGCGTCCGGATCGAGGACGACATCCTCGTCACCGAGGACGGCAACCGGAACCTGTCGGCCGGACTGCCCCGGCAGGCCGACGAGGTCGAGGCCTGGATGGCCCGCCTCAAGGGCTGACACCGGCGCACGGAAGGGGCGGGACCCGCACGGGTCCCGCCCCTTCGGCGAACCGGGACCCCCTCGCCGGACCGGGACACCCCGCCCGGGATCAGGAGGCGGTCAGCAGGGCCCGGTCCCGGAACTTCAGCATCTTGTCGAAGCTGACCACCGCCCCCCGGCCCGGCCGGTTGCGGAACCGGACGTGGTCCGCCAGCTCCTCGATCAGGCAGAGCCCCCGGCCGTGCTCCCGCAGCTCCGCCCCCGAGGGGGACCGTCTGCGCCGCCCCACCGTGTGCGCCGGGAACCCGGGCCCCGAATCCGTCACCTCGATCCGGCAGCGGTCCCCGTCCAGATAGGCGGTCACGCGGTACGCGCCGCCCTCCGCCCCGGGATCCCGGCCGCCGTGTTCCACCGCGTTCGCGCACGCCTCGCTCAGGGCCAGCGACAGGTCGAAGGAGATGTCCGGGTCCACCCCCGCGGTCTCCATCGCACCGAGCAGCAACCGCCTGGCGAGCGGCACGCTCGCGGCTTCGCGCCTCAAGTGGAGCGACCACCAGATGCTCATACCCGTACCTATTGCCGCCCGCGGCGGCCCGTAAGCCCACCTGTCCCGGCAGAGCCCTCATTCGGCCGATGTCACCAGAGGGACTCAAGGGATCTTCCGGACCTGCCGTATGGGCCGTGTGAGGTCAGTGCGATGATGACCCGGCCATGACTGCCCCCCAGACGGCACGCGCCGGAGCCGGTCTCCGGCTCCTGAGGGCCGCGGTGTTCACCGCGGTCTGCGTCGTGCTGTCCGCGGCCGGGCACGCCCTCGCCTCCTGCGCCACCGTCCCCTGGTGGACGGTCGGCCTCGGATTCCTCCTCGTCCTCTGCTGTGCGGCACCGCTCGCCGGACGCCGCCGCAGCCTCCCCGGCATCGCCGCCTCCCTCTCCGTCGGCCAGCTCGCCCTGCACGCCCTCTTCGGCCTCGGCCAGCACGGCGCGGTGCCGGCGGCCGTCGGCACCGGAGCGGCCCCGGGCTCCACCGAGACCTCGCTCGCCGCCCTGGCCGCCAAACTGGTCTGCGGCGGGAACTCGATACCGCTCAGCGCCGCCCAGGCCCGCCGGGTCCTGGAGACCGCCGGGATCGACCCCGACGGACCGGCCGCCGACCTCGCCGGGCAGAGCGCCCACGCCGCGCACGGGCACACCGCCCAGATGCTCGGCAGCGCCGCCGAGCCCGCCACCGGACTGTTCAGCCTGCCCATGCTGCTCGGCCACCTGCTGGCCGCGGTCGCCGCCGGCTGGCTGCTGGGACGCGGGGACGCCGCCCTCTTCCGGATCGTCCGGCTCTCCCGGCGCACCACCGAAGCCACCCCCGTACGGGCCCTGCGGACCGCGCTGGCCTTCGTACGGGTGCTGTGCGCCGGGCTCTCCGGCCGTACCGCCCCCGCCGCCACCCGGGCGGCCGGGCCCGGACCCGACCGGTCCGGGACCCCCGGCCGGGAGGCACTCCAGCACACGGTCATCCGGCGCGGCCCGCCCGGCGTCCACGTCCTCGCAGCCTGACGCGGCCCCGCCACGCCACCCCGGACACGGGGAGGGAGCACCGGTGCCGCGCACTCCGCGCGCGCCCGCGCACGGAGCGACCGTCATCCCTGCTTCCGTGGAGTTCCCGCCATGAAGACCTCTCGTGTCTCCTTCGCCGCCGCCCTCGCCGCCGGCTCCGTCCTCCTCCTCTCCGGCACCGCCTTCGCCCACGTCGGGGTGCAGCCCGAAGGAGAGGCCGCCCAGGGCGGCTACGCCACCATCAACTTCAAGGTGCCGAACGAGCGCGACAACGCCTCGACCAGCAAGCTGGAAGTCAGCTTCCCGACCGACCACCCGCTGACCTCGGCCATGCCGCAGGACGTCCCGGGCTGGGTGGTGACCGTGGAGAAGACCAAGCTCGCCAAGCCCCTCACGGTGCACGGCAAGCAGATCGACGAGGCCGTCTCCAAGATCACCTGGACCGGCGGGAAGATCGGTCCCGGCAAGTTCCAGCAGTTCCCGGTCTCCGTCGGCAAGCTGCCCGAGGACACCGACAGCCTGGTATTCAAGGCCATCCAGTCCTACGACAACAACGAGGTCGTGCGCTGGATCGAGGAGGCCAAGGAGGGCGCCGAGGAGCCCCAGAACCCGGCCCCGGTCCTCAAGCTGACCCCGGCCAAGGCCGACGACCACCACGACGGCGGCGCCAAGAGCCCTGAGCCCAAGGACGACAAGCAGGCCGACAAGCAGGACGCGCACGGCAAGGACGCCGAGGACGGCGGCCACGACAAGGCCTCCGACAGCGCTTCCGACACCACCGCCCGCACCCTGGGCGTCGCCGGCATCGTCATCGGTCTCGGCGGGGTCGCCTTCGGTGTCGCCTCGCGCCGCCGCAGCTCCTGAACCGCTTCCCCAGACCGCCCGTACATCCCCGATCTCAGGGACATCTCTCCATGCGCACCACACGTGTGACGGTCGCCGCCCTGGTGGCGGCGGCCGCGCTCGCCCTGTCCGCCTGCGGCGGCGACAAGCCCGCCGACGGCTCGGTGGCCCAGGTGAACGCCCCCGCCAAGAACAAGCCGGGCACCGTCCTGGACCGGCCCTTCGACAAGCCGGACCTGGTCCTCACCGACACCACCGGAAAGCCCTGGAGCCTGCGCGAGCAGACCAAGGGCAAGCCCACCCTCATCTACTTCGGCTACACCCACTGCCCCGACGTGTGCCCGCTCACCATGAGCAACATCGCCGTGGCCAGGAAGGCCCTGCCCAAGGCCGACCAGGACGACCTCCGGATCGTCTTCGTCACCACCGACCCGGAGCGGGACACCCCCGCCTCGCTCGGTGCGTGGCTCAAGGCCCAGGACCCCTCCTTCATCGGTCTCACCGGTGACTTCAAGACCATCCAGGCAGGCGCCCGCAGCCTCGGCATCGGCATCGACCCCGCCAAGAAGGAGCCGGACGGCAGCGTCGTCTCCATGCACGGCGCCCAGGTCATCGCCTTCTCCCCGAAGACCGACGAGGGCTATGTCCTCTACGGGGAGGACACCAGCGCCGAGGACTACACCAAGGACCTGCCGAAGATCGTCAAGGGAGAGAACCCGTGAACCGCCGCACCACCCGCACCCTCGCCGCCGCCCTCTCCCTGACGGCCGCCCTCGCCATATCCGCCTGCTCCTCCGACGGCGGCTCGGACTCCGCCCCCGGATCCGGCGGGAAGGGCTCCCTCACGGTCCAGGGCGCCTTCATGCCCGAGCCGGTCAACAGCGAGATGGCCGGCGGGTTCATGGTCATCAAGAACGGCTCGGACTCCGCCGACAAGCTCACCGGCGTCACCAGCCCGCTGTCCGACGACGTCCAGGTCCACGAGACCAAGGACCAGAAGATGCGACAGGTCCCCTCGCTGGACGTTCCGGCGAACGGGGAGCTGAAGCTGGAACGCGGCGGCAGCCACGTCATGTTCATGGGCCTGAAGAACAAGCCGAAGGTCGGCGACAAGATCGCCGTCGAGCTCCTCTTCGAGAAGGCCGGTCCGGTGAAGGTCGAACTCGATGTGAAGGAACGGACCCACAACCCGAGCAACGAAGAATCCCACTGACGGACCGACGGACCGAGGGACTGACTCGCCATGACGGCCACCGCCCCATCCCTGGCCCGCACCAGCGCACCGGCACTCCTGCCGCGGCTGGTGCTGGTCCTCGCAGCCCTGCTGGCAACCCTGTTCACCGCGGCCGCCCCGGCCACGGCACACGCCGCACTCACCGCGAGCGACCCCAAGGACGGGGCGGTGCTCGCCACCGCCCCCACCCAGGTCACCCTGTCCTTCTCGGAGAAGGTGGCCATGGGCGAGGACTCCATCCGGGTCATGGACCCGCAGGGCAAGCGGGTGGACACCGGTGAGCTCCGGGACATGTGCAGCGGATCGATCATCCGCTACGGCACCGCCCTGCACAGCGGGCTGCCCAACGGCACCTTCACCGTCGCCTGGCAGGCCGTCTCGGCGGACAGCCACCCCATCTCCGGGGCCTTCACCTTCTCCATCGGCGCCCCCTCCGCCACCAACGTCACCCTGCCCAGCCGGCAGGCGGGCGACGGTCCGGTGGGAATCGCCTACGACATCGCCCGGTACGCCGCCTACGGCGGGTTCACGGTCATGATCGGCGGCGCCGCCTTCATCCTGCTCTGCCGGCGGGAGGGTTCCGCCGAGCGCCCGCTCCAGAAGCTCGTCGTCCGCGGCTGGCTGACCCTCACCACCGCCACCCTGGTCCTGCTGGTCCTGCGCTCCCCCTACACGGGGTCCGGGAAGTTCGCCGACGTCTTCGACCTCGACGGGCTCCAGGCGGTGCTGGAGACCAAGACCGGTGCCTCCCTGGTGTCCCGGCTGCTGCTGCTCGGCGCCGCCGCGCTCTTCATCGCCGTACTCTTCGGGGCCTACGCCCGACGCCACCGGACGGACGCCGAGAACGGGTCATCGGCCGACCCGGACGGCAAGAACGGCAGCCGGATCGAGGACGGCCGCGCCGGCGGCGAGGACGATGACGACACCGGCGACCTCACCTTCGGGCTCGCCATCGGCGGCACCGTGGTGGCCGCCGGGATCGCCGCCACCTGGGCCCTCTCCGAGCACGCCTCCACCGGGATCCAGCCCGCGCTGGCCATGCCGGTCGACATCCTCCACCTGCTGGCCGTCGCCACCTGGCTGGGCGGGCTCACCGCCCTGCTGATCTCCCTGCGCACCAGCCCGGGCCTCCCCCGGGAAACCGTGCAGCGGTTCTCCCGGATCGCCTTCATCAGCGTGCTGGTCCTCGCCGCCACCGGGCTGTACCAGGCCTGGCGCCAGGTCGGCAGCTGGTCCGCGCTGACCGGCACCGGCTACGGGCAGCTGCTGCTCGTCAAGATCGGCCTGGTGGCCGTACTGGTCGGGGTGGCCTCGGTGTCCCGCCGTTGGACCGCCCGGCTGGCCGACGGCAGCGCTGTTTCACGTGAAACAACGGCCACCGACGCGGACATCGACACGGACGCGGAGGCAGACTCCGAGGCGGAGCCGGCGGCCGAGCCGGTCACCGTGCCCGCCGATCCCGAACGGGCCGCCCAGCTCGCCCGCCAACAGGCCGCCAGGACCAAGGCCCGCACCCGCCGGATCCTCGACGCCGACCCGGAGCGGGCCGGACTCCGCCGCTCGGTGCTCGCCGAGGCCGCCGTGGCCACCGTGCTGCTCGCCATCACCACCCTGCTGACCAGCACCGAGCCCGGGCGGGCGGCCGAGCTGGAGGCGAGCCGGAACCCCGGCGCCTCCACCGCGGTCCCCAACCGCCCGATCAAGATCACGCTGCCCTTCGACACCGGCGGCGCGAACGGCAAGGGCACCGCCCGGCTGGAGCTCGACCCGGGCCGCACCGGAGCCAACACCCTGCACCTCTGGATCGACGACGCGGCCGGACTGCCGCTGGACGCCCCCGAGGTCAAGGTCGCCTTCACCCTCCCCGCCAAGGACATCGGCCCGCTGCCGCTCGCCCCGGACCGGTCCGCTCCCGGACACTGGATCGCGAGCGGGGTCCAGCTCCCGCTGGGCGGCGAATGGCGCATCGACGTGACCGTGCGGACCTCCGACTTCGACCAAGCGACCGTCAACAAGAACGTGAAGATCGGCTGAGCAGCGTGACCGAGAGCACCACCGACATCGAGATCTCCCGCCGGCGCCTGCTGGGTACCGTCGGCGCGGCCGGGGCCGCGGGACTCGCACTCGGCACGACCGCCGGGGCCCTGGGGCACGCCGCGCTCGCCGAGGAGGGCGGTACGGCCACCGGCCGGCCCGGCGCACTCGCCTCCCTGGGCAGTACCGAGGTCCCCTTCCACGGCGCCCGGCAGGCCGGGATCACCACCCCGCTCCAGGCCAAGGGCCATGTGCTCGCCCTGGACCTGGCCCCGGGGGCCGGCCGCAAGGAGGCCGCGGCCCTGCTGCGGCGCTGGTCCGAGACCGCCCGCCGGCTGATGGCCGGGGAGCCGGCACCGAGCGCGGACACCGGGATCGCCCTCGACGCCGGACCCTGCTCGCTCACCGTCACCTTCGGGTTCGGACACTCCTTCTTCGACCGCACCGGGCTGACGGCCCGCCGGCCCGTGGCCCTGGACCCGCTCCCCGCCTTCTCCGCGGACCGGCTGGACCCGAGACGCGGCGAGGGCGACCTGTGGATCCAGATCGGTTCCGATGACGGTCTGGTCGCCTTCCACGCCCTGCGGGCCCTCCAGAAGGACGCCGGGGACGCCGCCCGGATCCGCTGGCAGATGAACGGATTCAACCGGTCTCCCGGGGCCACCGGCAGTCCCATGACCGCCCGGAACCTGATGGGCCAGGTCGACGGGACCGGCAATCCCAAGCCCGCCGAGCCCGACTTCGAGAAGCGGATCTTCGTCCCGGCGGCGGGGCCCGGCCCGGCCGAGCACGCCTGGATGGCCGGCGGCTCCTATGCCGTCGTCCGCCGGATCCGGATGCTCCTCGACGCCTGGGAGAAGGAGCCGCTGGACCGGCAGGAGCTGGTCATCGGCCGCCGCAAGGCCGACGGCGCCCCGCTGACCGGAGGGGAGGAGACCACCGAACCCGATCTCGCCGCCTTCGGCGCCGACGGGAAGCCGGTCATCCCCTCGAACGCCCATGCCCGGATCTCCGCCCCGGAGCAGAACGGCGGCGCCGCCATGCTCCGGCGCCCCTTCTCCTTCCACGACGGGATCGCGGCGGACGGCACCCCGGACGCCGGGCTGCTGTTCATCTGCTGGCAGGCGGATCCGCTGCGCGGGTTCGTCCCGGTCCAGCGCAAGCTCGACCGCGGCGACGCCCTGTCCGTGTTCATCCGCCACGAGTCCAGCGGGCTGTACGCGGTACCGGGCGGCGCCGGGCCCGGCGAGTACGTGGGGCAGCGCCTGCTCGAAGGGTGAACGGCACCGCGCCCGGTACCGCCCCGGCATTAGGCTGACGGCATGTCGGCCACGCGCTTCACCTATCTCGGACCCGAGGGCACCTTCACCGAAGCCGCCCTGCGCACCCTGCCGGAAGCCGCCACCCGGGAGCTCGTCCCGATGGTGTCGGTCCCGGCGGCCCTGGACGCCGTTCGCAACGGGGAGGCGGCGGCGGCACTGGTGCCGATCGAGAACTCCGTGGAGGGCGGGGTCACCGCCACCCTCGACGAGCTGGCCTCCGGCGAACCACTGATGATCTACCGCGAAGTGCTGCTGCCCATCGCCTTCGCCCTGCTCGTCCGGCCCGGGACCCCGCTCAGCGCGATCAAGACGGTCACCGGGCATCCGGTGGCCCAGCCGCAGGTCCGGAAGTGGCTGCGCGCCCATCTGCCCGACGCGGTCTGGGAGTCCGCCGCCTCCAACGCCGACGGCGCCCGGCTGGTGCAGGAGGGCCGGTACGACGCCGCGTTCGCCGGCGAGTTCGCGGCTGCCACCTACGGGCTGGAGGCGCTGGTCACCGAGATCCACGACGCCGAGAACGCCGAGACCCGGTTCGTCCTGGTCGGGCGGCCGGCCCGGCCCGCCGCGCCCACCGGGGCGGACAAGACCTCCGTGGTCCTGTGGATGGGCGAGGACCACCCCGGTGCGCTGCTGGAGCTGCTCCAGGAGTTCGCGGTGCGCGGGGTGAACCTGATGCTCATCCAGTCCCGGCCCACCGGTGCGGGCATCGGCAACTACTGCTTCGCCGTGGACGCCGAGGGCCATGTCTCGGACCGCCGGGTGGGCGAGGCGCTGATGGGGCTGAAGCGGACCTGCCCGCAGGTCCGCTTCCTGGGCTCCTATCCGCGAGCGGGGGTAGCGCAGGGTGACATCGGCCCCGTCCGTCCGGGGACCACGGATGGCGAGTTCACCGCCGCCTCGGACTGGCTGACCCGTTGCCTCGACGGCCGCGCCTGATCGTCCACGGTTATCCACCGGGTTATCCACAGGCTGGACCCGCAGCCTGTGGACTAGTCGACAGTTGTGGGCCACAGGGTCGACAAATCGGCCCAGGGGCTCAGGTTTCGCATGAGCGAGCGGCAGGTGAACGACGTCACCCCCGCATCACCGATCAACTCGTTGGGGCGAGTCATTCCCACCCGAATGAGTGTGTGAGGGTGGTTTGAACCCTGATTCGGCTCGCCGGGGCGACCTCGGGGAATGCCCCTTATCCCTATCCACAGATACCGACCACAGCCTGTGGAAAACCCGGCCGCTGTGCTCATTCCTGTGGACAAGCTGGCTGCTCAGACCGTGGACAGAGCTCGGCCGAGCTCGACGATGTGTCCCCTTTCGGGGAATCGAAGCCCATTTATCGACACTTGGACGCCGATCGGTTCCGGCCGCGCGCCACCCGTTTTGCATTCTCGGCAATTGGGACAAAGTGCCACGCAGCGTGATATCGGTGTGATCCCTCCCGGCCCCGCCCGGTAGCCTGGAGGGGTGATTGACCTCCGGCTGCTCCGTGAAGACCCTGACCGTGTCCGCGCCTCGCAGCGCGCCCGTGGAGAGGACGTCGAACTCGTCGACGCGCTGCTCTCCGCCGATGAGCGCCGCAGGTCCTCGGGCGTCCGATTCGACGATCTGCGCAACGAGCAGAAGTCCCTCGGCAAGCTGATCCCCAAGGCCTCCCCGGAGGAGCGGGCGGAGCTGCTGAAGAAGGCCGAGCAGCTCAAGACCGACGTGAAGTCGGCCGAGGCCGAGCAGAACGAGGCGGATGACGCCGCCCGTGCGCTGCTGCTCCGGCTGGGCAACATCGTCCACCCGGACGTGCCGGTCGGCGGCGAGGAGGACTTCGTCGTCCTGGAGACCCACGGCACGGTCCGCGACTTCGCCGCCGAGGGCTTCGAGCCCAAGGACCACCTGGAGCTCGGCGAGCTGCTCGGTGCCATCGACATGGAGCGCGGGGCCAAGGTCTCGGGCTCCCGGTTCTACTACCTCACCGGTGTCGGCGCCCTGCTGGAGCTGGCCCTGGTCAACGCCGCCATCGCGCAGGCCACGGAGGCCGGGTTCATCCCCATGCTGACCCCGGCGCTGGTGCGTCCGAGGGCCATGGAGGGCACCGGGTTCCTCGGCCAGGCCGCGGAGAACGTCTACCACCTGGAGAAGGACGACTACTACCTGGTCGGCACCTCCGAGGTACCGCTCGCCGCGTACCACATGGACGAGATCATCGACGGCGACAAGCTGCCGCTGCGGTACGCCGGGTTCTCCCCCTGCTTCCGCCGCGAGGCCGGCACCTACGGCAAGGACACCCGCGGCATCTTCCGCGTCCACCAGTTCGACAAGGTGGAGATGTTCTCCTACGTCGCGCCGGAGGAGGCCGAGGCCGAGCACCAGCGCCTGCTGGACTGGGAGAAGCAGTGGCTGACCTCCCTCGGGCTGCCCTTCCAGGTGATCGACGTGGCCACCGGTGACCTCGGCGCCTCCGCCTCCCGCAAGTTCGACTGCGAGGCGTGGATCCCCACCCAGGGCAAGTACCGCGAGCTCACCTCCGCCTCCAACTGCGACGGCTTCCAGGCCCGCCGGCTGTCGGTGCGCTACCGGGACGGCAAGAAGACCCAGCCGCTGGCCACGCTGAACGGCACCCTGTGCGCCGTACCGCGGACCATCGTGGCGCTGCTGGAGAACCACCAGCAGGCCGACGGCTCGGTGCGGGTGCCCGAGGTGCTCCGTCCCTACCTCGGCGGCCGCGAGCTGCTGGAGCCGGTCGCCAGGTGAGCGCCGCCCCGTTCCCCTACAAGCTGGTCGCGACCGATCTCGACGGCACGCTGCTGCGGAGCGACGACACGGTCTCGGAGCGCACCCGCGAGGCCCTGGTGGCCGCCTGCGCGGCCGGTGCCGTGCACATCGTCGTGACCGGCCGGGCGGTGCCCTGGACCCGGCACGTACTGGACGACCTCGGCTACAAGGGGATCGCCGTCTGCGGCCAGGGGGCCCAGGTGTACGACGCCGGGTCGCACCGGCTGCTCACCTCGGTGACCCTGGACCGGCAGCTGGCCGGGCTCGCCCTGTCCAAGATCGAGGCGGAGGTGGGCCCGCTGGCCCTGGCCGCGAGCCGGGACGGAGTGGACGGCGACGTGCTGTTCGGTCCCGGGTTCGAGGTGCAGGAGGGGCTTCCCGCCGTGTACCTCAAGGACACCGCCGAGGTGTGGGCGGCCCCGCTGAACAAGCTGTACATCCAGCATCCGGGGCTGGACGACGACGCCCTGGTCCGGGCGGCCCGGGCGACCGTGGGCAGTCTGGTCGACATCGTGATGGCCGGTCCGGGCGTGGTGGAGATCCTGCCGCTGGGGCTGAGCAAGGCCACCGGGCTGTCGCTGGCCGCCCGACGACTGGGGATGAAGGCGGCGGACACGATCGCCTTCGGTGACATGCCCAACGACCTCCCGATGTTCGGCTGGGCCGCGCACGGGGTGGCGATGGCCAACGCCCATCCGGAGCTGAAGGCGGTGGCCGACGAGGTGAGCACCTCCAACGACGAGGACGGCATCGCGGTGGTGCTGGAACGCCTGCTGGGTGCCGCGTAGCGGAGGGCCGGCGGTAGCGAAGTGTGAGGAGGTCCGGGGCGGCCCGCGCCGTCAGGCGCGCTCGAAGTGGCTGCCCCGGACCTTTTGTTGCTCCCCGCGAGACCCACTCTGCCCCCGCGGGTCCGGCCGTACCAGTGAATTTCCGCGCATCAGCCGTGAATCCGGCGGCGCCGGGCAGCCCTGGTAGCAGTTCCGGTGCCGGTGCCGGTGCCGGTCATGTTTCACGTGAAACAGCGAAGCCGTGGGGGTGCAGGGTGAGCGGCCAGGCCAGCAGTCCCACGGCCAGGGCGATGGCATGGCCGAAGTCGGTGAAGGTGGCCCCGGTCAGCAGGGGGATGCCGAAGAAGGCCACGACCCCGGCCAGATAGCACCAGCGCCAGGGGTGCGGGAGCCGGTAGGTGAGGACCCCGACGGCCGCGGCGAGCCCGTAGCTGACCCCGATGTCGACCACATGCGCCATGCTCCGCGGGGCCTCGTTGTTCTCGATGGCCATCAGCACCAGCCGCTGGCTGGCCAGGGTGGCGGCGATATGGGCGGTGGCGACGATCACCAGCCAGCGCAGGGTGCCCAGCCAGCGTTCCACGGGAGCCTGGAAGAGTTCGAAGAGCACCACGTAGAGGGCCAGTGAGGCCGGGTTCTCGATCCAGAAGGCGCTGCTGAGCAGGGACCGGACGGGGTAGTGGACCAGCTCGTGCAGATTGCTGCTGTTGCGGTGCAGCAGCACGGTCTCGGTTTCCTTGGGCGCGATGGCCACGATGATGCTGGTGATCGCGATGATCAGCAGCCAGACATGGGTCCCGGGCGAGGACCGTATCCAGGACCGCAGAGGCCGGGAGGGCTCGGGCTCGGTGTGCGGCATCATGTCCCGATCATGGCCCGGAACACGAAGCCCCGCCCGGCACATGGGCCGGGCGGGGCAGAGGTCACGGCCGGGACGGGGTCCCGGTCGGGGGGTGGCTCACTCCTCGCCGGCCAGGGTGAGGCGGCGGAGCTTCTGGCCCGCGTAGTAGGTGGCGCCGACGGTGACCACGAGGAGCAGGGTGACCGCGGTGGGCAGGCCCACGGCGGCGTCCACATAGCCTTCACCGGCGATCTTCTCGGCCAGCGAGAGGGCCCACTGCTGGACGCTGAGGGTCTTCGCCCCGGAGACCAGGCTGCCGAAGAGGGACTCCCAGATCAGCGCGTAGACCAGGCCGAAGACCACGGCGTGCCGGCTGACCGTGCCCAGCAGCAGGAAGAGCGCGCTGTAGGCGACCGAGGCGATCAGGGCCGCCACGGTGTAGGCCACGGCGATCTGCTGACCGTTGCCGTTGAGGATGAACCCGGCGATCAGGGTGGGGATGGCCGAGAAGGCCATGGTGACGGCGATGGCGACGATCAGCTTGGTCATGATGATCGTCGGGCGCTTCACCGGCTTGGCGAGCAGGTAGACGATCGAGCCGTCGTCGATCTCGGGGCCGATGGCGCCGGTGCCGGCGATCACGCCGATCAGCGGGACCATGGTGGCCAGGGCGAAGCCGCCGAGGAGGTCGGCGGCCACCTGGTCGTCGACGCCGGTGAAGGCGCGGACGGCGAGGGAGATGGCGATCAGCAGGGCGGGCAGCGCGAACAGGATCAGCGCGCGGCGGCGGCCGAGCAGGGCCCGGTAGGTGAGCCGGGCCACGGTGGGGTTGTACATCGGTGCCAGCTCCTTCAGGCCGCTACGAGGTAGGAGAAGACCGACTCAAGGGACTCGTCGGAGGGGGAGACCGTCAGCAGTCGGATGCCGTGCGCGCGGGCGATCCGCGGCAGCAGCTCGGTGAAGCGTCCGAAGTCGACGGCCTGGACGCGCAGGGCGCCCTCCTTGGTGTCGACCTCGATGCCGGCGGTGGAGGGGTCGGCGATCAGGGCAGCGGCGAGCGCCCGGTCGTCGGAGGAGCGTACGAGGTAGCGGTGCGGGCGGTCCGTCATCAGGCGGCGGATCCGGCGGAAGTCCCCGGAGGCGGCGTGCCGGCCGGCGACGATCACCTCGATGTGGGAGGCGAGCTGTTCCACCTCTTCGAGGATGTGGGAGGAGAACAGGACGGTCCGGCCCTCGGCGCCCATCCGGCGGAGCAGGTCCATCAGCTGCATGCGCTGCCGCGGGTCCATGCCGTTGAAGGGCTCGTCGAGCAGCAGCACGGAGGGGTCGTGGACCAGGGCGGAGGCCATCTTGACGCGCTGCCGCATGCCCTTGGAGTAGGTCGCGATCTTGCGGTCCTGGGCGTACTCCATCTCGACGGTGGCCAGGGCCCGCTGGGCGGCCGCGTCGTCCAGGCCGTGGAGTTCGGCGTTGGCGACGACGAACTCGCGGCCGGTCAGGAAGTCGTACATGGACTCCCGCTCGGGGACCACGCCGATCTGGCGGTAGACCGTCTCGTTGCGCCAGATCGGGGCGCCGTCGAGGGTGACGGTGCCGGTGGAGGGGGCGAGGAAGCCGCCCATCATGTTGATCAGGGTGGACTTGCCGGCGCCGTTGGGGCCGAGGAGTCCGGTGACCCCGGGCCCCACCCGCATGGTCACGTCGTTGACGGCGACGACATTGCCGAACCAACGGGAGGTGTGGTCGATGTCGATGACGGTCACAGCCCGGCCTTCCGGTAGCGGGCCATCAGCGCGGCGTAGGAGGCGGCGATGAGGGCGAGGACGACGAGCAGGTAGACGATGCCGACAGCGGCCGTCGGGCCTTCGCCGCCGGGGAAGGCGGAGTCGGCGCCGAGGAAGGCGGTCTGCACCCCGTCGATCAGGGTGATCGGGGAGAACAGGCCCATCCAGTCGATGGCACCGGGGTTGCCGGTCTCGTGGGCGACGACCTGGATGGTGGAGACGGCGCCGTAGGGGATCAGCAGCAGGGCGATCACGGCGGCGACGCCGAAGCCGCGGCGCGGGGTGAGGGCGGCCATGACCAGGCCCAGACCGGCGAAGAAGACCGAGAGGAGCAGCACGGAGACCAGTCCCTGGGCGAACCCCTTGCTCTGGTCCGCGAAGTCGAATTTCGCCAGCAGCGAGCCGATGTACATGATCAGCAGCGGGGTGGCGGTGAGGATGAACAGGGCCGAGGCCATGGCCGCGAACTTGGCGAGGACGTAGTCGACGCGTTCGATCGGCCGGGAGAAGTACAGCGGCACGGTCTTGAAGCGGAGGTCCCGGGAGACCGACTGGGGTGCCTGGGAGGCGAGGTAGAGGCCGATCACCACCTGGGTGGTGAGGGCGTACGTCGTGTACTTGATCGGCAGGTCGGTGGAGCCGGGGACCGCGATGGCCACCGCGACGATGATCAGGGCGGGGACGCACATCACCGCGAAGAGGATCATCGGGAGGATCTTCGACTTGGCGGACCGGCCCAGTCCGTAGGCGCCGCGCAGGGACTGCGAGAAGAGCGAGGTGCGGGCGTAGGCGCGGCCGAGCCGGGGGCCGTCGTAGGACCGGTAGCCGATGTTGTGGATCTGGGTGGAGGTGTCAGTTGCCATCGGAGCCGGCTCCCTTCGGGTCCTTGAAGACCTCGGCGATGTGGTGGCGGCGCTGTTCCATGCGGACCAGGCCGAGGCCGAGGTCGGCGACCGTGTCGCGGACGGTGTCGTGGGTGTGGTCGCCGGTGGACTCGATGAGCAGGATGTGGCCGGCTCCGGGGAGTCCCTGTTCCTCACCGGCGTGCAGGGTGACCCCGGCCGCCTCCAGGGCGCGCCGCAGGGCGGCGGTGCCGTCGGGGTGGGTGTCGGAGTCGGTGACCTCGACCGCCAGGGTGGCGGTGGTCTGGGTGAAGTCGCTGGTGGAGCTGGAGCGCAGCAGGGTGCCGCCGTCGACGACCACCACGTGGTCGCAGGTGCGCTCCAGTTCGCCGAGGAGGTGCGAGGTGACCAGCACCGAGATGCCGAAGTCGGTGTGGATCCGGCGGATCAGGCCGAGCATCTCGTCCCGGCCGACCGGGTCCAGGCCGTTGGTGGGCTCGTCGAGGAGGACCAGCTGCGGGTCGTGGACCAGCGCCTGGGCCAGCTTGACCCGCTGTTTCATACCGGTGGAGTAGCCCCCGATGGGGCGGTAGCGCTCCTCGTAGAGGCCGACGTGGCGGAGGGTGTCGGCGGTGCGCTCGCGGGCGGCGGTCGGGGGCAGCCCGGACATCCGCGCCATGTGGACGACGAACTCGGTGGCCGAGACGTCGGGCGGCAGGCAGTCGTGTTCGGGCATGTAGCCGACGCGTTCACGGATGGCGCTGCCATGCGTGGCGACGTCGAGTCCGAGCACGGCGGCACGGCCCTCGGTGGCGGGGGACAGTCCCAGCAGGATCTTGATCAGCGTGGACTTGCCGGCTCCGTTGGCGCCCACGAGTCCGGTAACGCCGGGCCCGATGTCCAGGGAGAGCCGGTCGAGGGCGGTCACTCGGGGGTACCGCTTGCTCAGGCTTTCGGTCGCGATGACAGTCACGGGACCGACGTTAGTGGTGGTCCGGGCGCGGATCGTCAGACCTGGAGCGGGACCCTGTCTCCGCCTTCAGGACTACATGCCCGTACGGGAGGCTGATGCGGGCCGGTCCGAATGCCGGTTCCGGCCGGGTTGCGCACAGGGTTGTGCACAGGCCTTGACGTGCACTCCGGGCATTGTCACATTCATCAGTGTCAACTTACGGACGCGTACGGCTACGGGACGGACGGCTGGCATGGCAGGGGACGGGCTCCAGGGGTTCAGGAAGGTGCAGCGGCTCGCCTACGAGTGCGCCGAAGCGGTGGCGGGGCAGCTCAAGGCGGGTGTCACCGAGCGGGAGGCCGCCCGGATGCAGCGCGACTGGCTGCGGGAGCGGGGGGTGCGGGACTGGTTCCATCTGCCCTTCGCCTGGTTCGGGGACCGCACGGCGTTCGCGGGCTTCCGGATTCCGCTGCAGTTCTTCCCCACCAACCGGCGGCTGGAGCCCGGGATGCCGTTCATCCTGGACGCCGCCCCGGTCCTGGAGGGGTTCACCGCCGACATCGGGTATTCGGGCAGCCTGGGTCTGAACCCGGTGCAGGACCGGCTGATGGACGACCTCCGGGCGCACCGGGAGCTGATCCTGGCCGAGGTCCGGGAGCGGCGCTCGCTGCGGGAGATCTACGAGGACGTCGACCGGCTGATGGTCCGGCAGGGGTACGAGAACCGGCACCGGGCGTATCCGTTCGGGGTGATCGCGCACAAGGTGGACCGGGTCAGGGAGCGGCGTTGGTCGCCGACCGCCTTCGGGTTCGGCACCCAGTCCCTCCGGGGGCTGGCCTCCGACGCCCTGCACGGGCACCGTGACGGGTGGTCCCCGCTGTGGAGTCCGTACAGGTTCTCCGACCATCCGCCGCAGCCGGGGCTGTGGGCGGTGGAGCCCCATCTGGGGTTCCGGGGCACCGGTGCCAAGTTCGAGGAGATCCTGGTCGTGACCGACTCCCGGGATCCCCTGGAGAGCGCGTTCTGGCTGGACGACGACCTGCCGCATGTGCGGCGCTGGGCCGAGACCGAGGAGAAGGTGGCATGAGCGGGACAGGGCCGGCGGGGGCACGCGAGCGCTGGGTGAGCACGGGCGGTGTGGAGCTGTGCGTCCTCGAACTCGGCGAGCCGGACCGCCCCACCGTGGTGCTGGTGCACGGCTATCCGGACAGCAAGGAGGTCTGGTCGGAGGTCGCCGAGCGGCTGGCCGCCGAGTTCCACGTGGTGCTCTACGACGTGCGCGGGCACGGCAGGTCGACCGCCCCGCAGCCGCTGCGCGGCGGGTTCACGCTGGAGAAGCTGACCGACGACTTCCTCGCGGTGGCGGACGCGGTCAGCCCGGACCGGCCGGTGCACCTGGTCGGGCACGACTGGGGGTCCGTCCAGGGCTGGGAGTTCGCCACGGTCAAGCGGACCGAGGGCCGGATCGCGTCCTTCACCTCGATGTCGGGGCCCTCGCTGGACCACTTCGGGCACTGGGTCAAGAAGCGGATGGCGCGGCCCACCCCGCGCCGGACCGTCCAGCTGCTGGGGCAGGGCGCCAAGTCCTGGTACGTGTACGCCCTGCACACCCCGGTGCTCCCGGAGCTGGCCTGGCGCGGCCCGCTCGGCAAGCGGTGGCCGAAGATCCTCCAGCGGATGGAGCGGATCCCGGCGGAGGGCTATCCGACGGCCTCCCTGTCCTCGGACGCGGCGCACGGCGCCTGGCTCTACCGGGACAACGTCCGGGCCCGGATGCGCCGGCCCCGGCCCGACGCCTACGCGCACGTACCGGTCCAGCTGATCGTCCCGACCGAGGACGCGTTCCTGTCGGAGCGGCTGTACGACGACCTGGAGCTGTGGGCCCCGGAGCTGGTGCGCCGGACCCTGCCGGCCAAGCACTGGGTGCCGCGGACCCGGCCGGACCAGCTGGCCTCCTGGATCTCCGAGTTCGTCGGCTCCCGGGAGGAGGCGCCCGGTCCGTCGCCGGAGCGTCGCGCCCCCGGGCGGTACGCCGACCGGTTCGGCGGGCAGCTGGTGCTGGTGACCGGCGCGGCCAGCGGGATCGGCCGGGCCACCGTCTTCGCGTTCGCGGAGGCCGGGGCCCGGGTGGTGGCCGTGGACCGCGATGCCGAAGGGGCCGCCCGGACCGCGGAGATGGCCCGGCTGATCGGTGCGGCCGGGGCCTGGGCCGAGTGCGTGGACGTCTCCGACGAGTCGGCGATGGAGAAGCTCGCCGCCAGGGTGGCCGAGGAGCACGGGGTGGTGGACGTCCTGGTCAACAACGCCGGGATCGGGCTCTCCGGGGCCTTCCTGGACACGAGTTCCGAGGACTGGAAGAAGGTCCTGGACGTCAATCTGTGGGGGGTCATCCACGGCTGCCGGATCTTCGGCCGGCAGATGGCCGACCGGGGTCAGGGCGGGCACATCGTCAACACCGCGTCGGCGGCCGCCTATCTGCCGTCCCGGACCCTCCCCGCCTACTCCACCTCCAAGGCCGCGGTGCTGATGCTGTCCGAGTGCCTGCGCGCGGAGCTGGCGGGCCGGTCGATCGGGGTGTCCGCGATCTGCCCCGGCATCGTCAACACCAACATCACTTCCACGGCCCGGTTCGCCGGAGTGGACCCGACGGAGGAGAAGCGCCGGCAGGAGCGCTCCGCCCGGCTCTACGGACTCCGCAACTTCCCGCCGGAGAAGGTCGCCGCGGCCGTCCTGGAGGCGGTGGTCCACAACCGGGCGGTGGTCCCGGTGACCCCCGAGTCCAAGGGCGCCCTGTTCCTGTCCCGGTTCACCCCGGGGGTGCTCCGGCGGCTGGCGAGAGTGGAGCCGAAGCTGTGACCGGGCCCCGGGCGCGGGCCGGGGGGCCGCCGGCGGGGAGGAGTGGGCCCGGCGCGGCCATATCCCGCTCCTTCCCGCGGTCGTACCATCCCTCGCAGGAGGGCTCGCTGCGCAGGGCGGTCGAGCACCTGGCGGTTTCGCCCGCCGCCCGGGCCGAGGCGGGGGCCATCGGCCGAACCGCCGTGTCGTAGGGAGCGGGCATTGTCCGAGCAGGCGGTAGCCGAGTACCGGATCGAGGATCTGGCGCAGCACAGCGGGGCGACGGTGCGGACCATCCGCGCCTACCAGGACCGGGGGCTGCTGCCGAAACCGGAGCGGCGGGGCCGGTCCAACGTCTACCGGGACACGCATCTGGCGCGGCTCCGGCAGATCGCGGACCTGCTCGACCGCGGGTACACCCTGGCCTCCATCAAGGAGCTGCTGGAGGCCTGGGACGCGGGGCGTGGGCTGGGCGGGGTGCTGGGTCTGGTCGCGGAGGTGCACGGGCCGTGGACGGACGAGGAGGCGGCCCGGATCTCCCGGGAGGACCTCAACGACCGGTTCGGCGGGGTGCCGGACGA
Source organism: Streptomyces sp. NPDC033845 (assembly GCF_055576225.1). NCBI lineage: Bacteria > Bacillati > Actinomycetota > Actinomycetes > Kitasatosporales > Streptomycetaceae > Streptomyces > Streptomyces sp. NPDC033845. The sequence continues at coordinate 74,479 of NZ_JBVIRI010000013.1, read as the reverse complement.
CCGGGCGGTGGACGAGGCCTGTGATCTGGGGGTGCTGGAGCGGGTCCCCGGCTGCCAGGACCAGTTCCTGGTGCCCTCTCCGCAGGAGCTGGCGGTGGCCGCCGAGCTGTATGCGGCGGGGGTACCGCTGCCCGCGATCACCGGTCATCTGCGGGAACTGCGCGGGCATGTGGAGCACATCGCCTCGCGGTTCCTGGAGTTCACCACGGAGCATGTCTTCGCCCGCTATCTGGGGCACGTCCCGCCCACCGACGCGGATGCGACGGAGGCGGCGACGATGGTGCGCCGGCTGCGGCCGCTGGCGCAGCAGACGGTGGACGCCGAGCTGGCCCGGGCGATGCGGCTGTTCGCCACCCGCCATCTCCAGCGCCATCTGGGGACCTCGGGTCCGCCGCCCCCGAGCGGTCCGTCCCCGGTGTCCCTGCCGGCCGAGACGGTCCGGGCGGTGCAGGAGCTGGTGGGTGCCGAGCATGTGGCGGCGTTCGTCCGGGCCGCGACCGAGCGGGAGGTCCAGGCCCGGACGATGAACGAGCTGGCCCGGCGGGCGGGCGGCGAGTAGCGGCGGCGCGCAGGGCCGCCCGTCCACAGGGCGGATCGCTCGTTTCGGATCATTTCCACCCAATCGTCTGTGGACAACTCCCCTCCACCTGTGGACGGTTCAACCGTCTGCCCGGGGAGGACGTCAACTGACCGCTTCGTACGCCGGATTGACCGGAGCGGTGTCGGCCCGGTCGGCGGCGGGCCGTCGGCCGTACAGCACCGCGGCCAGGGCCAGGCCCAGGGCGCCGCCGACCAGCTGAGCCGCCATGAATCCGGGCAGCGAGGCGGGGGCGATCCCGGTGAAGGAGTCGCTGAAGGCCCGCCCGAGGGTGCCGGCCGGGTTGGCGAAGGAGCCGGAGGAGGTGAACCAGATCGCGGCCCCGATGTAGCAGGCGACCGCGGCGGGGATCAGCCGGGCCCGGCCGATCCGGCCGAGCCCCTGGATGACCACCACCAGCCCGGCGGTGGCCACGATCTCGCCGATCAGCAGATGGCCGCCCTCGCGGACCTGGGTGGCCAGGGTGCCCGGGGTCCGTCCGAACATGGCCTCGGCCAGCAGTGCCCCGGCGACGGCGCCGCCCGTCTGCGCACCGGTGTAGAGCACGGCCTGCCGGCCGCTGAGGCCCTCCGGGTCGCCGGTCCGCCGGCTCCACCAGGAGACCAGGGTGACCACCGGGTTGAGGTGCGCCCCGGAGACCGGCCCGAGCAGGGTGATGATCAGTCCGAGCCCGATGGCGGAGGCCAGCGAGTTGGCCATCAGGGCGACCCCGATGTCGGCGCTGAGCGCGGCGGCCTGGATTCCGGAGCCGATCACCACGAGGAGCAGGGCGGCCGTACCGATGAATTCGGCGGCCGCGCGGCGGGCGAGCGAGGCGGGGGCGGTCATGGGGGTCTCCCTCGTGGCAGACACGGAACAGGCGGGGGTTGAGTGGAAAATGTATTCCGTATCTTGGAAGTGCGATAGAGGGTGTCCACGGCGGCACCGGACCGCGCGCAGCCCCCGCGCCGGAAAATCCGCCCGCACCGGCGCGCCGACCAGGCACGCTGTGGGCCATGGATGACAGACGCACCGTGAAGGTGTCCAAATTCGTCTCGAAACACCTGCGGCATCAGCCGGAACGCATCGGACTGGTGCTCGATCCACAGGGCTGGGTGGAGATCGACGAGCTCCTCCGGGCGGCCGCCCTGCACCGCTTCCCCTTCACCCGCGAAGAGCTCGACCATGTCGTCGCCCACAACGACAAGCGGAGGTTCGCCGTCGAGGGCACCCGGATCCGGGCCAGCCAGGGCCACACCGTCAGCGGGGTGGACCTCGAACTCCCCCCGGCCGAACCCCCCGGGTACCTCTACCACGGCACCGTGGCGGCGGCCCTGGACGCCATCCGCGCCGAGGGCCTGCGCCCGATGCGCCGCCACCACGTCCATCTCTCCGCCGACCGGGAGACCGCCACCCGGGTCGGGGCCCGCCGCGGCCGCCCGGTGGTGCTCCCGGTGGACGCGCCGGCCATGCACGCCGCCGGACACGTCTTCCACCTCAGCGCCAACGGCGTCTGGCTGACCGCGGCCGTCCCCCCGGAGTTCCTCCGCCTGCCCTGATCCCGCCGGACCGCCGGACCGCCGGACCGCCGGACCGCCGGACCGCCGGACCGCCGGACCGCCGGACCAGCGAACCGCCACACGGCCGCCCGGCCGTCGGCCCGGACCGGCCCGGGCGCGGGTGACGGCTATCCGTTCAGCTGGGACAGCGCCTCGGTGGCGATCCTCTCGAAGACCTTCCCGTCGGCCGCGAACACCGAGCCGGGGATCGGGGAGTGCACCACGATCTCGTCGATGCCCAGCTCCCGGTAGCGGCCCGCGAAGTCCACGAACGCGTCCAGCGAGTCCAGCACGGTGTTCTGCTCCGGGGTGAACCCGGTGAGCAGGATCCGGCCCATCCCGGCCGGCTCCCGTCCCAGCTCCGCGCAGGCGGCGCCCAGCTTCTCCAGCTGGCCCCGGACGGCCCGCACCGACTCCTCCGGGGTGCCGGTCTCGTACAGCTTGGGGTCGCCCGTGGTCACCCAGGCCTGCCCGTGGCGGGCCGCCAGCCTCAGTCCGCGCGGACCCGTGGCCGCCACCGCGAACGGCAGCCGGGGCCGCTGCACACAGCCGGGAATGTTCCGCGCCTCCTCCGCCGAGTAGAACCGGCCCTGCTGGCTGACCGTGTCCTCGGTCAGCAGCCGGTCCAGCAGCCCGACGAACTCCTCGAAGTGGTCCGCCCGCTCCCTCGGGGTCCACGGCTCCCGTCCCAGGGTGGTCGCGTCGAACCCGTTGCTGCCGGCCCCGATGCCCAGGGTGATCCGCCCACCGGACAGGTCCTCCAGCGAGATGAGCTCCTTCGCCAGGGTCACCGGGTGCCGGAAGTTCGGCGAGGTCACCAGCGTGCCCAGACGCAGCCGCCCGGTCACCCCGGCCGCGGCGGCCAGCGTGGGCAGCGCCCCGAACCAGGGGCCGTCGCGGAAGGACCGCCAGGCCAGGTGGTCGTAGGTGTACGCGGCGTGGAAGCCGAGCTCCTCGGCCCGCACCCACTCCTCGCGGCCGCCCTCCTGCCAACGACGTACCGGAAGGATCACCGTGCTCAGACGCAGACTCATGGCGCCGAGCCTACGGCGGCCCGGGCGGCCGGCGCGGCCACGACCACGGGCGATCCGTCTCCGGCCGCCACCGCCATGGGTGAAGATGGACCCGTGACCTCGGCTTCCCACCTCCCCGACGGGCCTGGCCCCGTGACCCGCCTGATCGCCACCGACCTGGACGGAACCCTGCTGCGGGACGACCAGTCCGTGTCCGAGCGGACCGTCGCCGCGCTCGCCGCGGCGGAGGCCGCCGGGATCGAGGTGTTCTTCGTCACCGGCCGGCCGGCCCGCTGGATGGGGGTGGTCAGCGACCACGTCCACGGCCACGGGCTCGCCATCTGCGCCAACGGCGCCGCCGTGGTCGACCTGCACGACGACGGCAGGATCGTGGAGGTGCGACCGCTGGCCCGGTCCGCCGCGCTGGCCGTGGTGCACGCCCTGCGCGCCGCCGCCCCCGGCACCTCGTTCGCGGTGGAGCTGACCACCGGGATCCACTACGAACCCCACTACCCGCCGTTCTTCCAGGACCCGGGCGCCACCGTGGCCACCGCCGAGAAGCTGCTGCGGGAGGAGCCCGGCACCCACCAGGCGCCGGTGATCAAGCTGCTCGCGCACCATGCCGAACTGGCCCCGGACGCCTTCCTGGAGCTGGCCCGCTCCACGGCCGGCGAGCTCGGCTCGATCACCCGGTCCAGCCCGACCGCCCTGCTGGAGATCAGCGGACCCGGGGTCTCCAAGGCCAGCACCCTGGAGCTGTGCTGCGCCGAACGCGGGATCTCCCCGGCCGAGGTGGTGGCCTTCGGGGACATGCCCAACGACGTGGAGATGCTCCGCTGGGCCGGCACCTCCTACGCCATGGGCAACGCGCACCCGGACGTGATCGCGGCGGCCTCCGGCCGCACCGTCGCCAACAACGAGGACGGGGTGGCCGTGGTCATCGAGCGCATCCTCGCCGACCGCGTCACCAAGCTGCCCGGACAGCACACCTAGAGCGGGGCCTCCCACACCAGGGTGGTCCCGCCGCCGTCCTCCCCGAGCCCCGGACCGTACGAGCTGGAGCCGCCCAGCGACTCCGCGCGCCTGCGCAGGTTGCGGAGCCCGCTGCGCCGGCCGCCGTCCGGGATCCCCACCCCGTCGTCGGCCACCTCCAGCCGGACGCCCGCCCGGCCGTCCGGCAGGGTGACCGTGCAGTCGAGGACCACCTCGATCCGTGAGGCCTCGGCATGCCGGAAGGCATTCGACAGCGCCTCCCGCAGCGCCGCGATCAGGTTCTTGCCGACCAGCTCGCCGACCACCGCGTCGACCGGTCCGAGGAAGCGGTGGGCCGGCTTGAAGCCCAGCGGCACCGCCGCCATGTTGATCTCCCGCAGCACCCGGGTCCGCAGCCCGGACGGCGCCTCGGCCGGACCCTGCTGAAGGGCGAAGATCGCCGTACGGATCTCCTGGATGGTCACGTCCAGCTCGTCCACGGCCTTGCCGACCCCGTCCCGCACCTCGGGCACCACCGACCGCCGCTGCGCCCCCTCCAGCATCATCCCGGTGGCGAACAGCCGCTGGATGACCAGATCGTGCAGGTCGCGGGCGATCCGGTCGCGGTCCTCGAAGACCGCGAGCCGCTCCCGGTCCCGCTGGGCCTCCGCCATCATCAGCGCCAGTGCCGCCTGTGAGGCGAACTGGCTGGCCAGGGTCCGCTCGGCCTCGCTGAACGGACGCTTCCCCCGGCCCCTGGGGGTCACCAGGGCGCCCAGCACCCGGCCGCCGCTCTGCAGCGGCAGCAGCATGCACGGCCCGTACTGGCCGGTCAGCCGGCTGATCATGCGCGGATCGCTGGAGGCGTCGTCCACGAACACCGGCTCGCCCCGGAGCAACTGCTCCACCACCGGGCTCTCCGGCGGAATGATCACCCCGAGCGAGGTGGCCGGGTTGTCGGCGGAGACCGCGACGATCTCCATGCCGCCCTCCCCTGCGGGCAGCATCACGATCCCGGCCGCCGAGTCCGCCAGATGGCGCGCCTGTTCGGCGACCACGGCCAGCGCGTCGTCCGCGTCACCGCCCGACAGCAGGGCGGTGGTCACCGCCACCGAGCCGTCGATCCAGCGCTCCCGCTGGGTGGCCGCCTCGTAGAGCCGGGCGTTGCCGATGGCGATCCCGGCCTCGGTGGCCAGCACCCGGACCATGTGCACGTCGTAGTCGTTGAACTCGCCGCCGCCCCGCTTCTCGGCCAGGTACAGATTGCCGAAGATCTCCCCCTGGACCCGGATCGGCACCCCGAGGAAGGTCTTCATCGGGGGATGCTCCGGCGGGAAACCGGCCGACCGCGGGTCCTTGGTCAGATCGGCCAGCACCACCGGATCGGGATGCCGGATCAGCGCCCCCAGCAGGCCCCGCTTGCCGTCCGGACGGTGTCCGATCCGGGCGGCCGTCTCGGCCCCGATCCCGTGGGTGACGAAGTCGGACAGTCCGCGGCCCTCGGTGTCCACCACCCCGATGGCCGCGTAGCGGGCGTCCGCGAGCTCGGCCGCGGTCTCGCAGATCCGGTCCAGGGTGGAGTGCAGCTCCAGGCCGGTGCCGACCGAGCGCATCGCCTCCAGCAGTTGCGGTACACGGGCGGTGAGCTCGGTGGACAGGCCCTGCAGACTCCGGGTGGCCTGGGTGGCGGCCTCCATCGGGTCCGGGGATTCCTGCGACTCCTGGACTGACATGCCCTTGAGACTAATTAGTCCCTTTTACTGAGGAAAGTCGGGCACCGCTCACCGGGTCGGGGCGGGCAGCCCACCGGGCGGGACCGGACGGCTCACCGGGTCGGGGCGGGCAGCGCTCCGGCCGCCGCCAGGTCCGCCTCCCGCTCCCGCTCCAGCAGCCGCCGCAGCGGCCCCTCCGCCTCCGCCAGCTCCCGGTAGCCGCCGCGCTGGACGATCCGGCCGGCCTCCAGCACCACCACCTCGTCCACCCGGTCCAGTCCGGCCAGCCGGTGCGTGATCAGTACGGTGGTCCGGCCCTCGGTGGCGGCCAGCAGATCCGCCGTCAGGGCGTCCGCGGTCGCGGTGTCCAGGTGCTCGGCGGGCTCGTCCAGGACCAGCACCGGGAAGTCCGCGAGCAGCGCCCGGGCCAGCGCCAGCCGCTGCCGCTGCCCGCCGGAGATCCGCTCCCCGTGCTCGCCGACCAGGGTGTCCAGGCCGTCCGGGAGGGCATCGGCCCAGTCCAGCAGCCGGGCGCCGGCCAGCGCCGCGCGCAGTTCCCGCTCGGTGGCGGTGGTCCGGGCCAGCCGCAGGTTCTCCCGGACCGAGCTGTCGAAGGTGTGGGCGTCCTGGGCGCACAGCCCGACGAACCGCCGCACCTGGTCGCCGTCCAGCGCCCGGGCGGGGGTGCCGCCCAGGGTGTACTCGCCGCCGGACGGCTCCAGGAAGCGCAGCAGCAGCTGGGCCAGGGTGGTCTTGCCGGAGCCGGAGGGGCCGACCACGGCGATCCGCCGGCCGGCTTCCAGGGTGAGGTCGATCCCGTGCACCGCGTCCCGCTCCTGGCCGCCGTGGCGGGCGGTGAGCCCGGTGAGCCGCAGTGGGAAGGGGGAGGCCGGGGGCTGTTCGGGGCTCACCGGTTCCAGGACCGGCTCGGGGGCGTCGAGGACCTCGTACACCCGCTCGGCGCTGCGCCGGACCCGCTGGCGGTACTGGACGGCCAGCGGCAGCCCGGCCACCGCCTCGAAGGCGGCCAGCGGGGTGAGGACGACCACCGCCATGGCCACCCCGGACAGTCGGCCGGAGGCCACCGCACCCGCTCCGGCGGCGGCCGCGAGCACCACGGTGAGCCCGCAGACCAGGGCGGACAGTCCACTGCCCAGTCCGGTGGCCGCGGCCCCCCGGCCGGCGATCCGGGTGAGCGTACGGTCCACCGTGCGGGCGGCGGCCTTGCGGTCGGGCAGTGCCCCGGCGACGGTCAGTTCGGCCGTCCCGGTGAGCAGTTCCGCCACCCGGGTGGCGAGCTCCCCCCGGGCGGGGGCGAGCCGGCGCTCGGCACGGCGGGAGACGGCCGCGCCGACCAGCGGGACGCCCACCCCGGCGGCGAGCAGTCCGGCGGCGAGCACGGCGCCCGCCTCGGGGAGCAGCCAGCCGGTGAAGCCCACCGAGGCGACGGAGACCAGCAGGCCGGTCCCGGCCGGCAGCAGCCAGCGCAGCCAGTAGTCCTGGAGGGTGTCGGCGTCGGCGACCAGCCGGGCCAGCAGGTCCCCTCGGCGGTGTTCGCGCAGTCCGGCCGGGGCGATCCGTTCCAGCCGTCGGTAGACGGAGACCCGGAGCTCGGCCAGCATCCTGAGGACCGCGTCGTGGGAGACCAGGCGTTCGGCGTAGCGGAACACGGCCCGGCCGATGCCGAAGGCGCGGGTGGCCGTGACGGCCATCATCAGATAGAGCACCGGGGGCTGTTCGGAGGCCCGGGAGATCAGCCAGCCGGACACGGCCATCAGGCCGACCCCGCAGCCGACGGCCAGCGCGCCGAGGAACAGTCCGAGCGCGAACCGGCCGCGCGACTCACGGGCCGCGTCCCGCACCCGCGCGAGGACGCTCCGCCCGCCCGGCGCGGGCCGGTCCGGGGCCATGACGGCCGCTCCGGCCTCTCCGGCATCGGCGTCCGCTCCGGCCTCGCCGGCGGGGTGAGCGGTGTCGGTGCCCGGGCCGAGGATCCAGGACCCGGGGTCCGAGACCTCCGCCCGGACGGCCGGAGCCGCTCCCCCGGCCGGGAGGCCCGGCACCTCGACGCCCACCGCGTCCGCGCCGACCGGGGCCGCGCCGGACGCGTCCGCGGCCGCGGCCGCATCCGAACCGGCCGTCGGCGGGCTCAGCCGGACCACCCGGTCCGCGACGGCCAGCAGGGCCGGCCGGTGGACCACCAGGAGCACGGTGCGGCCCACGGCGAGCCGGCGTACCGCCTCCACCACGGCGGCCTCGGTCTCCCCGTCCAGTGCCGCCGTGGGCTCGTCCAGCAGCAGCACCGGGCGGTCCGCCAGGAAGGCCCGGGCCAGTGCCAGCCGTTGCCGCTGGCCGGCCGAGAGCCCGAGCCCGCCCTCGCCCAGCGCGGTCTCCGCGCCGCGCGGCAGCGCCGACACGAACTCCCAGGCCCCGGCGTCCTTCAGGGCCGTCTCCACGGCCTCGTCGGGGGCGGCGGGGCGGGCCATCCGGACGTTCTCCGCGATGGTCCCGGCGAACAGGTGCGGTCGCTGCGGGACCCAGGCGATCCGCGACCGCCACTCCTCCAGCCCGGCCGGGGAGAGCTCCGCCAGATCGGTGCCGGAGGCCAGCACCCGGCCCGCGGTGGGTTCCACGAAGCCGAGCAGCACCGACAGCAGGGTGGACTTGCCCACCCCGCTGGGCCCGGTGATCGCCACGCACTCCCCGGGCCCGGCCTCCAGGGCCACCGCCCCCGGGGAGTCCTCGGCACGGCCCGGGTGACGGACGGCCAACTCCTGCACGGTCAGCCGGACCGGACCGGCCGGGACCCGGCGGGTCCCGGTGCGCTCCGGCAGCGGGGTCTGGAGGACCTCGAAGATCTCTTCGGCGGCCGCCAGCCCCTCGGCGGCCGCGTGGTACTGCGCGCCCACCTGCCGGAGCGGCAGATAGGCCTCCGGGGCCAGGATCAGGATCACCAGGCCGGTGTAGAGGTCGAGGTCCCCGTGGACCAGCCGCATCCCGATGGTCACGGCCACCAGTGCCACCGACAGGGTGGCCAGCAGTTCCAGGGCGAAGGAGGAGAGGAAGGCGATCCGCAGGGTGCGCAGGGTGGCCCGGCGGTAGTCGGCGGTGATGGAGCGGATGGCCTCGGCCTGGGCCTTGGCCCGGCCGAAGACCTTGAGGGTGGGCAGTCCGGCCACCACGTCCAGGAAGTGCCCGGAGAGCCGGGACAGCAGCCGCCACTGGCGGTCCATCCTGGCCTGGGTGGCCCAGCCGATCATGACCATGAACAGCGGGATCAGCGGCAGGGTGACCACGATGATGGCCGCCGAGACCCAGTCCTCGGTGACGATCCGGGCGAGCACCGCCACCGGGACCACCACGGCCAGCCCCAGTTGGGGCAGATAGCGGGCGAAGTAGTCGTCGAGGGCGTCCACCCCGCGGGTGGCCAGGGTCACCAGCGAACCGGCCCGCTGCCCGCTCAGCCAGCCGGGGCCCAGATCGGCGGCCCGGTCCAGCAGCCGCCCCCGGAGCTCCGACTTGACCGCCGCACTGGCCCGGTGCGCGGCCAGTTCGGTCAGCCAGGCCACCAGTCCGCGCCCCAGCGCGACGGCGGCGAGCAGCAGCAGGGGGGTCCGGAGCGCCTCCCCGTCGAGGCCCTTCTCGAAGGCCCCGACCACGATCTCGGCGAGGAGCATCGCCTGGGCGACGACCAGCCCCGCCCCGGCGAGGCCGAGTGCCACCACCGCGCCCAGGAACAGGCGGGTGGTGCGGGCGTACCGGAGCAGGCGCGGGTCGATCGGTTTCACGTGAAACATGCCCCTCGTGAGTGCGGCGGGTTCCGGGTCAGTGAGCGGCTTCGGCGATGTGCTGGGTGCCGATCCGCTTGCGGAACACCCAGTAGGTCCAGCCCTGGTAGAGGAGCACCACCGGGGTGGCGATGGCCGCGCACCAGGTCATGATCTTCAGCGTGTAGGGGCTGGAGGAGGCGTTGGTGACCGTCAGGTTCCAGGCCTCGTTCAGCGAGGAGGGCATCACGTTCGGGAAGAGCGTCAGGAACAGCATGGCCACGGCCGCCGCGATGGTGACCCCGGACAGTCCGAAGGACCATCCCTCCCGTCCGGCCAGATTGGCTCCCAGCGCGCCCACCAGGGCCAGCACCGCCACGACCATCGCGACCAGGCTCTTGGTGTCGCCCCGGGAGACCTGGGTCCAGATCAGGAAGACCAGGGCCAGCACCGCGGTGACCACGCCCAGCCGGGTGGCGAGCCGCCGCGAGCGCTCGCGGATCTCGCCCACGGTCTTCAGCGAGGTGAAGACCGCCCCGTGGAAGGTGAAGAGGGTCAGGGTGACCAGGCCGCCGAGCAGGGCGTAGGGGTTGAGCAGGTCCAGGAAGGTGCCGACGTACTCCATCTCGGAGTCGATCTTCACGCCCCGGACGATGTTGGCGAAGGCCACGCCCCACAGGAAGGCGGGGATCAGGGAGGTCCAGAAGATGGCCTGCTCCCAGTTCCGCTGCCAGGTGTCCTCGGGCCGTTTGGCCCGGTACTCGAAGGCCACCCCGCGGATGATCAGGCAGACCAGGATCAGCAGCAGCGGGAGGTAGAACCCGGAGAAGAGGGTGGCGTACCACTCCGGGAAGGCGGCGAAGGTGGCGCCGCCGGCGGTGAGCAGCCACACCTCGTTTCCGTCCCAGACCGGCCCGATGGTGTTGATCAGGACCCGCTTCTCGGTGCGGTCACGGGCCAGCAGTTTGGTGAGGACCCCGACTCCGAAGTCGAAGCCCTCCAGGAAGAAGTAGCCGATCCACAGGACGGCGATGAGCACGAACCAGACGTCGTGGAGTTGCATGCTGTGGGTCCTCAGCCTCGGTCAGTAGGAGAAGGCCATCGGACGGTCGGCGTTCTTGTCGTCGCCGCCGATCCTGGTGGGGGGGTTGAGGTCGGATTCGGTGAGCTCGGGCGGGCCGGCCTTGACGTACTTGACCAGCAGCCGGACCTCGATCACCGCGAGCACCGCGTAGAGCAGGGTGAAGCCGATCATCGAGGTGAGCACCTCGGCCTGGGAGACGCCGGGGGAGACCGCGTCCCGGGTGCGGAGGACTCCGTAGACCACCCAGGGCTGGCGGCCCATCTCGGTGAAGATCCAGCCCCAGGAGTTGGCGATCAGCGGGAAGCCCATGGTCCAGAGGGCCAGCAGCCAGTACCACCGGGTGAACTTGGGGTTCAGCGCGGTGTTCTTGAAGAGCACCAGGTGGGGGACCTCGTCCTCACCGGTGCGCAGTCCCGGTGCCAGCATGAACTTCCGGCGGGTGAGCCACAGGCCGGCCATGCCGAGCGCCAGGGAGGTCATGCCGAACCCGATCATCCAGCGGAAGCCCCAGTAGGCGACCGGGATGTTGGGGCGGTAGTCGCCGGGCCCGAACTTCTCCTGCTCGGCCTTGTTGATGTCGTTGATGCCGGGGACGTAGGAGGTGAAGTCGTCGTTGGCCAGGAAGGACAGCAGGCCGGGGATCTCTATCGCCACCTTGTTGTGGCCCTTGTCCACGTCTCCGTAGGCGAACACGGAGAAGGGGGCGGGGGCCTCCCCGTCCCAGAGGGCCTCGGCGGCGGCCATCTTCATCGGCTGCTGCTTGAACATCACCTTGCCGAGGAGGTCACCGCTGATGGCGGTGCCCAGTCCGGCGATGATCATGACCACCAGGCCGAGCCGCAGCGAGGTGCGCATCACCGGGATGTGCTTCTTGCGGGCCAGGTGGAAGGCGGCGATGCCGACCATGAAGGCCCCGCCGACCAGGAAGGCGGCGGTGATGGTGTGGAAGAACTGGGTGAGGGCGGTGTTCTGGGTGAGCACCAGCCAGAAGTCGGTGAGCTCCGCGCGGCCGCGCTCCTCGTTGATCCGGTAGCCGACCGGGTGCTGCATCCAGGAGTTCGCCGCCAGGATGAAGTAGGCGGAGAGGACGGTCCCGATGGAGACCATCCATATGCAGGCGAGGTGGATCTTCTTGGGGAGCTTGTCCCAGCCGAAGATCCACAATCCGATGAAGGTGGATTCGAAGAAGAAGGCGATCAGGGCTTCGAAGGCGAGCGGGGCGCCGAAGATGTCGCCGACGAACCGCGAGTAGTCGGACCAGTTCATGCCGAACTGGAACTCCTGGACGATGCCGGTGACCACGCCCATCGCGATGTTGATCAGGAAGAGCTTGCCCCAGAACTTGGTGGCCCTGAGGTACTTCTGCTTCTCGGTGCGCACCCAGGCGGTCTGCAGTCCGGCGACCAGCGCCGCGAGGGAGATCGTGAGCGGTACGAACAGGAAGTGGTAGACGGTGGTGATGCCGAACTGCCATCGCGCCAGGGTCTCCGGCGCCAGAGCCAGGTCCACGTCGTCTTCTCCTTTTTCGCCGTGGTCACAGCCGCAGTCTGCCTGTTATGTCCCTCACAACCCGGGATGAACAGGACACGCTTGTGAACGCGTTCACATTCACAAGCATTATGTCCTACGGTCTTTTCGGATCTTCCAGGGGGGTCCCCTCTAGCCAAGTAATTCAACAGATTGTTGAATACGGCCCATGCAGATTCGAATCTCCTGGCCCGCCGGCCTGCTCACCGCGACCCTCGACGACACCCCGACCGCCAAGGCCCTCGTCCGGGCCCTGCCGATTTCCGCCACGGCGAACACCTGGGGCGAGGAGGTCTACTTCGACACCGGGGTCTCGGTGGCCCTGGAGCACGACGCCCGCCAGGTCGTGGATCCCGGCACGGTGGCCTTCTGGACCGAGGGGGACGCCCTCGCGCTCCCCTACGGCCCCACTCCCATCTCGCGCGGAGGCGAGAGCCGCCTGGCGAGCCCGTGCAACGTGCTCGGCTCCTTCGACGGCGACCCCCGCCTGCTGGCCACCGTCCGTGACGGCGACCCCGTCCGCGTGGAACTGGTCTGACCGACGCGACCGCCCCCGCCGACCGCCCGACGGCCGCTACAGCTGCTACAGCTGCTTGAAGAAGGCCTCCGCCGTGTGCAGGAAGAGGTCGTTCGCCTCGGTCTCACCGATCGTGACCCGCAGGCCCTCGCCCGCGAAGGGCCGGACCACCACACCGGCCTCCTCGCAGGCCGCCGCGAACTCGGCGGTCCGCTCCCCCAGCCGCATCCACACGAAGTTGGCCTGGGTCTCCGGCACCACGGTCCAGCCCTGCTCCAGCAGGGTCCCGTACACCCGGTTCCGCTCGCAGACCAGCGACCCGACCCGGCCCAGCAGCTCGTCCTCGGCGCGCAACGAGGCCACCGCCGCGTCCTGGGCCAGCTGGCTCACCCCGAACGGCACCGCCGTCTTGCGCAGGGCCGAGGCCACCGGCTCGTGCGCCACCGCGAAGCCCACCCGCAGGCCCGCCAGCCCGTAGGCCTTGGAGAAGGTGCGCAGCACCGCCACGTTGGGGCGGTCCCGGTAGAGCTCGATGCCGTCCGGCACCTCGGTGTCCCGGATGAACTCCCGGTACGCCTCGTCCAGGACCACCAGGACGTCGGAGGGCACCCGGTCCAGGAACCGCTCCAGCTCCGCCCGGCGGACCACGGTGCCGGTGGGGTTGTTGGGGTTGCAGATGAAGATCAGCCGGGTCCGCTCGGTGATCGCCTCCGCCATCGCGTCCAGATCGTGCACATCGCCCGCGGTCAGCGGGACCTGCACCGGGGTGGCCCCGGAGATCCGCGTGATGATCGGGTACGCCTCGAAGGACCGCCAGGCGTACATGACCTCGTCGCCGGGGCCGGCCGTGGACTGGATCAGCGACTGGGCCACGCCCACCGAGCCGGTGCCGGTGGCGATGTGCTCCACCGGGACGCCGAACCGGTCGGCCAGCTCGTTGACCAGCCCGGTGCACGCCATGTCCGGGTAGCGGTTGAAGTTCGCGGCCGCCGCGACCGCCTGCTCCAGCACCCCCGGCAGCGGGGGGTAGGGGTTCTCGTTGGAGGACAGCTTGTACGCCACGGGCCCGCCGGCGGCGGCGGGCTTCCCGGGCTTGTAGGTGGGGATGCCATCCAGCTCGGCGCGCAGCCTCGGGCTCTTCTCGCTCACCGCAGGTCCTCCTCGACCTTCCCGTACGACTCAATACTGCTCACCTTATGAGGATTCCGTCCGGGCGGATACGGCGGGCGCCGGGAAAGAGGGGGAGCGCGTACATATATGCACGCGCCGGTGGCCTGCGCCGTGGCGCGCGTCCCTCGTAGGGGTGAGTTGGTGCGGGCCACCGACCGTTCCGATTTGGCATGCCCCTACCCGACGACAAGCCGCCTCGGCATCAGTACCCGCCAAACCCCTTTGTTTCCAAGGTCATTGGGGGTGGCGAACCATGCAGAAACGTGCCTGTCAACGCGTGCATATGCATACGGACCAGCCACCCCACCGAGCCCTACTATCGGCTCGCCATGACAGCAGCAGGGAAGCATCAGGTGAGCCGGACCGAGACCACCCGGCGTGCCGCCGGCCGGCCGGGCCGCGCGGGGATCAGGGACGTCGCGGCCGCGGCCGGCGTCTCGATCACGACCGTCTCCGACGCGCTCAATGGCAAGGGGCGGCTCCCGGACGCCACCCGCCGCCATGTCCGCGAGGTCGCCGACCGGCTGGGCTACCGCCCCTCCGCGGCCGCCCGCACCCTCCGTACCGGCAAGTCGGGCCTGATCGGCCTGACCGTGACCACCTACGGGGATGAACCTTTCACCTTCACCGAATTCGCCTACTTCGCCGAGATGGCCCGGGCCGCCACCTCCGCCGCGCTCGCCCGCGGCTACGCCCTGGTCATCCTGCCCGCCACCTCCCGCCACGACGTCTGGTCCAACGTGGCCCTCGACGGCACCGTGGTGATCGACCCCTCCGACCACGACCCCGTGGTCACCGAACTGGTCCGCCAAGGCCTCCCGGTCGTCTCCGACGGACGCCCGGCCGGCGCGGTCCCCGTCACCGCCTGGGTCGACAACGACCACGAGGCCGCCGTCCTCAACCTCCTCGACCACCTCGCCGCCGCCGGCGCCCGCCGGATCGGCCTGCTCACCGGCACCACCACCGACACCTACACCCGGCTCTCCACCACCGCCTACCTCAGCTGGTGCGACCGGGTCGGCCAGGATCCCGTCTACGAGTCCTACCCCGCCCACGACCCCTGCGCCGGAGCGGTCGCGGCCGACCGGCTGCTCGCCCGCCCCGACCGGCCCGACGCCGTCTACGGGCTCTTCGACCCCAACGGCACCGATCTGCTGGCCGCCGCCCGCCGCTACGGGCTGCGGGTCCCCGAGGACCTGCTGCTGGTGTGCTGCAGCGAGTCCACCGTCTACGCCAACACCGAGCCGCCGATCACCACCCTCTCCCTCAAACCGCGCCGGATCGGGACCGCCGTCGTGCAGCTCCTGATCGACGCGATCGAGGGGGTCGACACCGGCCGCCCGGTGGAGCAGGTGGTCCCGACCGAGCTGATCGTCCGCACCTCTTCGCAGCGCAGGCAGCCCCGCACCACCGTCAGCCCGCCCCGCTCTCCGGCACGAGACTGAATCAATTACCCCCAAATCAGGCGGAAGAGCTGGTTCCGCCCAGGATTCACCACCCCTGGTGCGTCACAGAGCGCGAGCCGCATTCCTATGATGGGCGCACGACATCACGGACCCTCCGCCGAGGAGGGCAGGAGGGTCCGCAGGTGTACGGCAGCGCGACGGTGGTGGAGGGGTCGATGACTCAGGGGGCCGGTCAGGGACCCGCGACGCGGACGGACACGCTGCGGGACTTCCAGGTCCCCGCCGCCCCGGCCGCCTCCGAAGCGCCGGTGTACGGCGAGTACCCCGCGTACTACGAGGAGTACGAGGACCCCGAGGGCTACACCCCCACCCAGCGGGACCTCCCGGTCATCGGCCGCGGCACGGCCCCCGAAGCCGGCACCGGCGGCCCGGGGGACACCGTCCAGCTCGTGCCCCAGCAGGAACCGGACCGCACCGCCGGCCCCGGCCCGCTCTACGTGGTCGGCGACGTCCACGGCTACCTCGACGAGCTGGTCACCGAACTCCACGCCCAGGGCCTGATCGACGCCGACGGCCACTGGTCGGCCGGCACCGCCCGCCTCTGGTTCCTCGGCGACTTCACCGACCGCGGCCCCGACGGCATCGGGGTGATCGACCTCGTGATGCGGCTCTCCGCCGAGGCCGCCGCCGCCGGCGGCTACTGCAAGGCCCTGATGGGCAACCACGAACTCCTGCTGATCGGCGCCAAGCGCTTCGGCGACACCCCCGTCTCATCCGGCGCCGGCACCGCCACCTTCCAGGCCGCCTGGCTGCTCAACGGCGGCCAGCGCACCGACATGGAGCGCCTGGAGGACGTCCACCTGCAGTGGATGTCCCGGCTGGACGCCGCCGTCCTGGAGGACGGCCATCTGCTGCTGCACTCCGACACCACCGCCTACCTCGACTACGGCAGCTCCATCGAGGACGTCAACGACCGCATCCACGAGCTGCTCAACCTCAACGACGCGGACGAGACCTGGGACCTGTTCCGCAAGTTCACCAAGCGGTTCGCCTTCCGCGACCAGGAGACCGGACCGGTCGCGGTCCGCGAGCTCCTGGACACCTACGGCGGCGGCCGCGTGGTCCACGGCCACAGCCCCATCCCCTACCTGCTGGGCGAGGTCGGCACCGAGGACGGGGACGACAGCCGCGGACCCGAGGCCGTCGACGGCCCGCACGTCTACGCCGACGGCCTGGCCATCGCGATGGACGGCGGGGTGACGATGGCCGGAAAGCTGTTGGTGGTCCGGCTCCCGCTCCAGGACTGACCCCCGCCCCGCGCGGGCCGCGAGGATACCCCCGAGCGGCCCGCGGACCGGCTAATTCCTGAAAGCCCCTGTCAGAGGGCGGGCCCGTCGCTCTACCATCGCTCTATCCGTAGCAGGCTCTCCTCCGTTTGTGTCGGCCGCCCGGTGTCCACGCGGGTAAACCGGCCCCCACGGAGCATCGGGGGTGCACATGACCAATGCCGGGCACCTGCAGGCCGAAGACCGCCCCGAGTTCGACCGAATCCTCGACGACGTACTGCGCACCGCACCCGAGCGGCCCGAACTCGCCGCCCTGGGCGAACGCCTGAACGCCGAACAGCTGCGCACCATGGCCCGCGGCGCCACCGTCCTGCTGGCCACCGCGGCCGCCACCGAGTACGAGCACTACGTGAAGGTGCGCGGCGAACTCCGCGAGGCGGCCCTGGCCGCGCAGGCGGCCGCCACCGCCGAGATCACCGCGGCGGACGGTCCGGTCGGCGCCGGGATCAGCGCGATGATCGCCGTACTGGCCCCGGTCCTGGCGGGCACCGCCATGGTGGTCTTCCTGCTGGTGGGCTGGATCCTGCGGATGTTCGAGCCCGAGCCGGCGCTCGCCGACACCATCCTGACCACCGGCTGGCTGTTCGGCGCGCTGACCGTCCTGTCCCTGCTGTTCGCGGCGGTCGCCCTGCTGGTCACGGCCGTCCGCAACCGCGCCACCGAGGTGCTCGCCGGATCCGAGGAGACTGTGCCGGACGAGGTCCTGCGGGCCCGGGAGGCCTGGCGGGCGGCCCTGCTGGAGCGGGGCATCCTGCCCTTCCTCCGGGAGGCGCTGTCCGGACCCGGCCCGGCCGGGGTGCCGGTGCCGCGGACCCCGAAGGCCGGGCGGATCCCCGACCTGGGCTACACCCGGCCCGACTTCACCAGTCCGGGAGCCCCCTCACAGGGCCCCCGGCCCGGCTACACCGCCCCGGACTTCAGCAGCCCGGACTTCAGCGGACCCGACTACACCGGCCCGGAACTCGGCGGCCGCGACCCCGACGGCCCGGACTCCGGCCGCCCCGGGCCCGCATAGGGGCCGGGCCGGAGGCCGCACCGCCGCTACCCCCACTCGGGTGCGTACCGGACGGCCGCCCGTCCCGGCCCGGCGTGCCGCACCCCGTGCCCGGCCGCCCGTCCCTAGGGTCTCCGGCCGTGAAACTCGATCGAACGACCCGGCCGACCCGGCCGACCCTCTGCCTCTGCATGATCGTCAAGAACGAATCCGCCGTCATCGAGCGCTGTCTGGCCTCCGTGCGGCACCTGGTCGACACCTGGGTGATCACCGACACCGGCTCCACCGACGGCACCCAGCAACTGATCCGCCAGGCCCTGGACGGCATCCCCGGCGAGCTCGTCGAGGAGCCCTGGGTGAACTTCGGGCACAACCGGAGCCGGAACCTCGCCGACGCCCGGACCCTGGCCCGCGGCCGCGCCGACTGGCTGCTGCTGCTCGACGCCGACCTGGTGCTCCGCCAGGACGCCCCGCTGCCCCCGCTGACCGGCGACTCCTATCTGCTGCGGCACGAGGGGCCGACCGAGTACCGGATCAAACGGCTGGTCCGCGCCGCCCTGCCCTGGCGCTACGAGGGCGCCACCCACGAGTACCTGACCTGCGACCGGGCCGAGACCGAGGGCCCGCTGGACGCCCTGACCATCGAGGACCACGGGGACGGCGGCTCCAAGCACGACAAGTTCGAACGCGACGCCCGCCTGCTGACCGCCGAACACGAACGGGACCCGGAGAACACCCGCACCGTCTTCTACCTCGCCCAGACCATGCGGGACATGGGCGACACCGCCGAGGCCGTCCGGCTCTACGAGCTGCGCGCCGCCATGGGCGGCTGGGCCGAGGAGGTGTACTGCTCCCTCCTCCAGTCCGGTGTGCTGCGCGCCGACTCCGGGGACTGGCCCGGCGGCATGGACGCCCTCACCCGCGCCTGGGAGGCCCGCCCGGAACGCCTGGAGGCCTGCTACGAGCTGGCCTCCAGGCTCCGGCTGCGCCACCGGCACCGGGCCGCGCACGCCGTCCTCGGCGCCGTACTGGACCGGCCCGCGCCGGACGACATCCTGTTCACCCAGCCCTGGGTGTACCGGTGGGGGCTGCTCTTCGAGTACTCGATCACCGCCTACTGGGTCGGTGACCACGCCGCGTCCCTGCGGGCCTGCGAGCGGCTGCTGGAGCTGCCCGACCTGCCGGCCGCCCACCGCCGGCAGACCCTCCTCAACCGGGGTTTCGCCCTGGACCGGCTGGGGGGAGTCCCGGCCCAGGCCTGAAGCCCGGACCAGACCTGGACCAGACCTGGGCCGGACCGGGCCCGGGCCGGGCCGGGCTTCAGGTCCGCCGGTCAGCGGTCCCCGACGGCCCGCCGCCGCAGGCCGGGCTCGGTCAGCGCGGCGGGCTGCCAGACGCCGTCGGGCCGGTACAGATCGGTGCCCGGCGGCACGATCTCGTCGATCCGGTCCAGGGTCGCGTCGTCCGGCACCACCGACACCCCCTTCAGCAGGGACTGGAGCTGCTCCATGGTCCGCGGCCCGATGATCACCGAGGTCACCGCCGGGTGCACCAGCGGGAAGGCCACCGCCAGCTCCGGCAGGGTGCAGCCGAAGGCCTCGGCCACCTCGATCAGTTCCCCGGCGGCCTCCAGCTTGGCCTGGTTCCCGGGTATGGACGGATCGAAACGCGCCGGGGTCAGCGCCGCCCGGCCGCGGTTCATGTCGACCTCCCGGCCGGCCCGGTAGCGGCCGCTGAGGAACCCGGAGGCCAGCGGACTCCAGGTCAGCACCCCCATGCCGGTCCGCTGGGCCACCGGCAGCACGGCCCGCTCCACGCCCCGCGCGAGGATCGAGTACGGCGGCTGCTCGGTCCGGAACCGCCGCAGCCCGCGCCGCTCGGCCACGTGGTGTGCCTGCACGATCTCCTCGGCCGGGAAGGTGGAGCAGCCGAAGGCGCGGATCTTGCCGGCCGTCACCAGGTCGCCGAGGACCCCGAGGGTCTCCTCGATGTCCGTCCGCGGGTCCACCCGGTGCACCTGGTAGAGGTCGATCACCTCGGTGCCGAGCCGGGTCAGGCTGTCCTCCACCGCCCGGGTCAGCCAGCGCCGGGAGTTGCCGCTCCGGTTGCGGCCCTCGCCCATCGGGAAGTGCCCCTTGGTGGCGAGCACCACCTCGTCCCGGCGCGCCCCCCGGAGCGCCTTGCCGACGATCGTCTCGGACTCCCCGGCCGAGTACATGTCGGCGGTGTCCACGAAGTTGATGCCTGCGTCCAGGGCCGCGTGCACGATCCGCACGCAGTCCTCGTGATCCGGGTTGCCGACCGCCCCGAACATCATGGTGCCGAGGCACTGCACGCTCACTTCGAGTCCGGTCCCGCCCAGGAACCTGTATCGCATGGTCATGACCGGGGACCCTACGAGTTGGAGCGCGCTCCAGGGCAAGGCGTTTCCGCCGCGGCGGGACGCCGCCCGCGAGAGTGGTCGTCCTCTCACGGGCGGCGCCGATCCCAGGTCCCCCCCTCGGGCCCTCGGATTCCCCCGGTCGGTGGGCCGGCCCGCCGGTCCGGCCTCCCGGTCAGTCGGCCAGCGGCAGATAGACCCGGCCGCCGGAGGCCGCGAACTCGGCGGACTTCTCCGCCATCCCGGCCTCGATCTCCTCCGCCCTCAGGTCCCCGCCGTGCTGCCGGCGGATGTCCTGGGAGATCTTCATGGAGCAGAACTTCGGACCGCACATGGAGCAGAAGTGCGCGGTCTTGGCCGGCTCGGCGGGCAGCGTCTCGTCGTGGAACTCGCGCGCCGTGTCCGGGTCCAGGGCCAGGTTGAACTGGTCCTCCCAGCGGAACTCGAAACGGGCGTCGGACAGCGCGTCGTCCCATTCCTGGGCGCCGGGGTGGCCCTTGGCGAGGTCGGCGGCGTGCGCCGAGATCTTGTAGGTGATCACACCGGTCTTGACGTCGTCCCGGTTGGGCAGGCCCAGGTGCTCCTTGGGCGTGACGTAGCAGAGCATCGCGGTGCCCCACCAGGCGATCATCGCGGCGCCGATGCCCGAGGTGATGTGGTCGTAGGCGGGCGCGACGTCGGTGGTGAGCGGGCCCAGGGTGTAGAACGGGGCCTCCTCGCAGATCTCCTGCTGGAGGTCGATGTTCTCCTTGATCTTGTGCATCGGGACATGGCCCGGGCCCTCGATCATCGTCTGGACGTTGTGCCGCTTGGCGATGGTGTTGAGCTCGCCCAGCGTCCTCAGTTCGGCGAACTGCGCCTCGTCGTTGGCGTCCGCGATGGAGCCGGGGCGCAGGCCGTCGCCGAGGGAGTACGTGACGTCGTACGCCGCGAGGATCTCGCAGAGCTCCTCGAAGTGGGTGTAGAGGAAGTTCTCCTGGTGGTGCGCCAGGCACCAGGCGGCCATGATCGAGCCGCCGCGGGAGACGATGCCGGTCTTGCGACGGGCGGTCAGCGGGACGTACGGCAGGAGCACGCCGGCGTGCACCGTCATGTAGTCCACGCCCTGCTCGGCCTGCTCGATGACGGTGTCCTTGTAGATCTCCCAGGTGAGGTCCTCGGCGCGGCCGTCGACCTTCTCCAGTGCCTGGTAGAGCGGGACGGTGCCGATCGGGACGGGGGAGTTGCGCAGCACCCACTCGCGGGTGGTGTGGATGTTGCGGCCGGTGGAGAGGTCCATGACCGTGTCGGCGCCCCACTTGGTGGCCCAGGTCATCTTGTCGACCTCCTCCTCGATGGAGGAGGTGACGGCGGAGTTGCCGATGTTGGCGTTGACCTTCACCAGGAACCGCTTGCCGATGATCATCGGTTCGATCTCGGGGTGGTTGACGTTCGCCGGGAGCACCGCGCGGCCGGCGGCGATCTCCTCGCGGACCACCTCGGGGGAGACGTTCTCGCGGATCGCGACGTACTCCATCTCCGGGGTGATCTCGCCGCGGCGGGCGTACGCGAGCTGGGTGACGGCCTGGCCCCCGCGGCCCCGGCGGGGGAGCCGCGGACGGCCCGGGAAGACCGCGTCGAGGTTCTTGAGGCCGCCGCGCGGCGAGGTGTGCCGGATGCCGTCGTCCTCGGGGCGGGCCGGACGGCCGGCGTACTCCTCGGTGTCCCCCCGGGCGATGATCCAGTTCTCGCGCAGCGGGGCGAGTCCACGCCGGACGTCCGTCTCGATCTGCGGGTCGGTGTACGGGCCGGACGTGTCGTACAGGGTGACGTCCTTGCCGTTGGTCAGGTGGACCTGGCGGACCGGCACCCGGATGTCGGGGCGGGAGCCCGCGACGTATCCCTTGTGCCAGCCCGGCTTGCGCTCCGCGCCTTCCTGGCTGACGGCAGGCGTGTGTGCATCCTGAATGGTCATGAGACCTGATCTCCCTACGCCGGCATTACCCGGTAACAGGTTCGGCGGTCGACGCAGCCTCCTCCCGTACCTGCGTACGGTGATCAGCGCCCTCTCAGCCCGGTGCTCCGAGCTCCCGCGTTGTGCAAAGTAGCCCCCACGCTAGCGTCATGTGTGGCGTGCTGAACAGTGGGCCCCCTCATCTCTTGCGATGATCAGCCGGTGACGTCCTCGCCGCAGCCCCCCACCGGCCCCACCGAACCCACGGGTAGCACGGGCGGTCCCGGCCGCCCAGCACCCGGCCACGACAGCCACGGCGGGCACGGCCCTGGCGGCCACGACCACGACGGGCACGATGACGGCGGGCACGGCGGGCACGGCCATGGTGGCCATGGCGGGCACAGCCATGGGCACAGCCACGGGCACGGGCCGGCCGCTCCGGTCTCCCGGCATCTGCGCAAGGTCATCGCCGCGGTGCTGATCCCGTTCGCCACCGCCGTCCTGGTCGGGCTGGTGGTGCTGTGGCCCGGCGGGGCCCCCGGCCACGAGCGGACCGGGGTCGGCTTCGACCGGCAGACCCGGGCCGCCAAGGTGGTGGCGCTGGAGACGGTGGACTGCAAGTCGGTGAACGCGGGGCAGGTCCCGCCCACCGGCGACAGCTCCACCCCGGAGGGGCGCGAGGCGCTGGCCGCGGCGAACGGCACCTGCAAGAAGGCCACCGTCGAGGTCAGCGGCGGGCCCGACAAGGGCCGCACCTTCGTCGAGATCGTCCAGCCGGGCGCCCCGCGGCAACTCGCCGACGGGCAGGAGGTGGTGGTGGCCTACGCGCCGGACGCCCCGCGCGACCTCCAGTACTCCGTCATCGACGTGAACCGGAAGCTGCCGATGGCCCTGCTGGCCGCGATCTTCGCGATCGCGGTGGTCGCGGTCGGGCGGCTGCGCGGGCTGTTCGCCCTGATCGCCCTGGCCGTGAGCTTCGGGGTGCTGACCCTGTTCATCCTCCCCGCCATCCTGCAGGGCTCCAACCCCCTGGTGGTGGCGGTGGTCGGGGCCAGCGCGATCATGCTCATCGCGCTCTACATGTGCCACGGGCTGACCGCCCGGACCTCGGTGGCCGTGCTCGGCACCCTGGTCTCGCTGCTGCTGATCGGGCTGCTCGGCTCGTTCTTCATCGACTGGGCGTTCCTCAGCGGCAACACCGACGACAACACCGGTCTGATCCACGGGCTGTACCCGGAGATCGACATGAGCGGTCTGCTGCTGGCGGGCGTGATCATCGGATCGCTCGGTGTGCTGGACGACGTGACGGTCACCCAGACCTCGGCGGTGTGGGAACTGCACGCGGCGGACCCGGCGATGGGGCCGAGGGCCCTGTACCGGGCGGGCATCCGGATCGGCCGCGACCACATCGCCTCGGTGGTCAACACCCTGGTGCTGGCCTACGCGGGTGCCGCCCTGCCGCTGCTGCTGCTCTTCTCGATCGCCAACAGCAGCATGGGTTCGGTGGCCAACAGCGAGCTGGTGGCCGAGGAGATCGTCCGGACCCTGGTGGGCTCGATCGGGCTGGTCGCCTCGGTTCCGGTGACAACGGCCCTTGCGGCGCTGGTGGTTTCGGCGGACCGGCCGGGGTCCCCGGCCGCCGCACCGGCCGGTTCGGGGCCGGTGCGCGGCGGTCGTGGCCGTCGCCGCAAGCGCTGACGGCGGGCGCCCGGCCCGCGTCCGGCCCGCGTCCGGTCGGTGGGCAGCCGGTGCCCGACCGGTGCCCGGCTCGTGTCGGCCGCTGCTCAGCCCGCGTTGCGCCCGTTCTGCCCGGCGCCTTCCAGGATCCTGACGAGCGCGTCGTCCAGGTTCTCCTCGAAGTCGCCGAGGTCGCGCTCCCGGCCGAGCGGCACCAGTCGGTCGGTCCGGTCGAGGAAGGCCACCAGGGGTGCCGCGCCGGCCCGGAACAGGGCCCGGTCGCTGCCGACCTGGAGCCGGATGTGGACGTCGGACAGCTCCTCGGGGTCACTGGGGGCGATGTGCACATCGCCGTCCCCGCACGGCTTGTTGATGCCGTCGAGGAGCAGCTCCCGGCCGAACGCCCAGGTCACGGGCGCGTCTCCGGGGAGGTGGAAGGTCAGGCGCACCGCGTAGGGATCGCGGGCCTCGTACCGGAGCTCCACCGGGATCCGGAACGAGAGCTCCTCGGAAACGAGGAAGCTCATCATGACCTCTGCCTGTACCGACTCGCGCATGCCTACCCCGCAATGTTGGGAAGTGGCCAGGAATGGTCCCCCAAGGCCGTCTTGACAATCGTGGTGGACGCGCTAGCAGATCACAAGGAGTGAGTTTTCAGATACTGATAGAGAAGGAGAGCGTGCTCAACAGCGCGCCTACTTCATTCCGTAGTCGATCGAGTGCATAGAGCAACCGGTCTTCTTGGTGCAAAGGCAGCGAAATCGCCAGGGTTGCCGCCGCATCACCGGTCGCGATCGGAATCGCGCCGCATACCGTGCCCAGCACGTACTCCTGACGCTCCGTAACCGGACCCGTCCGACCCATGGCGGAAATTCGCCGTTCCATTCCCTTCATGTCCCGGACGGTGTAAGGGGTGATGGCGCCGACCGGATGGCGGTCGTAGTGGTCCCGACGGGCCTCCGGGTCGAGTTGGCCGAGCAGGCACTGGCCGATGGCGTGCGCGTGGCCGGTCTCCCGGAAGTCCGCCCACTCCTCGCAGGCGGGGTCGGTGGCGGTGTCACAGACTCCCAGGACCTCGATCTCGCCCTCGCGGTAGACCGCGAAGTAGACCGGAGCGCCGACCACTTCACGGAAGTGCGGCAAGGAGTCGAGGATCATGCTGCGACGTTTCTGCTGCACTCCGGCGCAGGCCAGCCGCTCAGCCGCGCCGCCGAGCAGGAACACCCCGTTCTCGCGCCGCAGATATCCCTCGTGGGTGAGCGTGCGCAGCAGGTGGTAAGCGGTGGGGAGCGGGAGCCCGGCCTCGCGCGCCAGCAGTTTGGCGGGAGCTCCCCCGCTATGGGATCCCGCCGCTTCGAGGAGCCTCAGCGCCCGCTGCACCGAACCGATCAAGGTCGGCACGGCGGCATTGCCAGCCGAAGACACAGCTCACCCCCGAGGCGTGACGGCGGGGGCTCGGGTGCCCGGGCACGGCACGGATGGTGACCCTATCCGCCGGCGGCCCGGGAACCGCCGGTTCGGGTCCCCAGGGGCCCGACGTTCGCCCGGGCGGCCCAATGCGCTGGGCCGTCGGGGCTACCAGCCGCCGCCCGAGGACTTCGAGGCGCCGTCCCCGCCGAACCGCTTCACCACGAAGACCAGACCGCCGACCAGCGCGACGAACAGCAGCACCTGGAGGGCGAAGGTGATCAGCGCGCTCAGGATGCTGGTGATCAGTCCGCCGAAGACGAACAGCGCCAGCACCGGAACCGCGACCCACTTGACCCACCAGGGCATGCCTGCGAACACCTGCCGGATGCCGTCCATGGCTCGACCTCTCTCCTCTTCCCGCCGTGTCACTTCCTGTCTTCGAGACTAGGAGGCGACCGGCCGGAAAGGGGGGCTCCGGGCCCCCGCCGTCCCCTGAACCGCCCCCTAGGGGGCCGGCGCTTCGGACCCGTACGCCCCGGGGACTCAGCCCTCCGGAGGAGAGAACACCACGAGCACCTTCAGGTCCTCGCTGATGTGGTGGAAGCGGTGCGGCACCCCGGCCGGCACGTAGACCACGCTGCCCCGGGCCACCGTGGTGGTCTCCTCCCCCACGGTGATCGAGGCCCGCCCGCTCACCACGAAATACACCTCGTCCTGCTTGTGGGGGGACTGCGGGTCGCTCTGTCCGGCATCGAGCGCGTACAGCCCGACCGACATGTTCCGCTCACGCAGGAACTGCAGGTACGCGCCCTCGTTCGCGACCCGCTCCGCCTCCAGTTCGTCCAGCCGGAACGCCTTCATGTTCCCCTTCACCCTTTCTTCCGCTTCTCTGCAACGATCGGACCCATGACGAACTTCGTAGTCAAGACGCTCGCCAACGCGGCCGCCCTGGCCGTCGCCATCTGGCTGGTCTCCGGGATCACCCTGACCGGTGAGAACACCGGCCACAAGGCCCTCTCCCTGGTTCTGGTCGCTCTGGTCTTCGGGCTGGTCAACCTCATCGTCAAGCCGGTGGTGAAGCTCCTGTCGCTGCCGCTGTTCATCCTGACCCTCGGGCTGTTCACCCTGGTGGTGAACGCGCTGATGCTGATGCTGACCTCCTGGCTGGCCGACAAGCTCGACCTCGACTTCCATGTCAACGGGTTCCTCAGCGCCCTGGTCGGTGGCCTGATCATCTCCATCGTCTCCTGGGCCGTGAACATGGCCCTCCCCGACAACTGAGCCGGCCCGTGTACCGCGTCTGCTTCGTCTGCACCGGCAACATCTGCCGCTCGCCCATGGCCGAGGCCGTCTTCCGCGCCCAGGTCGCGGAAGCCGGCCTGGCCGGACGGGTCCGGGTGGACAGCGCCGGCACCGGCGGCTGGCACGAGGGCGACGGAGCCGACCCGCGCACGGTCGGCGTCCTGGAGTCCGCCGGCTATCCGCAGGACCACCGGGCCCGGCAGTTCCGGGCCTCCTGGTTCGGCGAACTCGACCTGGTCGTGGCCCTGGACGCCGGGCACCTGCGCGAGCTCCGCGCCCTCGCCCCCACCCCGGCCGACGCCGCCAAGGTCCGGCTGCTCCGCTCGTACGACCCGGCCGCCGGCCCGGGCCCCGGCACCGACGGGCAATGGGACGTACCCGATCCGTACTACGGCGGGCTCGACGGGTTCGAGGAATGCCTGGAGCTGGTCGAGGCCGCGGGCCCCGGCCTGCTGGCCGCCGTACGCATGGCCCTCGCCCCACCCCCGGCCGAGCAGCATCCCAAGGAGCAGAACAGATGACCAGCACCCCCCTCGGCGACGGCACCCGGGCCGTCCGCGCCGGCCTCCCCGAGCCCGTCAAGAACCAGCCCACCCTGCCGGGCCCGGTCTTCGCCTCGCACTTCCACCTGCCCGGCGAGGTGGACGGCCCGTACACCTACGCCCGCGACACCAACCCCACCTGGACCCTGCTGGAACGGGCCATCGGCGAGCTGGAGGCCCCCGGGGAGGAAGGGGTGGAGACCGTGGTCTTCGCCTCCGGCATGGCCGCGGTCTCCGCCGTCCTGCTCTCCCAGGCCCGGGCCGGGGACACGGTGGTGCTCCCCGACGACGGCTACCAGGTGCTCCCGCTGGTCCGCGAACAGCTGGAGGCGTACGGGATCCGGGTGCGGACCGCGCCCACCGCGCGGGAGGCCCAGCTCGCCGAGCTGGACGGGGCCCGGCTGCTCTGGATCGAATCCCCCTCCAACCCGGGGCTGGACGTCTGCGACATCCGGCGGCTGGCCGAGGCCGCCCGGGCCGGCGGCACCCTGGTCGCCGTGGACAACACCCTGGCCACCCCGCTCGGGCAGCGGCCCCTGGAACTGGGCGCGGACTTCTCCGTGGCCAGCGGCACCAAGGGGCTCACCGGCCACGGGGACCTACTGCTGGGCTACGTCAGCTGCCGGAACTCCGAGCTCGCCGCCGGGATCCGGCGCTGGCGCAAGATCGTCGGGGCCATTCCCGGGCCGATGGAGGCCTGGCTGGCCCACCGCTCGCTGGCCACCATCCAGCTGCGCACCCACCGGCAGTGGGCCAACGCCCTGGCCCTCGCCGAGGCCCTGGCCGAACGGCCGGAGGTGACCGGACTGCGCTACCCCGGCCTCCCCGGGGACCCCTCGCACAAGACGGCCGCCCAGCAGATGCGCGGCCACGGCTCGGTGGTCTCCTTCACCCTCGCCGACCGCGACCACGCGGACCGCTTCCTGCGGGCCCTGACCCTGGTCGAGGACGCCACCAGCTTCGGCGGGGTCCGTTCCACCGCCGAACGGCGCGGACGCTGGGGCGGGGACGCGGTCCCCGAGGGGTTCATCCGGTTCTCCGCCGGTGCCGAGGACACCGAGGACCTGGTCGCGGACGTGCTGCGGGCCCTGGACCGGACGGCCGGAGGCGCCTGAGGCGTTTCAGAAGTCCGAGACCGGGCCACTCTTCTTCCATGACCGAACGTCCCGTGGTCAAACGCACCGCCCGCGCGATCCTGCTCGACGGTGACGACCTCATCCTGATCAAACGAACCAAGCCCGGAATCGACCCGTACTGGCTGACCCCCGGCGGGGGAGTGGAGCCATCGGACGCCACCGTCGTCCACGCGCTGCATCGCGAGATCCATGAGGAACTCGGCGCGAAGATCACCGATGTGGTGCCGTGCTTCGTCGACACCGTCGAGCACATCGCCGACGGAGGCGTCACCGGCTGCAAGGTCCAGCACTTCTTCGTCTGCCGACTGGAATCCATGGACCCCGGGCTGCGCCACGGCCCCGAAGTCGACCATCCCGAGGGCGAGTACGAGATCGTCCGGGTGCCCTTCAGCAGGGTCGGCATCGCGGCGGTCCATCTGGTTCCGCTGTCCCTGCGGCACTACCTCGACGGGAACATCGAGGGCGTCCGCGCCATGCACGCGCCCGACCTGGGCTGACCTCCGGCGCTGAGGGGCCCGCCGCGGCCCCTCAGCCCGCGACCGCCGGCCCCGGCCGTCAGCCGGCGACTCCCGCTCCGGCCAGTTCCTCCACCGCGTCGTGCCGGATCCGGTCCCCCGGTATCCCGATCCGCTTCAGCGCGTCCACCCCGGTTCTGATCAGCCCGGGCGGCCCGGATATGAAGGCGTCGTACGAGCTCCAGGGCCCGTTCTCGCCCACCGCCTGGGGCAGCTGGCCGGCCAGCCCGTCCCCCACCACCGGCCGCACCGACAGCCAGGGATGGGAACGCTGGAGGCCCAGCAGGGTGTCCTTGTCGTACAGGTCCCCGTCCGAGCGGGCCCCGAAGAACACCTCCACCGGGCGCCGCTCCCCGTGCTCCGCCACATCCTCGATCAGCGCCTTGATCGGGGCGATCCCGGTGCCGCCGCCGAGGCAGAGCATCCCGTTGTCGGTGCTGTGGTCCACCACCATCGAGCCGGCCGGCGGGCCCAGCCGCAGCACGTCCCCGGGCCGGGCGTGCCGGACCAGGGCGTTGGAGACCCAGCCGGCCGGGACGGCCTTCACATGGAAGGACAGCAGCCCGTCCGAGCGGGGGGCCGAGGCGAAGGAGTAGTGCCGCCACACCCGGGGCCACCAGGGGGTCTCCAGGCTGGTGTACTGCCCGGCCAGGAAGGGGTACGGCTGGTCCGGGCGGACCGTCACCACCGCGATGTCCGGGGTCCGCAGATCATGGGCGACCACCTCCGCCTGCCACCAGGGCGGGGTGTGCTGTCCGTCCTCGGCGGCCGCGTCGATCATGATCTGGGAGATGGCGGTGTACGTCCGCACCCAGGCGGCCTCGGTCTCCGGGCCCCAGGTCCGCTCGGCGTACCGGGACAGCGCGCCGATCAGCGCCTCACCGATCACCGGGTAGTGCTCGGAGCGGGTCCCGTACTTGCGGTGGCCGGTGCCCAGCCGCCGCAGATAGTCCGTGAGCACCTCGGGGTCGTCGATGTGCTCGGCGGCCGTCAGCAGGGCCTTCAGCAACCGGTCGCGCTGCACGTCCATCGCCACCGGGAACATCGACCGCACTTCGGGGTGGCCGGTGAACACGAGCGCGTAGAAGAAAGAGGTCACCTTGTCGGCGACGGGTGCGATCTCCGTAAGGGTGCGGCGGATGAGCACGGCATCGGGGGAGGGCTCCATGAGTTCGCAGCATGCCAGCCCGGTATCGGTGCTGCGGGCAATTGCGCAAATTCAGCGCTTCGAACCCCCTTTCCCCTTAAGATGCCTCAACTCCCTTGCGCACCCCGTCGATCAGCCGGTAGGCCTCCCGCAGATCCCGCCCCTGATAGACCCAGGTGGCACGCTCCGCGAGATACGGCCGGGCGTTGACCGCCACCGAGACCGGCACCGCCCCGAAGAGCACCGCGTCGGTCATCGAGTCCCCGTAGGCCACGCAGTCGGCCCGGGTCAGCCCGAAGCGCTCGCACAGCCGGTCCGCGACCTCCAGCTTCCCCTCCGGGGTCAGTAGGCCGGCCAGTTCCACGGGCCGGGTGAAGGGCACCTCGGGGAAGACCGAGCCGTGCGCCGCGTGCGCGCCCCACTCCAGCAGCAGTTCCACGAAGAAGGACGGGGACAGCGAGATCACCGCGCAGTACTCCCCGCGCTCCCGGATCTCCTGCCACACCTCCCTAATCCCGGCCAGCCAGGGCGCCCCGTCGAAGGCCGCCCGCACATGCGCCCGGGTCAGCCCCGACCACAGGGAGTGCACCCCCACCGCGAACTCCGGCGGGCCGATCTCCCGGGCGCTGAAGGCGCGCTCCAGTTCCGCGATCTCGGTCAGCAGGCCCAGCTGCCGGGAGAGCTCCACGGGGGCCGCCGTGCCGTACATCAGGGTGCCGTCGAGATCGAACAGGTGCAGGCGGGTCATGGGAACGAGGCTAGTGCGTGCGTTTCACGTGAAACAGCGTGTTTCACGTGAAACACCAAATCCTCTGGACGCCCCCCTGGTGATGATCCAGTCTGGGCCGGTGACACCATCACCCCTCACCGAGCTGCCGGTACGCCCGCTGACCGTGGGCGATCTGCCCCGCTGCGCCGATCTCTCCGAAGACCGCGGCTGGTACCGCGAGGACCACAAATGGGGGCTGCTGCTGACCGCCGGCACCGGCTACGGGATCGACGCACCCGACGGGAACGGCCTGGCCGCCGCCTGCACGGTCACCCGCTACGGGATCTCGCCCGATCTGGCGGCCATCGGAATGGTCCTGGTCGCCGAGCGCTACGCACGCCAGGGCCTGGGCCGGCATCTGATGACCCAGGTCTGCGACGAGACCCTCCGGGGAATCCCGCTGACCCTGCACGCGACCCCGCTGGGCCGGCCCCTCTACGAACAGCTCGGGTTCAGCACCCTCGGCCATGCGGAGATGCTCCGCGGCAGCTTCCGCCCCGAGCCCGGAGTGGACACCTCCGGGGTCCGCCCCGCCACCGCCGCCGACCTCCCGGCCGTCCTCCGCCTCGACCAGGAGGTGCTCGGCACCGACCGCACCCACCTGCTGATGCGGCTCCCGGCCTTCGCCGAACAACTGCTGGTCGCCGAGGACCGGAGCGGCGCCCTGGTCGGCTTCGCCGCGGCCTGGCGCAACACCGACAGCGATGTGATCGGCCCGCTGATCGCCGCCGACACCGCCACCGCCCGGTCCCTGGTGACCGCCCTCGCCGCCGGCACCGAGCGGCCGCTGCGCACCGACGTGGACCTGCGGCACGGTGAACTGCTGGCCTGGCTGACCGCACGCGGTCTGGAGCCGGTCGCCCGGAACACCGTGATGGCCCGCTCGCTGGCGGACCTCCCCGGCCAGTGGACCCGCCGCTTCGCCCCCCTCACCGTCGCCGCCTAGAAAGGACCTGCCGTGAGCGACCTCAGCATCCGGCCCGCCACCGAGGACGATCTCGGGGCCATCGTGGCGATGCTCGCCGACGACCCGCTCGGCGCCACCCGGGAGTCCCCCGGGGACCTCGCCCCGTACCGTGCCGCGTTCGCCCGGCTGGCCGGGGACCCCCATCAGCACCTGGTGGTCGCCGAGCGGGCCGACCGGGTGGTCGGCACCCTGCAGCTGACCCTGATTCCCGGACTCTCCCGCCAGGGCGCCACCCGGTCCCTCATCGAGGGGGTCCGGGTGCACGCCGAGGAGCGCGGCAGCGGTCTGGGGACGGTCCTCATCGAGTGGGCGGTGGCGGAGTCCCGCCGGCAGGGCTGCCAGCTGGTCCAGCTCACCTCGGACGTCACCCGCACCGACGCGCACCGGTTCTACGAGCGCCTCGGGTTCACCGCCTCGCACGTGGGGTTCAAGCTCCAGCTCTGAACCGGCCCCTGGCGGGGAACGGTCAGCCGATGCCCCGCCAGCCCTGCGGGTCCACCCCGCCGGGCACCTCGGCCTCCGGGTCGTAGGGAAGCCGGGTGAACGCGAAGGATCCCAGGTCGAGCCGGCGTACCGAACCGTCCGGGGCCCGTACCGCCCGCAGGGTCTCCCCCGCGTAGTAGCCGCTCAGCCCGGTCCAGGCGCCCTCCGGGGCGGACCGGAAGCGGGCCGCCCGGCCCATGGCCCCGACCGGGCCCAGTTCCAGGGTCCCGTCGGCGGTCAGCCGCAGCACGAACGGGGTGGTCCCCCAGTACCAGGGGCCGACCAGTTCCAGGGCGACCGGATCCGCCTCCCGGAACGGCCTCCACGGCTCCGGGATCCTCGGTTCGGCATCCGCCACGATCCCGATCAGGTCCATCGCCACCGAGGAGGCCGGCACCCCCGAGGTGCAGTTGGCCAGCACCACCGCGGCCAGGTCCTCGGTTTCGCTGAACCAGAGCCCCGCCACGAACCCGGGCAGGGAGCCGGAGTGCCCGGCCAGCCGCCGGCCGGCCGACTCCTGGAGCTGGAGCCCCAGGCCGTAGCCCCATTCGGCGATCCCGGGCTCCGGCGGCGAGGCGGCCGTCCGCATCTCGCGCACCGATCCGGCGCTCAGCACCCGCTCGTCCCCGCCGGTCAGGAACATCGCGAACCTCGCCAAGTCCTTTGTGGTCGACCACAGTTGACCGGCGGCGGCCATCAGCCCCAGGTCCTCGGCGGGCTCCGGGAGCATCACGTCCGCCCAGGGGTGCACCGCCCAGCCGCCGGCATGGGGCTGACTCGGCCGCGCTCCGGTGCGGTCCAGCCCCAGGGGCTCCAGGACCTCCTCCCGCAGCGCCTCTTCCCAGGGTCGCCCGCGCAGCTCGGCGACCAGCGAACCCAGCAGGGTGTAACCGGGGTTGGAGTAGTGGTGCCGGCGCCCCGGCGGGTGCAGGAACGGCTGCCCGCCCAGTACGTCGGAGAGCTCCGGCCGCAGCCCGGCCGGGGTCCGCTCCCACCACGGGCCGGGGGTCTCGGCGGCCAGCCCGCCGGTGTGCGAAAGCAGTTGGGCGATGGTGACCTCACCGACCCCGGTGCCCGGCAGATGCTTGTCCAGCGGGTCCGAGAGGTCCAGCAGCCCCTCGTCCCTCAGCCGCATCACCAGGACCGCGGTGAAGGTCTTGCTGATCGACCCGATGCGGTACTGGACCCCGCCGTCAGGGCCGTGCCCGGGCATCATCGTCCGGGAGCCCTCCCAGACCACCTCCCCGCCCCGGGCCACGGCGGCCACCAGCGAAGGGGACCGCCCCTCCGTCTGCGCCACCGCGATCCGGTGCAGCAGGGACCGCCGGGTGCCGGGAAGCAGCGCTGTGTCCGCTGGCATGTCAGTCATGCCCCGGATGCTACGTGTTGGCCATGTCCACGAACCGCGAATAATGGCCCTGGAAGGCCACCGTGATGGTCGCCGTCGGGCCGTTTCGGTGCTTGGCCACGATCAGGTCCGCCTCGCCGGCCCGCGGGGACTCCTTCTCGTAGGCGTCCTCGCGGTGCAGCAGGATCACCATGTCCGCGTCCTGCTCGATGGAACCCGATTCACGCAGGTCCGAGACCATCGGCTTCTTGTCCGTGCGCTGCTCGGGGCCACGGTTGAGCTGGGACAGCGCGATCACCGGGACCTCCAGCTCCTTGGCCAGCAGCTTCAGGTTCCGGGACATGTCCGAGACCTCCTGCTGGCGGCTCTCGGGCCGCCGGGAACCACCCGACTGCATCAGCTGGAGGTAGTCGATGACCACCAGTTGGAGGTCGGCCCGCTGCTTCAGCCGCCGGCACTTCGCCCGGATCTCCATCATCGACAGGTTCGGCGAATCGTCGATGTAGAGCGGGGCGGCCGACACGTCCGGCATCCGCCGGGCCAGCCGGGTCCAGTCGTCGTCCGTCATCGTGCCGGAGCGCATGTGGTGCAGCGCCACCCGGGCCTCGGCGGACAGCAGGCGCATCGCGATCTCGTTGCGGCCCATTTCCAGGGAGAAGATCACGCTCGGCAGATTGCTCTTGATCGAGCAGGCCCGGGCGAAGTCCAGCGCCAGGGTGGACTTGCCCATCGCGGGACGGGCCGCGATCACGATCATCTGGCCCGGGTGCAGACCGTTGGTCAGCGAGTCCAGGTCGGTGAACCCGGTGGGCACCCCGGACATCTGGCCGCTGCGGGAGCCGATCGCCTCGATCTCGTCGAGGGCGCCCTCCATGATGTCGCCCAGCGGCAGGTAGTCCTCGGAGGTGCGCTGCTCGGTGACCGCGTAGATCTCCGCCTGGGCGCTGTTGACGATCTCGTCGACGTCCCCGTCGGCGGCATAGCCCATCTGGGTGATCTTCGTGCCGGCTGCCACCAGCCGCCGGAGCACCGCCCGCTCGTGGACGATCTCCGCGTAGTACTCGGCGTTGGCCGCCGTGGGGACCGACTGGACCAGGGTGTGCAGATAGGCGGCGCCGCCCACCTTGGAGATCTCGCCGCGCCGGGTCAGCTCGGCGCCGACCGTGATGGGGTCGGCGGGCTCACCCTTGGCGTAGAGGTCGAGGATCGCCTGGTAGATCGTCTCGTGCGAGGGCCGGTAGAAGTCATGGCCCTTGAGGACCTCGACCACGTCGGCGATCGCGTCCTTGGACAGCAGCATGCCGCCCAGCACCGACTGCTCGGCGTCCAGGTCCTGCGGGGGGACCCGCTCGAACCCGCCTCCGCCGTCCCAGGAACCGCCCTCGCGGCCCCGGTCGTGCTGCTCCTCGCCCCGGCCCCGGCCCTCGCCTCGGCGCGAACGGGAGACGGGCAGACGGTCTCCAGGACCACTGTCGGCCCAGGGGTCGTCCATGGGCTCGGGAACGCTCACCGGGCCGCCTCCTCACGTCCGCGGAGCGGACCTCGCCGTGTCATTCTTTCTACGACACGGCTCTGACATTTGGGGCACCCGAAACCGCGCTCGGCGCGTCGGGCAACGCACAACGGTAGGGCCGCGGACGACGTCAGCCAATCTTGTTATCCACAGGGTGTGTGGATGAGATGTGGATGACGGGCCCCAAGCTGTGGGTAACTCGGTTCCACCTGTGTACGGACCGGGGGACGACGCTGTGGACAAAATCACGCGACCCACCCCGTTACCCCACCTGACCTGCGCTTTCCCTGTCCACGCCCTGTGGGCGAGAAAATAATTTCCCACCGCCTGAAGATCGCCCCGGATGGGCTGCGAGGAACGCCCACGTCAGGCCGTCAGTAAGGGTTCCAAATGCCTTGCATCCATTACCTGTGGAAGATTAGATTGAGCGCATGACACTGGCCCCCGAGATACCCAAGGCCGGACCGAGGCGACACGACCGCGAGATCTTCGCGCTCGCCGTCCCCGCCTTCGGGTCCCTCGTCGCCGAGCCCCTCTTCGTGATGGCCGACAGCGCCATCGTGGGGCACCTCGGTACCCCCCAGCTCGCCGGTCTCGGCATCGCGGCCGCACTGCTCACCACCGGTGTCAGCGTGTTCGTCTTCCTCGCCTACGCCACCACCGCCGCGGTGGCCCGCCGGGTCGGGGCCGGCGACCTTCAGGCCGCCATCCGGCAGGGCATGGACGGCATCTGGCTGGCCCTGCTGCTCGGGGCCCTCGTCGTCGTCGCCGTACTGGCCGGGGCCTCCTGGCTGGTCTCCGCCTTCGGCGCCTCCGACACCGCCACCCCCTACGCCCTGACCTATCTCAGGATCTCCGCCCTGGGCCTGCCCGCCATGCTGATGGTCCTGGCCGCCACCGGGGTGCTGCGCGGCCTCCAGGACACCCGTACACCGCTGTACGTGGCCATCGGCGGGTTCACCGTGAACCTGCTGCTCAACATCGGGCTGGTCTACGGCGCCGGCCTGGGCATCGCCGGCTCCGCCTGGGGCACCGTGCTCGCCCAGTGGGCCATGGCCGCCGTCTACCTGGTCGTGGTGATCCGCGGCGCCCGGCGGCACGGGGCCTCGCTCCGCCCCGACTCCTCCGGCATCCGGGCCTGCGCCCGGGCGAGCGCGCCCCTGCTGGTCCGCACGCTCTCGCTGCGGGCCTCGCTGCTGCTCGCCACGATGGTCGCCGCCCGGCTGGGCGACACCGATATCGCCGCCCACCAGATCCTGATCTCGCTGTGGAGCCTGCTCGCCTACTCCCTGGACGCCATCGCCATCGCCGGCCAGTCGATCATCGGCCGCTATCTGGGCGCGGGGGACACCGAGGGGGCCCGGGCCGTAGGCCGGCGCATGGTGCAGTGGGGGATCGTCTCCGGGGTGGTGCTGGGCCTCCTGGTCGTGCTGACGCGGCCGCTGTTCATCCCACTGTTCACCTCGGACCCCGCAGTGGAGGCGGCCCTGCTGCCCGCCCTTCTGGTGCTCGCCGTCTCCCAGCCGATCGCGGGCATCGTGTTCGTCCTCGACGGGGTGCTGATCGGTGCGGGCGACGGGCCCTATCTGGCCTGGGCCATGCTGGTCACCCTGGCCGTGTTCGCCCCGGCCGTCCTGCTGGTGCCGGTGGTCGGCGGCGGTCTGACCATGCTCTGGTGGGCCATGACCCTGCTGATGGCGGTCCGGATGGTCACCCTCCAGCTGAGGGCGCGCTCGGGCCGCTGGCTGGTCACCGGAGCCACCCGCTGAGGGCTGTTTCACGTGAAACAGCGCCGTCCTCGGGTGCCTGTTTCACGTGAAACAGCCGCGCACACGGCGAAGGGCCGCACCCCGGAGGGTGCGGCCCTTCACTGCAGAGCGGATCGCTGGGACAGCGATCAGGCGGCGACGACCTCGACGCCCAGGTTCGCGACCACGTCGGCGTGCAGACGCACGGAGACCTGGTAGGAACCGAGGGTCTTGATCGGCGAACCGAGCTCGACGCTGCGCTTGTCGACCTTCGGACCACCCGAGGCCTCGATCGCCGAGGCGATGTCGGAGGGGGTCACGGAGCCGAAGAGGCGGCCGGCGTCACCCGAGCGGGTGGCCAGACGGACCTTCGTGCCCTCAAGCTTGGCCTTGACCTCGTTGGCCTGCTCGATGGTCGCGATCGCGTGGATCTTGCGGGCGCGGCGGATCTGCGCCACGTCCTTCTCGCCACCCTTGGTCCAGCGGATCGCGAAACCACGCGGGACCAGGTAGTTGCGAGCGTAGCCGTCCTTGACGTCGACGACATCGCCGGCGGTACCGAGGCCAGAGACCTCGTGGGTCAGGATGATCTTCATTATTCGGTCACCCTTTCCTTAGCGCGCGGTGGACGTGTAGGGCAGCAGAGCCATCTCACGGCTGTTCTTCACGGCCGTGGCGACGTCACGCTGGTGCTGCGTGCAGTTGCCGGTAACGCGGCGGGCACGGATCTTGCCGCGGTCGGAAATGAACTTCCGCAGCATGTTCGTGTCCTTGTAGTCCACGTAAGCGGTCTTGTCCTTGCAGAACGCGCAGACCTTCTTCTTAGGCTTGCGCACAGGCGGCTTCGCCATGGTGTTTCTCCTGTGTGATCAAGAAGTTTGGGTACGGGCTGCCCTAGAAGGGCGGCTCGTCCGAGTAGCCGCCGCCGGAACCGCCGGAGCCGCCGGAGTTTCCACCCCAGCCACCCCCGCCGCCCTGCTGCTGGCCGCCGCCGGCCGGTGCGCTGGAGGCCCAGGGGTCGTCGGAGGAAGCTCCGCCGCCGCCCTGCTGGCCGCCGGGGGCTCCACCCCAGCCGCCGCCACCACCGTTACCGCCTTGCTGGCCACCGCCGCCGCCGTATCCACCCTGGCCACCGCGGCCGGTGGTCTTGGCGACCTTGGCCGTGGCGTTCTTCAGGCTGGGGCCGACTTCCTCGACGTCCAGCTCGTAGACCGTGCGCTTGACACCCTCACGGTCCTCGTACGACCGCTGCCTCAGCCGGCCCTGCACGATGACGCGCATGCCGCGCTGGAGCGACTCGGCGACGTTCTCGGCCGCCTGCCGCCACACCGAGCAGGTCAGGAACAGGCTCTCGCCGTCCTTCCACTCGTTGGTCTGGCGGTCGAAGGTGCGGGGGGTGGACGCGACACGGAACTTCGCGACCGCCGCACCCGAGGGGGTGAAGCGCAGCTCGGGGTCGTCGACGAGATTGCCGACGACCGTGATGACGGTCTCGCCTGCCATGGATGAACCTCTCGGCGGGGTGTGCTGGCTGCTAGTGCTACTCGGACCCGATTACGCTGAACCGAGGTTCAGTGGGTCTCGGGGCGGAGGACCTTGGTCCGGAGGACCGACTCGTTCAGGTTCATCTGGCGGTCGAGCTCCTTGACGACCGCAGGCTCGGCCTGCAGGTCGATGACCGAGTAGATGCCCTCGGGCTTCTTCTTGATCTCGTAAGCGAGACGACGACGGCCCCAGGTGTCGACCTTCTCGACCTTTCCGTTGCCCTCACGGACGACGGAGAGGAAGTTCTCGATCAGCGGGGAGACAGCGCGCTCCTCGAGATCGGGGTCGAGGATGACCATCACCTCGTAGTGACGCATGTGGAACCCACCTCCTTTGGACTCAGCGGCCACGGTCGTTCCGTGGCAGGAGGGTCGTGATGCGTTGCGCACGGTGCCAACAGACACCAGTGCAGTCGTACAGCGTACCTGCTCACCTCCTTCCGGTTGAAATCCGGCAGGAGAGGACCACAATCTGTAGGGATCGGGTGTGCGCGATGCTATGCCCGCCTCAGCCAGGAGGTGCCTTGCGATGGCACAGGCAAGCCAGTCCCCCATCTCCCTGCTCGCCACCGACGGCAAGCCCCACCCCCTGCAGGACACCCTGCTCGCGGTGACGCTCGTCCTCGGCGCCGTGGCGTTCGTCACGGCCTTCTTCCACAACCTGCATCTGCTCAGCTCCTGGACGGGGCTGATCGGCATCCTCACCGGCGGCTATGGACAGTTCATCTCCGAGACGACACGCGAGCGCTTCGCACTGATCATCGGCCTCGGCGCGTCCGCGATCGGCTTCTTCCTCGGCATGGCGCACGGCGGCCTGTTCGGCGGCGTGATCGGCTGACCGGGGCACCTCTCCGGCAGGGCGCCCCTTGTCCCCCGGATGGGTGGCGCCCTTGTCACAGTAGGCTTCGCGGCATACCAGCGAAGCCGCCGGAGGAGACGCCCCGCATGAGCCTGTCCCTGAGGACCATCAGCCGAGAGCAGCATCTGGCCTATCTCCAGAGCCTGCCCTCGGCTAGTCACTGCCAGGTCCCGGCGTGGGCCGACGTCAAGAACGAATGGCGGAACGAGAACCTCGGATGGTTCGACGCGTCCGGTGAACTGGTCGGCGCCGCCCTGGTGTTGTACCGCCAGCTGCCCAAGGTGAAGCGCTACCTGGCCTACCTCCCGGAGGGCCCGGTCATCAACTGGTACGCCCCCAATCTGGAGGAGTGGCTCCAGCCGATGCTGGCCCACCTCAAGCGCCAGGGCGCGTTCACCGTGAAGATGGGCCCGCCGGTGGTCATCCGCCGCTGGAACTCCACGGCCATCAAGGCCGGAATCCAGGACCCGGACGTCAAGCGGCTGCGCGACGTCGAGGCCTCGCACATCGAGCCGCGCGCCTTCGAGGTGTCCGACAAGCTGCGCCGGATGGGCTGGCAGCAGGCCGAGGACGGCGGCGCCGGCTTCGGTGACGTCCAGCCCCGGTACGTGTTCCAGGTGCCGCTGGCCAACCGCTCCCTGGACGACGTCCTCAAGGGCTTCAACCAGCTGTGGCGCCGGAACATCAAGAAGGCCGAGAAGGCCGGCGTCGAGGTGGTCCAGGGCGGCTACGACGACCTGCCCACCTGGCAGCACCTGTACGAGATCACGGCCGAGCGGGACAAGTTCCGCCCGCGCCCGCTCAGCTACTTCCAGCGCCAGTGGACGGCCCTCAACAGCGAGGACCCCAACCGGATGCGGCTGTACATCGCGCAGCACGAGGGCGAGCCGCTGGCGGCCGCCACCATGCTGACCGTCGGTCAGCACGTCTGGTACTCCTACGGGGCCTCGGCCAACCACAAGCGCGAGGTGCGTCCTTCCAACGCCATGCAGTGGCGGATGCTCCGGGACGCGTACGCGCTCGGGGCCAGCGTCTACGACCTGCGCGGCATCAGCGACACTCTGGACGAGAACGACCACCTGTTCGGTCTGATCCAGTTCAAGGTGGGCACCGGCGGCGAGGCCGTCGAGTACGTCGGCGAGTGGGACTTCCCGCTCAACAAGATGCTGCACAAGGCGCTCGACATCTACATGTCGCGCCGCTGAGAGAAGGGGTCCCGACGGGCATGGCGCTCACGCTCTACGTCGACACCGCGCGCTGGCGTGCGCACCAGAAGCAGGTGTTCGACCAGTTCCCCGGGCTCATCCCGGTCTGCAAGGGCAATGGCTACGGATTCGGTCACGACCGGCTCGCCGAGGAGGCGACCCGGCTGGGCACCGATGTCCTCGCGGTCGGCACGACCTACGAGGCCGCGAAGATCAAGGACATGTTCAGCGGGGACCTGCTGGTCCTGACCCCGTTCCGGCGGGGCGAGGAACCGGTGCCGCTGCCGGACCGGGTGATCCGCTCGGTGTCCTCGGTGGACGGGGTCCGCGGGCTGGTCGGAGCCCGGGTGGTCATCGAGTGCATGAGCTCGATGAAGCGGCACGGGGTGTCCGAGCAGGACCTGGGCCTGCTGGCCGGGGCCATCGAGGACGTCCGGCTGGAGGGCTTCGCCCTGCACCTCCCGCTGGACCGACCGGACGGCTCGGACGCGGTGGAGGAGGTCATCGGCTGGATGGACCGGCTGCGGGCGGCCCGGCTGCCGCTGCACACCATGTTCGTCAGCCACCTCCGCGCGGAGGAGCAGGCCAGGCTCCAGCAGCAGTTCCCGCAGACCCGCTTCCGGGCCCGGATCGGCACCCGGCTCTGGCTGGGCGACCACGAGGCGACCCGCTACCGGGGCTCGGTCCTGGACGTCACCCGGGTGGCCAAGGGCGACCGGTTCGGCTACCGGCAGCAGAAGACCGCCTCGGACGGCTGGCTGGTGGTCGTCGCGGGCGGCACCTCCCACGGGGTGGGCCTGGAGGCCCCGAAGGCCCTGCACGGTGTGATGCCGCGCGCCAAGGGAGTGGCCCGGGCCGGCCTGGCCACGGTGAACCGGAACCTTTCGCCGTTCGTCTGGGACGGAAAGCAGCGGTGGTTCGCGGAGCCCCCGCACATGCAGGTGTCGATCCTGTTCGTGCCCTCGGACGCCGCCGAGCCGAAGGTGGGCGACGAGCTGGTCGCCCACCTGCGTCACACCACGACTCAGTTCGACCGGTCCGTGGACATCTGACCCCAGTCCACCCGCTGTCCCTCCGAGGGCGCCGCCCCGTGCGGCGCCCTCGCCGCGTCCCCGAACACGAACACGTCCTCGGCACCGTCCAGGACACCGCCGGAGGGGTCGTCGACGCCGTCCCTGCGGACCGGGTCCTTCTCCGGGCGCAGGATGTCCCGCAGGACCATGGCGCACAGGTAGAGGGTGCCGAGCAGATGGGCGGCGATGGCCAGCTGGTAGCCCTCCACCGGCAGGCCCAGGTGCTTGTCCCCGCTGGTGGTGTAGGCGAGGTACATCCAGATGCCCAGGAAGTAGCCGACCTCGCAGGCCTGCCAGATCAGGAAGTCCCGCCAGCGCGGCCGGGCGAGCGCGGCCAGCGGGATCAGCCAGAGCACGTACTGCGGCGAGTACACCTTGTTGGTCAGGATGAACACCGCGACCACCAGGAAGGCCAGCTGGGCGAACCGGGGCCGGCGGGGGGCGGTCAGGGCCAGCAGCCCGATCCCGGCGCACAGCAGCAGGGTCAGCCCCGTGGCATACGTGTTGGCGCCGTCCAGGGGGTTGCCGGAGCGCTGCGAGATCAGCAGCCAGACCGAACCGAAGTCCACGGGCCGTTCCTGGCTGAAGGTGTAGAACTTCGTCCAGCCCTGCCAGGCACCCAGCATCACCGGCAGGTTCACCAGCAGCCAGGAGCCCGCCGCGCCCAGCAGGGCGGTCCCCAGGGGGCGCCACTTGCCGGCCCGCCAGCAGAGCACGAACAGCGGGCCGAGCAGCAGCACCGGGTACAGCTTGGCGGCGGTGGCGAGACCGATCAGGATGCCGAAGGCCAGGGCCCGCCCCCGGGACCAGGCGAGCATCGCGGCGGCCGTCAGGGCGATCGCCAGCAGGTCCCAGTTGATGGTGGCGGTGAGGGCGAAGGCCGGCGCCAGGGCGAACAGCAGGGCGTCCCAGGGGCGGCGGCGGTGGGTGCGGGCCACACAGACGGCGATGACGGCGGCGCAGGCCATCAGCATGCCCGCGTTGACCATCCAGTAGATCTGCTCGCGGTGCTGCATGGTGCCGCTGCCCGGGGTCAGCCAGGAGGCGACCTCCATGAAGAGCCCGGTGAGCACCGGGTACTCCAGGTACTCCATGTCCCCGGACAGCCGGTCGAAGTACGGGGTGAGGTTGTCGGCGAAGCCGCGGACCGCGTACAGGTGCGGGATGTCGGAGTAGCAGGCGTGGGTGTACTGGGAGCTGGCCCCCTGGAACCACGCCCAGTTGTAGCAGGGCAGTTTCTGCACCATGCCCAGGGCGAACATGCCGATGGCGACGAGGACCACGACCCGTACCGGGTTCAGCCAGTGGCCGCCGAAGAGGGCGTGCCGGCCGAGCGGGCCGCCGATGATCTCGCTGCCGGCGGCGGCCACCTCGTCCTGGCGGGTGGGCGGTACGGGGTGGTCCTCGTGCACCTGGGTCATGCGGTCATCCTGCCGCACCCGGCTCAGCCATCGGAGTCCCCGGTGGGTCCCCAGATGGTCGAGCCGTCGGTGCCCCCGGCGTCGTTGCCGCCGGTACCGCCGTCGGTGGTGCCGCCGGGGCGGCCCGGCTTGCCGGTCCTGCTCGGCGAGGGGCTGGGATCGTCGCTGGGTCCTCCGTCGGCGCCGCCGTCACCGGTGCCGCCGTCGTTGCCCCCGCCGCCGTTGTCCTGGCCGTCGGTGGTGCCGGCGTCGGAGTTGCAGTCCCACTGCCAGGGCTTGCAGGTGGGCTTGGGGCCCTTGGTGCGGCTGGGCGAGGGGGTCGGGGAGGGGTCGGGCTCCTCCTCGGACTCCGACGGGGAGGGAGACGGCGAGGGGGAGGGGGTCGGCGAGGGCGCGCCCTTGCCGTCGGCCTTGACGCCGATGTCCTCGGCCTCCGGGAACTCCGTCCTCGGCTGCCCCTTGAGCGCGGCCTTCATGTAGTCGGTCCAGATCACGGTGGGGATGTCACCACCGTGGATGGAGTCGACCCCGCCGGTGCCGTTCATCGACAGCAGGGTCTTGACCTTGGCGTCGGGGTCGCTGCGGAAGAGGGTGACGGCGGTGGAGAGCTGAGGGGTGTAGCCGACGAACCAGGCCGACTTGTTCTTGTCGGTGGTGCCGGTCTTGCCGGCGGCCGGCCGGCCGAGCTTCTTGGCCTTGGTCGCGGTGCCGTTCTCGACCACGTTCTGGAGCATCTTGGTGATGTTGTCGGCGACGGCGTTGTCCATCGCGCGCGTCTGCTGGTGCTTGTCGAACCCGGGCAGGTCCTCGCCCTTGTACCGCACCTGGGTGACCGAGTAGGGGTCGTTGTGGGTGCCCGAGGAGGCGAAGGCCGCGTACGAGTTGGCCATCCGGATGGCGCTGGGCGTGGAGGTGCCGAGCGCGAAGGAGGCGTCGTTGTTCGGGTTCATCGACTCTTCGAGGATGCCGGTGGACTGCGCCACCTTGCGGACCTTGTCATGGCCGACATCGAAGACGAGCTGGGCGAACGGGACGTTGATGGACTTCTCCATCGACTCGTTCAGGGTGGTCCAGCCGAAGCGCGTGGGGCTCTCGTTCTTCTGCCGGAACGGCTTGCCGTACTTGTCCCGCAGCGGGTCGCCGTCCCGGTTGTTGATCACGGTGAGGTCGTTGGCCTGGTACTTGCTGTCCGCCGAGATGCCCTGGCCGTCGGAGTTCTGGGTGCCGTACTCCATGGCCGCGGCCATCACATAGGGCTTCCAGGTGGAGCCGACCGGGACGCCTGAGGTGTTGGCGTTGTTGTTGAAGTACTTCTTGTCCCAGCCGGGGCCGCCGTAGAGGGCGACGATGGCGCCGGACTTGACGTCCACGGAGGCCGCGCCGAACTGCACGAACTTGTCGTGGTTCGGGCGCTTCTTCTCGTCGAGGAAGTCCTTGCGGGTGTCGTCGACGGCCTTGGTGAGGGCCTCGACCTTCTGCCGGTCGAAGGTCGTCTTGATCCGGTAGCCGCCCTTGGCGAGCTGCTCGACGGTGAGGCCGGTGGTCTTCATGACGTACTGCTTGGCCGTCTCGACCAGATAGCCCTTCTGCCCGGTGAGCGAGCGGGCCTCGGCCGAGTCGATGAGCTTGGGGAAGCCGGCCTTCTTGACCTCGTCGCGCTCCTCGGAGGTCATCCGCTTGACCTCGACCTCACGGTCCAGGACCCAGTTCCAGCGCTCCTCGGCCCGCTTCGCGTTGAGCTCGGGGGTCGCGGCGCTGCCGATGCCACCGTCCGGGTTGTAGAGGTTGGGGCCCTTGAGGATCTGGGCCAGGAAGGCGGTCTCTCCGGGGTTGAGCTTCTCGCAGTCCTTGCCGAAGTAGGCACGGGCGGCGGCCTGGATGCCATAGGCGTCACGGCCGTAGTAGGCCGTGTTCAGGTAGCCGGCGAGGACCTCGTCCTTCTCCTCCGTGAAGCCGAGCTTGATCGAGATGAAGAGCTCGGTGACCTTCCGCTTGAGGGTCTGCTCGGAGGTCAGGAAGGTGTTCTTGACGTACTGCTGGGTGATGGTCGAGCCGCCCTGGGTGGAGCCGCCGGTGGCCATGTTGTAGACGGCGCGCCCGACACCCATCGGGTCCACGCCCTTGTCCGTCTCGAAGGACTCGTTCTCGGCCGCGATCACCGCGT
The DNA here is from genome assembly GCF_055576225.1 of Streptomyces sp. NPDC033845. Lineage (NCBI taxonomy): Bacteria > Bacillati > Actinomycetota > Actinomycetes > Kitasatosporales > Streptomycetaceae > Streptomyces > Streptomyces sp. NPDC033845. Next base: position 29,699 of record NZ_JBVIRI010000013.1, on the reverse strand, counting down.
TCCGCATGGACAGCGGGATCTGCTCGATCTTCACGATCTGCCGGTTGGTGCTGCCTCCGGTGGCCGCCATCTGGGAGTTGTCGGACCAGAGGTAGACGTTGTTCTCCGCCTCGGCCGACAGATGGGCGTCCGGGGTGTTGACCATCGCGATACCGATACCGGCCCCTGCCGTCACGATCGCGAAGAAGCCGAGGGCGGTGCCGCCGACCAGCTTCCAGGAGGGCACGAAGCGCTGCCAGCCGTGCTTGTCGGACCGCGGGTAGTTGATGAACCGCTTGTCCGGACGTCCGCCCCCGGCCGCCGCACCGCGGCCACGGCCGCCGCTCCCACCGCTTCCGCCACCACTGCCACGGCCTCGGCCGGCCGCCCGGCGGGCCTCGGCACGGCCGCCCGAGGGCGGACCGCCGTACGGGTCCCCGTAGGAACCACTGGGTGATGCGGTCGGGACATCGCGGCCGGAGCCGCGCTGGCCGGCTCGACGGGAAGCTGCGCGGCCGCCCCCCTGCGGCTGCGGCGCTCTGCGGCGGTGCTCGCTCATGGCGCACAGACTACGCACGCTCAAAACCCAACCAGTGCCGAAGTTCACCCCAAATCAGGCAACTTGCCTAGCGCAAATCAGTGATGTGACACCGGTCACCATGGCTCCCCTTGTCGATGGGGGCCACCCGTTCTATCGTCTGGATGTATCGAGTCGATACATCGGCCCGACATGACATACGGGACTCTGAGGCGGGGGAGGGAGCTGGCGGGTGAGCCGACGCTCCGGCATCCTCGAATTCGCCGTTCTCGGGCTGCTCCGCGAATCCCCCATGCACGGGTACGAACTGCGCAAGCGGCTCAACACCTCGCTGGGGATATTCCGGGCCTTCAGCTACGGGACGCTCTACCCCTGCCTCAAGACGCTGGTCGCCAACGGCTGGTTGATAGAAGAACCCGGAAGCGCTCCGGAGGACGCACTCGCCGCTTCACTCGCAGGACGGCGGGCCAAGATCGTCTACCGGTTGACGGCCGCGGGCAAGGAGCATTTCGAGGAACTGCTCTCCCACACCGGCCCGGAGACCTGGGAGGACGAGTCCTTCGCCGCCCGCTTCGCCTTCTTCGGCCAGACCGAACGAGAAGTGCGGATGCGGGTGCTGGAGGGCCGTCGAAGCCGGCTGGAGGAGCGCCTGGAGAAGATGCGCGGCTCCATCGCCCGCACCCGGGAGCGCCTCGACGACTACACGCTCGAACTCCAGCGCCACGGCATGGAGTCAGTGGAGCGCGAAGTGCGCTGGCTGAACGAGCTCATCGAGAGTGAGCGGGCGGGACGGGACCAGAGAAGTCCCGGTCCGTCCGACGAAACCGAAAAGTGAGGCCTGCAAGCTTGCAGGCCTCGACCGAGAACAAACAGGGAGCAACCGGAATGGGTTCGGTTCGCGTAGCCATCGTCGGCGTGGGCAACTGCGCCGCCTCGCTGGTGCAGGGCGTCGAGTACTACAAGGACGCCGACCCGGCCACCAAGGTCCCGGGTCTGATGCACGTGCAGTTCGGCGACTACCACGTCGGTGACGTCGAGTTCGTCGCCGCCTTCGATGTCGACGCGAAGAAGGTCGGCCTCGACCTCTCGGACGCCATCGGCGCCAGCGAGAACAACACCATCAAGATCTGCGACGTCCCCCGCAAGGGCGTGACCGTGCAGCGCGGCCACACCCTGGACGGTCTGGGCAAGTACTACCGCCTGACCATCGAGGAGTCCGCCGAGGCCCCGGTCGACATCGTCCAGGTCCTCAAGGACAAGCAGGTCGACGTTCTGGTCTGCTACCTGCCCGTGGGTTCCGAGGAGGCCGCGAAGTTCTACGCGCAGGCCGCCATCGACGCCAAGGTCGCGTTCGTCAACGCCCTCCCGGTCTTCATCGCCGGCACCAAGGAGTGGGCGGACAAGTTCACCGAGGCCGGTGTCCCGATCGTCGGCGACGACATCAAGTCGCAGGTCGGCGCGACCATCACGCACCGCGTGATGGCCAAGCTGTTCGAGGACCGCGGTGTCCGTCTTGAGCGCACCATGCAGCTCAACGTGGGCGGCAACATGGACTTCAAGAACATGCTGGAGCGCGACCGCCTGGAGTCCAAGAAGATCTCCAAGACCCAGGCCGTCACCTCGCAGATCCCCGACCGCGAGCTCGGCGAGAAGAACGTCCACATCGGCCCGTCCGACTACGTGGCGTGGCTCGACGACCGCAAGTGGGCCTACGTCCGCCTCGAAGGCCGTGCCTTCGGCGACGTCCCGCTGAACCTTGAGTACAAGCTCGAGGTCTGGGACTCCCCGAACTCCGCCGGTGTCATCATCGACGCCGTGCGCGCCGCGAAGATCGCCAAGGACCGCGGTATCGGTGGCCCGATCCTGTCGGCCTCCAGCTACTTCATGAAGTCCCCGCCGGTCCAGTACTTCGACGACGAGGCCCTGGCCAACGTCGAGAAGTTCATCAAGGGCGAGGTCGAGCGCTAAGCACGACGGACCGGGCGGACCGAGGGTTCGCCATGTCTTCCGCGGAGGGTCCCCGGGCATCTTGCCCGGGGACCCTCCGCGTGTGTGAACCTTGCCCACATGGCTGTCGTACGGGATCTGCGCGTGCTGCTGCGCCTGAGGTACTTCCGTGGTCTGCTCGCGGTACGACTGCTGTCCCAGGCGGCCGACGGGGTGTACCAGGTCTCCTTGGCCACCTATGTGGTGTTCTCCCCGGAGAAGCAGACCTCACCCGCCGCCATCGCCTCCGCCATGGCGGTGCTCCTGCTTCCCTATTCGCTGGTCGGCCCCTTTGCCGGGGTCCTGCTGGACCGGTGGAGCCGCCGGCAGGTCTTCCTCTACGGCAATCTGCTGAGGGCCTTCCTGGCCTGTGTGACCGGAGTGCTGATCGTCGCGGGGGTACCGGACTGGCTGTTCTACGCCTCGGCCCTGTCGGTCACCGCCGTCAACCGGTTCGTCCTGGCCGGGCTGTCCGCCTCGCTGCCCCGGGTGGTCGGGCGGGAACAGCTGGTCACGGCGAACTCCCTCTCACCGACCGCGGGGACCCTGGCCGCGACCGCCGGGGCGGGGGCGGCGTTCCTGCTGCGGGTGCCGGCCGACGGGTCCGACGCGGTGGTGGTCCTCTTCGGAGCCGCGCTCTATCTGGGGTCCGCCCTCACCTCCCTGCGGCTGCCGGTGGATCTTCTGGGCCCGGATCCGGATCCGGGCCGGCGGGCCCCCTCGGTGGCGGAGGCAGTGGCTTCCACCGTGCGCGGGATGGCCGCCGGGCTGCGGCATCTGGGCGAGCGGCGGGAGGCGGCCCAGGCACTGGCCTCGGTCACCCTGATGCGGTTCTGCTACGGCGCGCTGACCGTGATGCTGCTGATGCTCTGCCGGTACTCCTGGTCGGAGGACGAGTCGGCGGGGCTGGCCCTGCTGGGGCTGGCCGTCGGGGTCTCGGGGGCCGGGTTCTTCGGTGCTGCCCTGATCACCCCCTGGGCCGCGGGTCGGCTGGGCACCCGGAACTGGATCGTCGTCTGCGCGGCGGCCGCCTCGGTGCTGGTGCCGGCCCTGGGGCTGTTCTTCCGCCCGGGACCGATGCTGGTGGCCGCCTTCGTCCTGGGGCTGGCCACCCAGGGAGCGAAGATCGCCACCGACACCGAGGTCCAGTCCCGGGTGGACGACGGGTTCCGCGGCCGGGTGTTCTCCGTCTACGACGTCCTGGTGAACGTCGCCTTCGTGAGTGCCGCGGCCGTGGCCGCGCTGATCCTTCCGCCCGACGGGAGGTCCGTGCCGCTGGTGCTGGGCGTGGCCGCGGTCTACGCGGGGATCGCGGTGGGGCTGGCCCGGCACGGCCGACGTTTCACGTGAAACAGCGCCGTCTTCCGGTGCCCTGTTTCACGTGAAACATCGAGCCGGTCAGGCCTGGGCGGCCCACCACTCCTTGAGTGCGGCCACCGCGGCCTCCCGCTCCATCGGGCCGTTCTCCAGTCGGAGGTCCAGCAGGAAGGCGTAGGCCTGTCCGATGACCGGGCCAGGGCCCACGTCGAGGACCTTCATGATCTCGTTGCCGTCCAGGTCGGGGCGGATCGAGTCGAGCTCCTCCTGCTCCTGGAGCTGCGCGATACGGTCCTCCAGCCCGTCGTAGGCGCGGGAGAGCGCATTGGCCTTGCGCTTGTTCCGGGTGGTGCAGTCGGACCGGGTCAGCTTGTGGAGCCGGGTCAGCAGCGGGCCGGCGTCCCGGACGTAGCGGCGGACCGCGGAGTCGGTCCAGTCCCCGGTGCCGTATCCGTGGAAGCGCAGGTGCAGCTCGACCAGCCGCGAGACATCCTTGATCATCTCGTTGGAGTACTTCAGCGCGGTCAGCCGCTTGCGGGTCATCTTGGCGCCCACCACCTCGTGGTGGTGGAAGGAGACCCGGCCGTCGGACTCGAACCGGCGGGTACGCGGCTTGCCGATGTCGTGCAGCAGGGCGGCCAGCCTCAGCACCAGGTCGGGGCCGTCCTCCTCCAGGGCGATGGCCTGCTCCAGCACGATCAGCGAGTGGTCGTAGACGTCCTTGTGCCGGTGGTGCTCATCGCTCTCCAGCCGCAGGGCCGGCAGCTCGGGCAGCACCCGGGCGGCCAGCCCGCTGTCCACCAGCAGGCCCAGGCCCTTGCGGGGGTGGTCCGAGAGCAGCAGCTTGTTCAGCTCGGCCTGGACCCGCTCGGCCGAGACGATCTCGATCCGCTCGGACATGGCCTCCATCGCGGCGACCACCTCGGGGGCCACCTCGAAATCGAGCTGGGCGGCGAACCGGGCGGCCCGCATCATGCGCAGCGGATCGTCGGAGAAGGAGTCCTCGGGGGTGCCCGGGGTCCGCAGGATCCGGCCTGCCAGGTCGTCCAGGCCACCGTGCGGGTCGATGAACTCCTGCTCGGGAAGGGCCAGGGCCATGGCGTTGACCGTGAAGTCGCGGCGGACCAGGTCCTCCTCGATGGAGTCGCCGTAGGAGACCTCGGGCTTGCGGGAGGTCCGGTCGTAGGCCTCGGACCGGTAGGTGGTGACCTCGATCTGGAAGCTCCGGTCGGTGTCCCCGACCCGGGCCTCCTTCTGGCAGCCCACGGTTCCGAAGGCGATACCGACATCCCATACCGAATCCGCCCAGGGGCGGACGATCCGCAGGACGTCCTCCGGCCGGGCGTCGGTGGTGAAGTCGAGATCGTTGCCGAGACGCCCGAGCAGCGCGTCTCGGACGGAGCCGCCGACCAGGGCGAGGCGGAAGCCCGCCTCCTGGAAACGGCGTCCGAGCTCGTCGGCGACAGGGGCGACCCGCAGCAGTTCTTCCACCGCGCGGTGCTGCACCTGACTCAGGGCGCTGGGGTTGTCTTCGTTGGCGTTCGGCACAACAGAAAAGGGTACGTGCCCCGCCCGCGGGGAGCGCCCCCGTTTACCGGTACCCCGGGGCACCGGCGCCGCCGGCCCGCACCGATCATGTGGAGCAGTGCGCGGCACTCGCGCACAGCGGGCCTCGTTACCATGCGTGGACGCACAAACGACGACCACTGACACCGAGGGACGGGCGAGCGCGTTGGCCGATCCGGCAGACACGGGAGACACGCGAGCCGCCGAGGGGCGGCCCCCCGCCCCTGCCCGGCGCCGCTGGCTGCGGCGCGCCGTCGTCCTGCTCGCGGGCACACCCGTACTGGCCGGCCTGGTGTACGCACCGGCACCGGAGGCCGAGGCGGCCCCCGCTGCCTCCGGCAGCGTGGACGTACAGCTCCAGTCGATGGCGCCCACCGCCCCGGTGAAGGGCGACACTCTCACCATCACCGGCACCGTGACCAACACCGGATCGGAGACGATCACCGGCGCCCATGTCGGTCTGCGGGTCGGCAGTGCCCCGCTGACCAGCAGGGACGCCATCGACAACGTCTCCGAGCGGACCCGCTACCGGCCCGGTGTGGACCCGTCGGAGGTCGACGACGAGTTCGCGGTGGCCGTGCCGTCCCTGCCCTCGAAGGTCGCCCACGAGTTCAGCCTCAAGGTTCCGGTGAACAAGCTGGACCTGGACGAGGACGGGGTCTACCAGCTCGGCGTCTCCCTCTCCGGCGGCACCGCCAGCCGGCCCTCCAAGCAGGTCCTCGGCATCGAGCGGACCTTCCTGCCCTGGCAGCCGGAGGCCGCCGCCAAGCGCTCCCAGCTCACCTTCGTCTGGCCGCTGATCTCCACCACCCGGCTCACCGCCGAGACCCTGCCCGACGAGACCCAGACCCCGGTGTTCCTCGACGACAGCCTCGCCGCGGACCTCGACACCGGCGGCAGGCTGGAACAGATGGTCTCGCTGGGCCGGGACCTCCCCGTCACCTGGGTCATCGACCCCGACCTGCTCTACACGGTCGACGCGATGACCAAGGGCTACCGGGTGCGCACCCCGGACGGCGGGACGGTCCAGGGCCCCAGCCGGGCGATCGCCGAGCGCTGGCTGAACTCCCTGGAGGCCGCCGTCCAGGGCAAGAAGGTCGTGGCCCTGCCGTTCGCCGACCCCGACATCGCCTCCCTCGCCCATCGCGGCAGGAACGTGTCGGGCAGCCTGGGCCAGCTGAGACCGGCCACCGACAAGGCGGCCCAGGCCGTCGAGACGGTGCTGCACATCACCCCGTCCACCGACTTCTCCTGGCCCGTGGAAGGCGCGATCGACCCCTCGATCGTGAACGTCGCCACCTCGGCCGGCGCCCACAACGTGCTCACCCGCAGTGACAGCCTCCAGGAGACCGGCAGCCTCGGCTACACCCCCTCGGCGGCCCGGCCCATCGGGGCCGGCACCACCGCGGTCGTCGCCGACGCCCGGCTCTCCACCGCCTTCCAGGGCGACATGCTGACCGCCGAGAGCTCCACCCTCGCGGTCCAGGAGTTCCTCGCCCAGACCCTGGCCCTGAACCTCCAGCGCGGCGAGGCCCAGCGCAGCTTCGTGGTCACCCCCCAGCGGATGCCCACCACCAGCCAGGTGCAGAGCATGGCGCAGGCCCTCCGCGGCCTCCAGGGCGGCCGCTGGACCAACCCGCTGGACCTGGAGGCGGCCGCCAAGGCCAAGCCCGACACCCGGGCCAACCGCCAGGTGCCCGGCGCCGGCCGCTACCCGGCGTCGCTGCGCCGCTCGGAGCTCCCGCAGGCCGCGTTCGAGAAGATCCGCACCACCCAGAACGAGCTGGACCGCTTCAAGGAGATCCTCAGCGCCCCGGACCGGGTCGCGATCCCCTTCGGCAACACCATCAACCGGGAGATGTCCACCTCCTGGCGCGGCCGGCCCCAGGAGGCACGGACCTACCGCGACGAGGTCCAGCAGTACCTGGTGGACCTCACCGAGAAGGTCCGGCTGATCCGGAAGTCCGACATCACCCTCTCCGGGCACAGCGCCACCATCCCGGTCACCGTCCAGAACGGCCTGGTCCAGGACGTCCAGGGACTGGTGCTGCGGCTGAAGTCGGCCAACCCCACCCGGCTGATGTTCGAGGACGAGCACGGCGAGGACCGCCAGGAGGTGTCCCTCCAGGGCGGCCACAGCCAGACCGTGAAGTTCATCGCCAGCGCCACCGCGAGCGGCCCCGTCGAGGTCACCGCGCAGCTGTTCACCAAGGACGGCGTGCCCTACGGCAAGCCGCGCACGTTCACCGTCGAGGCCACCGAGATCACCTCCACCGTGATGCTCGTCATCGCCGGCGGAGTACTGCTCCTCGTCCTCGCGGGCATCAGGATGTACACCGCCCGCAAACGGGTCGCCGCCCGTGAGGCCGCCGTACAGAGCACGCAGCCGAGTGACGAGACCCCGGACACCGGACGGCAAAGCACCGGCACGTCCGGGTCGAGTGAGACAGTGGACCGTTGAGCGACGCCGTGGCCTTTCGGCCTGGGGACGATGAGGTGGGGTTTCGATGAACGCGCCGTACGACGGTGACCGGGCGCAGGGCGCCGGCGGGCCCGCGCCCGCCCAGGGCACGGCACCGGGCAACCCGGTGACCGGACAGGTCCCACCGCCCGCCCCCGCGCCCGACCGCGACCCGTATGTCCAGGACGCCTACGACTACGACCCGTACCGGTCCCAGGACCTCTCCGCCCAGGACCCGGTGACCGAGGCCCTCTACGACCGTGCCGCGCACCCGCCGCCGCCCCCGGGCACCTACCGGGAGACCGGCCCGCTCTACGCGGCCCCGATGGCACCGCAGCACGCCCCGGACCCCCGGGTCTGGGCCCAGACCCCGCCGCCCGAGCCGGACTTCCAGTCCCGGAACATGCCCTACGGAGAGCACGCCGCCACCACCCAGTTCGTCGGGGTGGACGCCCTGGTCACCGAGGCCGCGGACGCCGAGCCCCAGCCCGACGCCTTCGCGCACCTCTACCGCGACCAGCAGGCCGCCCCCCGGGCCGTCGTGGAGGAGGCCCCGGTCGCCGCGCCCGCCCCGGCCAAGCCGGCCGGACGCGCCTCCAGCGTGCTGAAGTCCAGCGCCCTGATGGCCGCGGGCACGATCGTCTCCCGTATCACCGGCTTCCTGCGCACCCTGGTGATCGCCGCCGCCATCGGTGTCGGCACCTTCAACGACACCTACCAGATCGCCAACACCCTCCCCACGATGATCTACGTGCTGGTCGGTGGCGGCGCCCTGAACGCCGTCTTCATCCCGCAGCTGGTGCGGGCCATGAAGAACGACGAGGACGGCGGCCAGGCCTACGCCAACCGGCTGCTGACCCTCGTGGTGGTCCTGCTGGCGGGTGTCACCACCGTCTGCGTGCTGGCCGCCCCGCTGTTCATCACCATGATGTCCCCGAAGATCGCATCGGACCCGCAGCAGATGGACGTGGCCGTCGCCTTCGCCCGCTACTGCCTGCCCACCATGTTCTTCATGGGCGTCCACGTGGTCCTCGGTCAGATCCTCAACGCCCGGGGCCGCTTCGGCGCGATGATGTGGACCCCGGTCCTCAACAACATCGTGGTCATCACCACCTTCGGCGCCTTCATCTGGGCCTTCGGCGGGTTCACCACCTCCGGTGTGAACGCCTCCACGGTCACCTCGGACGGCATCCGGCTGCTGGGCCTGGGCACCCTCCTCGGTCTGACCGTCCAGGCCCTGGCGATGCTGCCCTACCTCCGGGACGCCGGCTTCCGCCCCAAGCTCCGCTTCGACTGGCGGGGCCACGGCCTCGGCAAGGCCGCCCGGCTGGCCAAGTGGACCTTCTTCTTCGTCCTCGCCAACCAGGTGGGCCTGGTGGTCGTCACCCAGCTCGCCACCTGGGCCGGCTCGGTCGCCGAGAAGCAGGGCCACCCCGGCACCGGCATCACCGCCTACAACTACGCCCTGCTGCTCTGGCAGATGCCCCAGGCCATCATCACCGTCTCCGTCATGACGGCCGTGCTGCCCCGGATCTCCCGCTCCGCGCACGACGGCGACGCGGCCGCCGTGCGCGACGACATCTCCTACGGTCTGCGCACCTCGGCCGTGGCGATCGTCCCCTGCGCCTTCGCCTTCCTCGCGCTCGGCGTGCCCATGGCCACCCTGCTGTACGCGGGATCCGGATCCGGAGCCCAGAACATCGGCTACGTCCTGATGGCCTTCGGCCTCGGCCTGATCCCCTACTCCGTGCAGTACGTGGTCCTGCGCGGGTTCTACGCCTACGAGGACACCCGGACGCCGTTCTACAACACCGTGATCGTGGCCGGCGTCAACGCGGCGGGCTCCGCGATCGCCTTCTTCGTCCTGCCCGCCCGCTGGGCCGTGGTCGGCATGGCCGCCGCCTACGGACTGGGCTACGCGGTCGGTGTCGGCGTCGCCTGGCGCCGGCTGAAGACCCGTCTGGGCGGCGACCTCGACGGCGCCCACGTGATGCGCACCTACACCCGGCTCGGCGGGGCCTGCGTGCCCGCCGCCCTGGTGGCCGGCGCCGTGGCCTGGGGGATCACCCGGCTGCTGGGCAGCGGAGTCCTCGGTTCCCTGTCCGCGCTCCTCGCCGGTGGAATCGCCCTGGCGGCCGTGTTCCTGATCGCGGCCAAGCGGATGCGGATCGAAGAGCTCAACGCCATGGTCGGAATGGTGCGCGGACGCCTGGGTCGCTGATGCGCACAACCATCGGCGCCGACCGTGTGTCGTGCATAGCGCCGGACTGTGGGCACAATTGGCTTGGCTTCGCAGACTGGCCGACAGCGCGCAACGGATGGGGAGGCAGGAACGACGGTGGCGGAACGTAGCACGGCTGCCGTCGACGTGGCCGACAACAGTGGCGACGAGCCGCTGGCCGCGCAAGCGGAACAGGCCACGGCCGACGGGGTGGAAACCCAGAACGCCCGACAAGCCGCGGACGAGCCCATGCCCGAATCGGACGGCGAACGAAAGACCGCGGCACCCACGGCCGCGCCCGAACTCCACAGCGGCCACAAGCTCGCCAGACGCTACCGACTGGAAGAGTGCGTCACCCGTCTGGACGGATTCAGCAGTTGGCGCGCGATGGACGAGAAGCTGCGCCGTGCGGTGGGCGTCCACCTGCTGCCCGCCGACCACCCCAGGGCCCGCTCGGTCCTGGCCGCGGCCCGCTCCTCCGCCCTGCTCGGCGACCCCCGGTTCGTCCAGGTCCTCGACGCCGTCGAGGAGAACGACCTGGTCTACGTGGTCCACGAATGGCTCCCGGACGCCACCGAACTGACCGCCGTCCTCGCCACCGGACCGATGGAACCGCACGAGGCCTACCAGCTCGTCAGCCAGGTCTCCCAGGCCATGGCCGCCGCGCACCGGGAAGGCCTGGCGCACCTGCGGCTGACCCCCGGCGCCATACTGCGCACCTCCACCGGCCAGTACCGGATCCGCGGACTCGCCGTGAACGCCGCCCTCCGCGGCATCACCAGCGACAGCCCGCAGCGCACCGACACCGAGGCGATCGGCGCCCTGCTCTATGCCGCCCTCACCCAGCGCTGGCCCTACGAGACCGACGCCTACGGACTGACCGGCCTGCCCAAGGACGTCGGTCTGATCTCCCCGGACCAGGTCCGCGCCGGAGTCCACCGGGGCCTCGGCGAGCTCGCCATGCGCGCCCTCGCCAACGACGGCGCCACCGCCTCCAAGCAGGAACCGGCCTTCACCACACCGGAAGAGCTGTCCAAGGCCGTGGCCGCGATGCCCCGCATCCGGCCCCCGGAGCCCGCGTTCACCGCTCCGCCCGAATACCAGCACACCACCTACCAGCAGGGCAGCTACGGAGCCCCCCGGCCCGGCGCGCCCACCACCGCCGTACCGATGGCCCCGCCGCCGCCCCCGCTGCAGAGCCGTACCGGCAGGGCCCTCAAGTGGGCCGTCGCCGCCATGCTGATCGCCGCCCTCGGGCTGGGCAGCTGGCAGCTCGCCGACCGGCTCATCGACTACAGCGACCAGGACAACGGCACCGGCACACAGACCAACCAGCCGGCCCCCGGAGGCGACAAGGCGCCCGGGGTCAAGGAGCCCGTCCCGATCGGCATCAAGGGCGTCGAGGAGTACTACACGGACGGCAAGCCGCAGAACCTGGAAGGCGCCGTCAGCACCATCGACGGCAACCCCTCCACCTTCTGGCGGACCAAGAGCTACAACGACGGGCCCGTCCTCGCCCCCTTCAAGGAGGGCGTCGGGCTGGTCTTCGACCTCGGCTCCGAGCAGCAGGTCCGGGCCGCCTCGATAGGGCTGCTGAACACCGGTGACCACACCGCCATCACCCTCTACGCGGCGGACTCGGCCTCGGACTCGATCGGGGACATGAAGAAGATCGTCGGGGGGACCACGGAGGACGCCACCATGAGCCTGACCGCCGCGAAGCCGGTGGCGACCCGGTACGTGGTGCTCTGGCTGACGGCCGCGCCACAGGCCGCACGCACCGACTACAGCAAGGCCGGATACAAGCAGGGCATCACGGACGTGAAGTTCTCGGGCTGAACGACAGCAGGGGAGGGGCCCACCGTTGGACCACGCCACACCCGGCGGCGACACCGACCAGGAACTCCTGGCCCGGCACGTCGCCGGGGACCCCGATGCCTTCGGTGAGCTGGTCCGCCGGCACCGGGACCGGCTCTGGGCCGTCGCCCTGCGCACCCTGGGGGACCGGGAGGAAGCGGCCGACGCCGTCCAGGACGCCCTGGTCTCCGCCTACCGGGCCGCGCACACCTTCCGCGGGGACGCGGCCGTCACCACCTGGCTCCACCGGATCACCGTGAACGCCTGCCTGGACCGGGCACGCAAGGCGGCCACCCGCCGGACCTCCCCACTGGAGGACACCGAGCGTCTGGAACGCCTTCTGGAGCCCCATGAGTCCGCCGAGGCACCGGCCGAGCGCCAGGACCTCCACCGCCAGCTGCTGGCCGCTCTGAGCACCCTTCCCGCCGACCAGCGGGCCGCCCTGGTCCTGGTGGACATGCAGGGCTACCCGGTCGCCGAGGCCGCCCGCGTCCTCGATGTGCCCGCTGGCACGATCAAGAGCCGGTGTGCCCGTGGCCGGGCGAAACTCCTCCCGATGCTCACTCATCTGCGCGCGGATCCCGTGGATAACACCGCCATCGAGCGGGGAAGGAACCGGACGCAGGGGACTCCCGTCCCACCGGCAGCAGAACCAAGGGATCCCAAGGTCGTGAAGGGCGGAGGTGGACGAACGTGAGCCCCACTACCGGCGCACCCGGAGCGGTCCGGCACCCGGATGTAGCGGAGATCTCCGATCTCACCGAAGGCCTGCTCCCCCCGTCCCGGGCGGCCGAGATCCGCCTCCACCTCGACGACTGCGCCCTGTGCGCGGACGTCCTCTCCTCCCTGGAGGAGATCCGCGGACTGCTGGGCACCCTGCCCGGACCGGCCAGGATGCCCGTGGACATCGCCGGCCGGATCGACGCCGCCCTGGCCGCCGAGGCCCTCCTCGACCGGACCGCGCCCCCGGCCCCCGACTCCCCCCGGGAGAACACCGGCACCACCGCCGCCCACACCCCGGCCCCTGTTTCACGTGAAACAGCGCCCACCGCCCCCGCCGGACGCCCTCGGGCCGCCACCGGCCCCGGCCGCAACCGGTCCCGCCGCCGAATGCGCGCCCTGGGCGCCGTCCTCGCGGCGGCCACCTGCGCCCTCGGGATCTACCTCACCGCCCAGCTCCCCGGCGGAACCGCACACGACGCGGCCACCAAGCAGGTGACCGCCGACTCCGGGGGCTCCACCGGCTACACCGCCGCCGGGCTCCAGGACAGCGTCCAACAGCTGCTGGGAGCCGACACCGCCCGGAGCGCCCCCTCCGAGCTGAGCGCCGAGGGCCAGGCCACCCCGGACGGGTCGCCCGGACTGCTGCCCCAGGACGGCCGCTCCGCCGGCCGCGCACCGGTGCCCCCCTGCGTCCAGGCCGGCAGCGGCCGCACCGAACGCCCGCTGGCCGCCGAACGAGGGACCTTCCAGGGCCGCGACGTCTATCTGCTCGTCCTCCCGCACCCCGGCGAACCCAGCCGGGTGGACGCCTATCTCATCGACTCGACCTGCGAAAACACCCCGGGATCAGGCCCCGGACAGCTTCTGCTCACCAAGGACTACCCGCGCCCCTGAGCCTCTCGGACCGTCACCGGCAACACCGGGGAATGCACGCGCCGTAGGATCCGTTGGGTGGGGTGAGAGTCCGCACCGGCCCCCGGTAGGCAGCAGAAGTCCGTAGAGACGAGGAAAGTACCCGTGAGCGACGTTCGTAACGTGATCATCATCGGCTCCGGGCCGGCCGGCTACACGGCCGCCCTGTACACCGCACGCGCCTCGCTCAAGCCCCTGGTCTTCGAGGGTGCCGTGACCGCCGGCGGTGCGCTGATGAACACCACCGAGGTCGAGAACTTCCCCGGCTTCCGTGACGGCATCATGGGGCCGGACCTCATGGACAACATGCGCGCCCAGGCCGAGCGCTTCGGCGCCGAGCTGGTGCCGGACGACGTGGTCTCCGTGGACCTCAACGGTGAGATCAAGACCGTCACCGACACCGCCGGAACGGTCCACCGGGCCAAGGCCGTGATCGTCACCACCGGCTCCCAGCACCGCAAGCTCGGTCTGCCCAACGAGGACGCCCTCTCCGGGCGCGGCGTCTCCTGGTGCGCCACCTGCGACGGGTTCTTCTTCAAGGACCAGGACATCGCCGTGGTCGGCGGCGGAGACACCGCCATGGAGGAGGCGACCTTCCTCTCGCGGTTCGCCAAGTCCGTCACCATCGTGCACCGCCGCGACAGCCTGCGCGCCTCCAAGGCCATGCAGGACCGCGCCTTCGCCGACCCGAAGATCAAGTTCGCCTGGGACAGCGAGGTCGCCGAGATCCACGGCGACAACAAGCTGGCCAAGCTGACCCTGCGCAACACCAAGACCGGCGAGACCTCCGAGCTGCCCGTCACCGGGCTGTTCATCGCCGTCGGCCACGACCCGCGGACCGAACTGTTCAAGGGCCAGCTGGAGCTCGACGGAGAGGGGTACCTCAAGGTCGACGCCCCCTCCACCCGCACCAACCTCGCCGGCGTCTTCGGTGCCGGCGACGTGGTCGACCACACCTACCGCCAGGCCATCACCGCCTCGGGCACCGGCTGCTCCGCCGCGCTCGACGCGGAGCGCTTCCTGGCCTCGCTGACGGATGCCGAGCAGGCCACCGCCACCGTCTGAGCCACCCGCAGCACCCGCCCCACCCCACACACCCCGCAGGAAGAAGAAGGAGGCCGCTGTGGCCCTGAAGAACGTCACCGACGCAGACTTCGACACCGAGGTTCTGAACAGCGACAAGCCCGTCCTGGTGGACTTCTGGGCTGCCTGGTGCGGCCCCTGCCGCCAGATCGCCCCGTCCCTGGAGGCCATCGCCGCCGAGTACGGCGACCAGATCGAGATCGTCAAGCTCAACATCGACGAGAACCCGGCCACCGCCGCCAAGTACGGGGTCATGTCCATCCCGACCCTGAACGTCTACCAGGGTGGCGAGGTCGCCAAGACCATCGTCGGCGCCAAGCCGAAGGCCGCCATCCTGCGTGACCTCGACGGTTTCGTGGAGCTCAAGCCGGTCAGCTGAACCCGCTGACCGCCTCCGCGGCACACGAAGGCGGGGCCGCCCCTGTTCAGGGGCGGCCCCGCCTCCCGTTTCCGCTCAGAGCGGCCGCAGCGCCGGCTCCTTCTTCCGGGCCGCACCCAGCAGCCGGTCCAGTGCCAGCTCCACGTCCTCCTTCCAGGACAACGTGGAGCGCAGCTCCAGCCTCAGCCGGGGGTTCACCGGATGGGGCCGCACCGTCTTGAAGCCCACCGCCAGCAGATGATCCGCCGGCAGCAGACAGCCCGGCTGCTCCCACTGGGCGTCCCCGAAAGCCTCGATGGCCCGGAACCCCCGTCTCAGCAGGTCCTTGGCGACCGTCTGCACCATCACCCGGCCCAGCCCCTGGCCCTGGTACCCCGGCATGATCCACCCGGTGATCAGCTGCACCGCGTCGGGGGAGACCGGACTGGTCGGGAAGGCCGTGGCCCGGGGCACATACGCGGGCGGGGCGAACAGCACGAAACCCACCGGGACCTCGTCCACATAGACCACCCGGCCGCAGGAACCCCATTCCAGGAGCACGGCGGAGATCCAAGCTTCCTTCTCCTGCTCCGCGGTCTCCGCCTTCACCGCGGCCTCACCGCTGACCGGATCCAGCTCCCAGAACACGCAGGACCGGCAACGCAACGGCAGGTCCCGCAGGTTGTCCAGCGTGAGCGGTACCAGCCGACGACCCATGACCGCATCGTATAAGGCGAAAGGCGGGCCGCACCGGTCGATCACCGGCATGGCCCGCCCTCACCCGGGGGAGCTACTCCCCCGTGCCGCCCTGTTCCAGCACCCGGCCCTCGCCCGGCGCCAGCGTCCCCAGGATCCGCTCCAGATCCTCCATGGACGCGAACTCCACGGTGATCTTGCCCTTCTTCTGGCCCAGGTCCACCTTCACCCGGGTCTCGAACCGGTCCGAGAGCCGCGAGGCCAGCTCGCTCAGCGCGGGAGCCACCCGGGTACCGGCCCGCGGGCCGCGCGGCTTCGCCGGCCCCGCGGGATCGGAGGCCATCAGGGTGACGATCTCCTCGACCGCACGCACCGAGAGCCCCTCGGCCACGATCCGGTGGGCCAGCCGGTCCTGCTCCTCGGTCTCCGCGACCCCCAGCAGCGCCCGGGCGTGCCCGGCCGAGAGCACTCCGGCCGCCACCCGCCGCTGCACCGGCGGAGAGAGCTTCAGCAGCCGCAGCGTGTTCGAGACCTGGGGACGCGAACGCCCGATCCGGTCGGCCAGCTGGTCATGGGTGCAGTTGAAGTCCCTCAGCAGCTGGTCATAGGCCGCCGCCTCTTCCAAGGGATTCAGCTGGGCCCGGTGCAGGTTCTCCAGCAGGGCGTCCAGCAGCAGCTTCTCGTCGTCCGTGGCCCGGACGATCGCCGGAATCCGCTCCAGACCGGCCTCCCGGCAGGCCCGCCAGCGCCGCTCGCCCATGATGAGCTCATAGCGGTCCGTCCCGGTCTGCCGCACCACCACCGGCTGGAGCAGACCCACCTCCTGGATGGAGGTGACCAGCTCGGCCAGCGCGTCTTCGTCGAACACCTCACGGGGCTGCCGCGGGTTCGGGGTGATCGCGTCGATGGGGAGCTCGGCGAACGTGGCACCGGCCACCGTGTTCGGAGCCTCCGGCTCCAGGGCCGCCAGCATCTCCGTTTCACGTGAAACACCGTCGGCCTGCGCCAGCGCGGCCAGCTTGGCCGCCGCCACACCGCGTTCCGCCAGCACCGGCACCGCCGAGGGGGAGGTCGAGCCCGCCCCCACCGTCTGGACCGCCGCCTTCTCCTGCGGGGCCGCGGGAATCAGCGCACCGAGCCCCCGCCCCAGCCCCCTACGTCGCTCGCTCACTGGATCCCCTCCGCCACACTCTGCATGCTGTTCGAACCCCGCAGCGCGATCTCCCGCGCCGCCTCCAGATAGGAGAGGGAACCACTCGATCCCGGGTCATAGGTGAGAACCGTCTGTCCGTAGCTCGGCGCCTCCGAGATGCGCACCGACCGCGGAATGCTCGTTCTGAGCACCTCGTTCCCGAAGTGACTGCGCACCTCCTCCGCTACCTGCGAGGCCAGCCGGGTCCTGCCGTCGTACATGGTCAGCAGGATGGTGGACACATGCAGGGTGGGGTTCAGATGCGCCCGCACCAGGTCGACGTTGCGGAGCAGCTGTCCCAGCCCCTCCAGTGCGTAGTACTCGCACTGGATGGGGATCAGCACTTCCGCACCCGCGACCAGGGCGTTGACCGTCAGCAGCCCCAGGGAGGGCGGGCAGTCGATCAGGATGTAGTCCAGCGGCTGCTCGTACGCCTGAATGGCCCGCTGGAGCCGGCTCTCCCGGGCGACCAGCGAGACCAGCTCGATCTCGGCGCCGGCCAGGTCGATGGTGGCCGGGGCGCAGAACAGGCCCTCCACGTCCGGTACCGGCTGGACGACCTCCATCAGGGGCCGGCTCTCCACCAGGACCTCGTAGATGGAGGGCACCTCAGCATGGTGGTCGATTCCCAGGGCCGTGGACGCGTTCCCCTGTGGATCGAGGTCGATCACCAGCACCCTGGCACCGTGCAGGGCCAGGGAGGCCGCCAGGTTCACCGTGGTCGTGGTCTTGCCGACGCCACCCTTCTGGTTGGCGACCACCATCACCCGGGTCTGGGCGGGTCGGGGAAGGCCTTCCCCCGCACGGCCCAGCGCCTCTACCGCCAACTGGGCGGCACGGCCGATGGGGGTGTCAATGTCCACCGGGGGCGGGGGCGGCGTTTCACGTGAAACATCCTCGCCCGCCGCTTCGGTACGGGGGCCGGGGACCGGATCGGCCATCGGCCCCGCGAGGTTGGCGTCTGACCGCACGGGTTCACTCTCCTCGACATCAGGCTCGCGATGCACAGAGCCTGCCATGCCTCCGGGGTCGCGAACCAGCGGGGCCCGTACTCCTGTGGATGAATCCACCGTTGTGGACAACGGATCCACCGGATCGGGGGCCCCGGCCGGCTTGTGGTGGCGAGGGGACGCAGCCGCACGGCCGCGGCTGATGATTCCGTGCAGCAGGGAGCGACGTTTCACGTGAAACACGATGCACGGGCGGAGACTTCCGCCCGCTACGACACTCCGAAATGCGTACCTACTGGGATCAACGGCGCCGGCGGACCCGGCTGGTCCGGGCCGCCTTGGCGCGCTTCGCCGCGAACCGCACCCCGCCCGGGCTCTCGCCCACTTCCACCCGGACCAGGGTGGACATCGGGTCCACCACTCCCTCGCCGACCTGGAGCACCGAGGTCTTCACCACACCAAGCTTGGTGAGCGCCGCCTTGGCCGCCACCAGTTCCTCCTCGGCGGTATCACCCTTCAGCGCCAGCATCTCCCCGTAGGGACGCAGCAGCGGGACACCCCAGCCGGCCAGCCGGTCCAGCGGGGCCACCGCACGCGCGGTGACCACATGGACGGGCTGGAGCTTGCCCAGCATCTCCTCCGCCCGGCCGCGGACCACGGTCACATGGTCCAGCCCCAGCAGCTCCACCGCTTCCTGGAGGAAGGTGGTGCGCCGGAGCAGCGGCTCCAGCAGGGTGATCTTGAGGTCCCGGCGGACCAGGGCCAGCGGGATGCCCGGGAGCCCGGCCCCCGAGCCCACATCACACACGGTGACCCCTTCGGGGACGGCCTCCGAGAGCACCGCGCAGTTCAGCAGGTGCCGCTCCCAGAGCCGGGGCACTTCGCGGGGCCCGATCAGGCCGCGCTTGACCCCCGCGTCGGCCAGCAGCTCGGCGTACCGGACAGCCTCCGGGAAATGCTCACCGAATACCGCACGCGCCTCTTCAGGAGCCGGGGGAAGCTCTGCTGCTGCCTCCGTCACGGGGAACCGTCCTTCCGTACCGCACTCTGATGTACCAGGCTGACAAACTTCGGCCCCGTCTGCGACACAGACGGGGCCGAACACTCATGCTTCCGGTCAGGCCGGGAGCACAACGACGAAGCGCTGCGGCTCCTCGCCCTCCGACTCACTGCGCAGTCCGGCGGCCGCCACCGCGTCGTGGACCACCTTGCGCTCGAACGGGGTCATCGGGGCGAGCTTGACCGGCTCGCCGGAGGCCTTGACCTCGGCGGCGGTGCGCGCACCCAGGGCGGCGAGCTCCTCGCGCTTCTTCGCCCGGAAGCCCGCGATGTCCAGCATCAGCCGGCTGCGGTCCCCGGTCTCCCGGTGGACGGCCAGCCGGGTCAGCTCCTGAAGGGCCTCCAGCACCTCGCCGTCACGGCCCACGAGCTTCTGGAGCTCACGGGCGGACGAGTCGCTGATGATCGACACCGCCGCGCGGTCGGCCTCGACGTCCATGTCGATGTCGCCGTCCAGGTCGGCGATGTCGAGCAGACCCTCAAGGTAGTCGGCCGCGATCTCACCCTCCTGCTCAAGGCGGGTCAGGGTGTCGCCACCCTCGGCGGCGGGCGCGGAGGTGGTGCCTTCCGTCACGGGATGACTCCTTCTTGCTTTTCGGGGTCTGGCTTTTCGGGGTCTGCTGTTACTTCTTGGGCGAGGTCTTGCCCGGGCCGCCCGGGGTCCGCTGCGACTTCGACTGCCGCTTGGGCTGCTGCCGCTTGGCGACACCGCCACTGGCCGCATCGGAGTCCGCGGTGGCCTCGACGCTCTTGATCACCGAGCCGTCCGGCTGAGCGGCCATGCCCTGCTTGGTGAGCGTGGTGATGAACTTGCGCTCGTTGTCGTTACGGTCCGGGCCCTTGGCCACGATCGCCGCGACCACCTTCTTCTTGCTCCGGCCCTTGAGCTCACCGTGCGAGCTGATCTGCTTGATCAGACGGGTCAGGTACTGGTCCTGGGCCTTGCTGCCCGGCGTGGGGTTCTGGTTGATCACGTACATCTGCTGACCCATGGTCCAGACGTTGGTGGTCAGCCAGTACACGAGGACACCGACGGGGAAGTTGATGCCCATCACCGCGAAGATCACCGGGAAGATGTACATCAGCATCTTCTGCTGCTGCATGAACGGCGTCTTGACCGAGAGGTCCACGTTCTTCTGCATCAGCTGGCGCTGGGTGTAGAACTGCGACAGCGACATCAGGACGATCATGACCGCGGTGACGATGCGGACATCGGTGATCGAGGCGTTCAGCGAGGCGACCTTCTCGGCGCTGTCGGTGAACTTGGCGGCGAGCGGTGCGCCGAAGATGTGGGCCTGACGGGCGCTGGCCAGCAGCGGCCCGTCGATGACACCGATCTCCTTGCCGCTGGCGATGCTGGAGAGCACGTGGTACAGCGCGAAGAAGAACGGGGACTGCGCCAGGATGGGAAGGCACGAGGAGAGCGGGTTGGTACCCGTCTCCTTGTACAGCTTCATCATCTCTTCGGACTGACGCTGCTTGTCGTTCTTGTAGCGCTCCTGGATCGCCTTCATCTTCGGCTGGAGCGCCTGCATGCCCCGCGTCGCCTTGATCTGCTTCACGAAGAGCGGGATCAGGCAGATACGGATGATGATCACCAGGGACACGATGGACAGGCCCCAGGCCCATCCACTGTCCGCCCCGAAGACGGCCCCGTACAGCGAGTGGAACTGGACGATGATCCACGAGACGGGATAGGTGATAAAGCTGAACAGACTGGCGATCGTGTCCACTAATCAGGCTCCTTGAGCATTGCGAGGTCTACGCAACGCACTGCGCAGCTGCTCGTGCCAACGCGGGCGTTTCCGGGGTGGGACGTGATCCACGCCGCCCGGGGACCACGGATTGCACCGCAGGATCCGCCAGGCGGTCAGGGCCGTCCCCTTCACCGCACCATGTCGGTCGATGGCCGTGAACCCGTAGTGCGAGCACGAGGGGTAGTAACGGCACACCGGCCCGAGCAGCGGACTGATCGTCCACTGGTACAGCTTGATCAAAGCGAGCAGCGGGTACTTCATCGAGCCACGCCTCCCAGCAGCCGCGTGAAAGCGGCATCCAGGTCCCGGGCCAGATCCTCGGCGCCGGCGTCGCCCGCTCCGGGCAGCGCCCGTACCACCACCAGGCTACCGGCGGGCAGTGCGGCCAGCCGGTCCCGCATCAGGTGACGCAGTCTGCGCTTCACCCGGTTACGGACCACGGCGGGTCCCACGGCCTTGCTGACGACGAAACCCGCACGCGTCGGGGAAGCGATCTCCCCCGGCTCGTGCGGGTCCGTTGCACCGCTGGTACGTAGGTGAACGACGAGGAGCGGGCGTCCTGCCCGGCGGCCTCGGCGTACCGCGTTCGCGAAGTCCTCGCGCCGCCTCAGCCGTTGTTCGGGAGACAGCACGACGTCATGCCCTGTGCGATCAGGCGGACAGGGCGGCGCGGCCCTTGCCACGGCGAGCGGCCAGGATCGCGCGGCCGGCACGGGTCCGCATCCGCAGGCGGAAGCCGTGGGTCTTGGCGCGGCGACGGTTGTTCGGCTGGAAGGTGCGCTTGCTCACTCGGGGGCTCCAGAGAATGAATCGTTGTGGCGTGACATCGCCTGGCTGTCACCGTGCGCCCACGAGGTAATTAACGTGATCGCCCGAGTGGACACCGCTAAACGATCACGTTCCGTGATCTTCGCCCATCGGTAGGCAGGCGGCAGCAGCCATCGACAACTCGACCTCGTTACGGTACGCGCGGCTACGCCATCCGGTCAAACCGAGCCCTTGCCGCATTGCGCGGGGGCCGCACTGTGCACAGGCTGTGGACAACGACTTGAACCCTACCCGTCAGCCTGACTACCGTTGCCTGACCCTGGATTTTTTTGTCCCGACCGTCCCAAAGAACCACACATTCGTGGGACCCCCTGTGAGAGAGCGTGCTCTGTGGCTGACGTACCTGCCGATCTTGCCGCAGTGTGGCCACGAGTGATCGAGAAGCTCCTCGGGGAGGGGCAGCAGGGCATCGAGCCCAAGGACAAGCAGTGGATCGAGCGCTGCCAGCCCCTGGCCCTCGTCGCCGACACCGCACTCCTGGCCGTCCCCAACGAATGGGGCAAGCGCGTCCTGGAGGGCCGGCTGGCCCCGCTGATCAGCGACGCCCTCAGCCGCGAGTGCGGCCGGCCGATCCGGATCGCGATCACCGTCGACGACTCGGCCGGCGAGCCCGCCCCGCCGCCGCAGGCACCCCAGCGGGACTACGGGGACCAGCGCGAGCAGTACGGCGAGCAGCTCCCGGCCGCCCGCCCGGCCTATCCGGACTACCAGCAGCCGCGCCCCGAGCCGGGTGCCTGGCCGGGCTGGCAGCAGCCCCGGCTGGGCGGGTTCCCGGAGCGCGATCCGTACGCCTCCCCGCAGCCGGGGTACCTCCAGCAGCCGGATCCGGCCTACGACTCCGGCTACGACCAGCAGTCCTACGAGCCCGCGTCCTATGAGCCGCAGTCCTACGAGCAGCCGCCGGCCTACGACCAGTCGGCCTACGACCAGCCCTCGCAGCGGCCCGCACCGGGCCGCACCGGCCCCGGTCGGACGGGGCCCGCGGCGCCCCCGGCGCCCTCCGGCGGTTCCTCCGGCCCGGTGGAGCCGACCGCCCGGCTGAACCCCAAGTACCTGTTCGACACCTTCGTCATCGGTGCCTCCAACCGGTTCGCGCACGCCGCGGCGGTCGCGGTGGCCGAGGCGCCGGCCAAGGCCTACAACCCCCTTTTCGTCTACGGGGAGTCGGGCCTGGGCAAGACCCATCTGCTGCACGCCATCGGGCACTACGCCCGGAGCCTGTACCCGGGCACCCGGGTGCGGTACGTGAGCTCCGAGGAGTTCACCAACGAGTTCATCAACTCCATCCGCGACGGCAAGGGCGACGCCTTCCGCAAGCGGTACCGCGAGATGGACATCCTCCTGGTCGACGACATCCAGTTCCTGGCGAGCAAGGAGTCCACGCAGGAGGAGTTCTTCCACACCTTCAACACGCTCCACAACGCCAACAAGCAGATCGTGCTGTCCTCGGACCGGCCGCCCAAGCAGCTGGTGACCCTGGAGGACCGGCTCCGCAACCGCTTCGAGTGGGGTCTGATCACCGATGTCCAGCCGCCCGAGCTGGAGACCCGGATCGCGATCCTGCGGAAGAAGGCGGTGCAGGAGCAGCTCAACGCCCCGCCGGAGGTATTGGAGTTCATCGCCTCCCGGATCTCGCGCAACATCCGCGAGCTGGAGGGGGCGCTGATCCGGGTGACGGCCTTCGCCAGCCTCAACCGGCAGCCGGTGGACCTGGGGCTCACCGAGGACGTGCTGAAGAACCTGATCCCGGGCGGGGAGGACTCCGCCCCGGAGATCACCGCGGCGGACATCATGGCGGCCACCGCCGACTACTTCGGGCTGACCGTGGACGACCTCTGCGGCTCCTCCCGCAGCCGGGTGCTGGTCACGGCCCGGCAGATCGCCATGTACCTGTGCCGGGAGCTGACCGACCTGTCGCTGCCGAAGATCGGCGCCCAGTTCGGCGGCCGGGACCACACCACGGTGATGCACGCCGACCGCAAGATCCGGGCCCTGATGGCGGAGCGCCGCTCCATCTACAACCAGGTCACCGAGCTCACCAACCGCATCAAGAACGGCTGAGGACGCCCGCAGGACGCCTGGGGAAGCCGCTGGAAACCGCCTGAACCCGTAGAGCCAGAAGGGGCGTTGCCGGACCGCCGGGTCCGGCAACGCCCCTTTTCGTCGCCCGGGAGGGGGCGCCCGACCGGGCGAGGGGGCGCACTCCGAAGCGCGTGCGCCGGTGACCTGTTCGAATACGCCCCCAGCGGCCTGAGTTATCCACAGATTCCCCAACTTTTTTCCGTCCACACCCTGGGGACTCCCACCGCTACCCACAATTTGTCCACAGGGCAGCCTGGTGAGGGACCATCAGGGCAGCTCACCGGGCTGTGGAATTGTTGATGAAGGGTATCCACAGGCTGTGGACAAACTTTTCGTCCACAGCACTGTCCACGTCTCCGTCCCCAGGCTGCCCACAGCTTTGGGTCGGCTGTGCACAGCTGCGAGGCTGTCATCCACATCCTTGTCCACTGTTCGGCAACGGCACAGCCCCTCTCACCGCCCCGAGTGAAAGCGGTCACACCAACGGTGACGTTTGGATTGTGGAGTACCGGGGGAAACCTGGGGACGCAGCTGTGGACCAAGGCGGGTCATCTGTGGACGGCCTGTGCAGAACTTTCTGTTCTCCACAGACAGGCCTGGTTATCCACGGGCGTCGCCCACAGGGTCGGTGGATAAAAAATGCCCCTTGACCTGCGATAACAACGTTATCCACGGTTTCCACAGGCCCTACTACTACTCCCATAGACAGTTAGCTCGGATTCGGTTTTCAAGCGGGTCCTGTGCACAACTCGTCGGTCGACCGCCCCGACGCCTCGCTCCCGACTTGACGGCCGGCAGCACCGACTGTCGGCGCCGTACGTCAGACTGGACTCCGGCATCGAGCCGACGACGAAGGCCAGCAACAGCAGGAGGCGGTTTCCGGTGAAGATCCGGGTGGAGCGCGACGTACTCGCGGAGGCGGTGGCTTGGGCGGCCCGTAGCCTTCCGGCCCGGCCGCCGGTGCCCGTTCTCGCGGGCCTTCTCCTGAAGGCCGAGGACGGCACGCTCAGCCTCTCCGGCTTCGACTACGAGGTCTCGGCCCGCGTCTCCGTCGAGGCGGACGTCGAGGAGGACGGCACCGTCCTGGTCTCCGGCCGGCTGCTCGCCGACATCTGCCGCGCCCTCCCCAACCGCCCGGTGGAGATTTCCACAGACGGTGTACGGGCGACCGTGGTCTGCGGCTCCTCCCGCTTCACCCTCCACACCCTGCCCGTGGAGGAGTACCCGGCCCTGCCGACGATGCCCACCGCCACCGGCACCGTGCCCGGCGAGGTCTTCGCCTCCGCCGCCGCCCAGGTGGCCATCGCCGCCGGCCGCGACGACACCCTCCCGGTGCTGACCGGTGTCCGCATCGAGATCGAGGGCGACCGGGTCACCCTGGCCTCCACCGACCGCTACCGGTTCGCCGTCCGCGAGTTCCTGTGGAAGCCCGAGAACCCGGAGGCCTCCGCCGTCGCGCTGGTCCCCGCCAAGACCCTCCTCGACACCGCCAAGTCGCTGACCAGCGGTGACACGGTCACCCTGGCGCTCTCCGGCTCCGGTGCGGGCGAGGGCCTGATCGGTTTCGAGGGCGCCGGCCGCCGCACCACCACCCGCCTCCTCGAAGGCGACCTGCCCAAGTACCGCACGCTGTTCCCGACCGAGTTCAACTCCGTCGCCGTGATCGAGACCGCCCCCTTCGTGGAGGCCGTCAAGCGCGTGGCCCTGGTCGCCGAGCGCAACACCCCGGTGCGGCTGAGCTTCGAGCAGGGCGTGCTGATCCTGGAGGCCGGCTCCTCCGACGACGCACAGGCTGTGGAGCGGGTCGACGCCAAGCTGGAGGGCGACGACATCTCGATCGCCTTCAATCCGACCTTCCTGCTGGACGGTCTGAGCGCGATCGACTCCCCCGCCGCGCAGCTCAGCTTCACCACCTCCACCAAGCCGGCGCTGCTCTCCGGCCGCCCGGCGGTGGACGCGGAGGCCGACGAGGCCTACAAGTACCTGATCATGCCCGTTCGGCTGTCCGGCTGATCCCACAGGTGTGCATCCGCGTCCGGGCGTAGGCTCGGACGCGGGTACGAAACTGCACACACACGGTAAGGAACCACCTGATGGAGCTCGGTCTCGTCGGCCTCGGCAAGATGGGCGGCAACATGCGCGAGCGCATCCGCCGCGCAGGCCACACCGTCATCGGATACGACCGCAACCCCGACCTGGCGGATGTCCACAGCCTGGCGGAGCTTGTGGATGCGCTGAAGGGTCCGCGGGTGGTGTGGGTGATGGTGCCCGCGGGCGCCGCCACCCAGTCGACCATCGACGAACTCGCGGAACTCCTGTCCCCCGGGGACATCGTCGTGGACGGCGGCAACTCCCGCTGGACGGACGACGAGAAGCACGCCGCCGAGCTGGCCGCCAAGGGCATCGGCTTCGTGGACTGCGGTGTCTCCGGCGGTGTCTGGGGCCTGGAGAACGGCTACGCGCTGATGTACGGCGGCGAGGCCGACAACGTGGCCCGCGTCCAGCCGGTCTTCGACGCCCTCAAGCCGCCCGGCGACTTCGGCGCGGTGCACGCGGGCAAGGTGGGCGCCGGGCACTTCGCCAAGATGGTCCACAACGGCATCGAGTACGCCATGATGCAGGCCTACGCCGAGGGCTGGGAGCTGCTGGAGAAGGTGGACTCGGTCACCGACGTCCGCGAGGTGTTCCGGTCCTGGCAGGAGGGGACGGTCATCCGCTCCTGGCTGCTGGACCTGGCCGTCAACGCGCTGGACGAGGACGAGCACCTGGAGCAGCTGCGCGGTTTCGCGCAGGACTCCGGCGAGGGCCGCTGGACCGTCGAGGCCGCGATCGACAACGCGGTGCCGCTGCCGGCGATCACCGCCTCGCTGTTCGCCCGGTTCGCCTCCCGCCAGGAGGACTCCCCGCAGATGAAGATGATCGCCGCGCTGCGCAACCAGTTCGGCGGCCACGCGGTCGAGAAGAAGTAACGACTCCGCGCCAACCGCTGCGGAGCAGCACAGCAGTACCGCAGCAGCCGGGGGAGGTCGGCGCCGTCATGCACGTATCGCATCTGTCGCTCGCCGACTTCCGCTCGTACGCCCGGGCCGAGGTTCCCCTCGACCCGGGCGTCACCGCGTTCGTGGGCCCCAACGGGCAGGGCAAGACCAATCTGGTCGAGGCCGTGGGATATCTGGCGACCCTGGGCAGCCACCGGGTGTCCTCGGACGCCCCGCTGGTGCGGCTGGGGTCCGAGCGGGCGGTGATCCGGGCCCAGGTGCGCCAGGGGGAGCGGCAGCAGCTGGTGGAGCTGGAGCTGAACCCGGGGCGGGCGAACCGGGCGCGGATCAACCGTTCCTCGCAGGTGCGGCCGCGGGACGTGCTGGGCATCGTGCGGACGGTGCTGTTCGCCCCCGAGGACCTGGCGCTGGTCAAGGGCGATCCGGGCGAGCGCCGGCGGTTCCTGGACGAGCTGATCACCTTGCGGTCCCCGCGGATGTCGGCGGTCCGGTCCGACTACGAGCGGGTCCTGAAGCAGCGGAACACCCTGCTGAAGTCGGCGGCGATGGCCCGCCGGCACGGCGGACGCTCCATGGACATGTCCACCCTGGACGTGTGGGACCAGCATCTGGCCCGGGTGGGCGCGGAGCTGCTGGCGCAGCGGCTGGACCTGATCGAGACCCTCCAGCCGCTGGCGGACAAGGCGTACGAGCAGCTGGCGCCGGGCGGCGGCCCGCTGGGCCTGGCCTACCGGGGCAGTGCGGAGCCGGCCGGGGCGCGGTCCCGGGAGGAGCTGTACGAGGTGCTGGTCGGGGCGCTGGCGGAGGCCCGCAAGCAGGAGATCGAGCGGGGGGTGACCCTGGTCGGCCCGCACCGGGACGAGCTGCTGCTCAAGCTCGGGGAGCTGCCGGCGAAGGGGTACGCGAGCCACGGGGAGTCCTGGTCGTACGCGCTGGCGCTGCGGCTGGCCTCCTACGACCTGCTGCGCTCCGAGGGCAACGAGCCGGTGCTGGTGCTGGACGACGTGTTCGCGGAGCTGGACGCCCGGCGCCGGGAGCGGCTGGCGGAGCTGGTGGCCGGCGGTGAGCAGGTGCTGGTGACGGCGGCGGTGGACGACGACGTGCCGGGGGCGCTGGCCGGGACCCGGTTCGCGGTCTCGGGCGGAGAGGTGACCCGGCTGTGAGCGGAACCGAGCGGGAACCGGAACCCGGCGCCGGTACGGGCGGCGCCGGTACGGGCCGTGGTGCGGGTGGTGCCGGCACGGGCGGCGGGGCGGGCGCGGACCGGCGCCGGGCGCCTGAGCCCTCCGGGGTGGACCTGGCGCGGCAGGCGCTGGCGGCGGCCCGAGAGGCGGCCCGGGCCCGGGGCCAGGGCGCGGCCGGCCGGAAGCGGCAGAACCAGCCGGGGCTGAGGTCGGGGGCCAGGGCGGACGGGCGGGACCCGATGCCGCTGATGGCGGCCCTGGACCGGCTGCGCACGGAGCGCGGCTGGGAGATGCCGATGGCGGTGGCCGGGGTGATGGAGCGCTGGCCGGAGATCGTGGGCCCGGAGATCGCCGCGCACTGTGTGCCGGAGAAGTACGAGGAGCGCGAGCTGAGCGTGCGCTGCGACTCCTCGGCCTGGGCGGCGCAGCTGAAGCTGCTGGCCCCGGAGCTGGTGGCCCGGCTGAACCGGGAGCTGGGCCAGGGCACGGTACGGCTGATCAAGGTGCAGGGACCGGGCGGCCGGCCGCGTTCGTACGGGCCGCTGCGGGCGCCCGGGAGCACGGGTCCGGGCGACACCTGGGGGTAGGAACCCCCGGCGCGCCAGTGGCGTCCCTCACGGTAGCCGGAGGTTGACAGCCCGAAGCGCTGGGTGCCCGTGTGAGCCTCTTTGAGCCCCGTCCTGAATATGGGGAGTCGGGAGAGGGAGGTTCAGGGCGGCACATGCGGACTCAGGGACCGGCAAACCCCCATTCATGTCAGCGCTACCGGTAGACTGGGGGGAAGTCCCGCTCCTTTGGCGGGATGACTCACGCTGACAAACGCAGATCGACCAAACGCAGATCGACGCAGCCGCTCCCGCCTGCATGCCTGCCGGCCCGGAGTACGGCCTGTGCTGTGCCAGAAAGGGCGCTTCGTGGCCGATTCCGGCAACCCCAACGAGAACAACCAGTACACCGGCAGCAACATCCAGGTCCTTGAGGGCCTGGATGCCGTGCGCAAGCGGCCCGGTATGTACATCGGCTCGACCGGAGAGCGCGGACTCCACCACCTCGTGTACGAGGTCGTCGACAACTCGGTCGACGAGGCACTGGCCGGGCACGCCGACACCATCGACGTCACGATCCTCGCCGACGGCGGTGTGCGGGTGGTGGACAACGGCCGCGGTATCCCGGTCGACATCGTCCCCTCCGAGGGCAAGCCGGCGCTGGAGGTCGTGCTGACGGTGCTGCACGCGGGCGGCAAGTTCGGCGGCGGCGGCTACGCCGTGTCGGGCGGTCTGCACGGTGTGGGTGTGTCCGTGGTGAACGCGCTGTCGACGAAGGTCGCGGTCGAGGTGCGCCGGGACGGCTACCGCTGGTCCCAGGACTACAAGTTGGGCGCCCCCACGGCGGCCCTGGCGCGCAACGAGGAGACCGCGGAGCACGGGACCTCGGTGACGTTCTGGGCGGACCCGGACATCTTCGAGACCACCGAGTACTCCTTCGAGACGCTCTCCCGCCGGTTCCAGGAGATGGCCTTCCTCAACAAGGGCCTCACCCTGACGCTGACCGACGAGCGGGAGTCCGCGAAGGCCACGGTGGGCGCGGACTCCGCGGACGAGGCGGACGACGGCCGGGCGCGGACGGTGAAGTACCACTACGAGGGCGGCATCGTCGACTTCGTGAAGTACCTCAACTCGCGCAAGGGCGAGCTGATCCACCCGACGGTGATCGACGTCGAGGCCGAGGACAAGGAGCGGATGCTCTCGGTCGAGATCGCGATGCAGTGGAACTCGCAGTACAGCGAGGGGGTGTACTCCTTCGCGAACACGATCCACACGCATGAGGGCGGTACCCACGAGGAGGGTTTCCGGGCTGCGCTGACCTCGCTGGTCAACAAGTACGCCCGGGACAAGAAGCTGCTGCGGGAGAAGGACGACAACCTCACCGGCGACGACATCCGCGAGGGCCT
>NZ_JBVIRI010000012.1:0-279734 GCF_055576225.1 Streptomyces sp. NPDC033845 | reverse complement strand
CTGCAGGGGGGACCCTGTGGGAGAGTAGGACGCCGCCGAACAATCATTGTGGGGAAGCCCCGCACCTTAAATGGTGCGGGGCTTTTCTGCGTTTAGGGTCGGTGTATGACCTATGAACTCGTGATCTTCGACAACGACGGTGTGCTGGTCGACAGCGAACCGGTCGCCAACACGATCCTGGCCGGCTACCTGACCGAACTCGGGCACCCCACCTCGTACGAGGACTCGCTCCGCGACTACATGGGTGCCGCCGTGCACCGGGTGCACGACCTCGTCCACGAGCGCACCGGACAGCGGCTGCCGGCCGAGTTCGACCAGACCCTCCACGCACGGACCTTCGCCGCCTTCGAGCGGGAACTGCGGCCCGTGGAAGGCGTGGTCGAACTCCTCGACGCGCTGGTCGCCGGGGGAGTGCGGTACTGCCTCGCCTCCTCCGGCAGCCACCAGCGGATCCGGGTCGGACACCGTGCCGCCGGACTGACCCGCTGGTTCCCCGACGAACTGGTCTTCAGCGCCCAGGACGTGGGCAAGGGCAAGCCCGCCCCCGACCTGTTCCTGCACGCCGCCCGGGAGATGGGCGTCGCCCCCGAGAAGTGCGTGGTCGTCGAGGACAGCCGGCTCGGAGTGCAGGCCGCCGTGGCCGCCGGGATGGACGTGTACGGGTTCACCGCCATGACGAGCGCCGAGACCCTCGCCGGCGCCAGCGGCCACTTCCGGGAGATGGCCGAGCTCCCGGAACTTCTCGGTCTGATCTCTACCCACCGGTAGCCGCCGGGCCTACGCTGTGCCGCCATGACCATGACGGAAACGGCGATGCTGCGGCGCGGCCGCGGGGCGCTGGGGTTCAGCTTCTTCGTGCAGGGCGTGACCTTCGCCCTGCTGGTGACACGGATCCCGGCCATCCAGGACCGGTACGGGATATCGGACGCCCTGCTGCCCGCCTTCCTCGCCGCCGTGCCCGTCCTCGCCGGGGTGGCCAGCGTGGTCACCGAGAAGCTGGTGCGGACGGTGCCGCCGAGCGCGGTGCTGCGGTGGTCCCAGCCGCTGGTGCTGCTGGCGCTCCTCGGGGTCGGGGCCGGCAGCGGGCTCTGGCAGGTGGCCTGCGCGCTGGCCGCGTTCGGACTGGCCGTGGGCGGGCTGGACGCCTCGATGAACATGCTCGGGGTCAGCCTCCAGCGGGCCTACGGCCGCAGCATCATGCTGGGGTTCCACGCGGCCTACAGCCTCGGCGGGATCGTCGGGGCTTCCGCCGCCTGGGCCGGCGCCCACTGGCACCTCTCCCTGTTCGCGTCCTACTTCCCCGCCGTGGCCCTGCTGCTGCCGCTGGCCCTGGCCGGCAGCCGCTTCTACCGGGACGCGGACGACGCGGACGACACGGACTCCATCCGTGGGGACACCGGCACCGGGGATGCCGGCGGGCGGTCCCTGCGGCTGCTGCTGCCGCTCTGCCTGGTGATGGCCTGTGCCTACATCGGGGACTCCACCGTCTCCAACTGGAGCGCCAAGTACCTCCAGGACGTCCTGGGCAGCTCCGAGCAGCTCGCCACCGTCCCCTACAACCTCTACATGGTGACCACCCTGCTGGGGCGGGCCGTCGGAGACCTCGGCGTACGCCGGTTCGGGGCGGTGTCCGTGGTCCGCGGCGGGACCCTGCTGGCCGCCGGCGGTTTCGCGGTGGTGGCGCTCGCCCCCGGCGCCTGGGTGGGGATGCTGGGGTTCACCCTGCTCGGCCTCGGGCTGTGCGTGATCGTGCCGCAGACCTTCGCCGCGGCCGGCCGGCTCTTCCCCGGGGACTCCGACCGGGCGATCGCCCGGCTGAACATCTTCAACTACGTGGGGTTCCTGGTCGGATCCCCTCTGGTGGGGGCGCTCGGCGACGCCTGGAGCTACCGGGGGGCGATGCTCGTGCCCATGCTGCTGGTCCTGGTGACGCTGGGGTACGCCCGCTCGTTCGGCACGGAACCGGCCCGATACGGTGTCGGGCATGAGCGGCCGCGGGTTGTTGATGTGGGACGAGGCGGTAACGAAGTATGACTTCGGGCCCGGCCATCCGATGGATCCGGTGCGTCTGGCGCTGACCATGGGACTGGTCCGCGCCTTCGGCCTGGAGCGCGTGCTGGAGGTGCGGGCTGCCAAACCGGCCGGTGACTCCACGCTGCGGCTGGTCCACCGTGAGGACTACGTGGCCGCCGTGCGGGAGCTGTCCGCCGATCCGGGCGCCGCCGACGGGTCCTACGGGCTGGGCACCGTGGACGATCCGGCGTTCCACGGGATGCACGAGGCCGCCGCGCTGATCGCCGGACAGTCCGTGGCGGGGGCCGAGGCGGTCTGGCGGGGCGAGGCCGAGCACGCCGTGAACTTCGCCGGCGGACTCCACCACGCCATGCCCGGCGGGGCCGCCGGGTTCTGCGTCTACAACGACGCCTCGGTGGCCATCGCCCGGCTGCTGGAGCTCGGCGCCGAGCGGATCGCCTACGTGGACGTGGACGTGCACCACGGGGACGGGGTGCAGGCGGCCTTCTGGGACGACCCGCGGGTGCTGACCGTGTCGGTGCACGAGCACCCGAGGACCCTGTTCCCGCAGACCGGCTGGCCGGAGGAGACCGGCGGCCCGGACGCCGAGGGATCCGCGGTGAACGTGGCGCTGCCCGCCGGGACCGGTGACGAGGGCTGGCTGCGGGCCTTCCACGCCACCGTGCCCGAGCTGCTCGCCGACTTCCGGCCTCAGGTGCTGGTGACCCAGCACGGGGCCGACACCCACTTCGAGGACCCGCTCGCGCACCTGGCGGTCTCCCTGGACGCCCAGCGGGCCGTGCAGGAGGCCTGCCACGAGCTGGCGCACCGGTACGCGGACGGGCGCTGGCTGGCGCTGGGCGGCGGCGGTTACGCGGTGGCCGACGTGGTGCCGCGGTCCTGGACCCATCTGGTGGCCATCGCCGGGCACCGGCCGGTGGCCCCGGAGACCCTGGTGCCCTCCTCCTGGCGGGACCAGGTGTACGCGCTGACCCGGCAGCTGGCCCCGGGCAGGATGACGGACGGACGGACCCCCCAGTGGCGGGACTGGGAGGACGGCTACGATCCGGCCGACCGCACCGACCAGGCCGTGCTGGCGACCCGGCGGGCGGTCTTCCCGCTCCGCGGGATGCTGGTCTGACCGGCCGCTGCCGTCCGGATTAGGCCAACTGTGGGGCTGTTCCCGGGAATTGATGATCATTCAGTTCTGTTGCGGGAGCATCGGAGGGTGTTGAGCACCGGCGCCCTGCGTGCGCATCTGCTGGCGGCCCGGCTGGCCGGTCCCGTGGCCACCTCCCGGGAGGAGAGCCTGCGGAGCTACCGGTTGTTCGCGGCGCGGGATCCGCGGGTGCTGCTCGGGCTCGACCCGGAACGGGGCTGGGAGGAGCGGGATCTGATCCGGCTGATGGCCGACAAGTGCGGGGTCTCCTCGGACCCCTCGCACGTCAGCGGCCCGGACGTGATCGACCCGGAGCGGACCCTGGCGGCACTGGAGGCGTTCGCGGGCCGGCTGCGGCGGGTGGTGGCGGCGCGTGCCCCGGTGCTGTTCGGGACCGGGCATCCGCATCGGCTCCTGGGGTTCTACGTCAGTTTGGCCGAGGCGCTGTCGGCGGCGGGATGTGTCGTCCTCACCCCGGCGCAGGGGCGTGATGTCGACATGGCGTCCCGGTTCGGCGTACGCAGGTACAGCCTCGATTACGTACGGGGGGTCGCTCTGGTGCGGGAACCCGGCGCGCGGGGGCCCGGTGGTGCCACCGGCGCACACTCCCATTCCCCGCTGCCGGTTCGGATCGCCCTGGGGGCGCTGGCGGAGGCCGGCGGGCCGCTGCCGGAACTCGTGGTGGGGGACCACGGGTGGGTCTGCGGAGCAGGTCAGCTGGGATTCGAGGCCATCGGGCTGGCGGATACGGATGATCCGGCGCTGTTCGTCGGGGAAGCCGAGGGCAGTGTGTCGGTGGCCGTTCCGCTTGATGACGCCGTCCGTTCCGACTATTACCGGCCGCTCACCCGCTATGTCCTGGACAGGGTCAGTTTGTCGGGGTAACCGTTCCGTGCGTCCGGTGGCTGCAACACCTCTTCCCCACTCGCATCACCCGCCCCTAATCTGGGGAGTGAGCGTGCGACGACGTGGAGTAACCGGAGGGGAAGCCGGTGCCCCGTCATGCGCGGAAGGTCAAGGTGTGTCATGGCTGCTGGCGAGAGGCCTCTCAGTGAGGTTCAGTTCCTGACCGTGGCGGAGGTCGCCTCGGTGATGCGAGTGTCGAAGATGACCGTGTACCGCTTGGTGCACAACGGCCATCTGCCCGCGATCCGGGTGGGCCGGTCCTTCCGGGTCCCCGAGAACGCGGTCCATGAGTACCTCCGTGAGTCATTTGTGGGGGTGGAGTCGGCCTGAGGCGGACATCGGGTTGCCTGCGGATTACAAGCTCGGAGCTCGGGCGGGTAGGCTAGGCCGACGTAGGTCGTGTGGGCCCAGACGCCCCGCACCGATCCCCGCCTCGTGCGGGGATGTTCCGAGAAGTGAGCGAGGGTAGTCGTGGGCTCTGTTATCAAGAAGCGGCGCAAGCGGATGGCTAAGAAGAAGCACCGCAAGCTGCTCAAGCGCACCCGCGTCCAGCGCCGTAACAAGAAGTAAACGGTAGCTGTACGTGTACTCCGCAGCCCCTCCACCATCATGGTGGGGGGGCTGTGGTGCAGGCGGACTAGGGAGGCGCTGGGCTCGTGGGGAAGGTCGTGCTCGTCACCGGGGCTGCCCGGCAGCTGGGGGCCCGATTCGTGCGCCGGGTGCAGCGGGACCCCGAGGTGGAGCGGGTCATCGCGGTGGACTCCGTGGCCCCGCCGCATCTGGGCTCGGCCCAGTTCGTCCGGACGGACATCCGGCAGTCGGCCATCGCCCGGGTGCTCGCCGAGCACGCGGTGGACACGGTGGTGCACCTGGCGGTCACCGGGGGCGGTGCGGGGATCGGCGGGGGTGCGCGCAGCACCGTCAAGGAGACCAACGTCATCGGCACTATGCAGCTGCTGGGTGCCTGCCAGAAGTCGCCCACGGTCCAGCGGCTGGTGGTGAAGTCGAGCACCGGTGTGTACGGGGGCGCGGCCAAGGACCCGGCGGTGTTCCCGGAGACGGCGCAGCCGAAGGCGCTGCCGGCGGGCGGGTTCGCCAAGGACGCGGCCGAGGTCGAGGGCTATGTGCGGGGCTTCGCGCGGCGCCGGCCCGATGTGGCGGTGTGCGTGCTGCGGTTCGCGAACATCCTGGGGCCGCTGGCGGATTCGCCGCTGGCCGAGTACTTCTCGATCCCGGTGCTGCCCACGGTGCTGGGCTATGACCCGCGGCTGCAGTTCGTCCACGAGGACGATGTGCTGGACGTGCTCCGGCTGGCCTCCCGGGCGCCCCGGCCGGGGACCCTGAACAGCGGGACCTTCAACATCGCCGGGGACGGGGTGCTGCTGCTGTCGCAGTGCGCGCGGCGGCTGGGGCGGCCCACGCTGCCGCTGCTGCTGCCGGCCGTCACCTGGGTGGGTTCGGCGCTGCGGGCGGTGGGGGTCACGGACTTCTCGCCGGAGCAGATCCGGCTGCTGACCCACGGCCGGGTCGTGGAGACCGCGCAGATGCGCCAGGTCCTCGGCTTCGACCCGCTCTACACGACGGCGGAGACCTTCGCGGACTTCGCGCGGAGCCGGGGCGGCGGGCTGTTGCCGCCGGACCGGGTGGGCCGGGCGGTCGACCGGGTGGCGGGTTTGCTGGAAGATTCCGCGGTACGTGAAGAGGGAGCGCAGCGATAGTGGCGGACGCCAAGGTCATTCCGTTCGACGAGGACCGTCCGCGCAAGCGTCCGGCCGGCGGCCGCAGGGTGCGGGCGGTCCCGCCGGTGGAGCCGGTGGCGGCGCCCGAGCCGGATCCGGTGGATTCCCCGGAGCCCGCCGAGCCCGCCGGACCCGCGGGGCCGGCCGGGGCGGCTGGCTGGGACCGGCGGATCGCCGGCGGGCTGGCGTTCCTGCGCCGGCGGCTCACCGGTGAGTACGAGGTCGATGACTTCGGGTACGACAAGGAGCTCACCGACGAGGTCCTGATGACCTTGCTGCGGCCGCTGTACGAGAAGTACTTCCGGGTGGAAGTGAAGGGGATGGAGAACATCCCCGCCGAGGGTGGTGCGCTGATCGTGGCGAACCACTCGGGGGCGCTGCCGCTGGACGGGCTGATGCTCCAGGTGGCGGTGCACGACCGGCATCCCGCGCAGCGGCATCTGCGGCTGCTGGCCGCGGACCTGGTGTTCATGCTGCCGGTGGTCAACGAGCTGGCCCGGAAGGCGGGGCACACCCTGGCCTGTGCGGAGGACGCGCAGCGGCTGCTGGAGGCCGGGGAGCTGGTGGGGGTGATGCCGGAGGGCTTCAAGGGGCTGGGGAAGCCGTTCGGCGAGCGGTACAAGCTCCAGCGGTTCGGCCGGGGCGGGTTCGTCTCCACGGCGCTGCGGGCGGGCACGCCGATCGTGCCCTGTTCGATCGTGGGGGCGGAGGAGATCTACCCGATGATCGGCAACGCGAAGACGCTGGCGCGGCTGCTGGGGGTGCCGTACTTCCCGATCACGCCGACGTTCCCGCTGCTGGGGCCGCTGGGGGCGGTTCCGCTGCCGACGAAGTGGACGATCCAGTTCGGGGAGCCGATTCCGACGGACGGGTATGCGCCGGAGGCGGTGGAGGATCCGATGCTGATG
Organism: Streptomyces sp. NPDC033845; assembly: GCF_055576225.1. Taxonomy (NCBI): domain Bacteria; kingdom Bacillati; phylum Actinomycetota; class Actinomycetes; order Kitasatosporales; family Streptomycetaceae; genus Streptomyces; species Streptomyces sp. NPDC033845. Next base: position 273,009 of record NZ_JBVIRI010000012.1, on the reverse strand, counting down.
TTCAATCTGACGGATCAGGTCCGGGAGCAGATACAGCACACGCTCTACAAGCTGCTGGTGCAGCGGCGTTCGGTGTTCTTCTGAGGCCTGTGCTGCTGAGATCCGGCGGCGGGAGGTGTCCCGCCGCCGGACGGTGGCTCAGTCCACGTCTTCCTGGCTGATGCCGAGCCCCGGGAGGAGTCCGGGGAGCAGCGGCGGCAGGGTGATGTCCGGCTCGGGTTCCCCGGTGCTGGGCGCCGGGTCCGGCTGGATGTTCTCCAGGGGCGGCTTGAGCAGGTCTCCGGGGTCGCCGGGGAGCAGTCCGGTGGGGTCGGACTCCTTGCTCCGGTCGGCGGTGGGGCCGGTCGGGGCGGGGGTGCTCTGTCCGGGTGTGGCCGAGGGCGGGCTGCCCGGGGCGCGGGTGGTGCTGCCGGGCCGCTGCTGGGTGCTGCCGGGGGCCGGCGAGGTGCCGCGGCTCTGCTCGGGCGGCTTGGGGAGCAGCCTCTGCAGGGGGGCGACGTCATCGTCTATGGCCTGGAACACCGAGGAGACCTGTTCGCCCATGTCGCCGAGTTGCGGCGGGAGCTTCTCGCGGAGTTTGCCCCAGGCGTCGCGGTGGGAGCGGGAGAAGGCGGTCAGGGCCTGGATGGGGCCGAGGGAGCCGTCCCGTTCGTAGGCCGACTGGAGCAGTCGGTGGGCTTCGGTGGCGTCGTGTCTGACGCCGTTCAGGGCGCGGCGGATCTCGCTCAGGTCCTCGTGGTCCAGCTGGCCGGTCTTGCCGCGCTCCATCAGCCGGCGCGCTTCCGACAGCCTGGTGGAGGCCTGGGTGAGGTAGAGCTCGCCCCTGTCGGAGTCGTCGTCGGCCATGCCGAGCTTGAGGTCCTCCATCCCGAGTTTCACGGGGTAGAGGGAGTCACCCGGCAGGGCGTCGGAACTGGCAGCGGCCACTCCGCTGAAGGCTCCCGCGGCCACACCGACCGTGAGGCCGCCCGCTGCGATGCCCTTGGACCAGCGGGAGCGGGGCCGCAATTTCCGGAGCGGGCTCGCCCGGTGGGCGCCGCGGCCGGTCCGCTGTTCGGGCACCAGAGGGTCCGAGGCGGCACCGCCCCCGGCCCTCTCCTCCATCACCATGGCCTCCATGGCGGCGACGAGCTGTGCTCGTTGCACCACTTTGACCTCGGCGTCCAGCTCCGGGCGCGGCATACGTTCGCCGAGCACGTTCGCCAGGGCCAACAACCGGTTGTGCTCGGCGGGTTCGGCAGGTTCGGCAGGTGCCTCGGACTGCTCGGCCGCCGGCTCCGGATCAGCAAGGTCGGACGGGGTCCGATCCTCCAGGGCCTGGGCGAAGGCGTTCGCCCGCCGGTGGGTGGAAACGTTCGCGATCACTGGCGGCACCTCCTCTCGTCATGACGATCGACTCCCCGGGGTGTCCGGAAGGTTGCCTTCCTTGAGCGCATCCACACTTTCGAGTGACTGGCTTCGGGCAGGGCGTGTCCACAGGGAGCCTGCATTCCGCACAACGAGCGGCGCGGCAGTTGGGTTACGGACGAAGGATGATCGGACCACAGCGACATGGGGTGACTCAGCGGGCGTCTTCCGGGAGCAGGCGGGCCAGGGTCCGGACCGCCCGGTATTGGAGGGTTTTGATGGCGCCCTCGTTCTTCCCCATGACCCGGGCGGTCTCGGCGACCGAGAGTCCTTGCAGGAAGCGCAGGGTCACGCATTCCTGCTGCTGGGGATTGAGCTTGCGGACGGCTTCGAGCAGGGCGGCGTTGGAGAGGGACTCCAGGACGGAGTCCTCGGGGCTGCGTTCGACCTCGTTGGCGTCGAGCATCTCGCCGGTGGTCACTTCGAGCCGGAACCGGCTCGATTTGAAGTGGTCGGCGACCAGGTTCCGGGCGATCGTGACCAGCCAGGCCCCGAAGTCGCGGCCCTGCCAGGTGAAGGTGGAGATGCGGCGCAGGGCGCGCAGGAAGGTCTCGCTGGTGAGGTCCTCCGCCGTGGCCTTGCCGCCCACCCGGTAGTAGATGTACCGGTACACGGTGTCGCTGTACTGGTCGTACAGGCGGCCGAAGGCGTCGGCCTCGCCGGCCTGGGCCCGTTCGACCAGGTCCATCATGCGGGCGCTGTCGCTGTCCGCGGTGGGGCGGCGGGCGGCGGTGCCGGTTCCGCCGTTCCCGGAGGCGCCGCCGGAACGGCCGCGTCTGCCCACCGTGGCCCCGCCGTCGGTCAGGGCGTAGCAAGGTCCGGCCGGGCCGATACCGGCCGGGACCGCGGTGGCGAAGGCGGGGACGGCGTACGCGGTGGGGACGAAGCCGCGCAGCTGGTCGATGACCGTTGCGCGCAGCGTAGCCAGGCCCGAGGCGTCAACCCCGACAGGTGGGTACACGGGACTCCCAGAGGCAGAGCTTCCATCACGTGCAGTGCGGGACCGTTCACCCGTCGTGGCGACAGATGGGCGGCGGCATGCGTTTGAGGAGAATAACGCTTCGTACAGGCAGCGCTACACCCAGTTGCGAAAATCATCGCTTCCGACACTTCTGTTGCGTGTCGAGGGCATATTCGGTCGCAGTCCGTGATCGATTGTTGATCGTTTTTCCGCTCGGAATGGATGCTTCCGGGGCCTGTTGTGGCCGATCCGGGCATGGCCGAGTACCGCCCCCTCGGGGCGGGAAGACTGCGGGACCGGCCGTACGGCTACTTGCGGCGGCGGTGCAGGGCGATGGCGGCCGCGGCCCCGCCCGCCAGCGCGCCGACCCCGGCGGCGGCCGGGACGCCGACCTTCACGGCCTTGCGGCCGGTGCGGTAGTCGCGCAGCCGCCAGTCCTGGGCGCGGGCATGCTTGCGCAGTTTCGTATCGGGATTGATCGCGTACGGGTGTCCGACCAGCGACAGCATCGGGATGTCGTTGTGCGAATCGCTGTACGCGGCGCAGCGCGCGAGGTCCAGGCCCTCGGCGGCGGCCAGGGCGCGCACCGCCTCGGCCTTGGCCGGGCCGTGCAGGGGCTCGCCGACCAGGCGGCCGGTGTAGACCCCGTCCACGGATTCGGCGACGGTGCCCAGGGCGCCGGTCAGGCCGAGCCGGCGGGCGATGATGGTGGCGGTCTCCACCGGGGCGGCGGTGACCAGCCAGACCTTCTGGCCGGCGTCCAGGTGCGCCTGGGCCAGGGCCCGGGTGCCGGGCCAGATCCGCTCCGCCATGTACTCGTCGTAGATCTCCTCGCCGATGGCCATCAGCTCGGAGACCTCGTGGCCCTTGACGATGGAGAGGGCGCTGTCCCGGGCGTCCTGCATGTGCTCGGGGTCCTCGACCCCGGCCAGCCGGAACCAGGCCTGCTGCCAGGCGAACCGGGCCAGCTCGCGGCGCTGGAAGAACTCGCGCTTGTAGAGCCCGCGGCCGAAGTGGAAGATCGCGGCGCCCTGCATCACGGTGTTGTCGAGGTCGAAGAAGGCGGCGGCGAGGTCGTCCCCGGCGACCGGGAACTCCTCCGGTTCGGTCTCCTCGGGCTCCTCCGCCTCCGCGAGGTCGGGGAGGTCCGCCTCCGGGTCCAGCGCGGACTTGCGGGCGGCCTCGGCGGAGGCCTCGCCTGCCAGCACGCTGCGCGCGGTGGCGGAGCGCCTACGGGGGGTGAGCCATCCCAGAGCGGCCATGACGCGAGCATAGCCACTGTGTTCGGTGGGCCTCGAACCGTGGGGAAACGGATCCGTTAACACTTCGCTCCGATCCGGCGCGGGAGAATGGGGGCATGAGTCCTTTGCTGCGTCGTAAGGAAAAGAAGGGTCCCGGGGAGCGGATGGTCACGCTGATCGGGAAGCCCGGCTGCCATCTGTGTGACGAGGCCCAGGAAGTGATCGAGAAAATCTGTGCTGAAACCGGCGCCAAATGGGAGAAGAAGGACATTTCTCAGGACGAGGAGCTCTACCGGCTCCACTGGGAGCAGATTCCGGTGGTGTTGATCGACGGTGAACAGCACACCTTCTGGCGGGTGAACCCCGACCGGCTGCGCGGCGCGCTGAGGGCCTGAGGAACTCGCGTGACCCCGGTCACTTTGCTCGGACAAAGCGGACACAATCTTTGTGCACGCGTTCACAAAGACATAGCCTGCATTCGACGGGGCGGTCCTGGGACAAGCGGCCGCCTGCAGCCCCGCTCATCCCGCAGGAGCATCGTGGCAACTGGCCGAACTCACCGACCGGCGACCCGCAGCCGAGGCATTCCCGAGGCCACTGTCGCCAGGCTTCCGCTGTACTTGCGCGCCCTCACCGCGCTCTCCGAGCGATCGGTGCCCACGGTGTCCTCGGAGGAGCTCGCCGCGGCCGCCGGAGTGAACTCCGCGAAGCTCCGCAAGGACTTCTCCTACCTGGGTTCCTACGGCACCCGGGGCGTCGGCTACGACGTCGAGTACCTCGTCTACCAGATCTCCCGCGAGCTGGGCCTGACGCAGGACTGGCCGGTCGTCATCGTCGGCATCGGCAACCTGGGCGCGGCCCTCGCCAACTACGGCGGCTTCGCCTCCCGCGGCTTCCGGGTCGCGGCGCTCATCGACGCCGACCCGGCCATGGCCGGGAAGCCGGTGGCGGGCATGCCCGTGCAGCACACCGACGAGCTGGAGAAGATCATCGAGGAGAACGGCGTCTCGATCGGGGTCATCGCGACCCCGGCCGGCGCCGCCCAGCAGGTCAGCGAGCGGCTGATCGCCGCCGGTGTGACCTCCATCCTGAACTTCGCGCCCACCGTCCTGTCCGTGCCCGAGGGCGTGGACGTGCGGAAGGTGGACCTCTCCATCGAGCTCCAGATCCTCGCCTTCCACGAGCAGCGCAAGGCCGGCGAGGAGGCCGCCGCGGCCGCCGCCGGGGACCAGGCCGCCGAGCCGGCGCCGGGCGGCGGCACCGCCCTGGGCGCGCCCGGCGCGGGCGCCCCGGTGCCGCCCTCCGCCCGTACCGCCGCCGCGCCCCGCAAGGGCGGTCCGGAGGGTGATGTGCCGGCGGTGATGCCGGCATGAGCCTCCTCGTCGTGGGACTGAGCCACCGCAGCGCGCCGGTGAGCGTCCTGGAGCGCGCCTCGCTGCACGCGGACGCCAAGATCAAGCTGCTGCACGACACCCTCGCCGCCGAGCCGGCGGCCGAGGCGGCGGTGCTCGCCACCTGCAACCGGATCGAGCTGTACGCCGACGTGGACAAGTTCCACGCCGGTGTCGCCGAGCTGTCCACCCTGCTCGCCCAGCACAGCGGGGTGGCCCTGGAGGAGCTCACCCCCTACCTGTACGTGCACTACGAGGACCGGGCGGTGCACCACCTGTTCTCGGTGGCCTGCGGACTGGACTCGATGGTCGTGGGCGAGGGCCAGATCCTCGGGCAGATCAAGGACGCGCTGGCGCTGTCGCAGGACCTGCACACCGCCGGACGGCTGATCAACGACCTGTTCCAGCAGGCCCTGCGGGTCGGCAAGCGGGCGCACAGCGAGACCGGCATCGACCGGGCCGGGCAGTCGCTCGTCACCTTCGGGCTGGAGCAGCTGGCCGCGCGCGAGCCGGTGGACGCCTGGGCGGCCGGGAAGCGGGCGCTGGTGATCGGCGCCGGCTCGATGTCCTCGCTGGCCGCGGCGACGCTGGCGCGGGTCGGGGTGGCCGAGGTGGTCGTGGCCAACCGGACCGCGGAGCGGGCCGAGCGGCTGGTGGAGATCCTCGGGGCCGCGGGGGCCGCCGCACGGGCCGTCCCGATCAGCGGGGTCGCGGACGAGCTGACACGAGTCGACGTGGTGGTGTCCTGCACCGGCGCGACCGGGCTGGTGCTCACCGGGGACGACGTGGCCTCGGCCGTGGCCGGGGGCGGTCCGCTGCTCCCCGGCTCCCGAGTCCCCGCCCCGGAGCCCGCGCCCGTCACCCCGGCCGAGCCGGAAGCGGTGCCGGCCGGGCTGGACTCGGCGGTGCTCGCGAAGCTGGCGGAGATGGCGCAGGCCGGCGGGCGGATCGCCGACGCCGGGGCCGCGCGGACCATCAGCACGGCCGTGGACCCGGACGGCTGTCCGGTCGGACTGGACAGCCTGGCCGCCGACCCGGCCCGGACCGCCGACGGGCGGGCCGCGCTGACCGGGGTGGACGCGAACTCCCTGGAACTCCACGGGACCTGGGCCGACCAGGGCGAGGCCGCCGCGATCCGGATGCCCAAGCGGGTCGGCCGGGCGCAGTGCGACGAGGCGGTGCCGGTGCGTCTGGCCCTGCTGGACCTCGCCATGCCCCGGGACATCGACGCGGCGGCCCACCGGCTCCCCGGGGTGCGGCTGGTCGACATCGAAAGCCTGGCCGAGGCCAGCGCCGACGCGCCGATGGCCGCGGATGTGGACGCGGTGCGCGCGATAGTGGCGGATGAGGTGGCGGCTTTCGGTGCCGCCCAGCGCGCGGCGCACATCACGCCCACAGTGGTTGCCCTGAGGGCGATGGCCGCGGAGGTCGTCGCGGGAGAGGTGACCCGGCTCAACGGCCGGCTGCCGGAGCTCGACGACCGGCAGCGGGCCGAGGTGACCCAGACGGTACGGCGGGTCGTCGACAAGCTGCTGCACGCGCCGACGGTGCGGGTGAAGCAGCTGGCGAGCGAACCCGGTGGCGCCGGCTACGCCGACGCGCTGCGCGAACTCTTCGACCTCGACCCGCAGACGGTGGCGTCCGTCGGCCGGGCGGACCAGAACCACGACTCAGGACGGGCATCATGAACACACGGCTGGACCAGCCCCTCCGGCTCGGCACGCGCCGCAGCAAGCTGGCGATGTCCCAGTCCGGGCACGTGGCCGAGGCGGTCCGGAAGATCACCGGCCGGCCGGTCGAACTGGTGGAGATCACCACGTACGGCGACGTCTCGCGCGAGCACCTGGCGCAGATCGGCGGAACCGGGGTGTTCGTCACCGCACTGCGCGACGCCCTGCTCCGCGGTGAGGTCGACTTCGCCGTGCACTCGCTGAAGGACCTGCCGACGACGCAGCCCGAGGACCTGGTGGTCGCGGCGATGCCGCAGCGCGAGGACCCCCGGGACGCGCTGGTGGCCCGGGACGGACTCCGGTTCGAGGAGCTTCCCGACGGGGCCCGGGTCGGCACCGGTTCGCCGCGCCGGATGGCGCAGCTGAACGCGTACGCCCGCAGCCTCGGCAAGACCGTCGAGACGGTGCCGATCCGCGGCAACGTCGACACCCGCATCCAGTTCGTGCGCGACGGCGAACTGGACGCGGTGGTCCTGGCGGCGGCCGGTCTCAACCGGATCGGGCGCCGCGACGAGGCGACCCACCTGCTGTCGGTCGACCATGTTCTGCCCGCCCCCGGCCAGGGGGCACTGGCGGTCGAATGTCCCGCGTCCAGCGTGGACCTGATCGCCGCGCTCGGTGAGCTCGACGACCCGTACACCCGGGCCGCCGTGACCGCCGAGCGATCCCTGCTCGCCGCCCTGGAGGCCGGCTGCAGCGCGCCCGTGGGAGCGTTCGCCGACCTGTTGGCCGACGGGCAGATTGTCAACGAAATGCGCCTGCGCGGCGTCGTCGGAACCCTCGACGGCTCGACGCTGGTGCAGCTGTCCACCACCGGACCCGTGCCCCAGTCGTACGACGAGGCCATGGCGCTCGGCCGCGAACTCGCGGACGAGATGCTGGCCAAGGGCGCGGCCGGTCTGATGGGGGAGCGATCCCTTTGAACCCCTCAAGTCTCAACCCCTCCGCGTTTCCGGCTCCCGCCGCCCACGGACACGTCACCTTCCTGGGCGCCGGCCCCGGCGATCCGGGTCTGCTGACGCTGCGCGCCGTCGAGGCGCTCTCGTCGGCGGACGTGCTGATCGCGGAGCCCGAGGTGCTCGACGTCGTCCGGACGCACGCGCGCACGGGCGTGGACACACCACAGCTGACGGTAGCTGACGAAGCGTCAGCCGCCGCCGGGGTGCCGGTGATCCGGGACGCGGCCAATCTTGTCATGGAGGCCGCGCGCACCGGCAGGCGGGTGGTCCGTGCGGTCACCGGCGACCCCGGACTGGACGGCAGCGCCACCGAGGAGATGCTGGCCTGCGCGGCCGAGGGCATCCCCTTCGAGGTGGTGCCGGGCGTCGCGACGGCGGTCGGTGTCCCCGCGTACGCGGGTGTGCCGCTGCGCGACAGGAGCGGCACGGACGTCCGCTTCCTGGACGCCCGGACGGCCACCGCCCGCTGCTGGACCGAGGCCGGGGCCAGCGACGGCACCCTGGTGGTGTCGGCCACGCTGGAGACGGTGTCGGCGCTGGCCGCCGAGCTGGTGTCGGCCGGCCGCAAGGCGGACACCCCGCTGACGGTCACGGTGGCGGGCACCACGACACGGCAGCGGACCTGGAGCGCCACTCTGGGGACCATCGCCCAGGTGTTCAAGCAGGGCAAGGTGCTCCCCTCGCCCGAGGGCGGCCGGCCGGTGATAGCCGTGGTCGGTGAGCACCACCCGGCGGCCCGCCGCGAGGACCTCTCCTGGTTCGAGTCGAAGCCGCTGTTCGGCTGGCGGGTGCTGGTTCCGCGGACGAAGGAACAGGCCGCCTCGCTCTCCGACCAGCTGCGTTCCTACGGCGCGGTGCCGCACGAGGTGCCCACCATCGCCGTGGAGCCGCCGCGCACCCCTCAGCAGATGGAGCGCGCGGTCAAGGGCCTGGTGACGGGCCGCTACGAGTGGATCGCCTTCACCTCGGTCAACGCCGTCAAGGCGGTCCGGGAGAAGTTCGAGGAGTACGGGCTGGACGCCCGGGCCTTCGCGGGCATCAAGGTGGCCGCGGTGGGCGAGCAGACGGCCGCCGCGCTGGTCGAGTTCGGTGTGAAGCCGGACCTGGTGCCCTCCGGCGAGCAGTCCGCGGCCGGGCTGCTGGAGGACTGGCCGCCCTACGACCCGGTCTTCGACCCGATCGACCGGGTGTTCCTGCCGCGTGCGGACATCGCCACGGAGACCCTGGTGGCCGGGCTGATAGAGCTCGGCTGGGAGGTGGACGACGTCACGGCCTACCGGACCGTGCGCGCGTCCCCGCCGCCGGCCGACACCCGTGAGGCGATCAAGGGCGGCGGCTTCGACGCCGTGCTCTTCACCTCCTCGTCCACGGTGCGGAACCTGGTCGGGATCGCGGGCAAGCCGCACAACGTGACGGTCATCGCGTGTATCGGCCCGGCGACCGCGAAGACCGCCGAGGAGCACGGGCTCCGGGTGGACGTGCTGTCGCCGGAGCCGAGCGTGTCGAAGCTGGCGGAGGCCCTCGCCGAGTACGGCGCGGCGCGCCGCGAGGCGGCCAAGCAGGCCGGGGAGACGGTGTTCCGGCCCAGCGAGCGGCGGCCGGGCGCACGCCGCCGTCGTACGACGTGAGGGGTCCGGGCCGGTTAGCCGGCGGATCCGGAGGAACGGGCGGGCCCGGGTGCACAGCGCACCCGGGCCCGTTCTGTGCGTCCGGGCCGACCTCCTGCGCCCGCCCCGCCGCGGGGTCGGGTGGTCCGTAATCCCGTTGTGCCCGGAGGCCGGGCCGGTCATGATCGCGGCCGGGCGACGGAGGGGGAGCACGCATGACGGATACGGACACGGGCGCGGATACGGGTACGGGGGCCGGTGCGCTGGAGGCGGCGGCAAGGGCGGGGGACGCCGAGCGGGTCCTCGCCCTGCTGGCGGCGGGCGCGGACCCGGACGGGCCCGGACCGGACGGACTGCCCCCGCTGTGCGCGGCCGTCCAGGCGTACGCGGTGGAGGCCGCCGCGGCGCTCGTCGAGGCCGGAGCCGACCCGGACCGGGTCCTGCCGGACGGCACCACCCCGCTGCTGCGGGCCGTCGAGGGCGGCTGCGCCCCGGTGGTGTCGGCCGTCCTCGGCGAGGATCCTGCGGTGCGGGTGCCGGCCGGGGAACGGGAGCGGCTGCTGGCCGCGGCCCGCCACTGGTACGAGACCGGGGCCGAGGCGGAGCTCCGGCGCCGCACCGGGGCGGCGGGCCCGGCACGGACCGTGCCGGTGGAGGTCGACTGGACCGCCATGGAGGAGATCCGCCTCGGCGGCCGGTTGGTGCGGGACGGCCACGGGGCGGTGCTGACCGTCCTGGAGTGGGCGTTCCGGGTGCTGCCGCCGGTGGCGGAGCTGGTGGAGCGGGCCGCCCGCCGGGACGACCCCTGCCACACCGACCGGTCGGAGGTCCGGCACGTGCTCTCGCAGCGGCGCAGCAAGGACACCTGGGAGGCGGTGCTGTCCTACCGCGACCACCCCTCCCCGGCCCACCGGATGGTCGTGATCGACTACGTCTCCCTACGGGACGTCCTCGCGAGCTTCAGCGGCAACTCCGGCTACTACGCGAAGGCGGAGGGTCCGCTGCTGGAGGAGTGGGCGGCCCGGGAGGCCGACGGCGGGGTGCTCGCCGCGCTCCTCGACTTCCTGGGCGACGGCCAGCGCCCCGTGCTCCCCGAGCTGGGACACCGCCACGCCGGGCACCCCGACGCCCGGGTGCGCCGCGAGGTGCCGTACTGCCTGGAGATCGTGGACCGGCCGGCGACCGCGGCGGACCTCGCGCTGCTCCGGACGCTGTGCGCGGACCCGGACGCCGGGGTGCGGGGCACCGCGGCCGGGGTGCTGGGGCGGCTGGACGGCTCCGCCGCCGCCACCGTCGGGCTGCTCCTCGGCCTGGTGCGCGACGGCGACCCGGAGGTCCGCCGGGCCGCCGGGTACGCCCTGGCCTCGGGCCCTGACCGCGGCGCGGAGGTAACCGCGCTGCTGGCGGACCTCCTGCGCGATGAGGACCAGGAGCTGCGCCTGACCGGTGCCTACGGCCTCGCCGAACGGGACGATCCGCGCACCGCCCGCGCTTTCGAGCTGGCCGGCCCGCTCGGCGAACGGTACGAGCACGACGGCCGTCTGAGGGCACTGTGGCACTGGCAGGACCGCACCGCCGCGACACCCCGGCCTCCGCACACGCCCTAGGCTTGCCCCGACAGAGCTGTCTGGTGGAGAAGGCGACTGAAGATGAGCACGTACGGATCGTTCCCCGGCTCGCGGCCCCGTCGGCTGCGGACCACCCCGGCGATGCGGCGGATGGTCGCCGAGACCCGCCTGCACCCCTCGGACCTGATCCTGCCGGCCTTCGTCCGCGAGGGCATCAGCGAGCCGCTCGCCATCTCGGCGATGCCGGGCGTCGTCCAGCACACCCGCGACACCCTCCGGAAGGCCGCCGTGGAGGCGGTCGCCGCCGGAGTCTCCGGGATCATGCTGTTCGGCGTCCCGGCCGACGAGAACAAGGACGCCCTCGGCACCGCCGGAACCGAGCCCGACGGCATCCTCCAGCTCGCCATCCGCGACGTCCGCTCCGAGGTCGGCGACGACCTGGTGATCATGTCGGACCTGTGCCTGGACGAGTACACCGACCACGGCCACTGCGGCGTCCTGGACGAGCACGGCCGGGTGGACAACGACGCCACCCTGGAGCGCTACGCCGAGATGGCCCAGGTCCAGGCCGACGCGGGCGTCCACGTGGTCGGCCCCAGCGGGATGATGGACGGTCAGGTCGGAGTCGTCCGGGACGCCCTGGACGAGACCGGCCACGAGGACGTCGCGATCCTCGCCTACACCGCCAAGTACTCCTCCGCCTTCTACGGCCCCTTCCGCGAGGCCGTCGCCTCCTCGCTCCAGGGCGACCGCAAGAGCTACCAGCAGGACCCGGCCAACGCCCGCGAATCCCTGCGCGAGCTGGCCCTGGACCTGGAGGAGGGAGCCGACATGGTCATGGTCAAGCCGGCCGGCCCCTACCTCGACATCCTCTACCGGGTCGCCCAGGCCGTGGACGTCCCGGTCGCCGCGTACCAGATCAGCGGCGAGTACGCGATGATCGAGGCGGCCGCCGAGAAGGGCTGGGTGGAACGCGACCGCGCCATCCTGGAGACCCTCACCGGCATCAAGCGGGCCGGCGCGGACACGATCCTCACCTACTGGGCGACCGAGGTCGCCGGCTGGCTGCGCGACGAGCGCTGACGGCCACCACGGCGCACCCTGGAGTGCAGGAGGTGGTCTACATGTCCACGCTCGCAGGCTGGCACGTGGAGCTGGAGTTCGACGAGCAGGGCGACCGCACGGGTGCGGTGGCCCTGCTCCGGCTGCCCGACGGCAGCGAGATGAGGGCGCGCGGCTACGCCATGCGCCACCCGTCCGACCCGGAGCAGCTGAGGGTCGGCGAGGAGATCGCCGGCGCCCGCACGCTCATGGACCTCGCGTCCCAGCTGCTCCAGAAGGCGCACGCGGAGATCGACGAGGTCTCGGGCCGGCACTCCTACCCGCTGACCCACTGAGCGAGGTGGGTCCAGGACGCGGGCGAGAGGGTGAGGCTGGGCCCGTGCGGAACCTTGGAGTCCCGCACGTGCACCCGCTCGGCCTCGGCCGCGCCGCAGACGGCCATCTCCACGCAGTTCCCGCCGTCGCTGCCGCTGTAGGACGACTTGCGCCATTCGACGGCCACTTCGAGGCAGTCGCCGCCTTCACTGCCGCTGTAGCTGGACTTGAACCACTTCAGTGCGGTGCTGGTGCTCATCGATCTCCTAGCAGCCGGTTCAACAGGTCCCTGGTTTCCTCGGGGTTGAGGGCCTGTGTCCGGAGCATCGCATACTTCTGTGCCAGGATGCCGAACTCGTCGGGGTCGGTGACCAGCTGGCTTCCGCGCTGGCTCTCCACATAGCCGAGGTACTGCCGTTTCGGCGTCTCCAGCAGGACGAAGGGGCCGTCGAGGGCCGGGTGGGCAACCCGGTCCATCGGCAGGATCTGGATGGTGACCCCGGGCAGCCGGGAGCATTCCAGCAGGTGGCGGAGCTGCTCCCGGTGCACCTCGGGGCCGCCCAGCGGGGAGTGCAGGGCCGGTTCCCATATGACGAAGCTGGCCAGCATCGGATCCTTGCGGCGCAGCACCGGCTGACGGCCCAGCCGGGCTGCGGTCTGATCCGCGATCTCCTCCTCCGTGAACAGCGGGATCCGGCTCCGGAACACCGCCTCCGCGTAAGCCTCGGTCTGAAGCAGCCCCGGAACTACCTGGTTCTGGTACGAGGACAGAGCCAGTGCGGTCTTCTCCAGCTCGATCAGCGGCTCGGCCCACGGCGGGAACATGTCCACGAGGGGTACGTTCTCCGCCGCGACGGTCAGTAAGCCCGGCAGGCCGAGGACCCGGTCCATGTGGGCGGCCACGTCCGGCATCAGGACGCGTCTGCCCTGCTCGATGGAGGCGATGGTCTCCTCGTGGAGACCGACCGCCTCGCCGAGTTCGCGCTGGGTCATCCGCTTGGCGATCCGGGCGGCGGCCACCTGGCTGCCGACCATCCGCATCGCCGTCGCATTGGGCCGCGCCCGTTTCCTCGGTGGCATGGGGAGGAACTCCCCACCCGGGCCCCGAAGTAGCCGTCCCCGACCCGTACAGAAACTCCGGTCGGGGTCCGCGCGTGGCCCCGACCGGTGGGCGCGGACCCGGGCGGTGGACGCCTGGTCCCGGCAGCCTGGCCTGTTACGAGACCTACTTGATGGTGAACCCGGTGATGTTCTGGACGGGCAAAGTGACCGACTTCTTCAGCGAGTTGTCGGTGGTGTCGAATTCGAGAAGGCTCTTCCGTGTCCCGTCAGTGGGTGCTCCCAGCCCTGTTGCGGTTACGTAGAACTGCCTGCCGGAGGCGTGCATACGGATATTGTCGGGGCACTTGTAATTGTTCCCGGGGGTGGTTCCGTCGAATTTTATCGTCTGTGTCACCGTGTTCGTGGTCAGGTCAACCACGGTGACCTTCGGGTGCTCCTCCTCGGTGTGGCAGATCTGCTGTTTGCTGTCCACCACATAGAAGGTATTTCCCTTGAAAGCCATGGACCTCGGATAGGCCCTGTCTCCGGGCTTGTTGAGGTCGAGTGCCACCGTGATCTGCTGGGTAGCGATGTCGATGACCCTGATCAATCCGTCGCTGTGGCTGGAGGCGTAAATCTTCGTTCCATCCGGATTGAATTCCATGAATCGGACGCCGGGCGCCTGGAAGGTTGCAACGACGGTGTTCGTTGCCGTGTCAATCATGGAAATCTGATTGAATGCGCTGGCGAACAGGTAGTCCCCTTGGGGCCTCATCTTCAAGGAGTAGGAATGTACGGGGATCTTTCCCGTGAGTGTGTTGGTTGCCAGGGAGAACGCCTCGATCTGCCACTGACCTGCTTCCTGGGCCACCGAATAAACATGGGTGCTGTTGGATACGGTCCCATTGAAGGAGTCGATGACGTTGGACGGGATTTGCGTGACCTTCGTGTTGGTGGCCGTGTCGAACACGTCCATGAACCCGCCCGCAAGGGTTCTCCTGGGCGCGTAGATCCGTGTGCCGTCCGGTGACATGGCGCTGCTCCAGTAACCACCCGCCCCGACTCCGTCCAAGGTTCCGAGGTTCTGGAGGGTGCCGGACTCCAAGCGGTGCAGCTTGTTGGTTCCCGCCGTTACGTAAATGTCCCATTCGCTTGCGTGTGCCGGTTGCGTCAGCGTGAGCGTCAGGCAGGCGGCGGCGCAAGAGGCCGTCAGTATTCGCTGTATCCTCGAGGCGTTACTCTTGCGTGAGTAGAGCATTTCAGTCCCCACATTCCCGATCCGTGAACCTGCTTCGGTGGCCCCAATGGGTGCGGCGTAGGCAAAACTAGAAGGAGCCGTTACCGGGGGCACGGGGGGTGCCCCCTTAGGGCACCCCTAAATGGCTCCGGGGGTCCGGGGATTCGCGACGGAGTGCCTCCGGGGCACGGTGCGCGGGCCGGATCGGCCGTGATCAGCGGCTCGGTCCGGCCCCTCGCCGTACGGGGATTAGGAGGGCTGCTCGGGGGCGTGCGCCCGGATCACCGAGAAGACGCCGCCCTGCGGGTCGGCGAGGACCGCCATGCGGCCCGCGACCATGTCGAAGGGCGGGGCGAGGACGCTGGCGCCGGCGCGGACCGCCGCGTCGACCACGCTGTCCGGGTCGTCCACGTTGAAGTACGCCATCCAGTGCGCGGGGACGCCCGGCGGCATCTTGGCCAGGTCCATCATCCCGGCCACGGCCCGGCCGCCGACCTGGAACTCGACGTAGTCCCCGGCGCCCTCCATCTCCGAGGGGCCGGTGGAGACCGGCAGCACCGCCTCGTAGAAGGCCCTCGCCGCCGCCGGGTCGCCGGTGGCCAGCTCGTTCCAGATCAGCGCGCCGTGCTCGTTGACGATGCCGGCCCCGTCGAAGGACCCCGCCTCCCACAGGCCGAACACCGCGCCCGTCGGGTCGGCGACCACGGCCATCCGGCCGAGGTCCATCACGTCCATGGCGTCGAAGAGGGGCGTGCCGCCGGCGGCCGTCGCGTCGCGCAGGGCGCCGTCCAGGTTGTCGGTGGCGAGGTAGGTCGTCCAGGCGACCGGGGGCATCGGGTCCGGGACGGTGCCGTCCGGGTTGCTCGCCCGCATGATTCCGGCGACCGGCCGGCCCTTGAGCGTGCAGACGGCGTATCCGCCGGTCTCCGGCGGGCCCACCTCGCCCTGCCAGCCGAACAGGTCGCGGTAGAAGTCGAGCGCGGCCTGCTGGTCGGGGACCATCAGATCGATCCAGCAGGGGGTGCCGGCCTTGTAGGGGCCGTTCTTGTCGGGCACGGGCGCTCCCACGGGTAGGGGGGAAGGACCCAACCCCCCTACCCGGACAAACCACCCGGAATCGATCCGTTCGAGTGATTCGCCGCAGCGGTGCCTCAGAGCTTCTCGGGGGTGCGGATGCCCAGCAGGGACATGCCCTTGGAGAGGGTGCGGGCGGTCAGCTCGCACAGGAACAGGCGGTTCTCGGCGACCTCGGGAGCCGGCTCCGGCTTGATCACCGGGCACTGGTCGTAGAACGTCGTGAACAGCGAGGACAGCTGGTACAGGTAGGCCGCCAGCTTGTGCGGGGCGTACTCGGCGGCCGCCTCGCCGATCAGCTCGCCGAAGGAGTCCAGGTGCAGGCCCAGCGCCCGCTCCGCCGGGGCCAGCTCCAGCTCCGGGTGCGCGGCCGGGGACCGGTCGCCCGCCTTGCGGAGGATGGACCGGATCCGGGCGTACGCGTACTGGAGGTACACCGAGGTGTCGCCGTTCAGCGAGACCATCTGGTCCAGGTCGAACTTGTAGTCCCGGGCGGCGGAGGTCGACAGGTCGGCGTACTTCACCGCGCCGATGCCCACGTACCGGCCGTTCTCCACGATCTCTTCCTCGGACAGGCCGACCTTCTCGGCCTTCTCCCGCACCACCGCGGTCGCCCGGTCCACCGCCTCGTCCAGCAGGTCCACCAGCCGCACCGTCTCGCCCTCACGGGTCTTGAACGGCTTGCCGTCCTTGCCGAGGACCGTGCCGAAGGCCAGTTGCTCCGCCTTCACGTCCTCGTTCAGCCAGCCGGCCCGCCGGGCGGTCTCGAAGACCATCTTGAAGTGCAGCGACTGCCGGGCGTCCACCACGTACAGCAGGGTGCTCGCCTTCAGGTTGCCGACCCGGTCGCGGATCGCCGACAGGTCGGTCGCCGCGTAGCCGAAACCGCCGTCCGACTTCTGCACGATCAGCGGGGTCGGGTTGCCGTCGGGGCCCTTGTACTCGTCGAAGAACACGCACAGCGCGCCGTTGGAGCGGACCGCGACCCCCGACTCCTCCAGCAGCCGGCAGGTCTCCACCAGCATGTCGTTGTAGCCGGACTCGCCGACGATGTCCGGGTCCTGGATGTCCATGTCCAGCTTGTCGAAGACCGAGTAGAAGTAGATCTTCGACTCGTCCACGAACCGCTGCCACAGGGCGAGGGTCCGCTCCTCGCCCGCCTGGAGGTCCACCACCCGGGCCCGGGCCCGGGTCTTGAACTCCTCGTCGGAGTCGAACAGCGCTCGGGAGGCCTTGTAGAGCCGGTTCAGGCTGGACATGGCCTCCTCGCCGGAGACCTCCGCGCCCGCGTCCGCGCCCTCGTGGTCCAGCTCGTGCGGGTGCTCCATCAGGTACTGGATGAGCATGCCGAACTGGGTGCCCCAGTCGCCGATGTGGTGCCTGCGGACCACCGTCTCGCCGGTGAACTCCAGGATCTCGACCATCGCGGCACCGATCACCGCGGACCGCAGATGGCCGACGTGCATCTCCTTGGCCACGTTCGGCTGCGCGTAGTCGATCACCGTGGTGCCCGCGGACGCCGAGAACGGCACCCCGAGCCGGTCGTCCGCGGCCCGCGCCGCCAGGGTCTCCACGATCGCCCGGTCGGCCACCGAGATGTTCAGGAAGCCCGGCCCGGACACCTCGATGTCCGCGATGACCCCGCCCTTGTCCAGGGCGTCCAGCACGGTCGCCGCCAGCTCGCGCGGATTGGCCTTGGCCTTCTTCGCGAGCGCCAGGATGCCGTTCGCCTGGAAGTCCGCCCGGTCGCTGCGTCGCAGCAGCGGGTCGACGGCGGCACCGGCCTCCGGCAGGGCGGAGGCGAGGGCGTCCGCGACGCGCTGGTTGACGGTCGAGGCGAGGGAAGGGACCGAGGCCATGAGCTGCCGTTCCTGTGAGACGGGAGAAGACGGGAGAGGTGCCCCCGAGCTGCCCCCGAGTATCCCACGGGGCGACTTCCCGTCTCACGGGATAAAGGCAACCCCGGAGCGGCGGCTTCCGTCTGGGAGAATGGCCGGAGGTAAGGCTGACGCCAGCATTTGAGATAGAAGGACGTGTCGTGGCTCAGAGCAGCACCGAGACCGACTGGGTCTCCCGTTTCGCGGACGAGGTCATCGCCGAGGCGGAGCGCCGAGCACCCGGCAAACCTGTCGTCGTCGCGTCCGGACTCTCCCCGTCGGGCCCCATCCACCTGGGCAACCTCCGCGAGGTCATGACCCCGCACCTGGTCGCGGACGAGATCCGCCGCCGGGGCATCGAGGTCCGCCACCTGATCTCCTGGGACGACTACGACCGCTACCGCAAGGTGCCGGCCGGCGTCCCCGGAGTCGACGGCAGCTGGGCCGAGCACATCGGCCGCCCGCTGACCTCGGTCCCCGCCCCCGAGGGCTCCGCGTACCCGAACTGGGCCGAGCACTTCAAGGCCGCCATGGTCGAGGCGCTTGCCGAGCTCGGCGTCGAGTACGACGGCATCAGCCAGACCGAGCAGTACACCGCGGGCACCTACCGCGAGCAGGTCCTGCACGCGATGAAGCACCGCGGCGACATCGACGCCATCCTCGACCAGTACCGCACCAAGCAGAAGCCGGGCGGCAAGAAGCCCCAGCAGAAGCCGGTGGACGAGGCCGAGCTGGAGGCCGCCGAGGGCTCCGGCGCCGCCGCCGAGGACGACGGCAGCACCGGCGAGGGCGGCTACTTCCCGTACAAGCCCTACTGCGGGCAGTGCGGCAAGGACTTCACCAAGGTCACCGCCTACGACGACGAGACCACCGAGCTCACCTACGTCTGCGCCGAGGACGAGTTCACCGAGACGGTCAAGCTCTCCGAGTTCAACCGCGGCAAGCTGGTCTGGAAGGTCGACTGGCCGATGCGCTGGGCCTACGAGGGCGTGATCTTCGAGCCCTCCGGCGTGGACCACTCCTCGCCCGGCTCCTCCTTCCAGGTCGGCGGCCAGATCGTCCACATCTTCGGCGGCGAGCAGCCGATCGGCCCGATGTACGCCTTCGTCGGCATCAGCGGCATGGCCAAGATGTCCTCCAGCAAGGGCGGGGTCCCCACCCCGGCCGACGCGCTGAAGATCATGGAACCGCAGCTGCTGCGCTGGCTCTACGCCCGCCGCCGCCCCAACCAGTCCTTCAAGATCGCCTTCGACCAGGAGATCCAGCGGCTCTACGACGAGTGGGACAAGCTGGAGGCCAAGGTCGCCGACGGCAGCGTGCTGCCCGCCGACGCCGCCTCCCACACCCGCGCCGTGCGCACCGCCGCCGCCGAGCTGCCGCGCACCCCCCGCCCGATGCCGTACCGGACGCTCGCGTCCGTCGCCGACATCACCGCCGGGCACGACGAGCAGACCCTGCGGATCCTCGGCGACCTCGACCCGGAGCAGCCGCTCACCTCGCTGGACGAGGTCCGGCCCCGGCTGGACCGCGCCGAGAACTGGATCACCACCCAGGTCCCGGCCGACCAGCGGACCCTGGTCCGCGAGGAGCCGGACACCGAGCTGCTGTCCTCCCTGGACGCGGACGGCCGTGAATCCCTGCGGCTGCTCCTGGAGGGCCTGGACTCGCACTGGTCCCTCGACGGGCTGACCACCCTGGTCTACGGGGTGCCGAAGGTGATGGCCGGGCTGGAGCCCGACGCCAAGCCCACGCCGGAGCTGAAGGTCGCGCAGCGCACCTTCTTCGCCCTGCTCTACCGCCTCCTGGTCACCCGGGAGACCGGCCCGCGGCTGCCCACGCTGCTGCTCGCGGTCGGCGCGGACCGGGTCCGCAGGCTGCTCGCGGCGTAGCGGACCGCGCCCGGCACGGCGAAGGGCCCGCACCCCTGGGGGGTGCGGGCCCTTCCGCATGCTCGCGGCCGCGGCCGCGGCCGGGGTCAAGGTCGGGGTCAAGGTCGGGGTCAGGGCTTGGGCAGTTCGCATTCCCGGCGGGTGAGGTCCAGCGCGTTGCCCGCTCCGACGCAGGCGGCGATCGCCGCGGTCCGCGTGGCGTATCCGCGCCCTCGGTGGACCGTGGTGCCCGTGCCGTCCACCTCACACGGGTTGTTGAGTTCGCACTGCTTGCCGTCCCGGTTGCTGGTGCTGTTCACCGCGACGAGCTCCCCGGTCCGGGCATCGACCACGGCCGATCCGGAGCTTCCGGGCCGGGTGTCGCACTCCTTCGCGTACCGGAGCGCGTCGGCCGAGGAATAGTCGCCCTCCCTGAGGGTCGGAACCACCGCCTCGACCCGGCAGGACCACACGCTTTCCAGGAAACTCGACGCCACCTTGATCCGCTGCCCGGCAGCGGGAGCGGACGAGGCCAGCGGGAACGCCTCCACCCCGTACTTCCGCCGGATGTCCGCGTACGTCGAATCCAGCTGTGCCAGCATCACGTCGGTTCCGGTCATCGTCGCGTACACGACCCGTCCCGTCACCGGGCCCAGTTCGCGGCCTGCCGGGCTCAGCACGCTGCCCTCCACCGGGACACCCTTGTCGGTGACCACTTCACCCGGCTTCGGCCGCCCCGCGGGATGGCAGTGCCCGTTGCTCAGCAGCAGGGCCTTGTCCCCGTCGCGGGCGGTGCGGGGGCGGACCAGCGAAGCCGAGCAGTTCGGGAGCCTCACGGTGCCCGCCAGATCGCCGGCAGGTCCCGGGAAGCCCGTCGGATCATCGGGGAGACCGGGGCAACTGCCGTCCGTGGTGGTGCCCTTCCGGAAGAAGTCGACCACCTTGGATCCGCAGGCCAGGTCCTTGGACTTCATACTGGAGTGCGTCGCGTCCATGACCGTCAGCAGAGAGCCGCCGATCTTCTCGTGCATCATCTCCGCCCACGCGTAGGGCGTGACGATCTCGAACTTGTGGCCTGACAGTTGCAGCCGGCTCTTTCCGGGCCTGAGGTCCCAGGCCTTGCCCGCCGGCCAGCCCGCGCAGAACATGATGAGTTCGTCGTTGGCGTTCGTCGCGAAGGGATACTCGGTCTGCCGCTTCTTCCTCATCTCGACGAAGTCCGCGTACGTCCGGCCGTCCGTGCTCGCGTTGCACATGAAGGCATCGTGGGTGAACCCGTAATTACGGCCGATCTCGCCGAAACCGAACGTCCTGCGATCCGCATTCTGCTGTCGGGGGCTGTTGCCCGCACCGCTCTTCCGGAGCTCCAGCAGTTTCGCCGCAGACCGTCGCCACCGGTCCGGAGCTGCCTTCGGATTCGGATCGAGGGACGGGGCGAATTCCGCACGACCCACCTTCGCCTGCAACGCGATCAGCGCGGACTCGACCTTCTTGGCCGAGTTCCCGAACCCGTAGGTCGCGTTCCTGTCGGCGAGCCACTTGAAGAACCGCTGGTATGCGGCGTGATCCTGCGCGACCTGTGCGGTGACGGCAGCATCCTGGCCGACCGGGGACATGATCGAGTCCAGCCACATGCGGTCGACTCGGTGGTCGAACATCGAGCGGTAGACCGCACCCAGTGCGGTGCCGCCGGAATTTCCGTAGAAGTTTATCCTCGGGTAACCCAGTACCTGCCGGATGTGGTCCATGTCCCGGGCGGCGTTCTCCATGCTGATGGAGAGCGCCAGCTCCGGGTCCTTGGCGATGCACGTGCGCTTCTGGTCCGCCTGTCGCTCGAACGCCTCCTTCTCGGTTTCCGTCGGCGGCGATTCGGGTGCGTCGCAGGAAATCTGGGCGCTGTATCCCGTTCCACGCGTGTCGATGCCGATGAAATCGAGTTCCTCGTTCATCGCAGCCAGCCGGCTGTCGAGGAGTTCGAAGGGGATCGGGGTGCCGGGCAGGCCCGGACCTCCGGGGTTGCCGAACAGGGCGCCCGTGCGCTTTCCGGTGGCCTTGACCCGGCTCACGGCGATGTCTATCTTCCGGCCGGCCGGCTTGGAATAGTCGACCGGAACAGGAATGAGGGCGCATTCACTGCGATCGTCCTTGCGGTTCCAGTCCGCCGCCGCATCCCGGCACGGCTCCCAGTTCACTCCTTTCGGGGTCGGGGTCGGGGCCGCTTCGGCGGGAACGGCTGCCAGGGAGATCAGCGAGGCGAGGACGCTGATCCCCATTCCCACTGCGATGGACGGGGCGGTCACATTCCGCACGATCATTCACACCTCTTCTATGGACGGCGGCAGGGCGAAGGCCCCTCCTCCGCCCCTGTGGGAGCAGACTGGCGGGGGAAGACTGCAGCCGTCCCTCGGGAATGTTTCAGCCGGCAGTCGGTCCCCACGGCCCGGCCCCGGCACGCCGGAGGGCCCGCACCCCGGTGGGGTGCGGGCCCTCTCGCCTGTGTGGTCGTGGTCGTGGCCGTGCTCGGGCTCAGGCGATGTGCTCGGCCGCGGCCTCGACCTCGTAGCGCTGCCGGAGGTCCGGCATCATCCGGCGGAGCAGGGAGGTGCTGCGCGGGTGCGTCACCCCGTAGCCGTCGGAGAGGTGTATGTCGAGCGCCTCGGGGGTCGGGAAGTTCCCGTGCTCGTTGATGAACATCCGGAACACCTTGTAGGCGGCCTCCGTGAACTCGTGCTCGTCCGGCGGGAGCTGCTCGGGCACCTCGGGCACCTCGGCGCTGGCGGGGACGTCCGGGGCGTCGGGGAGCCCGGGGGCGGGCTCCTCCTCCGGGCCGGGGCCGGTCGGCGCGAGCACCGGGGTGGGCTCCAGGCCCTCGACGTACTGCGGGTTGTAGCCGCCCTCGTACGCGGCCTGCGGTGCCTTCGGGGCGGCGAACCAGGCGCTGTTGTGCGCGGCCGGCATCGCGGTGGGGTCCATCGCGTAGACGGGCGGCTGGGCCGCCTGCTGGGGAACCTGCGCGGTCTGGGCGGCCTGCGCCTGCTGGACGGGCTGGGGGGCGGCGGCGTCGTCCGGGGCCTCGGCCGCGGATTCGGAGGCGGATCCGGAGGCGGATCCGGGGGTGGGCTCGGCCGCCGTGAGGGCGGGCTGGGCCGAGGCCGTCACCTGGGCCGGGGCCGGCGCCGGATCCGGCGCGGCCGGGGGCAGCAGGGCCGGGGCGATCCCGGCCGCGGCCAGGCCGTCGGCGGCGGTCTGCGCCAGCGGGACGCCGATCCGGGCCAGCCGCAGCGGCATCAGCGCCTCCACGGGGGCCTTCCGCCGCCAGCCGCGACCGTAACGGGCCTGGAGCCGGGCCTGGTAGATCAGCCGGTCCTGCTCCATGCCCACGGCCTGCTCGTAACTGCGCAGCTCCCACAGCTTCATCCGCCGCCACAGCTTGAACGTCGGCACCGGCGAGAGCAGCCAGCGAGTGATCCGGACGCCCTCCATGTGCCGGTCCGCGGTGATGTCCGCGATCCGGCCGACCGCGTGCCGGGCCGCCTCCACCGTGACCACGAACAGGATCGGGATCACCGCGTGCATGCCCACGCCCAGCGGGTCCGGCCAGGCGGCCGCGCCGTTGAACGCGATCGTCGCCGCGGTCAGCAGCCAGGCCGTCTGCCGCAGCAGCGGGAACGGGATCCGGATCCAGGTGAGGAGCAGGTCGAGGGCGAGCAGCACACAGATGCCCGCGTCGATGCCGATCGGGAACACCAGCGAGAAGTCGCCGAAGCCCTTCTTCAGGGCCAGGGCGCGGACCGCGGAATACGAGCCCGCGAAGCCGATCGCCGCGATCACCACGGCTCCGGCCACCACGACGCCGATGAGTATTCGGTGCGTCCGAGTCAGCTCCATCGCGGCCACCCGCGATCCCCTCCCACTTGTCCAGCTCCGGTCAAAATCTGGCCAAACTCTGGCCACAGAGTACGGGTGGACGCCGGGAGCCGGCGCCCGGGCTACTGCTTGGCGGCCCCGGCCGCGTTCACGGCCTCCTTGACGGCGGCGATCGCGCCCTGGGTCAGCTTCGCCCGGTCGGGGGCGGTGGCGCCCTCGTAGGCGGCACCGTTGTAGTCGAGGGTGACCACCACGTTGTGGGTCCGGGCCACCACCGTGGTGTTGAAGAACTCCACGTCCTTCTTCACGCTGTACGTCACGCTGGTGGCCTGGTCACCGACCCCGGCCACCTCCTGCGCCGCGACCTTCTGCGCACCCTCGGAGCCCTTGGCCGCCTCGACCTGCTTGGCGTACTGCTCCTCGGCGCGCTTGTCGCCGCTGCCGAGGGACTCGTGGGAGTCGTAGCGGACCAGGGAGACGGCCAGCCAGCGGTAGTCCGAGCCCTTCAGGCCGTTCTCGTCGAGGCCGTTCCAGGAGCAGCCGGCCCGGTTGGCGAGGTCGTTGGACTTGGTCGCCAGACCGCCCGCGTTCTTGACCTCGGGCACCAGCGCCGTGACGGTCTTCGCCTGGATCACCTTGCAGGGGTCGGGCAGCTTGGCGACCGCGACCTCCGGGAGCTTGGTCGCGGAGGGCTCGGCGCTCGGCTGGGCGGAACCGGAACCCGAGCCGCCGGTGGAGCCGGCCGAGGAGGACGAACCGGATGAATCGGACGCCTTCTTGTCGTTGCCGGAGTCGGAGCCCCCCTTGCCGGAATCGGAGGAGCAGCCGGCCACGGCGAGGAGCACCGGGACGGACGCGCAAGCGAGAACGCGGGTGAGACGGGAGGCTGATCGGCGCATGATTCCTTCAATGACGGACGGCGGGACCCGGCAACCGTAGCCCGATCGGGGGACGGCCTGCTGTGCCCGCCATCACGCGGACGCGCCCCGGCGGCCCGCCGAGGGTGCGCCTAGTCGCCGAAGCGCTCGGCGAGTGCCTCCGCCAACTCCACTGTCAGTTCCTGGGTTTCCTCGGCCGACACCTCGGTGCTCGCGGTGGAGGGCAGCACGCCGTAGTCGACCGTGACGATGACGTTCGAGGTGCGGAACACGATCCGGACCGTGCGGGAAGGGGCGGTCGTGCCCGTCGTGCCGGTCGTACCGGCCGTGCCGGTGGAGCCCGGTGCCCCGGCGGTCGTGGCGGACCGGTCGAGGAGGAAGGCCTCGTCGCCCAGCCCGTCCAGCCGGCGCGAACCGAGCTCGCCGGAGTCGGTGCCGCTGCTGCCGCTGGGGCTGCCGCTGCCGGGGGAGCCGCTTCCGCCGGTGGGGCCCGAGGGGGCGCCGGGGGAGGGGGTGGCGCCGGGGGAACTGCCCGGGGCGGGCGACCCGGTGGTGCCGGTGGTGCCGGTGGGCGGGGTGGTGGAGGTCACGGCCGCGGGCAGGCCGGCGCCGACGAGCTGGCGCTCGTACACCAGGTGCGCCTTGTCGTCGTCGCTGGCGGCGGCCCGGTCGTAGGAGACCACCCGCTCGAAGCCGACGTAGAGGAGCCGGGTGGTGGTGTCGGTGTCCTGCGCCTTCCAGCGGCAGCCGACCCGGCGGTCCCCGTCGTAGGAGGTGTCGGCCACCCCGGCGTACAGCTGGTCCCGGCGGTCCGCGGGCAGCTCGGGGTCGACGGGCAGCATGGCCTTGGTCCGCTTCTCGTCCACGGCCTTGCAGGGCATCGGCAGACTGCGGTACTTGCCGGGGGCCGCGGCCACCGGGGCGTCGACACCGCCCTTGGAGTCGCCGCCGCCCGCCTTGCCGGCGTCGCCGGCGGTGCAGCCGGTCACGAGCGCGGCGAGCACCGCGATGCCCGGCAGGGTCAGCCGTACTGCCTTGCGCTGCACGTCTTGTGGCTCCCTCGGTCGAATATTCCGTTGCCGCGGTGTGGCGGGCGATGGACACAATGTCTACCGCACGCGCTGGCGCTGATGCCGGTCCCTTGTCGCGTTTGGGACCGAGAGCGAGGCTTTTTGCGTATTCAGGCTTTTCTTTGGTTTACGGGGTAGTGGGGATGAAATGTCGTATGTAGAGGTGCCCGGGGCGAAGGTCCCGATCCGGATGTGGACCGATCCGGCGGCCGTCGAAGACAGCGCGATGCAGCAGCTCCACAATGTCGCCACCCTCCCGTGGATCAAGGGCCTGGCGGTGATGCCGGACGTCCACTACGGCAAGGGGGCCACGGTCGGCTCGGTGATCGCCATGAAGGACGCGGTCTGCCCGGCCGCCGTCGGCGTGGACATCGGCTGCGGAATGTCCGCGGTCAAGACCTCGCTGACCGCCAACGACCTGCCCGGGGACCTCTCGAAGCTGCGTTCGCAGATCGAGCGGGCCATCCCGGTCGGCGCCGGCCTCCACCGCGACCCGGTCGACCCGGCCCGGCTGTACGGCTTCGGGACCGAGCGGGGCTTCGGGGACCTGTGGGAACGGTTCGACTACCTGGCGGACGAGGTCAAGTTCCGTCGGGAACGGGCCGCGAAGCAGCTCGGAACGCTCGGATCCGGCAACCACTTCGTCGAATTCTGCACGGACGAGTCCGATTCCGTCTGGTTGATGCTGCACTCCGGCTCGCGGGGCATCGGCAACGAGCTGGCCATGCACCACATCGGCATCGCCCGCGGCCTCTCGCACAATCAGGGCCTGGTGGACCGCGACCTCGCGGTGTTCCTCGCCGCCACTCCGGAGATGGAGGCGTACCGCAACGACCTGTACTGGGCGCAGGAGTACGCCAAGTACAACCGGGCCGTGATGATGGCGCTGTTCAAGGAGGTCGTCCGGAAGGAGTTCCGGAAGGCGAAGGTCTCCTTCGAGCAGGAGATCAGCTGCCACCACAACTACGTGGCGGAGGAGCGGTACGAGGGCATGGACCTGCTGGTCACCCGCAAGGGCGCGATCCGCGCGGGCAGCGGGGACTACGGGATCATCCCCGGTTCGATGGGCGCGGGCTCGTACATCGTCAAGGGGCTGGGCAACGAGAAGGCCTTCAACTCGGCCTCGCACGGGGCGGGCCGGAAGATGAGCCGGACCGCGGCGAAGAAGCGGTTCTCGGTGCGGGACCTCGCGGACCAGACCCGGGGGGTTGAGTGCCGCAAGGACTCGGGGGTCGTGGACGAGATCCCGGCCGCCTACAAGCCGATCGAGCAGGTCATGGCGCAGCAGACCGATCTGGTGCGCGTGGTGGCCAAGCTGAAGCAGCTCATCTGCGTCAAGGGCTGAGCCCGGGGCGCGGCTGTCGGGGGAGCGGAGGGGCCCGGACCGGAAACGGTCCGGGCCCCTCCGTGTGTCGGTCGCGACGAAGCAACCACCGTGTGGTGCAAGGGGGTTGACGGGGTGAGTTGGTCTAGACCAAGGTGTGCCGCATGTGGAGATCGCGTGTGGTTCTCGGTGTGCTCGCGTCCTTGTCGCTGAGCGTGGGAATGGTCGGATCCGCGCAGGCCAGGGCGGGTCTGCCGCCGGTCGTGTCGAAGGTCCCGACCCAGGAGAAGGTCGTCTTCATCACCATCGACGACGGGTGGTACCACGACCCCGCGGTCGCCCAGACGCTGATCGACAAGCGGGTGCCGGCCTCCCTGTTCCTGCTGCCGGGCGCCACCTCCTACGACACCGGCTACTTCACCCGGCTGACGGACGAGGGCCGGGCCACGGTGGAGAACCACACCGTGAACCACCCCGATCTGACCACCCTCGACGCGGCCGGCAAGGACGCGGAGGTGTGCGGGGCCGGGGACCAGTTGCAGGCCACCTTCGGGCGGGCGCCCAAGCTGCTGCGCCCGCCGTACGGGGCCGTGAACGACGAGGTCCGGCTGGCCGCGAAGGCCTGCGGGATGAAGGCCCTGGTCACCTGGACCCACGACCTGACCACCTGGGGCGACACCCCGCCGCCCACCCCGCGGCTCGCGGCGGGCGACGTGGTGCTGCTGCACTTCACGCCGACCCTCGCGGCGGACCTCCAGCGGACGCTGGCGGCGGCGAAGGCCGCCGGGCTGAAGCCGGCCGCCCTGATGCCCGCGCTGAAAGCCGCCGGTCTGGTCTGACCGGGTCCGCGCGGGCCGACGACGGCCCGCGGCCCCCATGACGGCCGGCCGCCCGGGAGCGTGGAGCAACCCCGGGCGGCCGGTCATCCAACGGGCCGGTCATCCAACGGGCGGGTCATCCAGCGGGCCGGGCCGGCCGAAGGGCCGGGCCGGTGACGGCCCGGCCGCTCAGAGCTCCCGGTGCACCTTGGTGTTGGAGGCCTGCGCGCGCGGCCGGACCACCAGCAGGTCGATGTTGACGTGGCTGGGGCGGGTGACCGCCCAGGTGATGGTCTCGGCCACGTCCTCGGCGGTGAGCGGCTCGGCCACCCCCGCGTACACCTTGGCGGCCTTGTCGGTGTCCCCGCGGAAGCGGGTGGTCGCGAACTCCTCGGTCTTGACCATGCCGGGGGCGATCTCGATGACCCGCACCGGGCGGCCGACGATCTCCAGCCGGAGGGTCTCGGCGAGGACCCGGGCGCCGTTCTTGGCGGCCACGTACCCGGCGCCGCCCTCGTACGTGGAGTGCCCGGCGGTGGAGGACAGGACGACCACGGTGCCGTCGCCGGAGGCGTCCAGGGCGGGCAGCAGGGCCTGGGTGAGGTTCAGCGTGCCGATCACGTTGACCTCGTACATGGTGCGCCAGTCGGCCGGGTCGCCGGTGGCGACCGGTTCGGCGCCGAGCGCCCCGCCCGCGTTGTTGACCAGGACCGCGCAGCCGTCGAGGGAGGCGGCGAAGGCGTCCACGGCGGCCCGGTCGGTGACGTCGAGGGCGTGCGCGGCCGCCGAGTGGCCGGCCGCGCGGATCTCCTCCGCGACCGCCTCGATGCGGTCCTTGCGGCGGGCCGTGAGTACGACGTGGTAGCCGGCCGCGGCCAGCTGCCGGGCGGTGGCCGCACCGATCCCGCTGCTCGCGCCGGTGACTACTGCGGTCCGGGTGGCCGTGCTCATGTGCGGAGCTCCCTCGTATGTGCGTACGGGCTGTTCCGGCCAGCATAGGCAGCGGGCGGGCGCGGGGCCGCCGGGTCGCCGGGTCCCCGGGCCCGGGCAGATGGCGGGACGCAGCGCCCTCGTTCGTGTGATGGTCCGATGGTGCGACCGGTCGGCGGGCTAGCGTCCGGGTCACTGGAGGTGGTGACGGTGGTGACGGTGGTGATGGCCGCGCTGAGGGCGCGTCGTCCTGGCGGTGTCGTACGGAGCGCGGTGGCGGCCGCGGTGGCCGTGGTGCTCGGGGCCGGGGCCGCGGGAGCCGCCCACGCGTCCGGGCCCGGCGTGGCAGCCGGGGTCGGCGCGGGCGTCGCCGTCGGACCGGAGGCGGAGGCGGACGTGGGCTACCACGGCCGGGTGTCGCTCTCGGCGGGCCGGCTCGGCGTGCTGCTGATCCCGGAGAACGAGGGCCCCTCGGCCCTCGCCACCGCCACGCTCCGGCTGAGGCTGTCCGCGGACCTCGCGGACCGGCAGGAACTGGCCGGGGGCTGCGCCCGGGCCGGACTGCGCGAGGTGGTGTGCGAGACGGGCGCCCTGCCCGCGCACGGGCGGGGCCGCCACATCGGGCTGGTGCTGCGGCTGAAGGAGCGGCCGTCCGAGGTGGTCCTGCGGGTCGACACCCTGTGGAACGGCGGGGCGACCGACCGGAACCGGGCCAATGACGAGCACGTGGTGCTGGCCCTGGACACGGGCGACGCGTACGCCTTCTGAGCCTCGGAGGTTCTGAGCATCCGAGACACCGGCCGGGCCTGTGGGCCCGGCCGGTGTGGTGTTCAGGGGCGGGTGGGGGCGAGCCAGCCGGCGATCGCCGTGCTGGTGTCCGCTTCGGAGGGGTGTTCCGCCGACCAGGCGATGTAGCCGTCTGGGCGGATCAGCGCGTGGGTGGTCCGGTGCGGGTCGCGCCAGTGGGCGTGGGTGATCCCGGGGGCGGGAGCGGGCAGAGCCGCAGGAGAGGTTTGCGGGGCTGCCGGGGCCGGGGTGAGCAGGACGAAGTCACCGGTGCGCAGGCGCTCGTACAGGCGGCCGCCGTCCGTGAGCGGCACGTCCGGGGCCCGTCGGCCCGCCGGGCGGCGGCCGCCGGGGGGCGGCGGGTAGGCGATGCCGATCCCGGTGATCAGGCCCATGGCCCGGGCGCGGGCGGCCGGGACGCTGCCCAGGACGGCGCCGCCGAGGGTGCGGGCGCCGCGCATCGCGGCGGTGCCGCCGATCACCATCCGGATCAGGGCGCCGCTGCTGCGCAGCACCATCCGGCCGACCGGGTGCCGTTCGCCGTGGTAGCTGTCGAGGAGGGCCTCGGGGTCGGCGGCGCGGCCGTTCAGGGCGGCGGCGAGTTTCCAGGAGAGGTTGGCGGAGTCCTGGATGCCGGTGTTCATGCCCTGGCCGCCGGCCGGGGTGTGGACGTGTGCGGCGTCCCCGGCGAGGAAGACCCGGCCGGTGCGGTAGCGCGGGACCTGGCGTTCGTCGCTGTGGAAACGGGAGATCCAGCGGGCGTCGTGCATGCCGTGGTCGGTGCCGAAGCAGTCCCGGGTGATGTCGCGGAGCTCGGAGAGGTCGACGGGGGCGTCGTCGGCGGGCTGCCGGTCGCGCTGCCAGCCGATGGCCCGGTACCAGCCGTCACCGAACGGCACGAGGAAGGCGAAGGCCCGGCCGTTGCCGCTGAAGGTGAGGACGTCGGGCGGCGGGTCGGTGAGCCGTACGTCGGCCAGGATGACGGAGCGGATCGCGGACTGGCCGGGGAAGGGCAGGCCGAGGGAGGCCCGGACGGCGGAGCGGTGGCCGTCGGTGCCGACCAGGTGGCGGGCGTGCAGGACTCCGGAGGCGCCGTCGGCGGTGCGGACCTTCAGCTCGACCCGGTCGGCGAGCTCGCGGAGGGCGGTGAACTCGGTTCCGTAGCGGATGTCCACACCTGTGGACAGTGCGCGGCGTTCCAGCAGCCGCTCGGTCTCGTACTGCGGGGTGACCAGCACGTACGGGAAACGGGTGCGGGCGGCGAGGTCGTCGAGCCGGACGGCGAGCCGGTCGGACAGGCCCAGCCGCCGCACCGGGCGGCCGGTGGCCACCAGCTCGTCCGCGAGGCCGCGGGCGTCGAGCAGTTCCAGGGTCCGGGCGTGCACGGCGAACGCCCGGGTGAGGTTGGCGGCGGTGCTCGGCCGCCGCTCCAGCAAGGCCACGGTGAGTCCGGCGGCGGCGAGGTCACCGGCGAGCAGCAGTCCGGTGGGGCCGGCGCCCACCACGGCGACATCGACGGACCCGGGGGTGGGGGTGGCGGTCATGGCGGGGAGTCTGCCAGCCACCGGGGGCGGCGGCCGGGACCCGCGCCAGGCGCCTCCGGCGCGGCGCCACGGCCCGGGCCTCCGGCCGGGCGGTCGGCGCCCGCGCGGCCGCGGCCCGGGTGTCCGGGTGCTCGCGCGGCCGCGGCCCGGGTGCCCGGGCCGCCGGGGGGGGGGGGGGGGGGGGGGGCCCCCCCCCCCCGGGGGGGGGGGGCGGGGGGCGGCGGGGGGGGGCGGGGGGCCGGGGGGGGGGGGGGGGGGGCCCCCCCCCCCCCCCCCCCCCCCCGGCGGGCGGGGGTGTGTCAGGGGTTTTGCGGGCCCCGGGTGCCGGAGTAGGCGCGGCCGTAGGGGCCGAACTCCTCCACCGCTTCCGAGACGATGCGCTCCAGGCGGGCGTGGTGGGCGCCGCGCCAGTAGACCCGGTCGCAGGAGCCGCATTGTGCGAAGACGTCGTACGTCCGCTGCGTGCCGCCCTCGATCAGTTCGCCGACCGATTCCTTGTCGGCCGTCCGCAGGGTGCCGTTGCAGGCGGTGCAGCGGGTCCACGGTTCCAGGCGGGGCGCGAACCGGCCCAGGACGTCGCGGAGTTGGTCGTCCGGCCGGTCGCTGTAGACATAGGCGCCGGCCCAGATCTCGCGGCGCCGCAGCAGCCCCCGGTCGCGGGACAGCAGCACCCGCCGCTCGGCCGCCGAGCGGGTGGCCAGGGCCGGGTCGCCGATGTCCTCGTTCTCGTACGCCGTGTCCACGCCCAGCAGCCTCAGCCGGCGGGCGAGGGTGCCGAGGTGCACGTCGAGGAGGAAGCGGAGGGGGGCGCCCGGGACCTGCTGGGGGCGGGTGACGGCCTCCACCTCGATGTGCTGGCCGCCCAACGGGACGTACGAGACCGGGACTTCCTCGCCGTCGGCGAGCAGCCGGCCGACCTCGGTCAGCGGGACACCGGTGGACTCGACCACATGGCCGAGGCTGGAGGCGCCGTCGGTGGCCGTCGGGGTGCGTTCCGCCCGGCGGGCCGGCGGGGCGAAGAGCCGCAGCTCGGGGGCGAGGGTGAGGTGGATGTCGGGACCGTTCACGGGCTCAGCATGCCATCGGGCCGCCCGGCCGGGGTGCGGTTTTTCCGGGCGGACGGTCCGCTGCCGGGCGGTGCCGGGCGGTGTCAGGCGGTGGCGGCGGTCCGGTCGTAGCGGTCGCGGGCCTCGTGGACCTCGTCGAAGTGGGTCTCGGCCCACAGCTTCACGGCGGACAGCAGACCGCCGAGGCTGCTGCCGAGCGGGGTGAGGGCGTAGTCGACGCGGACCGGGACCGAGGGGGTGACGGTCCGGGAGACCAGACCGTCGCGCTCCAGGGTGCGGAGGGTCTGGGTGAGCATCTTCTGGCTGACCCCGGGGATGCGGCGACCGAGTTCGCTGTACCGCATGCTGCCGGGTGCCGTGGCCTCGGCGGATTCGCGGAGTGCGCCGATGACCAGGCCGGCCCATTTGTCGCCGATCCGGGCGAGGAGCTGCCCGGTCGGGCAGTCCGCGACGAACGCGTCGTAGGCGGCACGGGCTTCGGCCCTGCGGGCCGCCGCGGTCTGAGTGGCCATGGGGTGCCCCACTTCCCTCCGGGTCGGGTACGCACCTTCATGTGCGTCCTTACGGAAGGAAAGTAACTCTCCATAAGTTAGTGCGCATCGGGAACGCCGAGAACGGCGGGAACGCCGGGAGTGGGGAGAGGTCATGGGGTCGACGACGGGGACGATGCGGGCGGTCGTGGTGGACGGGTTCGGCGGGCCGGAGGTGCTGGGGATCGCCGAGGTCCCGGTGCCGGTGCCCGGGGCCGGGCAGGTCCTGGTGCGGGTCCGGGCGGCCGGGGTGAATCCGGTGGACGCGCTGGTCAGGGCCGGGGTGTTCGGCGGGGCCGGGCAGCGGGTCGGGCTCGGCTGGGACGTGGCCGGTGAGGTGGCGGAACTCGGCCCCGGGGTGTCCGGCTGGACGCCCGGACAGTCGGTGGTGGCCCTGCACTACGGCACGGTGAAACCGCTCGGCTCGCACGCCGAGTACGCGGTCCTCGACGCGGACGCGCTGGCCGCCGCCCCGGAGTCGGTGCCGCAGGAGGCGGCGGCCGTACTGCCGCTCGCCGGGCTGACGGCGGCCCGCGCGGTGGACCAACTGGGGCTGACCGCCGGGGACTCCGTCCTGATCACCGGCGCGGCCGGGATGGTCGGCGGACTCGCGGTGCAACTGGCCGCCCGGGCCGGGCTGGTCGTCACCGCGCTGGCCGGCGCGGAGGACGAGGAACTCGTACGGGGCCTCGGCGCGACCGGGTTCCTGCCCCGGGGGTCGGCTCCGGCCGGGCTCGGGGTGGACGGGGTGCTGGACGCGGCGGTGTTGAACGGGGTGGCCCTGGACGCCGTCCGGGACGGCGGGGTGTACGTCGGTCTGACGCCGGGCGGCAGCCCGGAGCCGGTCCGGGGGGTCCGGGTGCTGGAACAGGAGGTGGCCGCGGACGGCGCGCGACTGGCCGAACTGGCCGGCCTGGTGGACGAGGGGGCGCTCACCCTCCGGGTCGGCGCCGTCTACCCGCTCGCGGAGGCCGCCGCCGCCCACACCCTGCTCGCCGCGGGCGGCCACCGCGGCCGCGCGGTCCTCACCACCTGACGGGCCCCGCGAACCGCCGGGGCCGCCGTTGCCCGCCCGGGCCCGCCGCCGCGCCCTCAGCCGAGGTCGAAGCGCCAGTGGTTGCCCCGGTGGACCTGGCCGGGCGGGTACTCGAAGTCCGTCTCCCCGACCAGGGTGAAGCCCGCGCGGCGGCACACGCCGTTGGAACCCCCGTGCTCCAGGCCGGGGAAGGCGTTCAGGGAGGGGCGGGTGCCGTGGGTCCGGGCGTGGGCGATCAGGGCGGTGACGGCGGCCACGGCCAGGCCGCGGCCCTGGAACCCGGGGAGGATGCCCCAGCCGGTCTCGTAGACCGGCTCGCCGAGCCAGTCCCGTTCCCAGAAGCCGACCGTGCCGGCCGGTTCGCCGGCCACGTCCACCCGGAACATCCGGCCCGCGGCCGGCTCCCGGGCGCTGAGCGCCACGTACCGGCGCTGCCGGTCGGCGAGTTTGGCCGGGGTCTCCGGGCCGCCGAGGAAACGGGTCATCCCGGGGGCGTTGGCGCGCTCCAGCAGCAGCTCGAACGCGCGGCCCTCGGCCCACGGGGTCAGCAGTACGGGGGTGTCCCCCGGGGGCGTGGTCATGATCAGGGCCAGACCAGACAGTAGGGCTGGTGGCCGGCCTCGTGCAGACGATGGCTGAAATCTTGCCATTCGTGGAGCAGCTGGTAGACGTTGAAGGCGTCCCGGGGGCCGCCCCGGTCGGGGACCGTGGACCAGATGAAGGCCGCCGCGCCGACCGATTCCTCGCCGATCCCGCGCAGCGGGTCGACCACGGTCATGGGGAGTTTGACCACCGCGTAGTCGGGGTGCAGGACCACCAGTTCCAGCGGGGGCACCTTGTGCAGGGGTATGCCCTCGATGCCGGTCAGGACCATCGCGGCCACCGTCTCCGGCTTGATCTTGGTGAACATGCCGCCCATGCCCAGCTCGTCCCCGCCGAGCTCCTCGGGGCGCATGGTGACCGGGACCCGCGCGGCCGTGGCGCCGTCCGGGGCGCCGAAGTACTTGTACGTCACTCCCATGCCGCGGCCCCCGACGCCCGCGCCGGAGTCCGCAGAGGGGGACGGGTTCGATGCCGGGCCGGCCGGCTCGGCGGAAGCGCGCCGGTGCTTGCCGCCGCTGCGCCGGCGGGCCTGCCGGGCCTCCCTGGCTTCGCGGGCGCGCTGCGGGTCGAGGCCGTCCGTACCCTCGCCCGGTCCACCACCGCGTTGCATATCTCCACCCGACTGGTCTTGCCTGCGCCTGCCCCGGCTCCGCAGCCCCCGCCACGCAGCCTGATCATCATGGCAGTGACCTCCCCCGCGCCGCAGCGGTGAAACGCCCGTCCGCAAGTCTGTCGCGGCCTCTGAGACCATGGCTGGTGTGAGCTACCCGTACACGTATGAAGCCCCAGTTTCGCAGACGCTCTTCGAGCGCGCGTCCCTCGTGACCCCCGGCGGCGTGAACTCTCCGGTCCGCGCCTTCCGAGCCGTGGGCGGTACGCCCCGGTTCATGGTGTCCGGTACCGGTCCGTATCTCACCGATGCCGATGGCAGGGAGTATGTCGACCTCGTCTGTTCCTGGGGGCCGATGATTCTCGGACATTCGCATCCCGAGGTGGTCGCCGCCGTGCAGGAGGCCGTGGCGCGCGGCACCTCCTTCGGTACGCCCGGTGAGGGCGAGGTCGCGCTGGCCGAGGAGATCGTCGCCCGGATCGAGCCCGTCGAGCAGGTCCGGCTGGTGTCCTCGGGCACCGAGGCGACCATGTCGGCGATCCGGCTGGCCCGCGGGTTCACCGGCCGCGCCAAGGTGGTGAAGTTCGCCGGCTGCTACCACGGCCACGTGGACGCGCTGCTGGCCGCCGCCGGCTCCGGGCTCGCGACCTTCGCGCTGCCGGACACCCCGGGCGTGACCGGGGCGCAGGCAGGGGACACCATCGTGCTCCCCTACAACGACCTGGAGGCGGTGCGGGCGGCGTTCGCCGCGCACCCCGGCGAGATCGCCTGTGTGATCACCGAGGCGGCGCCCGGCAACATGGGCGTGGTCACCCCCGGCCCCGGTTTCAACCAGGGCCTGGCGGACCTGTGCCGGGAGAACGGCGCGCTGTACATCTCCGACGAGGTGATGACCGGCTTCCGTACCAGCCGGGCCGGCTGGTACGGGGTGGACGGGGTGAAGCCCGACCTGATGACCTTCGGCAAGGTGATGGGCGGCGGGTTCCCGGCCGCGGCCTTCGGCGGCCGGGCGGACGTCATGGGCCACCTGGCGCCGGCCGGTCCCGTCTACCAGGCGGGCACGCTCTCCGGGAACCCGATCGCGACCGCGGCGGGCCTGGCACAGCTGCGGCTGCTCGACGCCGCCGCGTACGAGAAGGTCGACGCGGTCTCCCGGGAGATCCAGGGCCTGGTCAGCGGGGCGCTCGCCAAGGAGGGCGTGGCGCACCGGCTGCAGACGGCGTCCAACATGTTCTCCGTGTTCTTCACCGAGGACGAGGTGCGGAACTACGAGGACGCCAAGAAGCAGGAGTCCTTCCGCTTCAACGGCTTCTTCCACTCGATGCTGGCGCAGGGCGTCTACCTGCCGCCGTCCGCCTTCGAGTCCTGGTTCGTGTCCACCGCCCACGACGAGCGGGCGGTCGAGCGGATCGCGGCGGCCCT
This sequence comes from Streptomyces sp. NPDC033845, assembly GCF_055576225.1. NCBI lineage: Bacteria > Bacillati > Actinomycetota > Actinomycetes > Kitasatosporales > Streptomycetaceae > Streptomyces > Streptomyces sp. NPDC033845. The sequence goes on along the minus strand of NZ_JBVIRI010000012.1, from coordinate 237,186 downwards.
GCCCGCCGCCGCCCGCGCCGCCGCGGAGGCCACCGCATGAGCGGCAGCACGGGAAACAGCGCCCCGGACGACATCACCGTCGTCCATCTGATGCGGCACGGGGAGGTCCACAACCCCGAGGGCGTGCTCTACGGCCGCCGGCCCGGCTACCACCTGTCCGAGCTGGGGCGGGAGATGGCCGACCGGGTCGCCGAGCACCTGGAGGGCCGGGACATCACCCATGTGGTGTCCTCCCCGCTGGAGCGGGCGCAGGAGACCGCGGCACCGGTCGCCAAGGCCCACGGTCTGGACCTGGCCACCGATGCCCGGCTGCTGGAGGCGGAGAACGTCTTCGAGGGCAAGACCTTCGGCGTGGGCGACGGTGCGCTGCGCAAGCCGGAGAACTGGAAGCACCTGACCAACCCGTTCCGGCCGTCCTGGGGCGAGCCGTACGTGGAGCAGGTGGTCCGGATGATGGGCGCGCTGGACGCGGCGAAGGACGCGGCCCGCGGGCACGAGGCGGTGTGCGTGAGCCACCAGCTGCCCATCTGGATCGTGCGGAGCTTCGTGGAGAAGCGCCGGCTGTGGCACGACCCGCGGCGCCGGCAGTGCACCCTGGCCTCGCTGACCTCGTTCACCTACCGCGGCGACAAGATCGTCTCGGTGGGTTACAGCGAGCCGGCCCGAGACCTGGTCCCGGCACACCTCCTGGCGGGGGCCAAGCCGGTGAAGGGCCAGTCGAAGGCCTTCGGGGCGTAGTCGCGGTTCCCCGGCCGGGGGCGCGGCCCCCGGCCCGGCCCCCGTCACGGGCCCTCCCCGTGTGATGCGCGCCACGATCCGGGCCGTGCATGTGACCGTTTGGTGCGCGGCTGTTACGGGTTTGGCCAAATACATGCGGCTACGCGAGGGAATCCCCGTATCGGATGCATCCACCACGTACGTTTGTCCGTCTATATGGGCACGACAGGGTGTATGTGAACGAGCGACAGGGGGACGGTGTCATGCGTGAATTCAGCCGACGGGGTGCGTTGGGGCTCGGATTGGGTGCCGCGGCCGCCGTGGGTGTCGCGGGCTGCGGCAGCGGTGGCGGCAGCGGCAGTGGTGGCGGTGGTGGTGCCTCCGGGTCTGCCACCCCGGGGCCGAAGGGGTCCGGTGAGGCCTCGGGAGGACCCGACGGCGGGCCGGCGCCCGGCAGGCCGATAGGTGACGGCTCGACCTCGGACACGGGGCCGCAGCCGCACCAGCCGGACAAGCCGGTGCGGCTGCAGCCCGGGGAGACCCCGCCGCAGTTCGTGGTGTTCAGCTGGGACGGGGCGGGTGAGATAGGCAACGGTCTCTTCCCCCGCTTCCTGAAGCTGGCGAAGGACCACCGGGCGGCGATGACCTTCTTCCTCTCCGGGATCTATCTGCTGCCGGAGTCGAAGAAGGACCTCTACAAGCCGCCGAGGAACCGGGTCGGCGCCTCCGACATCGGCTACCTCAAGGACGAGAACGTCCGGCTGACCCTGAAGAACGTCCGTCAGGCCTGGCTCGACGGGCACGAGATAGGCACCCACTTCAACGGCCACTTCTGCGGCGGCTCCGGCTCGGTCGGGAAGTGGAGCTCCGAGGACTGGCGCAGCGAGACCGAGCAGGCCGTGTCCTTCGTCACCAACTGGCGGACCAACACGGGGTTCACCGACCTGGAGCCGCTGCCCTTCGACTACCGCCGGGAGCTGGTCGGCGGCCGGACCCCCTGTCTGCTCGGGCAGGAGCGGCTGCTGCCGACCGCGAAGGCGCTCGGCTGGCGGTACGACGCGAGCTCGCCCGGCGGCCTCCAGCAGTGGCCGGTGAAGCGGGGCGGGATCTGGGACCTGCCGTTGCAGTCGCTGCCGTTCCCCGGGCACTCCTTCGAGGTGCTGTCGATGGACTACAACATCCTCGCGAACCAGTCGAAGAACACCACCCGGGGCGTGCCCTCCAACTACCCGGCCTGGCGTAAGCAGGCGACCGGCACCTACCTCAACGGGTTCAAGCGGGCATACGAGACGAACCGGGCGCCGCTGTTCATCGGCAACCACTTCGAGCAGTGGAACGGCGGGATCTACATGGACGCCGTGGAGGAAGCCCTCAAGGCGATGGCGGACAAAAAGGACGTACGCCTCGTATCCTTCCGGCAGTTCGTGGACTGGCTCGACGCCCAGGACCCGGCGGTTCTGGCCAAGATGCGCACCCTGGCCCCGGGCCAGGCACCGGCCGGCGGCTGGAAAACGTTCCTGACGGCCGCCTGATCAGCGGCGACGCGATGTCCCGGGGGGCGCGGAAGATCCCTGATATGCCCATGCGAAACTTTTCACATGAGAATCGGCCGCGCCCCCATCCTGCTGACCGGCCTTGCCCTCGCGAGCACCGTCACCCTCACGGCGTGCGGCGAGGGCGGCAAGTCCGCGAGCTCCGCCGGCGGTAACTACGTGACCGGGCCCAGCGGGATCTCCACCGTCGCCAGAAGCGAGCGGGTGGCGGCCCCCAAGCTCGACGGCGAGACCCTCGACGGCGGGACCCTCGACACCACCGCCCTCAAGGGCAAGGTGGTGGTCCTCAACGTGTGGGGCTCCTGGTGCGCCCCGTGCCGCAGCGAGGCCCCGTACTTCAAGAAGGTCTCCGACCAGCTCGCCAAGGACGGCGCGCCCGTGGCCTTCGTCGGCATCAACACCCGGGACCCGCGCAAGCTGAACCCGCAGAACTTCGAGAAGGACTTCGGGATCACCTACCCGAGCCTCTTCGACCCGGACGGCAAGCTGATCCTCCGCTTCCCCTCCGGCACCCTCAACCCCGCGGCCATCCCCTCGACCATCGTGCTGGACAAGGAGGGCCGGATCGCGGCCCGCGCCCTGACCGCGCTGGACGACACCCGGCTGCGGAAGATGATCGACCCGCTGCTCGCGGAGAAGTGACCCGGTGACCCCCGCCATGCTGCCGCTGGCCCAGGACATCGGCGTCAACGAGACCGTGCTGAGCGGCGGCCTGCTGCTGGCCATGCCGATCGCCCTGCTGGCCGGTCTGGTCTCCTTCTTCTCGCCGTGCGTCCTGCCGCTGGTGCCCGGCTACCTCTCGTACGTCACCGGGGCCAGCGGCGCCGACCTCGCCGAGGCCAAGCGCGGCCGGCTGCTCGCCGGCGCCTGCCTGTTCGTCCTCGGGTTCACCGCCGTGTTCGTCTCCGGGGGAGCCCTCTTCGGCTACTTCGGCGACACCCTCCAGCAGAACCGGGACGTCATATCCCGGGTCATGGGCGGTCTGGTCATCCTGCTCGGGCTGTTCTTCATGGGACTGATCCCGGGCGTCACCATGCGGGAGTTCCGCTTCCACAAGAAGCCCACCGCCGGACTGGTCGGCGCCCCCCTGCTCGGAGTGCTCTTCGGCATCGGCTGGGCCCCCTGCACCGGACCCACCCTGGGCGCCCTCGCCACCCTGTCCATCAACGAGGCGAGCGCCGGCCGGGGCGCCCTGCTGACCGCCGTCTACTGTCTGGGCCTCGGGGTGCCGTTCATCCTCGCCGCCGTGGCCTTCCGCAAGGCGCTGGGCGCGTTCGGCTGGGTCAAGAAGCACTACGCGTGGGTCATGCGGATCGGTGGCGGCATGCTGATCCTCACCGGTCTGCTGCTCGTCACAGGAATCTGGAACAGCATCGTGTGGGAGATGCAGAGCTGGACCAGCGGCTTCACCGTCGGGATCTGAGGGCCAACAGGACATGAGCAGGACATGAGGACGACAGACAACAGCACGGACACGGCAGCGGACACCGGGCCCGTGCCCGACGCCACGGACAGCGCGGCCTCCGCCCAGCTGTCCACCGCCCCCGTCGAGGACGGCGGCCAGGACACCGCACCGGTCGGCATCGGGGTGATCGGCTGGGCCCGCTGGTTCTGGCGGCAGCTCACCTCCATGCGGGTGGCGCTGATCCTGCTGCTCCTGCTGTCCCTGGGCTCCATCCCCGGATCGCTGGTCCCGCAGACCCAGGTCGACCCGATGAAGGTCGCCGAGTGGAAGCGGACCCACGAGTTCTGGGTGCCGGCCGCCGAGAAGCTCCAGCTCTTCGACGTCTACACCTCGTTCTGGTTCTCCGCGATCTACCTGCTGCTGTTCATCTCGCTCATCGGCTGCATCGTGCCCCGCACCTGGCAGTTCGTCGGGCAGCTCCGGGGCCGCCCGCCGGCCGCCCCCAAGCGGCTGGACCGGCTGCCGGTCTACGCGACCTGGCGCACCGGGGCCGCCCCCGAGGCGGTCCTGGAGCACGCCCGGACCCTGCTCGGCGGGCGCCGCTTCCGCACCGAGCCCGGCACCGGCGCGGGCGCCGGATCGGTCGCCGCCGAGAAGGGCTACCTCCGCGAGGCAGGCAACCTGCTCTTCCACATCGCGCTGATCGTGATGCTGGTCGCCTTCGCCACCGGGCAGCTCTTCAAGTCCGAGGGCGGCAAGCTGGTCCTGCGCGGCCAGGGCTTCTCGAACACGCTCACCCAGTACGACGACTTCAAGTCCGGCAGCCTCTTCGACCCCGACGAGCTGCCCCGGTTCAGCTTCAGCCTCGACCGGTTCGACGCCACCTTCGAGAAGACCGGCCCGCAGAAGGGCACCCCCCGCGACTTCAAGGCGTACGTCACGGTCCAGGACGGCCCCTACGCCACCCCGCACAAGGCCGAGATCGAGGTCAACGAGCCGCTCGACGTCCAGGGCTCCAAGGTCTACCTGCTGGGCCACGGATACGCGCCGATCATCTCGGTCACCGACCGCAAGGGCCAGGTGATCTTCCGGGACGCCGTGCCGATGCTGCCCCAGGACTCCAACCTCACCTCCTCCGGAGCCGTCAAGGTCACCGACGGCTACCGCGACAAGGCCGGCAAGAAGACCCAGCTGGGCTTCGCCGCCTGGTTCGTGCCCACCTACGCCGGCGAGGGCAAGGGCACGATGTTCTCGCAGTTCCCCGCCCTGGACTTCCCGGTGCTGGCGCTCAGCGCCTACCACGGCAGCCTCGGGGTGGACTCCGGGCTGCCGCAGAACGTCTACCAGCTCGACACCCGCAAGATGCAGAAGTTCACCGACGAGAAGGGCGAGCTGCTCAAGAAGAAGCTGCTGCCCGGTGAGACCCTGACCCTGCCGGACGGGGCGGGCTCGGTGAAGTTCGAGGGCATCGAGCGCTGGGCCACCTTCCAGGTCTCCCAGCAGCCCGGGAACGGGCTCGCCCTGGCCGGAGCGGTGGCCGCCGTGCTCGGCCTGATCGGCTCCCTGTTCATCCAGCGCCGCCGGATCTGGGTCCGGGCGGTGCCGGGACCGGACGGGGTGACCGTGGTGGAGCTGGCCGGACTCGGCCGCAGCGAGTCCCCCCGGCTCCCCGAGGAACTGGCCGAGCTGGCCGCCACCCTGCACGAGGAGGCGCCCACGGCGCCCGCCCCGGCGCAGGATCCTGTCGAAGAAACCGTTGAAGGAGAGCGTGCATGACCTCGCTCGCAGTCGCAGCCAACGAGAACCTGGCCCAGATCAGCAACTACCTGGTCTATTCGTCGATGGCGGTCTACACGCTCGCCTTCCTCGCCCACATCGCCGAGTGGATCTTCGGCAGCCGGAGCAAGGTCGGCCGCACCGCGGCCGCCCTGACCGGCACCGCCGCCAAGGCGCCCGCCGTACAGGTCCGCGGCAAGGACGGCGGCACCGCCGTCCTGGACCGGCCCAAGGTGGTCACCCGGGCGGCGGCCGGCAGCCGTGACGTCCCGGACGGCCCCGGCGCGGCCGGCGACACCGAGCAGGGCGACCTCTACGGCCGGATCGCGGTCTCGCTGACCGCCCTGGCCTTCCTGATCGAGGCGGCCGGGGTGGCCACCCGCGCGCTGTCCGTGCAGCGGGCCCCCTGGGGCAACATGTACGAGTTCTCGATCACCTTCTCCACCGTGGCGGTCGGCGCCTACCTGGCCCTGCTGGTCGCGAAGAAGAACGTCCGCTGGCTCGGACTGATCCTGGTCACCACCGTCCTGCTCGACCTCGGCATCGCCACCACCTGGCTGTACACCGAGAGCGACCAGCTGGTCCCGGCCCTGGACTCCTACTGGCTGTGGATCCACGTCTCCACCGCCATCTTCTGCGGCGCGGTCTTCTACCTCGGCGCGGCCGGCACGGTGCTCTACCTCTTCCGCGACTCCTACGAGGCCCGGCTGGCCGGCGGCCGCACCGTCGGCCGGTTCGCCTCCTCGGTGCTGGAGCGGCTCCCCTCGGCCGCCTCGCTGGACAAGTTCTCGTACCGCATCAACGCGGCCGTGTTCCCGCTGTGGACCTTCACGATCATCGCGGGCGCCATCTGGGCCAACGACGCCTGGGGCCGCTTCTGGGGCTGGGACCCCAAGGAGGTCTGGTCCTTCGTGACCTGGGTGGCCTACGCCTGCTACCTGCACGCCCGCGCCACCGCCGGCTGGAAGGGCCGCAAGGCCGCCTACCTGGCCCTGTTCGCCTTCGCCTGCTGGATCTGGAACTACTACGGCGTGAACATCCTGCTCAACGGCAAGCACTCCTACGCGGGAGTCTGAGCCGCAGGCCGGTTCGCGCCGACGACGGCGGCCGGTGCACCGGGACCTCGGTCCCGGGCACCGGCCGCCGCCGCGTTCCCGCCCGTACCCCCGCTCAGGTACGGGCCCCGCTCAGGTACGGGCCGGTTCGGCCGCCCCGGCGGCCGCGGCCGGCTCCGCCGACCCGGCCACCGTCCGGCCGGCCCGGGAGCGCAGCCCCGGAGCACTGACCGCCGCCGCCAGCAGCACCGCCACGAAGGGCACGAACAGCGCCGTCCGGTAGGCCTCCAGCTCGGTCCCGCCCGCCGAGGCCGCCACCGCCGTCACCGCGGACAGCCCCAGGGCCGCACCGAACTGGAACGAGGTGTAGAGGAGACCGCCGGCCAGACCCTGGTCCTCCTCGGCGACGCCCTCCGTCCCCACGATCGTCAGCGGACCGTAGACCAGGGCGAAGGCCAGGCCCAGCAGCACCAGCGCGGGCAGCATCGCCAGATACGTCCAGTCGGCGCCCAGCGGCAGGAACAGCCCGTACGCCAGCGCGGCCACCAGCAGCCCGGCGAAGATCAGCCGGGGGTTGCCGAACCGGGCCACCAGCCTGGGCACCAGGGTGGGGGAGAGGACCGCGTCGATACCGATCACGATCATCGCCAGACTGGTCTCCATCGTCGACCAGCCGCGCAGTTCCTGGAGGTAGAGCACCACCAGGAACTGGAAGCCGAAGAACCCGCCCGAGAACAGCAGCGCCGCGGCGTTGGTGCGCAGCAGCCGGCCCGACCGCAGCACCGACAGCCTCACCAGCGGCTCGGCCGCCCGGCGCTCGACCGCCCCGAAGACCAGCAGCAGCACCAGCCCGGCGCCCACGGTCGCGGCGGTGATCCCGGCCCCGGCGTGCGCGGCCCGCTCCACCCCGAGCACCAGCAGCACGATCGCGGCGGTGACGGTGATCCCGCCCGCGAGGTCGATCCGCTGCCCCGGCTCCCGCACCGGCCGCGCCGACTTCGGGACGAACACCAGGGCGGCGAGGAGGATCAGCGCGGACAGCACCACCGGGGCGAAGAACACCCAGCGCCAGTCCACCGAGCTCAGCAGACCGCCGACGACCAGACCGATGGAGAACCCGCCGGCCGCGGTGCCCGAGTAGACCAGCAGCGCCTTGTCGCGCTTGGGTCCCTCCTCGAACCCGGTGGTGATGATCGACAGGCCGGCCGGGGTCATGAAGGCGGCGGCCACCCCGGTGACGAACCGGGCGGCGATCAGCATCCAGCCCTCGGTGGCCAGTCCGCCGAGCCCGGAGAAGAGCAGGAACACGGTCAGCCAGCCGAGGAACATCCGCCGGCGGCCGAAGAGGTCGGCGGCCCGGCCGCCCAGCAGCATGAAGCCGCCGTAGCCGAGGACGTAGGCGCTCATCACCCACTGGAGGTCCCCGGTGGACAGCCCGAGGTCCGCCCGGATGGAGGGCAGGGCGACGTTCAGCATCGCCACGTCGATCCCCTCCAGGAAGATCGCGCCGCACAGGACGAGCAGGACACCCCACTGCCGTCCGTTCATCGATTCACCGTTCCGCTCGTCAAGTCTCATGCCGTCAAGGCTCGTTGCGGGAGACAGGGGGAACAACGCCGAAGAACGCAACGTTCGTTCAGTCATGCTTACCGATCACGACGAACTGGAGTGCTTCCTGATCCTGGCGGAGGAACTGCACTTCGGCCGCACCGCCGAACGCATGCTCCTCTCCCGCGCCCGGGTCAGCCAGCTGACACAGCGCCTGGAGCGCCGCGTCGGCGGCCCGCTCTTCGTCCGGACCAGCCGCAGCGTGGTCCTCACCGCCCTCGGGCGGCAGCTCCGCGAGGACCTGGAACCCCACCACCGGGGCATCGCCGCCGCCCTGGAACGGGCCTCGGCCACCGCCCGGGCCGCCGACGGGGTGCTGCACGTGGGCTTCTCCACCCCGCCCGCCGGGGAACTCGTCCTCCGGGCCGCCCAGGCACTGCGCGGCAGCCACCCGGGACTCGCGGTCGAGGTCTGCGAGGTGCCGCTGTCGGACCCCTACGGGCAGCTCCGCAAGGGGGAGTTCGACGTGGCCTTCGCCGAGTTCCCGGTCCGCGAGGCCGACCTGGGCGAGGGGCCGGAGCTGTTCAGCGAGGGACGGGTGCTCGCCGTGGCCGCCGGCCACCGGCTGGCCGCCCTGGGCACGCTGACCCCGGAGGACCTGGCGGGCGTCCCGCTGCTGTCCGTCGCCGGGGACCTGCCGGCCTACCGGCGGGAGCGGCAGACCCCGGCCCGCACCCCGTCCGGGCGTCCGATCGGCCGGGGCCCCGAGGTCACCAACCTCCAGGAGGCGCTGGTGATGGTCGCGGCGGACCGGGGCGCCCTGCTGACGGCCGCGCACACGGCGACCTACCACTCCCGGCCGGGGGTGGTGTACGTGCCGGTGGAGGACACCCCGCCGGTGGGCTACGGCCTGATCTGGCGGGCGGCCGACACCACGGGCGCGGTCCGGGCCTTCGCCCGCGCCGCGGAACGCGTGGCCGCCGAGCACCGGCCCTGAGCCGACCCCCCTAGGGGCGTCCTCAGGGGGTGTCCTTGTCCTTGTCGTCCTCGTCGCGGTCGTTCTCGTGGCGCTGCTTGCGGTCCTGCTCCTCGCCGAGGCGCTTGAGGAAGTCCGGGTTGTCGTCCGGGGCCACCCACTGGCCGCGCCGCCCACCGGACCGGCCGCGGCCGCCGGCGGCGGAGCGCTTCTTGCCCGCGTACAGCCAGACCACCGGGCCGACGATCGAGAACAGCAGGATGATGATCACCCAGGCCACCTTGGGGAGGTGCTTGACCTCCTCCTCCGGCGTGTTCAGGCAGTCGATGAACGTATAGACCGTCAGTCCGATGATCAGTAGGAACGGCAGATAGCGCAGCACGGTGTGGGACCGACCCCCAGGTATCGGTGGCGGGCCGCGGCGGGCCCCGGTGACGCCTCCAGGGTAGTCCGTGGCGGATACTGGCCCCTATGGCTTACGACGATCTCCGCTCGCTGCTCCGGGCTCTGGAGCGGGAGGGCGACCTCAAGCGCATCAAGGCCGAAGTCGACCCCTATCTGGAGGTCGGTGAGATCGTCGACAGAGTCAACAAGGCCGGCGGCCCGGCGCTGCTGTTCGAGAACGTCAAGGGCTCGGACATGCCCCTGGCGATGAACGTCTTCGGCACCGACCGGCGGCTGCTGAAGGCCCTCGGCCTGAAGTCGTACGCCGAGATCAGCGAGAAGATCGGCGGGCTGCTGAAGCCGGAGCTCCCGCAGGGGTTCATCGGGGTCCGCGAGGCCTTCGGCAAGCTCGGCTCGATGGTGCACGTCCCGCCGAAGAAGGTGAAGGGCGAGTCCGCGCCCGTCCAGGAGGTCGTCCTCACCGGCGACGACGTGGACCTGGACCGGCTGCCGGCCCTCTTCACCTGGCCCAAGGACGGCGGCTCCTTCTTCAACCTGGGGCTGACCCACACCAAGCACCCGGAGACCGGGGTCCGCAACCTGGGCCTCTACCGCCTCCAGCGCCACGACAAGCGCACCATCGGCATGCACTGGCAGATCCACAAGGACAGCCGCAACCACTACGCGGTGGCCGCGGCCAAGGGCGAGCGGCTGCCGGTCGCCATCGCCTTCGGCTGCCCGCCGGCCGTCACCTACGCCTCCACCGCGCCGCTGCCCGGGGACATCGACGAGTACCTGTTCGCCGGGTTCGTGGCCGGCAAGCGGATCGAGATGGTCGACTGCAAGACCGTCCCGCTCCAGGTCCCGGCCAACGCCGAGGTGGTCATCGAGGGCTGGCTGGAGCCGGGGGAGATGCTCCCCGAGGGCCCGTTCGGCGACCACACCGGCTTCTACACCCCGCAGGAGCCGTTCCCCGCGCTGAAGATCGACTGCGTGACCATGCGCCGGCGCCCGCTGATCCAGTCGATCGTGGTCGGCCGGCCGCCGACCGAGGACGGGCCGCTGGGCCGCGCCACGGAACGCTTCTTCCTGCCGCTGCTGAAGATCATCGTGCCGGACATCGTGGACTACCACCTCCCCGAGTCGGGCGGCTTCCACAACTGCGCGATCGTCTCGATCGACAAGAAGTACCCCAAGCACGCGCAGAAGGTCATGCACGCCATCTGGGGCGCCCACATGATGTCGCTGACCAAGCTGATCGTCGTGGTGGACAAGGACTGCGACGTCCACGACCTGCACGAGGTGTCCTGGCGGGCCCTCGGCAACACCGACTACGCCCGGGACCTGACCGTGGTCGAGGGCCCGGTGGACCATCTGGACCACGCCTCCTACCAGCAGTTCTGGGGAGGCAAGGCGGGCATCGACGCGACGCGGAAACTCCCCGAGGAGGGCTACACCCGCGACGGCGGCTGGCCCGACATGGTGGAGTCCGACCCGGCGACCGCCGCCCTGGTGGACCGGCGCTGGAAGGAGTACGGACTGTGAGCGACCAGGTGAGCCCGATCGCGGCGAGCGGCCCCGAGCTGTTCATCGGGACCGACGAGACCTACGTGGCGCTGGTGCGCCCGCTGATCGACCCCGCCGACCCGGGGGTCCGGACGGCCGCCGAGCAGGCGGGGGTCAGCCCCGAGGAGTTCGCCGGCCCCGGAGACGTCTGGGCGCTGCTGCTGGGCGAGGCGGACGGCGAGGGCGACGGTTTCGAGCTGCCCGGTCTGCGGGACGCCGAGGCGGAGGACTTCGCCGAGCGGCTGGCGCTGGCGCTGGGCACCGGCGAGGCCTTCACGGTGGAGGCCGGCACGGTGTTCCGGCTGGACGCCGCCCCGGCCGGGGACGCGGGCTTCGCGTTCACCGCGTACGTGACCTCCCCCGAGGGGGAGGAGGCGGACCCCCTGACCGTCGACATCGGCGAGGTGGGGACCGCCGGGCTGCTGGCCGACCTGGCGGAGTTCCGGGAGGCCCTTCGATGACCTCGGCCGCCGAGGGGGTGCTGGGTTCGGGCCCGGCCCCGCAGGCTTCCGGGAAGGTGAAGGCCTTCCTGCGGCTGGTGATGATCGAGCACTCGGTCTTCGCGCTGCCCTTCGCCTACATCGCCGCGCTCACCGCGATGTTCACGGTGGACCGCAGCGTGCACTGGGTGCAGCTGCTGCTGGTGACCGTCTGCATGGTGGGTCTGCGGACCTTCGCGATGGCCGCGAACCGGATCATCGACCGGGAGATCGACGCCCGGAACCCGCGGACCGCGAACCGGGAGCTGGTGACCGGGGCGGTGTCGGTGCGGTCCGCCTGGACCGGGGCCGGGATCGCGCTGGCGGTGTTCCTGGGCGCGGCCGCGCTGCTGAACCCGCTGTGCCTGGCGCTGGCGCCGGTGGCGGTGGTGCCGATGGTGGTCTATCCGTACGGCAAGCGGTTCACGAACTACCCGCACGCCATCCTGGGCCTGGCGCAGGCCATGGGGCCGATCGGGGCCTGGCTGGCGGTGACCGGGGAGTGGTCCTGGGACGCGGTGCTGCTGGGGCTGGCGGTCGGGGTGTGGATCGGTGGTTTCGACCTGATCTTCGCCTGCCAGGACGTGGCGGCGGACCGGGCCGAGGGCGTGAAGTCGGTGCCGGCCCGGTTCGGGGTGCCGGCGGCGCTGTGGGGCGCGCGGGTCTGCCACGCGGTGACCACGGCCCTGCTGGCCTGGTACGCGCTGGCCACCGGGGCCGGGGTGCTGTTCTGGGCCGGTCTGGCGGTGGTCGTGGCGGCGTTCCTGTACGAGCACACGATCGTGAAGCCGCACGACCTGTCCCGGCTGAACCGGGCCTTCTTCACGGTGAACGGTTTCATCGGGATCGCGCTGTTCGCGTGCGCGCTGCTGGACCTGCTCACCCGGGGCCTGACCGTCTGAGCGGCCCACCGCCCGGGCCGCCCTCCGGGCGGCCGTCGGACCGTCCCGCCGGACGGCGCCCTGGGCGGGTGCCCCCCGGGGGTGGCCGGATAGGCTCGTCGCCATGAGTGACGGCAAGCGCACCCCGTGGGTGGTCGGTGTTTCCGGGGCGTCGGGGACGCCGTACGCGGCGGCGGTGCTGCGTGGTCTGCTGGCGGCCGGGGAGAGCGTGGACCTGGTGGTCAGCCGGGCCTCGCGGCTCACCCTGCTGGACGAGACCGGCATCGCCTTCCGGGACGCCCACTGGCGCGAGGACCTCGCGGAGTGGCTGGGCCGGGGGGCCGACGGGAAGCCGGGGACCTTCCGGAACCTGCCGCTCGACGAGGTGCGGTACTGGGGTGCGGGGGACCTGGCGGCCGGGCCGAGCTCGGGCTCGTATCCGGTGCGCGGGATGCTGATCGTGCCGGCCAGTACCGCCTGTGTGGCGGGGGTGGCGCTGGGGCTGTCGAAGGACCTGCTGCAGCGGGCGGCGAGCGTGATGCTCAAGGAGCGGCGCCGGCTGGTGGTCGCGGTGCGGGAGACCCCGCTGAACGGTCAGACGCTGAAGCATCTGGTGGCGCTGGACGAGGCGGGAGCCGTGGTGCTGCCCGCCTCTCCGGCGTTCTACGCGGGTGCGACGCACATCCAGGATCTCGTGGACTTCGTCGCGGGGCGGGTGCTGGACGCGGCAGGGGTGCCGCACCGGCTGTACCGCCGTTGGGAGGGGGAGATCGGTGGCTCCCGGCCTCGGGGTTAGCGCTTCTTGGCGGTGCGCGGCCGGGCGGACTTCTCGGCGCGCTGGGCGGCGAGGAGCTGCTGGTGGGCGCGGGATCGGTTGGCCTGCTCCTGAAGCTGTCGCATCTGGGCGTAGGCCATCTCGATCGTGAACACGGTGAACCACTCCTGAAGATCGTCAGATCGTCGTTGATCTGTTGAAAGATTCACAGGGTGTTGACCCTGTGCGCCTTTGATTCTATACGTAAACTTGCGGGATCGCCGAATAATGGAAGGCTCCAGAACATGGACGCGGTGGATAGGCAGCTCATCCAGGCACTCCGGGAGAACGGACGTGCCTCCTATGCGGAGCTGGGCCGGCTCGTGGGCCTCTCCGGCCCCAGCGTCACCGACCGGATCAACCGGCTGGAGACGGCCGGAGTGATCACCGGTTACCGGGCGACCGTGGACGCGGCCTCGCTCGGTCTCGGCGTGACGGCGCTGATCGGGATCTCGCTCTCCGACGCGGCCGACCACGAGGACGTGGCGCGGCGGCTGAAGGACCTCGCCGAGATCGAGGACTGCTGGTTCATCGCCGGCGACGACTCCTTCATGCTCAAGGTGCGGGCCAGCGACGTGGACGGTCTGGAGAAGATCATCCGCAAGCTCTCGGGCACCAAGGGCGTCTCCCGGACCCGCACCACGATCGTGCTCTCCACCAAGTGGGAGAACCGGGTCGGGGAACTGCCGGAGGAATCCTGAGAGTACGGTGGGGCGGGTTGCAGGACATCCAGAGGAGGCGACCGGTACATGGACGCGGGGCTCAAGCGTGAGCTGGAGGAGAAGGTCCGCTCCGGCGAGCGGCTGACCCGTGAGGACGGCATCGCCCTCTACGAGTCGGACGATCTGGCCTGGCTCGGCGGCCTCGCCCACGAGGTGCGGACGCGCAAGAACGGCGACGTCGTGCACTTCAACGTCAACCGCCACCTCAACATGACCAACGTGTGCACCGCGTCCTGCGCGTACTGCTCGTTCCAGCGGAAGCCGGGCGAGAAGGACGCGTACACGATGCGCATCGAGGAGGCCGTGCGCCTGGCCAAGGCCATGGAGAACGACAACCTCACCGAGCTGCACATCGTCAACGGTCTGCACCCGAACCTGCCGTGGCGCTACTACCCGCGCTCGCTCTCCGAGCTGAAGAAGGCGCTGCCCGAGGTCTCGCTGAAGGCCTTCACGGCCACCGAGATCCACCACTTCGAAACCATCTCCGGCCTCTCGGCGTCCGACATCCTGGACGAGCTGATCGAGGCGGGCCTGGAGTCGCTCACCGGCGGCGGCGCGGAGATCTTCGACTGGGAGGTCCGGCAGCACATCGTCGACCACCGCACCCACTGGGAGGACTGGTCGCGCATCCACCGGCTCGCGCACGAGAAGGGTCTGAAGACCCCGTGCACGATGCTCTACGGCCACATCGAGGAGCCGCGCCACCGCGTGGACCACGTGCTGCGGCTGCGCGAACTCCAGGACGAGACCGGCGGTTTCCAGGTCTTCATCCCGCTGCGGTACCAGCACGACTTCGTGGACATGAAGGACGGCAAGGTCCGCAACACGCTCCAGGCGCGCACCTCGATGGCCACCGGTGCCGAGGCCCTGAAGACCTTCGCGGTCTCCCGGCTGCTCTTCGACAACGTGCCGCACGTCAAGGTGTTCTGGGTGATGCACGGGGTGCAGACCGCCCAGCTGGCGCTCCAGCACGGGGCGGACGACATGGACGGCTCGGTGGTCGAGTACAAGATCACGCACGATGCCGACGACTACGGCACCCCGAACAAGCTGGGCCGTGAGGACCTCCTGGAACTGATCCGGGAGGCCGGCTTCCGCCCGGTCGAGCGGAATACCCGCTACGAGATCATCCGGGAGTACCCCGGCCCGGACGCCGGCCTCCGGGAGTCCCCGCAGCCGATGCGCGTCTGACGCCGCTCCGAGACTCGAAGTAAGCCCTGGCCCTCGCGGTCAGGGCTTACTTTTTTCTCTGGTGCATCCGGCAAGTAACGACTAATCTC
Organism: Streptomyces sp. NPDC033845; assembly: GCF_055576225.1. NCBI lineage: Bacteria > Bacillati > Actinomycetota > Actinomycetes > Kitasatosporales > Streptomycetaceae > Streptomyces > Streptomyces sp. NPDC033845. Next base: position 222,030 of record NZ_JBVIRI010000012.1, on the reverse strand, counting down.
CGTACATGACCCTTACTCCTCTGAGGTTCACCTTCGACCCGAAGGTCGACCGCGCGCTGCACGAAGGCATCCTCGACCTGTGGGTGGACGTCACCAACGCGGGCGGCGCCGTGGGCTTCGTCCCCCCGGTGGTCCAGGAGGACATCCGCCCGCAGCTGCTGCTGCAGCTCGCCGCCGTCGCCGAGGGGAGGACCCGCCTGCTGGTCGGCCACGACACCACCGGCCGGGTCGCCGCCACCGCGTTCCTCACCCTGAACCCGCACCGCCTCCAGACGCACTGGCTGTGGGTCTACACGGTGATGCTCCACCCCGGCCTCCAGGGCCGGGGCGAAGGCCGCGCGCTGATGGCCGCCGTCGCCGACGCGGCCCGCTCCGTCCCCGGCATCGAGGCCGTCCGCCTCACCTGCCGCGGCGGCGTCGGCCTGGAGCACTTCTACGCCGCCTGCGGCTACAAGGAGGTCGGCCGCGTCCCCGACGCCATCCGCGTCGCCCCCGGCGACGACCGCGACGACATCACCATGCTGCTGCCGTTGCACTAGAAGGCGAAGGGGGCGAAGGGTCTGATCTGTTCTTCGTCGAACCCCGGGCCCTTCTCCACGATGCCCCGGACGATCTCTCCGATGACCGGCAGGAACTTGAAGCCGTGGCCTCCGAGGCCGGTGGCGAGGACGACCTCCGGGTGCTGCGGGAGTTCTCCGATGACGAAGCGATCGTCGGGTGTCCGGGGATAGGTGCAGACCGTGGAACGCATCCGCCCTGCGGTCGCGCCGGGAAGATGGGTGCGCAGTAGTCCCGCGGCTGCTTCCGTCTCCTGGGAGGTGACGTCCCGTGACAGCCCGTCCGGGTCGCAGGGGGGTGAGTCGGCCCCGAGGACGCATTTGATGCCGCCCGCCCGACCGTCGACGGCCGGGAGTACGCCGAACCTCCCTTCCGGAGTGTCCCAGATGTGCACCGGGAAGCCGTCGGGCGCGAAGTGGTCGGCCGTGCGCGGCTGGAGTCCGAACCAGTGCTGCACCTGTCGACGGGGGCGTACGGGCAGTTCGGGGACGAGCTGGGACGACCACGAGCCGTTGCAGATGACCAGACGCGCGGCCCCGTAGTGCCCGTACCGGGTGCGCACCGTGATGCCGTACCGGCCCGGGCTCCAGTCCAGCACGGGCTCGAAGAACCGGAGGCGGGCTCCGTGCTCCTCGGCCATTCGGTAGTGGTGCGCGAGCACGTCCTCCGGCCGGACCCAGCCCCCTCTCGCGTCGAAACAGGCAATCGTTTCATCGGATACCGATGCGTTCGGTGACATCTTCCGGATGCCGTCGGCGTCGAGCTCGGAGTGTTCGATGCCGAAGCGTCGGGCGCAGGCGATGCTCCGGGCGGCCGCGCTGTCGGCGCCTCCCATGAACAGGACGCCGGACCGGTGGACGAGGGGGCCGCCGCATTGCAGGGCGAGTTCGTCCCAGAGTTCATGGGCGCGCAGGAGGAGCGGCATGAATTCGGGCCCCTCCGCATAGGCGCACCGGATGATTCGTGTGCCGCCATGGCTTGATCCCATGGAATTCGCCGGACCGAAGCGGTCGAGTCCCAGGACCCGGTAGCCGGCCTGCGCCAGATGCCGGACGGTGCTGCTGCCTGCTGCACCGAGGCCGGCGACCACGACATCGTAGTGGTCCACGAACGCACCTCCTCATTTCCGGGGAGTGGGGATTCGGAGGGGGTTGCTCGACGCGTAGAGCGGTTGGAGCCGGTGAAACCTTCGCCGTGCTTCGAAGTACTGCCACGGAACGTAGGCGTCGACCAGGGTGCGAGGGCCGGAGCGGGCGTCGAACCCGGTTCTTCCGTGGAGGATTCGGCCGTTCCGGAAGGCGAAGCAGTCACCGGGGCGCATACGAGTGCGCAGCTGGTAGGCGGGGTCCTTCAGATAGGAGAAGAATGACGCATAGGCTTCGTAGAACGCCTCCATCTCGTGCGCCGGGAGAGACCAGTTGCATGCGTGAGAGTGGGCGAAGAACACGCCTTCGACGGTGCCGTCCGGGTCGAGTTCTATGAGGGGCCGCACCCTGCGGAGGAGGTAGCGATGCGATGTGTCGTATTGCTGGAAGTTCACGCGGGTGCGGACGAGTCGCTCGAAATGTGCGGGTTGGGCGGTGCGGAAGTCCTCCGCGACCTTGAAGCCGTCGATCAGGACGGAGTCGCCGCCGGTGGCTTCGTGTTCGATGAAGAGCATGAACTGGAGGAGGGGCGGGATGTGCGTGTGCACGGAGAAGTCGGTGTGGGCACTGAGTGGATGCTCGGTCTCCGTCAGGTCCGTGGTTCCCGGCACCGCCCTCACCGTGAGGAAGCGCCCGAACTCGGTCTCGTACACAGGTCCTATGTTCGATATGAAGCGGTTCAAATCGTCCACGGTGACGTTGCGGAAGAAGGCGAATCCGTGCGCGGCCACATCGGCTGCCCATCCCTGAGCATCGGTCTCGCCGCCCCGCATCTCGTGCGCCGTGTACGTCGCACCCGTCCAGCTGTCCGCATCCCAGAGGATGCTGCGGTCCTCGTCCGCGCCGTCCGGCGGCGGATCATAGGAGTGAGCCAGAAGCCAGGGGACGGAGAAGACGCTCCGGTGTCCCGGCTCCTCGTCCCAGTCGATGACCAGGACGGACTCGTCGACACGGAAGCGTGCCGGGCTGGGGTCGCGCGGAAGGTCGGTCAGATCGACCAGCTTCTGGAAGCTGGCCGGGTCGCGGCAGGAACTGCACGGGCAGTTGTCCCGCAGCCAGACATGATGGAACCTGCAGCCGAGGACGTCGATCGTCCGTTCCGTCATCTCGCGCGCTCCTTCGCATCGACGCGGTTCAGGTGGTGATGAAGCCGGGGGATGGACTCGGCGCCTCCGCGAGCGCCGCTGAGATGACGGAGGAGATGGTGGCGGGAGTGGCTCGCCACTTCGGTTCGTACACTCCGGTCGGGCGCGTTGCCGAGCCGCCGGTGTAGACGGCGAGGATCCGCTGACCCGGGCCGATGACGGAGTGGTCGACCGCATCGATGGCTCCGGCGACCGAATAGAGACCGGCCCGTTCCCTGGGTTCACCGTCGGGGTCACGCGTGACCGCCATTCCCGCGCCTTCGACCATGGCGATGGCCCTGGATTCGAGGTCGCGGAAGGTCGCGTTGGTGAGCTGCCGCACGGTGCCCCCCGTGGACGCGCACAGCTTGCGCATGTCGTCCACCAGGTCCGGAGTCAGCGTCCTGCGGAAGAGAGTCGGTTCGATCATCGGGGCAGTGGACTCTTCTTCCCGCGCCCCCGTGACGGCACGGACATAGGGCGAAACCGCCTCCTGTTGGATTCCCAGGAACCGGGGCGTCCGCATGCCCGGACCGGGGGAGCCGAGGATCTCGTCGATGCCTCGGTAGAAGCCGAAGGGGCCGTAGGCACTGGAGACGGCCTGGACGTGCCAGTCCCAGGACCGGCCCAGAGCGGCCGCCGCGTCCCGCAGGAAGTACGCGCGCAGCTTGTTGCCCTCGTCCTGGTCCAGCAGGGTCGGCGCGACGGGCAGCCCGGACGCCTCGGCGTAGGTGCGCAGGGACGCCTTGATCTCTGCCTCCGCCGCTTCCATCTCGACGAACTGGACGGTCCCGCCGGCCGCCAGCTGGGGCAGTATGCGTCTTCGGGAGGTCCGGGGGTGCAGGATCACACAGCGGATGCCGAGGCGGCCGGCGTAGGTGGCCAAGGCGTTGGCGGTGTTCCCCGAACTCTGCGCGAGGATGGTTTCGTGGCCCCGGCGCAGGCATTCCGCGCTGGCGACACATGCCAGCCACGCCTTGAACGTGCCCGTGGTGTTCAGGGTGGAGAGGTCCAACAGGTCGATGTCGACCCCGCGATAGGCGGGCAGTTGCAGGATCCGTGCGCCCTCCCGCAGCGAGGACCGGCGTACGAACTGCTCTTCTGCACTCTTGAGATGGGTGGCGTACCGCAGCACGACACTGCCGTCCTGACGGTAGATCTCCATGTCAGTTCCCTTCCTCGTGAGGTGCGTCCGCTGTCTCGCGGGCGCCGATACGGGAGAGCAGGATGTCGTCCGGGGGTCCCGTGACATGCAGGGCGAGGGCGTCGCGGTAGTGCCTGCCGAGCGTGGCGTCGTGACCCGCGTATCCGGTTCCACCGCTGAGCATCGCCGTCGTACGGATGAGTTCCTGCAAGGTCGTCGTGCAGAACACCTTGGCCTCGTCGGCCGGGATCCCCGGAGCGGGGCCCGCCAGGTCCGCCCGGACGGCGCGCATGGCCGCCAGCCGGGTGGCCGCTTCGCCGACGCGCAGGCGGATGGCTCCCCGGACGTCCTCGGGACGGGTCGCCAACGTGTCCCGGACGATGTGCAGGGCCCGGGTGTAGACGGCGTCGGCACAGCCCAGCGCCCTGCTCGCGTAGTCGGCCGCCTCGCCTCCCGAACCGTCGAGCGCGGGCGTGATGTCGCACCGACGCCCGCCGAGGACGTCGCGGTCCGGGTCGACTGCGTGGTCCCGGAACTCGACCTCGGCGAGGGACACGCCCTTCAGACCTGGCCGTGGCAGTTCGTCACCGATGACGACGCCGGGGCGGTCGGGCTCCACCATGACGGCGTGAGCGGCGTTGTCGCCCCGCGCGATGGCGAAGATCAGGTCGGCGTGCCGGGCGTTGGTCACCCAGTTCTTCCTGCCGTTCAGGACGCCCCGGTCGCCGAGGAACTCGACCTTCGTCCGTAACCGGTGGGCCCCCTTGACCCCGTATTCCGCATTGGCTCGGGCATATATGTGCCGGCCCGCGGCGACGAGTGGCAGAAGCCGGTCCTTCTGCTCCTCCGTCCCGTATTGCGTGATGAGTTGGACGAGGCGGAGATGGGTGCCGACCAAGGCGGCCAGGGACAGCCAGCCGCGTGCGAGTTCATAGGTGATGTCGTGGATGTGCCGGGGCGACAGTTCCAAGCCGCCGTAGCTGCGGGGCACATTGGCGGCGGGAAGCCCCAATTCCCTGATACGGGTCACCAGCGCGTGCGGATAGGGGTCGTCACCGTGATCGGCCAAATGGCGCCGTACATCGGTGCCGACGAACGATCTGACCTCATCCATCAGGGACATGACGCGCCGCCTTCTCCGATGGGCTTGCGTGCGAGTACGAACGCGTAGCGGTGGGTGAACGGCAGGATGGGGCCGGGGTGCTCGGCATCGATCTCGGCCAGCCCGGAGGCGAGTTCGGCGTCGTCGAACTCGGAGAGGAAGGACAGGAAGCGCCCCTCGACCATCGCCATCCATGCCCGCTTGCCGATCGTCGCCGGACGGGACTCGTGGGTGAGCTCGGTGGCGAGTCCGGTCTCCGCGAGCATCGCTGCGATCTCGAACGGGTCGCAGGCGCAGCGGTCGAACCGCTCGATCGCCCCCGCGAACAGCGGGAAGTCCAGCCGCGTTGCCAGTGTCACGACCAGCAGCCGGCCACCGGGGGCCAGCAGGGCGGCGAGGTTGCGCAGGACGGCGGCACGGTCCGCGTCCGACACGTGGTGGATGACGTTCTTCACCAGGATGGCGTCGAAGCCTGCGAGGGGCAGCTCGGCCGACCCCTTCGCCAGATCTTCCAACGAGGCCCGCACGGGGACGAGCGCCGGGTCCTCGGGGAGCGCCGCGAGCATCCTCTCCGACGGGTCGACGCAGACGACCGTGCGGACCTGCCGGGCAAGGCGGCCGGCGTAGAGACCGGTGCCGCATCCGATATCGGCGACGCGTGCACGGGGCCGCGGCGCCAGTCGCTCGGAAATGCACGCGTACATCCAGGAGACGAATCCCGGGGAGAAGGTCCAATCCCTTCCGAACCTGTCGGCGAGGCGATCATAGTGGGCGGCCAAGTCGTCGGAGCTGAGGACCATCTCGGAACGTCTCCTTCACTGCGGAGCCCGTGCCTTTCACCTGCCCTGTCGGTTACCCGAGCCGGATCCGGCGCATTGTTGTGACAGGCGCTCGCTGAAACCTCGGAAGAAAAGGTGACGGCTATCGTAGGTCGCTCCGCGCACTGCGGAAATGAGTAGTCGGTACTCAGGTCGCCGTCTCGCCGCGCCGGGGCCGGGGGCCGGGGCGTCCGCCGGACCCCGCCCCCGGCGGCCCGGGGGCGGGGTCCGGCGTGCTTCACTGGGCGGGACGGACGATGTAGAGACATAAGGGGTCAGCGTGGCCGGCAAGTCGAACGCAGCCATTCGGTACACCGTGATGCGGCTGGGCATCTTCGTCGGGTGCTTCGCGGTGGTCTTCGCCCTCGTCCGGCTCCGCTGGGTGCCGGCCGGGCTCGGGGACGCCAACCTCGCCTGGGTGATGCTCCTGGCGATCGTGATCTCCGCGCCGCTGTCCTTCGTGCTGCTGCGCAAGCAGCGCGAGGCGATGAGCGTGCAGGTCGCCGGCGGCGTCGCCGGGGCCAAGCAGCGGCTCGCGGCGAACCGCAGCCAGGAGGACTAGGTTCCAGGAGGACCGGGTTCCGCTTCCGGTTAGCTTCATCACACAACGACCCGCCCCGGTGCCGGCAGATTCCGCCCCAGCACTGGGGCGGAGTGCGTTCCGGGCTGCTCGCGGGACCGCCGCACCCAAAGAACGCCTTTGAGAATCTCAAAGGATGAGTGTTAGCGTCCTTTACATGCCGACTACACCCGCGCCCCTCGAAGCCGTGAGCACCCCGCTCGTGGCGCGCCTGTATGTCGACCTCTGCCGCCGCGTGTCCGCGGCCTGTCGCCGCTGCTCCTGACCGGTTCCCGGTCCAGCCCCGCGCGACGGTGTCCCGGCCGGCCCTTCGGCTGCCGCACCGCAGAAGCGTGCCCTGTTCTTTTCCCGTGCGTCATACCCCGGAGTGTGTCCGTGTCCGCGTCCGTCACCACGACCCCCGAGGCCTCCGGGCCCAAGCGGTCGTTCAAGTTCCCCTTCTGGGCCCAGATCATCGCCGGTCTGGTGCTCGGCGTCCTGCTCGGCTGGCTGGCCCGCAGCCAGGACGTCAGCTGGCTGCAGACCACCCTGGAGCAGATCGGTGACATCTTCGTCCAGCTGCTGAAGCTGGCCGTGGCCCCGCTGGTCTTCTTCGCGATCCTGGTGTCGATCACCAATCTGCGGAAGGTCAACAACGCCGCCCGGCTGGCCGGCCAGACCCTGCTCTGGTTCATGATCACCTCGCTGATCGCGGTGGCCATCGGCATCGCCATCGGCCTGCTGACCAACCCCGGCGCCGGCACCGGCCTCACCCCGGCCGACGGCCAGCTGCCCAAGCGGACCGGCTCCTGGATCGACTTCCTCACCGGCATCGTGCCCACCGACATCATCACGCCGTTCACCGAGCTGAACGTGCTCCAGATCGTCTTCATGGCCGCCGTCGCCGGTATCGCCGCCCTTCAGCTCGGCGACAAGGCCCAGCCGGTGCTGAGCGTCGCCGAGTCCGTCCTGGAGCTGCTCCAGAAGGCCCTGTGGTGGGTCATCCGGCTCGCCCCGCTCGGCACGGTCGGTCTGATCGGCACCGCCATCGCCACCTACGGCTGGGAGCTCATCGGCAAGTACGCCACCTTCACCGCCGACGTCTACATCGGCTCGGCGCTCGTGATGTTCGGCGTGTACCCGCTGCTGCTGGCCACCGTGGCCAAGGTCAGCCCGCTCCAGTTCTTCAAGGGCGCCTGGCCCGCCATCCAGCTGGCCTTCGTCTCCCGCTCCTCGGTCGGCACCATGCCGGTCACCCAGAAGGTCACCGAGCGCCTCGGCGTTCCGAAGGAGTACGCCTCCTTCGCCGTGCCCTTCGGTGCCACCACCAAGATGGACGGCTGCGCCGCGATCTACCCGGCGCTCGCCGCGATCTTCATCGCGAACATCTTCGACGTGCAGCTGGGCATCAAGGAGTACCTGCTCATCGCCTTCGTCTCGGTGGTCGGCTCGGCCGCCACGGCCGGTCTGACCGGTGCCACGGTCATGCTCACCCTGACCCTGTCCACGCTGGGCCTGCCGCTGGCCGGTGTCGGCCTGCTGATGGCCATCGACCCGATCCTGGACATGATGCGCACCGCCACCAACGTGGCCGGGCAGGCACTGGTCCCGGTCGTGGTCGCGGCCCGCGAGGGGATCCTGGACAAGGAGGCGTACGCCAACGCCTCCGCCTCCCCGCTGGAGGACCGCGCCCCGGTCCCGGCCGTCGCCACCGCCGCCTGACCGTACGTCCGGCCGGTACGCCCCGCGCGTACCGGCCGGACGTACGCCCATCTCGGCCCCCGCCCCCGTCCGGGCGGGGGCCGCGGTGTTCCCCGGTGCTGATGGGTGGGTTCGGTAGGAGGTCTGTGCGGGGGGTGTTCAGGCGGGGTTACCGGTGCGTAGATTACCGGCGGTAACGCTACCTGGGGTGCGAGGAGGCCGCGATGGAACCCACGACGCACGGTACGGAGCCCACCAAAACGGTCGAAGGCGGGGTGGTGCGGGAGGTCTCGGTCCCCGCGCTGGCCTCCGTCCCGGTGACCGGATCGCTGGGGGACATCCCCTTCGAGAACGCCGAACGGGCCCCCGCCGAGGCGGTCCTCGCCCGCAAGCAGCCGGACGGCAGCTGGCAGGACGTCACCGCCGCCGAGTTCGCCGCCGAGGTCCTCGCCGTCGCCAAGGGCCTGGTCGCCGAAGGGCTCCGGCCCGGGGACCGGCTCGCCATCATGGCCCGCACCTCCTACGAGTGGACCCTGCTCGACTTCGCCGGCTGGGCCGCCGGACTCGTCACCGTCCCCGTCTACCCCACCTCCTCCGCCCTCCAGGCCCGCTGGATCATCCAGGACTCCGGCGCCGTCGCCTGCGTGGTCGAGGAGAAGGTCCAGGCCCGGATCATCAGCGCCGAACGCGGCAACCTGCCCGGACTGGTCCACCTGTGGGAACTCGACACCGGAGCCGTCGGACAGCTGATCAAGGCCGGGGCCGGGGTGCCCGACGAGGCCGTCCACGAACGCCGCCGCAGCCGCACCCCCGACTCCGTCGCCACCCTCGTCTACACCTCCGGCACCACCGGGACCCCCAAGGGCTGCGTCCTCACCCACGGCAACTTCTTCGCCGAGGTCGACAACGCCGTCGCCCTGCTCCACCCGGTCTTCGACTCGGTCAGCACCGACCCCGCCTCCACCCTCCTCTTCCTGCCGCTCTCGCACGTCTTCGGCCGGATGGTCGCCATCGGCTGCCTGCGCGCCCGGGTCAAACTCGGCCACGCCCAGAGCATCCGCACCGAGGACCTGCTCGCCGACCTGGCCGGCTTCCGGCCGACCTTCCTCCTCGCCATCCCCTACGTCCTGGAGAAGGTCTACAACACGGCCCGCGCCACCGCCGAGAACATGGGCCGCGCCTCCTCCTTCGACCGGGCCGCCCGCATCGCCCGCCGGTTCGGCGAGGCCGCCGGCGGCACCGGACGCACCCCCGGCATCGGCGCCCGCGCCGCCCGCGCCCTCTACGACCCCCTGGTCTACCGCCGCATCCGGGCCGCCCTCGGCGGCCGCGTCCGGTACGTCATCAGCGGCGGATCCCCGCTCGGACACCGGCTCTCCGCCTTCTACAACGGCGCCGGGATCGAGGTGTTCGAGGGCTACGGACTGACCGAGACCACCGGCGCCAGCACCGTCACCCCGCCCCTGCGGCCCCGCCTGGGCACCGTCGGCTGGCCGCTCCCCGGCAGCGCGGTCCGCATCGCCGAGGACGGCGAGGTGCTGCTGTACGGCCGGCACGTCTTCGCCGGCTACTGGAACGACCCGCAGCCCATGCCCCCCGGCCACTGGCTCGCCACCGGGGACATCGGCACCCTCGACGCGGACGGCTACCTCAGCATCACCGGCCGCAAGAAGGACCTGATCATCACCTCCGGCGGCAAGAACGTGGCCCCCGCCCCGCTGGAGGACTGGCTGCGCGCCCACCCGCTGGTCGGCCAGTGCCTGGTGGTCGGCGACAACCGGCCCTACGTCACCGCCCTGATCACCCTCGAACCGGACGGGCTGGCCCACTGGCGGCAGATGCACCGCAAGCAGCGGACCCCGGTCGCCGAGCTCGTCCGCGACCCGGAACTGCTCGCCGACCTCCAGCGGGCCGTGGACGAGGCCAACCGGCTCGTCTCGCGCGCCGAGTCCATCCGCCGGTTCGCCGTGCTGCCCGGGGACTTCACCGAGGAGCGGGGGCACCTCACCCCCTCCCTCAAACTCCGCCGGGACGCCATCGGGCGCGACCACGCGCGGGAGATCGAGGAGCTGTACCGGAGCTGACCGCCTAAGGTGGTCTGGGCCGGGGGAACCTCCTGGGAGGGACCGTGAGCCGTTCCCGAACCCCCGCGACCCGGGCCTCCGCGAGCCGCGGTGCGGCAGCCGGCCGTGGTGCGGCCGGGGCCCGTGGTGCCGCCGGGACCGTGGCCGCGGCCGTGGTCCTCGGCCTGGGCTGTGCGCTGCTGCCCGGCGCCGCCCCCGCCGCCCGGGCCGCCCCCGGGCCGCCGCGGATCGACTGGACCGCGGACTGCCCCGAGCGGCCGGTCCCCGAGGACATGCGCTGCGGCACCCTCACCGTGCCCCTGGACACCGCCGACCCCGCCAAGGGCACCCTGGACCTGGCCCTCGCCCGGCTGCCCGCCACCGGATCCAAACGGCTGGGCTCCCTGGTCCTCAACTTCGGCGGCCCCGGCGGCCCCGGCATCGCCACCCTCGCCGCCGGCGGCGACCGGTTCGGCGAGCTCCGCAAGCACTACGACCTGGTCACCTTCGACCCCCGAGGGGTCGGGCACAGCGCACCGGTCAGCTGCGGCGGCTCCATGGACCCCGACGGCCCGGTCGGCGAGGACACCGCCTCCCAGCTGGCCGCCCTGCGCGCCCTGGCCGCGCGCTGCGCCCGGCACTCCGGCCCGGTCCTCCCGTACATCGGGACCGTGCACGTGGCCGAGGACCTGGAACTGGTCCGGCAGGCCCTCGGCGACCGCAAGCTCACCTACCTCGGGTTCTCCTACGGCACCCGGCTCGGCGCCGTCTACGCCGCCCGGCACCCGGACCGGACCGGCCGGATGGTCCTCGACGGGGTCGACACCCTCGCCGAGGGCCTCACCGAACAGGCCCTGGTCTCGGCCAAGGGCCAGCAGCAGGCCCTGGACAACTTCCTGACCTGGTGCGCCCACCAACCGGACTGCGTGTACGGGACGAACACCCGCACCGCCAAGGAGCGGGTCGCCGACCTGGTGGCCCGGCTCGACGCCCGCCCGCTGATCGGTGAGGACGGCTCGCCGTTCACCGGACAGGACGTGGTCGGCGCCCTCTCCACGGCCCTCTACTCCACCGACCGCCGGCCCGACCTGGCCCGCGGACTGCGGCTCCTGGAACGGGACGAGGACCCGAGCGGACTGCTGGCCATCGGCGGGCCCGACCGGCCCGCCCCCGCCGACCCTCCCGGGCCCGGCCCCGACCCGGTGCCGCCCGACAACGCCCCGGCCGCGCTGGTCGCCGTCAACTGCGCCGACGACCCCGACCGGACCGGCGACCGGGCCCCGCCGGAGGCCGTCGACGGGCGGCTGGAGGCCCTCGGCTCGGAGTTCCGCGCCGCCTCCCGGATCTTCGGTCCGGGCCAGCTGATGACCGTCCTCGCCTGCTACGGGCGCCCGCCGGGCACCGACTTCATCCGGCGGATCGACCGCCCGGCCGGCATCCCCCGGATGCTGCTGGTCGGCACCCGGGGGGATCCGGCCACCCCCTACGAGTGGACCGAGGAGACCGCCCGGCGGCTGGGCTCCGCCGTGGTCCTGGACCACAAGGGCGACGGGCACACCGGCTACGCCGGCTCCGCCTGTGTGCGGGGCCGGGTGGACGAGTTCCTGCTCCACGGCCGGCTCCCGCCCGGCACCCTCTCCTGTCCCGCCGGGGAGTGAGCCCGGCGGGACCGGGTCAGCAGTTGCCCGAGGCCGGCCGCCCGGCGAACCGGTCGGCCATCCAGTTCTGCGCCTCGAAGGCCTCGGTGATCACCCCGCTGACGTGCTCGCCGACCCAGATGGTCTCCCACTTCACGGTGGCCCCCCGCGCACACCAGTCCTGCCGCAGCTGCCGGCCCACCGCGTACGGGATCAGCTCGTCGGCGAGCGCGTGGTACTGGTACACCGGCGCGGCCGGGGCGGTGCGGCCCAGCTTCGACTGGTCCAGCCGGGCCTGCCAGTCCGGCCGGCCCAGCGGATCGGTGGTGGTGAGGTCGGAGATCCGCTTGAACGACCCGACGACCGCGTCGACGGCCACGCAGTTGTTCCGCAGGTAGTCGACCAGCACCCGGCCGGCCGGGTTCAGATAGGAGTCCAGGTCCAGTTCGGGGAAGGCCGCATCCTGCCCGGCCGCCGCCATGAAGATCAGACCGGAGCCGAAGGAGCCGTCGTTGGCCCGGGCCACCCTCATCAGATCGGCCGGCACCCCGCCGGTCGCGGTCCCCTTCACCTTCAGCTCCGGCGCGTACCCGCCCTGGAGCTCGGCGGCCCAGCCGGCCGCCTGACCGCCCTGCGAGTAGCCCATGATGCCCACCGGTCCGTCGGCCGACAGCCCGGCCCCCGGCAGCCGTTGGGCGGCCCGCGCCGCGTCCAGCATGGCGTGGCCGGCCGAGCGGCCGACGGTGTACGTGTGGGTGCCGGGGGTGCCCAGCCCCTCGTAGTCGGTGACGACCACGGCCCAGCCGCGCCAGGTCAGCTGCTGGATCAGATTGGCCTCCAGACCCGTCCCGTACGGGAAGTTGGCGCTGGGGGCGCAGGAGTCGCCGAGGCCGACGGTCCCGACGGCGTAGGTGATCAGCGGGCGCGGACCGGTCCGGCCGTCCTGCGGGACGATCACCGTGCCGGAGACGGTGTCGGGGGCGCCGTCGGCGGTGGTCGAACGGTAGAGGATCTTCCAGGCCCGGGTGTTGGTGGGCTGCCCGGGCAGCGGGTGGAAGGCGGACGGCGCACTGCTGACGAGGTCTCCGGGCGCGTTCGCCGCCGCGGCGGCGGTGGTGCCGGTGGCGGTGCCGGTCGAGTCGGCGGAGGCGGCGGGGATGGCGGCCGAGACGGCCAGGGCGGCCACGGCGGCCAGGACGGTGCTGCGGATACGCATACGCATGGGGCGGCTCTCCCAACGTCCTTGTGGGGGTGGACAGGTGAGGAGACGGTACTGACCGACCGGTCGGCACGGCGCTGACCGCGCAGCTCACCTTTGCCGGCCGGGCCGCTCAACCGGGCCGCTCGACCGGGCGGCCCGGAACCGGTCAGACCGGCGGCCGGTCCCGGAGCAGCCGGTAGGCCCCCGGGGTGGTGCCGGTCCAGCGGCGGAAGGCCCGGTGGAAGGCGGTGTCCTCGGAGAACCCCAGCCGGGCCGCCAGCTCCGCGATCGGCTCCCCGCTCTCGGCCAGCCCGGCGATCGCCGCGTCCCGCCGCACATGGTCCTTGAGCTCCTGGAAGGAGGTCCCCTCCTGCCGCAGCCGGCGCCGCAGGGTGGCCGGGGACACCGCCAGCCGGGCGGCCACCTCGCCCAGCTCCGGCAGCCGGGGCGAGGCCCGCAACTGCTGCGCCAGCGCCCGCCGCACCTGCTCGGCCACCGTGGTCCCGTACTCCGGGCGGGACAGCAGGTCGAAGGGGGCCCGGCGGAGCATCGCGTCGAGCGCGGCCTCGTCCCGCACCAGCGGGGCGGACAGCCAGCGGGCGTCGAACACCGCCCCGGTCCAGTCCTGCCCGAACCGCACCGGGCAGTCGAAGAGCACCGCGTACTCCTCCGCGTGCGGGGGCGGCGGATACGCGAACGCGGTGTGTTCCAGCGGGATCCGGCGGCCGATCAGCCAGCTGCACAGCCGGTGCCAGATCGCCAGCAGGCACTCCGTCAGGAACCGCTCCCCGTCCGGGGCGAGATCGTCCCGGACGGCGAACCGGGCCTCGCCCCCGGACACCTCCAGCAGCAGGTCCGGGCCGCCCGGGAACAGCCCGTAGAACGCCGCCCCGCGCCGCATCGCCGCCTCCAGGTCCCGGCAGCCCAGCGAGGCGTGGCACATCATCGCGAAGGTCCCCGGCCGGCTGGGCGGACCGCTGCTCAGCCCCAGGAACTCGTCCTGGGTGGTCCGGTACAGGGCCCGGAACAGCCGGGCGAACTGGGCCGGGGTGATCCGCGCCCGGTCGTCGCCCAGCAGCAGCGGCGGGATCTGCGCCTCCTGGAGCAGCGGCACGGTGTCGATGCCGCGGCGCCGCGCCCCCGCGAGCACGGCACGGACCTGGTGCACGGTGATCGTCCGCCTCCCCATGGCTGTGACGGTAGCCGGATTGAGCGCTGCGGTCAGCGGTGATGACGCTTCCGGTCATGGGCCGGGCCGCCGGGGCCTCCCTACCGTCGGGGGGCCACCGATCCCCGGTGGCCGATCCCCTGGAGGGCCGCGATGGACGAACGGCCGGACACCCTGGCGGTGTTCACCCGATGGGCCGCGCACCGCCACGGACCGCGGACCGCCCTGCGGTACCGCCGCGACGGCGGCTGGCGGACCCGGACCTACCACGCGCTCGACGCCTCGGCCACCGCCGTGGCCGCCGGGCTGATCGGGCTGGGGGTGGCGGCGGGCGAACGGGTGGCGGTGCTGGCCGAGACCCGCCCGGAGTGGACGTACGCGCACTTCGGGGTGCTGGCGGCGGGCGCCGTGCTGGTCCCGGTCTACCCGACGGCGGGGGAGGAGGAGCTCGCCTGGGTGCTGGCGGACTCCGGCGCGGTCCTGGTGGTCTGCGAGGACGCGGCCCAGGAGGCCCGGGTGGCGGAGCTCAGGGCGGCCGGCCGGCTGCCGGAGCTCCGCCGGACGGTCCGGATGGACGCCCCGCCGTACGGTGGCCCGGACGGCCCGGACGGCCCGGACGGCCCGGACGGCCCGGACGGCCCGGGCACGACGGACGACCGGGCGGACGATCGGGCGGGCGGCGCGGAGGCGGCCGCCGTCGGGGCGGTCCGGGCGCGGGCGGCGGCCGTCCGGCCGGACGACGACGCGGCCTTCGTCTACACCTCCGGCACCACCGGCCTGCCGAAGGGCTGCCGGCTGACCCACGGCAACCTCGGCGCCGTCCAGGACGCCACTCTCCCGCTGGTCGGCGGCGGCCCCGGCGACTCCACGTACCTCTACCTCCCGCTGGCCCATCTGCTCGCCCAGCTCATCCAGTTCACCACCCTGCTCCAGGGCGCTGAGCTCTGCTACTTCGGCGGCCGGATCGAGGACGTGGTGGCCGAGCTGGCGGAGGCCCGCCCCACCCATCTGCCGTCCGTGCCCAGGCTGTTCGAGAAACTGCACGCGGTGGTGCTGTCCCTGGCCGAGGCGGCCGGGCCGGACCCGGCGGGCGGGCCGGCCGGGACCGGAGCGGACGGCCGGGCCCGGTTCGAGGAGGCCGTCCGGCTGGGGGTGCTCGCCGCCGAGGGCCGGCTCCCGGAAGCGGACCGGCCCGCCTGGGAGGCGGCGGACGCCACGCTCTACGGCCCGGTCCGGGCGGCCCTGGGCGGCCGGCTGCGCTGGGCCCTCACCGGCGGCGCCCCGATCGCCCCGGCCACCCTGGACTTCCTGCGGGCCTGCGGGATCGCGGTGTTCGAGGGGTACGGGATGACCGAGTCGGCCGGGGTGATCTCCCTGAACCACCCGGGCGCGGTCCGCCCCGGCACGGTCGGCCGACCGGTGGCCGGCTGCGAGGTGCGGATCGCCGAGGACGGCGAGATCCTGGCCCGCGGCCCGATGGTCTTCCCCGGCTACCACCGGGACCCGGGGGCCACGGCCGGGGCGCTGGACGGCGCGGGCTGGCTGCACACCGGGGACCTCGGGGCCCTCGACCCGGACGGCTACCTCTCGGTCACCGGCCGCAAGAAGGAACTGATCATCACCTCCGCGGGCAAGAACATCACCCCGACGGAGGCCGAGTTCGCCCTCCAGCGGAGCCGGTTCGTCAGCCGGGCGGTGCTGGTCGGCGACCGCCGCCCCTATCCGGTGGCCCTGATCGTGCTGGACCCGGCGGAGACGGCGGCCTGGGCCCGCCGGGAGGGGCGCGCCCCCGGCCCGGACGGCTCCCCGGCCGCCGACCCGGCGGTCCGCGCGCTGATCGCCGGGGTGGTGGCGGAGACCAACGAGGGCCTGTCCCGGCCGGCCCGGATCCGGGCCTTCCACCTCCTGGACGAGGACTTCACGGTGGAGTCGGGGGAGCTGACCCCCACCCTGAAGCTCCGCCGGGCGGCGGTCGCCGACCGCTATGCCGAGGAGATCGCCGCCCTCTACGCCGCGGCCCCGCCGGTCAGCCCTTCAGGGTCTCCGTCACCAGGGCGCGGAACGCGGACGGACTGATGGACTCGATGCCCCGGCCGGAGACCACGTTCAGCGTGCGGCCGTCGAGGGTGACCTCCGGGGTGCCCGTCTTGTGCTGCTCGTAGAACTGCCGCGACACCTTCTCCACCCACGGCAGGTAGGTGAGTTCCTTCACCGACCGGTTGAACTCCGCCGTCCGCAGGCCCGGAACCTGACCGGCCAGGTCGAGGAGGGTGGCGGTGGAGCCGAACCGGTCCTCGGACTCGTTCTCCGGGATGTTCCGGTAGAGGACCTGGAGGTAGGCGAGGAACTTCTCCGGGCTCTCGTTGACGGCCGCGCCCAGGGCGTTGACGGCCCGCTTGGAGCCCTTGCCGCCCAGGGAGCCGTCCAGGAACGTGGCGAAGTGGTACTCGATCCGGTAGGTGCCGGCGTCGGCCTGCTCCTTGAAGGTGGCGCCGAGGCCCTGTTCCACGCCCGCGCAGAACGGGCAGCGCGGGTCCACCCAGACGGACAGGACGTTCCTGGCGTCGGGCCTGCCGTAGGGGACGACCACCCCGTCCGGGCCGGTGGTGTGGGCGGGCCGGACGAAGGGCCGGGCGGCGGCCGCGGCGTCCGGCCCTTCGTCCGTGCCGCCGGAGCCGTTCAGATACAGGCCGGTGCCGGCCGCGACGGCCAGGACGGCCAGCAGTGCGCCGCCCACGGTCAGCCGGCCGCGCAGCCGTGCCCGCCGGGCCTCCGCCTCGCGTTCCGCCAGCAGTCGGGCGCGTGCCTCGCGGCGCTGGTCCTTCTTGGCCATGGGGTCCTTCCGGTGAACTCGCCCCGAATTCCCCCTGGAGGAAGCCTAAAGACCAATGAGCGGAAATAGGGGGTCTATTGGTCATTACGGACAAGGGCGAAGGTCCTGTCTCCCGAAGGGAGGGCCTACTGCGTCACAAAGGGGCGGAGGACGGCGAGTCGGGTCCGGATACCTGATAAACAGTGGATATTCACAGCCGTCTTGGGGGGAACACCGCACTGTGAAGCCTCTTCACCGCCACCTTGCCAACACCTCGCGCAAGGTGCTCTGCACCGCCGCGCTCGCCGCCAGCCTCACCACGGCCGCCGTGGTGTCGACCACCCCGGCCGCCGACGCCGGAGAGGCCGAACCCACCCCGGACAGCCCCCAGGCGAACGGCCGCGGCAACGCCCGCCTCGACCTTCCCGACCTGGTCGCCAACCCGCCCGCCGAGGGCTCCGGTCCCGGGCAGGGCACCGGCCAGGGCGGCGGCACCGACGGGGCCTCCGGCATCCCGGCCACCGCACTGGCCGCCTACCAGCGCGCCGAGACCGCGGTCAAGGCCGCGCTGCCCACCTGCAAGCTGCCCTGGCAGCTGCTGGCCGGCATCGGCCGGGTCGAGTCGGTGCACGCCTCCGGCTACGGCCTCAAGGAGGACGGCTACACCCAGAAGCCGATCCGCGGCCCCCGGCTGGACGGCAACGGCTTCGCCGAGATCCGCGACACCGACAAGGGCGAGTGGGACGCGGACACCGTCTTCGACCGGGCCGTCGGCCCGATGCAGTTCATCCCGTCCACCTGGTCGACCTGGGGCGCCGACGGCAACGCCGACGGCAAGCGGGACCCGAACAACATCTACGACGCGGCGCTCGGCGCCGGCCTCTACCTGTGCGCCGGGGACCGCGACCTGAGCGATGCCGGGGACCTGGACAAGGCGATCCTCAGCTACAACAACTCGCGCGAGTACGTGAACACCGTCACGGGCTGGATGCGGCAGTACCAGAAGGGGGCCGGCGGGATCCCGAACCCGCCCGCGGGCGACTACCCCACCCCGCCGCCGACCGTTCCGATCCCGCCGGCGCAGCCCCCCTACGTCCCGCCGCAGCCCCCGTACACCCCGCCGACCAACCCGGACAAGCCGAGCAAGCCGGGCAAGCCGCAGCCGCCGACGCCTCCGGTCAAGCCCAAGCCCCCGGTGCTGCCCAAGCCCCCGGTCAAGCCCAAGCCGCCGGCCGCGGTGGCCAAGCTGGAGGTGCTCGGCGACCACACCCTGACCGCCGAGGCCGGATCCGTCCTCGCCCCCGCCTCCCGGGTCCGGGCCGTGCTCAGCAACGGCCGGGCGGCCGGGGCCGGCGAGATCGTGGTGCTGGAGCTCACCTCGGACACCACCGGCGGAACCGCCTTCCGTCAGGGCGGCAAGACCCATGCCGTGCTGCGCACCGACGCCGAGGGGATCGTCGCGCTCCCCGAGCTGAAGATCGCCGACAACGGCAAGGGCGGCACCTTCACCCTGCGGGCCACCTTCTACGGGGTCCACGAGTACACGGTGAAGTTCGACGGCAAGGTCACCCCGCGGCCGGTCGCCACCGGGATCGCCCGGATCGGCGAGGAGCCGCTGAAGGTGGTGGCCGGCGCCAGCTTCTCCGAGCAGCGGCTGCTGGTCACCGGCGCCGACGGCAAGCCCTTCGCCGGGACCGTCCTCACCGCCGAGATGGTCACCAAGGACGACCGGGGCCAGTGGGTGCCGGTCGGCAAGGACAGCACCGGCCCGTTCTTCACGGAGAAGGGCACCGTCCCGGCCAAGGACACCGAGCGGCTGCACTCCCTGGAACTGCCCGCCGCCGGCGAGGACGGCGAGGTCAGGCTGCCGCGGATCTTCACCATCGGCACCGGGCCCGGCACCTACCACCTGAGGGTCACCACCCCCGAGGGCGTCGAGCTGGTCCTGGACCTGCTGGTGGAGAAGGCCCCCGAGACGGTCTGACCCACCCCGGACGCGACCGCGGGCCGTGAGCACACGCTCACGGCCCGCACCGCTGTCCGTTGTCCGTGCCCGGCCGTCCGGACACAAAGGCAGGAGCCCCGGCGCTTCCGTTCACACGGAAGGTACGGGGCTCCTTGGGTACTGCTATCCAACCGCGATTGGTTGGCCCGGGCGATTAGGCCGGGGTGACGTTCTCCGCCTGCGGGCCCTTCGGGCCCTGGGTGACGTCGAAGTTCACGGTCTGGTTCTCCTCAAGGGAGCGGAAGCCAGACGCGTTGATCGCGGAGTAGTGGACGAAGACATCCGGGCCGCCGCCGTCCTGGGCGATGAAGCCGAAGCCCTTTTCAGCGTTGAACCACTTCACGGTTCCGGTAGCCATGAGCCCTCCTATGGGCCAAAGGGTCGCCCTGCTCCAGAACCTGCTAAGAAGTCTGAAAACTACAAAAGCCTGCGGGTCACATGCTCCGCAGGCCTCGTACTGCAAGGGAAACCAAACTGCAACTTGCGTCGAGCCTAGCACGCACTGTCCGTGCGAGACCAGAGGGAAAGATCACGTCACCCGGACGTTTGAGACCCGCTGAGAGGCTGACGACGAGACCCCGGCTAGTCTCGCGATGTGGACCCCTATCGCAGCCGGCCGCGGGTCGGCCACATCCAGTTCCTGAACTGCCTGCCGCTCTACTGGGGGCTGGCCAGGACCGGCACCCTGCTGGATCTGGAGCTGACCAAGGACACCCCCGAGAAACTCAGCCGGAGGCTGGTGGAGGGGGAGCTGGACATGGGCCCCATCACCCTCGTGGAGTTCCTCCGGAACGCCGGGGACCTCGTCGCCTTCCCCGATATCGCGGTGGGCTGCGACGGCCCGGTGATGTCCTGCGTGATCGTCTCCAAGGTGCCCCTGGAGCGGCTGGACGGCGCCCCGGTGGCCCTCGGCTCCACCTCCAGGACCTCCGTACGGCTGGCCCAGCTGCTGCTCGCCGAGCAGTACCGGGTGCGCCCCGACTACTACTCCTGCCCGCCCGACCTGGGCGTGATGATGCAGGAGGCGGACGCCGCCGTGCTGATCGGGGACGCGGCCCTGCGGGCCTCCCTGCACGACGCCCCCCGGCTCGGCCTGACCGTGCACGACCTCGGGCAGATGTGGAAGGACTGGACCGGGCTGCCCTTCGTCTTCGCCGTCTGGGCGGCCCGCCGGGAGTACCTGGAACGGGAGCCACAGGTGGTGCGCAGGGTGCACGAGGCATTCCTCGCCTCCCGTGACCTCTCCCTCGAAGAGGTCGGCAAGGTCGCCGAGCAGGCGGCCCGCTGGGAGGCCTTCGACGCGAAACTCCTGGAGCGCTACTTCACCACCCTCGACTTCCGCTTCGGGGCCGAGCAACTGGCCGGGGTAAGGGAATTCGCCCGGCGGACCGGCCCCACCACCGGGTTCCCGGCCGACGTACAAGTGGAGTTGCTGACCCCATAGTCCCCAGCGGTACCGAATTGGCCTCGGAATTGGGCGAGTTCGGTGAACCCGCTATTGATTCCTGCCGAATTCGCGGCCCGGTGCCCGCCCGCTCCCGCTACTGTGCGGGCAGTCAGGCAGGCTCGGGGAGGGGACACGCCATGCGGCCGCTGGAGGACGGGGACCCGCGGACCATCGGGGCCTATCGGCTGATCGGCAGGCTCGGTTCCGGCGGGATGGGCCGGGTGTACCTGGGGCGCAGCGCCGGCGGCCGGACGGTCGCGGTGAAGATCGTGCACCCGCACTTCGCCTCGGACGACGAGTTCCGGGCCCGTTTCCGCCGGGAGGTCGCGGCGGCCCGCCGGGTGGGCGGCGAGTGGACCGCTCCGGTGCTGGACGCGGATCCCGGGGCGGCCGTGCCGTGGGTGGCCACCGGCTATGTGCCCGGGCCCTCGCTGGACCGGGCGGTGGCGGGCCACGGCCCGCTGCCGGAACCGGCGGTCCGGGCGGTGGGACTCGGGCTGGCCCGGGCGCTGGTGGCGGTGCACGGGCTGGGGCTGGTGCACCGGGACGTGAAGCCCTCGAACGTGATGCTCGGGCTGGACCGGCCGCGGCTGATCGACTTCGGGATCGCCCGGGCCACCGACGGAACCGCCTCGCTGACCTCCACCGGGGTATCGGTGGGTTCGCCCGGCTACATGGCCCCGGAGCAGATCCTCGGCAAGGGGGTCACCGGGGCGGCGGACGTCTTCTCGCTGGGTGCGGTCCTGGTCTTCGCGGCCACCGGGGTGCCGCCGTTCAGCGGGGACAACTCGGCGACCCTGCTCTACAAGGTGGTGCACGAGGAGCCGGAGCTGGGCGCGGTGCCGCCCGGGCCGCTGCGCGAGCTGGCGGCGGCCTGTCTGGCGAAGGCCCCCGCCGCCCGGCCCGCGCCGGAGGAGCTCGCGGCCCGGCTGGCCGGGGCCCTGGACGGCCCGGGCTGGCTGCCGGCCCCGCTGGTGGAGGAGGCCAGCCGGGCGGCCTTCGACCTGCTGGACCTGGACGCCCCGGCCGCGCCCGCCGCCCCGGAGACCCCGCCCGGCCCGTACCCGGCCGGCGGGACGGGCTACGCCCCCGCGGGCGCCTTCGGCGCCGCCGACCCCTCGTACGGCTCCGGCCCCGCTTTCGCCACCGACCCCACGCACGGCACCGGCCCCGCGTTCGGCACCGACCCCGCGTTCAGCACCGATCCCACGCACGGCTCCGGCCCGGGCACCGGCACCGGCACCGGCACCGGCGCGGCCGGGGCCGTCACCGGGGCGGCGGGCGGGGGTCGGGAGGTGCGGGTGACCGCGGCCGGGCGGCGGGTGAGCTGCACCGTGGTGGTGGCCGCCGCCGCCGTGGTGGCCGCGCTGGCGGGCGGGCTGTACGGCACGGGCCTGCTGCCCGGCACCGGGGACAAGGGCCGGGACATGGCCTCGGAGGGCCGGCCGAGCGACGGCGGGTCGGGCTCGGCGGCACCGCCGGCCGCGACGGAGCCCACCCCGAAGCCCACCCCGAAGTCCACCCGGAAGCCCACCACCCCCGCGCCGGTCCGCGAGGTCCCGGAGAAGTTCATCGGCACCTGGAAGGGCACGGTCACCACGGCCCGGCTCGGGGTCTCCAGCCCCTTCGAGATCACCATCCGGGCCGGGAAGGTCGGCGAGGTGGTCGGCCGGGACAAGTCGGTGGTCCCGCTGCTGGACACGGACTGCGGCGGGGACTGGAAGCTGGCCTCGGCCACCGACCGGTCCCTGGTGCTGGACACCTCCGGCGGAACCAATCCGGCCCCCGGGGTCTGCTCCGACGGCTCCGCGAACGAGCGGTTCACCCTGAACCCGAACGGCACCCTGCACTACGCCTCCGGCGACGGACCGGCCGGTAACCCCGAGGGAGACCTCACCCGCGACCCTTGACAGCACTGGCGTAGGCTGGGCCGGTCCGGACCTTGACACACCGCCGAAGGGTGACGCACCGGTGACCGACCAGGCCGCTCTCCAGTCTGTCCTCGACCGTGCCGCCGCGGGGGGCCGGATCTCCGCGGAGGAGGCGCTCGACCTCTACCGCCACGCCCCGCTGCACGCCCTCGGCTCCGCCGCCGACGCCGCGCGCCGGCGCCGTTACGCCGGTACCGAGCACATCGCGACGTACATCATCGAGCGGAACATCAACTACACCAACGTCTGCGTGACGGCCTGCAAGTTCTGCGCCTTCTACGCGGCCCCCAAGGACACGAAGAAGGGCTGGAGCCGGGACCTCGACGACATCCTGCGCCGCTGCGCGGAGACCGTGGAGCTCGGCGGCACCCAGGTGATGTTCCAGGGCGGCCACCACCCGGACTACGGGGTGGAGTACTACGAGGAGCACTTCTCCGCGATCAAGAAGGCGTTCCCGCAGCTGGTCATCCACTCCCTGGGCGCCTCCGAGGTCGAGCACATGGCGCGGATCTCCAAGGTGAGCGCCGAGGAGGCGATCCGCCGGATCCACGCGGCCGGACTGGACTCCTTCGCCGGGGCCGGCGCCGAGCTGCTGCCGGCCCGCCCGCGGAAGGCCATCGCCCCGCTCAAGGAGTCCGGGGAGCGCTGGCTGGAGATCATGGAGCTGGCCCATAACCTGGGCGTGGAGTCCACCTCCACCATGCTGATGGGCACCGGCGAGACCAACGCCGAGCGGATCGAGCACATCCGCATGATCCGCGAGGTGCAGGACCGGACGGGCGGCTTCCGGGCCTTCATCCCGTACACCTACCAGCCCGAGAACAACCACCTCAAGGGCCGCACCCAGGCCACCGTGTTCGAGTACCTCCGGATGATCGCCATCGCCCGGCTGTTCCTCGACAACGTCGCCCACATCCAGGGGTCCTGGCTGACCGTCGGCAAGGAGGCCGGACAGCTCTCGCTGCACTACGGCGCCGACGACCTGGGCTCGATCATGCTGGAGGAGAACGTGGTCTCCTCGGCGGGTGCCAAGCACCGCTCCAACCGGCACGAGATCATCGACCTGATCCGCAAGGCGGGCCGGGTCCCGGCGCAGCGCGCGACCACCTACGAGCACCTGGCCGTGCACGAGGACCCGGCGAACGACCCGGCCGACCACCGGGTGGTCTCGCACATCTCCTCCACCGCCATCGAGGGCGGGACCGCGCACCCCGAGCTGAAGCTCATCTCCGCGAACTGAGTCCGCGCCGATGCTCACCCTGCACACCGCCGACCTGCTGGTCACCGGGGCGCCGGCCGGTCCCGGGGCGCCGGCCGGGCCGCTGCCCGGCGGTGCCGTCCTGGTCGACGGCGACCGGATCGCCGCCCTCGGCCCGTACGGCGAACTGGCCGCCCGGCACCCGCACGCCCGGGTCCGGCGCTGGCCGGGGCTGCTGGTGCCCGGGCTGCTGCTGCGGTCCGGGGCCGAACTGCTGGAGCGGACCTACTACCCGGACGACCCGTACGAGATCACCGAACTCGGCGCGGACCCGATCACCGGCCCGGCGCTGGCCGATCTGAAGATGACCGAGGCCCGTTGGGGCAACAGCGCCCGGCGCGGCACCCAGAAACTGCTGGCCCGCGGGGTGGTCGCGGTGGCCGGCCCGTTCACCGTCCCGTCGGTGCGGACGGCGGTGGTCCGCTCCGGGCTGGCCGTGCTGCCGCCCACCGGGCCGGCGGCACCCGCCTCGCTGGACCCGCTGGCCGGCCGGGCGGCGGCGGCCGAGGCGTACTCCGGGGTCCTGGAGGAGGGCGCGCCCGCCCGGTTCGCGGTCTACGACGTGCCCGACGAGGCGGCCCTGCTGGAGCGCGGCGCGACCAGCTGCGTGGCCACGGTGATCGGCGGCCGGCTGCTGCACCGCCGCCGCTGACGCGCCCGCGCCGGCCAGGCCCCCGACTGCCCGGGTCCGCTCGCCCCGGCGCGCCGTGCGCGGGCTACGGCACCTGGGGCCCGGACAGGTAGCGGCCCGCCCGGTCGTACGGCCAGGCGTTGGACCGGCAGCCCTGGAGGCCCTTGAGCTGCTGCATCATCGCCGGTGCCGGCCGTCCCGGGCCGGGGCAGGTCTCGTGCGGGCGGCCCAGCTCGTGCCCGACCTCGTGGTTGACGATCAGCGCCCGGTACTCGGTCACCGGCCCGTCGAACTGCGGGGAGCCCTGCAGCCACCGCTTGAGGTTGACCACCACGGTGTGGTCGGTCCGGCAGTTGGTCTCGCCGACCAGCTCGGGGGTGGTGACCTCGCACAGCCGGTCGGTGGTGCCGGGGGTGGCGATCTTCACGGTGAAGTCCACCGGGCTGTCCGGTCCGACCAGCCGGAACCCGGACCGCCCGTCCCTGATCCAGCCCCGCCGGTCGGCGAGGATCGCGTCGACCTCGCGGGCCGCCCGGTCGGCGTCCAGTCCGGAGCCGTCCTCCACCTCCACCCGGTAGCGGCGGGCCGGTTCGGCGCCGTGCCGGTCGGCGGTGACCCGCGAGGCGGTGAAGGTGCCGGCGCCCGGCCGGGACGCCCCGGAGGAGTCGCGGGAGGCCCGGGAGTCGTCCGGGGGCCGCAGGGCGGCCGGGGAGCCGTCCGCGGCCGGGTCGTCGGGGGTGAGGGACAGCGCGAAGGCGATCGCGGCGGCCGTGCAGAGCAGACCCAGCAGGGTCCGGCGGAGCCTCCGGAGCCTTTCGTCCCGGGCCGCCGCGCGGGGCGGGCGGGCCCTCGGCCGGCGGTTGGACGGACTTCTGGGCGTACGGGTCGATGCGCGCATGAGTGCGCCGTACGGCGGCCCCCACCGGGCCGGTCGCGCGGCTTCCCCCTGGTGTCGTCGGGTCGGGCGGGTCGGGCGGGCACCCCGGCCGGTCGGACCGGCCCGCCCGTGCCGGTAGACGGGGAACGGGCGGCGCCGGTTCCACCGGGGGGTGCCCGGAAGGCACCCCCCGAGCCTGCCAGAATGGCCCGGTACCCACCCGGACCGAGCCGAGCGAGGCCGAACGCCAGTGACCCGCGCACACCTGGACAAGCAGCCGCACGAAGTCGCCTCCATGTTCGACAGGGTGGCGGCGAACTACGACCTCACCAACGACGTGCTGTCGCTGGGCCAGGACCGGGTGTGGCGCAGGGCGACCGCCCGGGCGGTGGACGCCCGCCCCGGGCAGAAGGTCCTGGACCTGGCCGCCGGCACCGCGACCAGCTCGCTGCCCTTCGCGGCCACCGGCGCCTACGTGGTCCCCTGCGACTTCTCCCTCGGGATGCTCCGCGAGGGCAAGCGGAAGCACCCGTGGCTGCCGCTGACCGCCGGGGACGCGACCCGGCTGCCGTTCCGCGACGACACCTTCGACGCGGTCACCATCTCCTTCGGGCTGCGCAACGTCCAGGACACCGAGGCGGCGCTGCGGGAGCTGTACCGGGTGACCAAGCCGGGCGGCCGGGTGGTCATCTGCGAGTTCTCCCGGCCCACCTGGGCGCCGTTCCGGACCGTGTACACCGAGTACCTGATGCGGGCCCTGCCGCCGGTGGCCCGCGCGGTGTCCTCCAACCCGGACGCCTACGTGTACCTCGCCGAGTCCATCCGCGAGTGGCCGGACCAGCCCGCGCTGGCCGCCCTGCTGCAGAAGGCCGGCTGGTCCTCGGTGGCCTGGCGGAACCTGTCCGGCGGGATCGCGGCCCTGCACCGCGGCACCAAGGCCTGAGGACCCCGCACCGTGCCGGCCGCCGTGGAACCCGCCGCCTTCGACTACCGGGCGCTGCTGGAGCAGATCGCCTCCGACGTCGCCCCGCTGGTCGGCAGCGGCACCCCGGCCGAGTACATCCCGGCGCTGGCCGGTGTGGACCCCCGCCAGTTCGGCATGGCCGTCGCCGACCTCGACGGGACCGTGTACGGGGTGGGGGACTGGCGCACCCCGTTCTCCGCGCAGTCCGTCACCAAGGTGTTCGCGCTGGCCCTGGCCCTGGCCGAGGGCGGGGACAGCCTGTGGGAGCGGGTCGGCCGGGAGCCCTCCGGCAACCCCTTCAACTCCCTGGTGCAGCTGGAGTACGAGAACGGCATCCCGCGCAACCCATTCATCAACGCGGGCGCCCTGGTGGTCACCGACCGGCTCCAGACCCTGACCGGCGACGCCAGCAGCGAACTCCTGGAGTTCCTGCGGGCGGAGAGCGTGAACCCGGAGCTCGGGTTCGACCCCGAGGTGGCCGCCTCCGAGCAGTCCCACGGAGACCGGAACGCGGCCGTCGCCCACTTCATGGCCTCCTACGGCAACATCGACAACCCGGTCCCGGACCTGCTGGAGCACTACTTCTGGCAGTGCTCCATCGAGATGAGCTGCGCCGACCTGGCGCTCGCCGCCCGCTTCCTGGCCCGGCACGGGCTCCGCTCGGACGGGTCGCGGCTGCTCACCCGCAGCGAGGCCAAGCAGATCAACGCGGTGATGCTGACCTGCGGGACGTACGACGCGGCCGGGGAGTTCGCCTACCGGGTGGGGCTGCCGGGCAAGAGCGGGGTCGGCGGCGGGATCGTGGCGGTGGTCCCCGGCCGGTGCACCATCGCGGTGTGGAGCCCCGGGCTGGACGCCCAGGGCAACTCGGTGGCCGGGGTGGCGGCCCTGGACCGGTTCACCACCCTGACCGGACTGTCCGTCTTCTGAGCCCGGACCGGCCCCGGCCGCCTCCGCTAGCGGAGTTCCAGGACGTACCGGCGGCCGGGGGCGCCACTCGGGCTGGTGAATTCCTCGGCCAGGGTCATGCCGAGGCGGTCGGCCACCGCCACCGAACGCGTGTTCCGGGCGTCGATCATGGCGCAGACCCGTTCCAGACCGGCCGCCCGGACCCGCTCCACGGTGGCCTCGGCGGCCGCCGTGGCATAGCCCCGGCCCCAGTGCGAACGGCCCAGCCGCCAGCCGATCTCGATCTCCCCGACCGGCCCCCACTCCTTCTCCACCGGCCAGGGCTGGGCCCCGGTGAAGCCGATGACCTGGCCTTCCGCGCCGAGCAGGGACCACAGGCAGAACCCGTGCCGGGCGTCGTGCAGCCGCTGCCGCGCGGTGAACTCCTCGTAGGAGGAGAGCTCGGCGGGACCGCCGAGGAACTCCATCACATCGGGATCGGCGAACAGCGCGTGCCAGGCGTGGGCGTCCTCGTCGGTGGGGACGCGGAGCCCGACGGCGGGAAGCGGCCGGGTCGGTGAAGTCGGCACTGTCGTCATCGAGGTAGCCCTTCGATCCGTGATCTCTCTCGCTGCTTAGACTGCACATGTCCCGTGCCCTTCGGCACCCCCATTCGAGCCTTCGGGAGAACCCGCAGTGACCGAGCCCCTCTCCGAGCACACCGCGGATGTGATCGTCGTCGGGGCCGGACCCGCCGGCTCCACCACCGCCTACTACCTCGCCAAGGCCGGACTCGACGTCCTGCTGCTGGAGAAGACCGCGTTCCCGCGCGAGAAGGTGTGCGGCGACGGCCTCACCCCGCGCGCCACCAAGCAGCTGGTCGCGATGGGGATCGACATCTCCGAGGAGGCCGGCTGGCTCCGCAACAAGGGCCTGCGCATCATCGGCGGCGGACAGCGGCTCCAGCTGGACTGGCCCGAGCTGGCCTCCTTCCCCGACTACGGGCTCGTCCGCAAGCGCGACGACTTCGACGAGACCCTGGCCCGGCAGGCCCAGAAGGCCGGGGCCCGGCTGTACGAGCGCTGCAACGTCGGCGAGCCGATCCGCGACCCGCGCACCGGGCACATCACCGGGGTGCACGCCAAGCTCGGCGAGGAGAAGACCGCGGTCACCTTCCACGCCCCGCTGGTGGTCGCGGCCGACGGCAACTCCTCGCGGATCTCCCTGGCGATGGGCCTGCACCGGCGCGAGGACCGGCCGATGGGCGTGGCCGTCCGGACGTACTTCACCTCGCCCCGGCACGACGACGACTACCTGGAGTCCTGGCTGGAGCTGTGGGACCGGCGCGGGGCACAGGACCGGCTGCTGCCCGGCTACGGCTGGATCTTCGGGATGGGCGACGGCACCTCCAACGTGGGCCTGGGCATCCTGAACTCCTCCTCCGCGTTCCGCGAGCTGGACTGGCGCGAGGTCCTCAAGGCCTGGTGCGCCTCCATGCCCGAGGACTGGGGGTACACCCCGGAGAACATGACCCAGCCGATCCGCGGCGCGGCCCTGCCGATGGCGTTCAACCGGCAGCCGCACTACACCAAGGGCCTGCTGCTGGTCGGTGACGCGGGCGGGCTGGTCAACCCGTTCAACGGCGAGGGCATCGCCTATGCCATGGAGTCCGGGCAGATCGCGGCCGAGGTGATCGTGCAGGCGCACGCCCGGGCCACCCCTGCCCAGCGGGAGCTGGCCCTGCACAACTACCCGAAGGTGCTGAAGGAGACCTACGGCGGCTACTACAGCCTGGGCCGCGCCTTCGTGAAGCTGATCGGCAACCCGAAGGTCATGAAGATCGCGGCACAGCGCGGACTGACCCACCCGGTGCTGATGCGGTTCACCCTGAAGATGCTGGCCAACCTGACCGACCCGACCGGCGGGGACGCGATGGACCGGGTCATCAACGGTCTCTCCAAGGTGGCCCCCAAGGCCTGAGGGCCGGGCGCCCGGGCGCCCGGGGTGACGGTTGTCCGCCGCTGGCGGTCAACCGCCCCGGGCGGAAAGCCCGTTGCCCCGCAACGCCCGCCATTGGCAGACTCGCGGCGATCCAATGTTGATCATCCGTATCATCCGATCGTCTGCACCATGGGGGGAACACAGAGTGGGAATCCGCATGTCCGCGCTCCGGCGCACCGCGGCCGTCCTGACGGCGCTGGCCCTGCCGCTGACCGCCGTCCTGGCCGGGTCCGGCACCGCGCAGGCCGCACCGGTGGCCCAGGCCGAGTTCAACTGGCAGGGGGACTCCGGCGACGGCCAGACCGACCGGGCCGTCTGGTACCACCCGACGTACGGCGACACCTTCGACGCCAAGGTCTCCGCCGACCGCCGCACCCTGCGGGTGGTCGTGAACCGTCCCGGTGACACCTGGACCCTGGACTTCGCCGCACCCGCCGGACAGGCCCTGGCCGTGGGCCAGTACACGGACGCGGTGAAGACCCCCGAGATGCCCGGCGTCGCCCTGGACCGGCCCTCCCTCTTCGTCAACGGCTACAACGGCGGCTGCGCGACCCTCACCGGCTCCTTCGGGATCAGCGAGCTGGTCTTCGGGGACACCGGCAAGGTCGCGAAGCTGAAGCTGACCTACCGGCAGGACTGCGCGGACCGCGATGAGCTGCGCGGATACCTGACCCTGGACTCGGCCGTGCCGCCGGCCCCGCTGGCCCTCGGGATGACGATCAAGGCGGGCGGGAAGTTCACCAAGGGCAGGGCGACCCTGAAGGGGACGCTCAGCTGCACCAAGCCGGTCCGGGTGCTCGTCGGCGGGTCGGCGAGCCAGGAGCAGCCGCTGCTCGTGCAGGGCCGGTTCACCGCCGAGGTGGACTGCGTGCCGGGCAAGCAGGTCCCCTGGCAGGCGGAGGTGCAGGTGCACACCCCCGAGGTGGGGTACAAGTTCATCAAGTCGGAGCGGCTGAAGGTCTTCGGCAATGTGCAGGCGCAGGACCCGGCGAACGGCACCTGGGTGTTCGGTGACGCGAACCAGTGGGTCACGCTGAGCTGAAAACACCCGGGAACTGTCCTCAACTCGCCTGTACCGCGGCGGAGCCGGCTCCCATCCTGGGGTGATCCAGGAGGAGGGCGCGAGGATGAGAGCACAGCCACCCGGCAGCAGGACCAAGGCCGGCGCCACCGTGACCGCGGTGGCGCCGGTGCTCGTCGCCGTACTGCTCGCCGGCTGCTCGGGGGGCGCGCCCGAGCCCTCCCGTGGGGAGCCGGCGCTCGGCCCGGTGGCCGTGGACCCGCCGACCGCCACGCTGTCCTTCCCGATGGACGCCTTCACCGACTCCGAGGAGGAGTCCCGGCGGATGGCCCGGGTCCAGGACCGGCTGGTGACCGCCTGCATGGCCCGGTACGGCTTCGGATACCTCCCGAACCCGCCCGGCGCCCCCGACCCGGCCGCGGCCGGGGACCGGCACCGCTATCTGTTCGGCCTCGCCGACCCGGTGCACGCGGCCCGGTACGGCTACGACAAGACGGCCGGCCGTCCGCGGCCCGCCAAACCGGCCCCCGCCCCGCTCGGCGACAGCGCCGCCACCGTGCTCTACGGCCGGGCCCCGGGAGGACAGGGCCCGGAGGGGCCGGACCCGCGCACCCAGGAGGAGGCGGACCGGGCCGACAGCGGGATCAGCGTCGCCGGCCGCCGGATCGCGGCCGGCGGCTGCCTCCGCGAGGGCTACCGGAAGCTGTACGCCCCCACCCGGGACAGCGTGGACCTGCTGTTCGGCTTCGGCCTGGCCGCCGAGGCGCACGACCGCTCCAAGCAGGACTCCCGGGTGCGGGCGGTGCTCGCCAAGTGGTCGGCCTGCATGGCCGCGGCCGGCTACCCGGGCATCCCGAGCCCGTACGACGTGGTGGAGAAGCTGGGGCTGGCCGAGGCGAAGGCCGGGCCCCGGGCACGGGCCGCGGCCACCCGGGACGTGGCCTGCAAGCGGGAGGTCAACCTGGTCGGGGTCTGGGCCGCCGTGGAGACGGCCTACCAGCGGCGGCTGGCCGAGGACCACGCCGAGACGCTGGCGCTCTACGGCCGGCAGCGCGAGGCCCGCTTCAAGCTGGCCGCGGACGCCCGCTGACGGCGCGTAGGGTCATCGCTGTTCGCGGCATTTCTCCAGGGCGTCGGCCCGGGTGGTCTTGAGTTCGCCCATCTGCTCACTGGTGATCGAATTGAATTCCCCGGTGACCGGGTCGGGATCCGGATACCAGGAAATCCCTTCGGCGCGCATGCAGGCGGTTTTCCGGCGTGCCTCGGCGAGTTCTTCCGCACTCGCCGGCCGTGCGGACGGAAGGGGCGGGAGCAGCGCCCCGCACACGGCCTCCGCGGCCGTGATGCGCTCCATCGGCTCGGTCTTGGCCAGCCGCGGGTAGCCGCCGTCGGAGGTCTCCAGGGCGAGTCCCTGCTTCTCCAGGCAGGCGTAGTAGGCGAGTTCGGCCTTGGAGGGCGGTGGACTGTCCTCGGCCCGGGGCTCCTGACCGCCCCCGCCGCAGGCCGTGGCGGACGCGCACATCAGCAGCAGCGGGACGGCAAGGTGCTTGCGCATGGGTGCAGTTCTTCCCTCGCTGGACCGGATCCTGGGCCGACGAACTCTAAAGAACGGCCGGAACGGCCGACAAGGCAATTCCCGGCCAACGTCCCTTTCCGCCACCGGTGCGACGCCCCCTTTACTTCCGGGAGTTTGTCGTACCTAATTCTCAGCCGAGACACCCGCATCGCCCCACAGGGAGGAACCATGGTGAAAAGGGTCTTGCACCGCCTGTCCGTGAGCGGTGTTCCGGCGGCCGTCGCGGTGGCCGTCGTCCTCGTCTCCGGGAGTCCGGCCACGGCGCTCCAGAAGAACGGGTACCTGGAGCAGAACGAGTTCGGGCTCTACTACGGGGCGGGCCAGTCCGGATGCGTCTTCGACCTGCTGGGCGAGGACATGAACTTCTCCGGCGACTCCTTCTCCGGGCCGGCCGGGTGCGCGGGCCGGGGCAGGACGGCCAACGACAACACCGAGTCCTACAAGAACCTGGACGTGTTCACCTGGAAGGTGGCCACCGACAAGGACATCGACGGGAACGTGGGCACGATCCCGGAGGGCTACCGGGGCAACGCCTCGGCCACCTTCAAGAACCGGATCAGCTCGGCCGACTACATCCTGGGGACCTGAGCTCACGCGCGAAGGGCCGGCACTCCACCCCCGAGCGGGGGAGTGCCGGCCCTTCGCGCTGGGCTGGGAGGCTCCGTCAGAGGAGGCGGACGGCGCCGGTGGGGCGGTCGTAGCTCAGGGAGCGCTCGACGATGCCGGTGCGGGAGTTCTGGGCGCCGACGAACTTGCCGCCGCCCACGTAGACGGCCACGTGGTAGGCGTTGCCCTTGGAGCCCCAGAAGAGGATGTCGCCGGGCTTGAGGTTGTTCAGCGAGACCGAGCGGCCGGCCGTCGACTGGTCCTGGGACATGCGCGGCAGCGAGATGTCGGCCTGCCGGTAGGCGGCGCGCACCAGACCGGAGCAGTCGTACGAGGAGGGGCCGGTGCTGCCCAGCACGTAGGCCTTGCCGACCTGGGCGCGGGCGAAGTTCACGATGGCGGCCGCGGAGCCCTGCGAGACCGGGGTCTCCTGCTCCTTGGGCGCGGTGAGCTTCTTGGGCTTCTTGAGTCCGGTCCGGCCGTCGTTGCGGGTGGCGCGGTCGGCGGCGGCGCGGCGCTCGGCCTCGGCCTTGATCTTCTTCTCGTCGAGCTTCTTCTGCGCGGCGGCCTTGGCCTTGCGGGCCTCGTCGGCGGCACCGGTGCGGGCGGCCGCCTCCTGGGCGTCCAGCTCGCCGTTGACGGCGGCGGCGCGGGAGTTGTCGGCGGCGGTGGTGACGGCGGAGGCCACACCGGAGACCAGATCCACGTTCAGGATCGGCATTTCCAGGGTCTCGGTCACCGGCTCGGCCGGGGTGGCGCTCGCCGTGCCGGCCATCGCCAGGGTGCTGAGGACGCCACCGGCAACTCCGGCGCGGACCGCGAGCTTCGAGGCGCTGCGACGGGGCTTCCGGTGGCTGGGTATGTGAGCGGTAAGGGACATGGGAACAACCGCTATCAGGGCGTCAGGGGTTGCTTCAAGAAACGTGGTCTGCGCCACAGTTGTGCGCGAACGGCGCGAACCGGGCGCTCCGTTTCGCTTATTGACGCCGTAACGGGCGAAACGGACAGCCCGTTGCAGGCCTGTGATCATGGGGTTTCCATGATTAGTCCGATTTGATCCAACGCCTACCATCCGGGCGCACAGTTGGCCAAGCCCTCTTTCCCCGACGCGATTTCGCCGTGACACAGGTCACAGGAGTGTCTCGCCGTGGGAGCGCTGTGAGCGTCCTGTGGAGTTCGTGAACGGAAGCACGCGTCCACTCGGCTCCGCGCGGCCTCCCCCGGTCGGGCGACGCGGGTTCGCATATCACCTTCCCGGCGGCCAGCGCCAATTTGCGTGCAGGATCCAGCCTTTGATAGTGCGCCAACGCTTCCACCTGGGGAAACCCGTGCGGATGTCACCTCTGGTGATCATGTGGGTGCTTCGCGTATGAAGATCACCACTCATCGGACTTCATGATCGTTCGTCAGGTGGTGGAGATCACAAACTCGGTCTTGTTACCCGTGTCGCAGATCACAGACCGCCAGGCATAAGATGCGCACCAGTCCGGCTTGTGAACTGCCTCACATGCGAGGCGGGGCGTGTACGGCCGGTGCAGCGGTCCAACGGTCAAGGACGACTGGAAGGAGCGAGGAGCGTGAATGCCTACGCGCCCATCCTCGTGCTCGGCGCCCTAGGCGCAGGGTTTGCGATCTTCTCCGTGGTCATGGCCACGCTGATCGGCCCAAAACGGTACAACAGGGCGAAGCTTGAGGCGTACGAGTGCGGCATCGAGCCCACTCCCATGCCGGCCGGCGGCGGCCGCTTCCCGATCAAGTACTACCTGACGGCGATGCTCTTCATCGTCTTCGACATCGAGATCGTCTTCCTCTATCCCTGGGCCGTCACCTTCGACGCCCTGGGGATCTTCGGGCTCGTCGAGATGCTGCTCTTCGTGCTCACCGTCTTCGTCG
Source organism: Streptomyces sp. NPDC033845 (assembly GCF_055576225.1). NCBI lineage: Bacteria > Bacillati > Actinomycetota > Actinomycetes > Kitasatosporales > Streptomycetaceae > Streptomyces > Streptomyces sp. NPDC033845. The sequence goes on along the minus strand of NZ_JBVIRI010000012.1, from coordinate 187,900 downwards.
CCTACGCGTATGTCTGGCGGCGCGGCGGCCTGGAATGGGACTGAGGGGCTGAGTTTTCCATGGGACTGGAAGAGAAGCTGCCGAGCGGCTTTCTGCTGACCACCGTCGAACAGGCCGCGGGCTGGGTGCGCAAGTCATCCGTCTTCCCCGCCACCTTCGGCCTCGCGTGCTGCGCCATCGAGATGATGACGACCGGCGCCGGCCGCTACGACCTGGCCCGCTTCGGCATGGAGGTCTTCCGCGGGTCACCGCGCCAGGCCGACCTGATGATCGTGGCCGGCCGGGTCAGCCAGAAGATGGCGCCGGTGCTGCGGCAGGTGTACGACCAGATGCCCGCCCCCAAGTGGGTCATCTCCATGGGCGTGTGCGCCTCCTCGGGCGGGATGTTCAACAACTACGCGATCGTCCAGGGCGTGGACCACATCGTCCCGGTGGACATCTACCTGCCGGGCTGCCCGCCCCGCCCCGAGATGCTGATGGACGCGATCCTCAAGCTCCACCAGAAGATCCAGGGCTCCAAACTCGGCGTGAACCGGGAAGAAGCGGCCCGGGAGGCCGAGGAAGCGGCCCTCAAGGCGCTCCCCCTGATCGAGATGAAGGGTCTGCTCCGGTGAGCGACGCGACAGCCGAGAACGGCGACAACGTCCCCGCCCCGCGCGGTGGCACCGGCCCCGGCGAGGTGATCGGCGTCCGCAAGGGCATGTTCGGTGCCGCGGCCGGCGGCGACACCAGCGGCTACGGCGGCCTGGTCCGGGTGGTCACCCTGCCCGGCGCCGCCACCCGCCCCTACGGTTCGTACTTCGACGAGGTGGCCGACGAGCTCGAAGGCGCCCTGGAGGAGCAGGACCTGGTCCCCGGCAACGCCATCGAGAAGACCGTGGTGGACCGCGGCGAGCTGACCTTCCACATCGCCCGCGAGCACCTGGTCCGGGTCGCCCGGACCCTGCGGGACGACCCGGCGCTGCGCTTCGAGCTCTGCACCGGGGTCTCCGGGGTGCACTTCCCCGGGGACAAGGGCCGCGAGCTGCACGCCGTCTACCACCTGCGCTCGCTCACCCACGGCCGGATCCTGCGCCTGGAGGTGTCGGTCCCCGACGCCGACCCGCACATCCCCTCGCTGGTCTCCGTCTACCCGACCAACGACTGGCACGAGCGCGAGACCTACGACTTCTTCGGGCTGGTCTTCGACGGTCACCCGGCCCTCACCCGGATCATGATGCCGGACGACTGGCAGGGGTTCCCGCAGCGCAAGGACTACCCGCTCGGCGGCATCCCCGTCGAGTACAAGGGCGCCCAGATCCCGGCTCCCGACCAGCGGAGGTCGTACAGCTGATGTCCACGTCACCCCTTCACAGCCACGCCTCCGCGCGCGAGACCACCGAAGGCACCGTCTACACCGTCACCGGCGGGGACTGGGACGAGGTCGTCCAGTCCGCGGCCCGGGCCGACGACGAGCGGATCGTCGTCAACATGGGCCCCCAGCACCCCTCCACCCACGGGGTGCTCCGGCTGATCCTGGAGATCGACGGCGAGACCGTCACCGAGGCCCGCTGCGGCATCGGCTACCTGCACACCGGAATCGAGAAGAACCTCGAATTCCGCAACTGGACGCAGGGCACCACCTTCGTCACGCGCATGGACTACCTGACGCCGTTCTTCAACGAGACGGCGTACTGCCTGGGCGTCGAGAAGCTGCTCGGCATCACCGAGCAGGTCCCCGACCGGGCCACCGTCCTGCGGGTGCTCCTGATGGAGCTCAACCGGCTCTCCTCCCACCTGGTGTGCATCGCCACCGGCGGCATGGAGCTGGGCGCCACCACGATCATGATCTACGGGTTCCGGGACCGCGAACTGATCCTCGACCTCTTCGAGCTGATCACCGGTCTGCGGATGAACCACGCGTTCGTCCGCCCCGGCGGCCTCGCCCAGGACCTGCCCCCGGGCGCCGTGGACCAGCTCCGCGAGTTCGTGAAGACCATGAAGAAGAACCTGCCGGAGTACGACAAGCTCGCCACCGGCAACCCCATCTTCAAGGCCCGCATGCAGGACGTCGGCTACCTGGACCTGGCCGGCTGCATGGCGCTCGGCGCCACCGGCCCGGTGCTCCGCTCGGCCGGACTGCCGCACGACCTCCGCAAGACCGACCCGTACTGCGGCTACGACACCTACGAGTTCGACGTGCCCACCGCCGAGAGCTGCGACTCCTACGGGCGGTTCCTGATCCGCCTGGAGGAGATGCGCCAGTCCCTGCGGATCGTCGAGCAGTGCCTGGACCGGCTGGAGCCCGGCCCGGTCATGGTCGCCGACAAGAAGATCGCCTGGCCGGCGCAGCTCGCCATGGGCCCGGACGGCCTCGGCAACTCGCTCGACCACATCAGGAACATCATGGGCACCTCCATGGAGGCCCTCATCCACCACTTCAAGCTGGTGACCGAGGGCTTCCGGGTCCCGGCCGGCCAGGCCTACGCCGCCGTCGAGTCCCCCAAGGGCGAACTCGGCGTCCACCTGGTCTCCGACGGAGGCACCCGCCCCTACCGGGTCCACTTCCGCGACCCGTCCTTCACCAACCTGCAGGCCATGGCCGCGATGTGCGAGGGCGGCCAGGTCGCCGACGTCATCGTCGCCGTCGCCTCCATCGACCCCGTGATGGGAGGCGTCGACCGATGACCGACATCTCGCTGGGCATGCCCCGGCTGCCCGCCCCCGACTATCCGGCGGAGGTCCGCGAACGGCTCGCCGCGGACGCCGCCGAGGTCATCGCCCGCTACCCCGACAGCCGCAGCGCGCTGCTGCCCCTGCTCCACCTCGTCCAGTCGGAGGAGGGCCACGTCTCGCGCACCGGCATCCGCTTCTGCGCCGAGGTGCTGGGCCTGACCACCGCCGAGGTCACGGCGGTCGCCACCTTCTACACCATGTACCGGCGCAAGCCCTCCGGGGACTACCAGGTCGGGGTGTGCACCAACACCCTCTGCGCGGTCATGGGCGGCGACACCATCTTCGAGGAGCTCAAGGAGCACCTCGGGGTCGGCAACAACGAGACCACCCCCGACGGCAAGGTCACCCTCGAACACATCGAGTGCAACGCGGCCTGTGACTTCGCCCCCGTCGTGATGGTCAACTGGGAGTTCTTCGACAACCAGACCCCCGAATCGGCCAAGGGGCTCGTCGACGACCTGCTCGCCGGCCGCCCGGTGCAGCCCACCCGCGGCGCGCCGCTGTGCACGTACAAGGAGACCGCCCGGATCCTCGCCGGCTTCCCCGACGAGCGCGAGGGCGCCGTCGAGGCGAGCGGCGGAGCCGGACCGGCCTCGCTGATCGGACTGCGGATCGCCCGCGGCGAAGCCCCGCACACACCGATCGTCCACCCGCGCGGTGAGACCGGTGCCGGGGGAGGGGAGTGATGAGCGTGTCCACCGAGCTCAGCAAGAACGGCACCAGCCCGGAGAAGCTCCTCGCGCCCGTGCTGTCGTCGTTCTGGGACGACCCCCGGTCGTGGACCCTGGAGACCTACCGGCGCCACGAGGGCTACGAGGGCCTGCGCAAGGCCCTCGCCATGACCCCGGACGACCTGATCGCCTACGTGAAGGACTCCGGTCTGCGCGGCCGCGGCGGCGCCGGCTTCCCCACCGGGATGAAGTGGCAGTTCATCCCCCAGGGCGACGGCAAGCCGCACTACCTGGTGGTCAACGCGGACGAGTCGGAGCCCGGGACCTGCAAGGACATCCCCCTCCTCTTCGCCAACCCGCACTCCCTCATCGAGGGAATGATCATCGCCTGCTACGCGATCCGCTCCCAGCACGCCTTCATCTACCTGCGCGGCGAGGTCGTCCCCGTCCTCCGCCGACTGCACGAGGCCGTGCGCGAGGCCTACGAGGCCGGCTACCTCGGCAAGGACATCCTCGGCAGCGGCATCGACCTGGACATCACGGTGCACGCCGGAGCCGGCGCCTACATCTGCGGCGAGGAGACCGCCCTCCTCGACTCCCTCGAAGGCCGGCGCGGACAGCCCCGGCTGCGCCCCCCCTTCCCCGCGGTGGAAGGCCTCTACGCCTGCCCCACCGTGGTGAACAACGTGGAGTCCATCGCCTCGGTTCCCGCGATCCTCAACCGCGGCAAGGACTGGTTCAAGTCCATGGGGACCGAGAAGTCCCCCGGCTTCACCCTCTACTCGCTGTCCGGACACGTCTCCGGCCCCGGCCAGTACGAGGCCCCGCTCGGCATCACCCTGCGCCAGCTCCTCGACATGAGCGGCGGGATGCGCCCCGGACACCGGCTCAAGTTCTGGACCCCCGGCGGCTCCTCCACCCCCATGTTCACCGACGCGCACCTCGACGTCCCGCTGGACTACGAGGGCGTCGGCGCGGCCGGCTCCATGCTCGGCACCAAGGCCCTCCAGTGCTTCGACGAGACCACCTGCGTGGTCCGCGCCGTCACCCGGTGGACCGAGTTCTACGCCCACGAGTCCTGCGGCAAGTGCACCCCCTGCCGCGAAGGCACCTACTGGCTCGTCCAGTTGCTCCGCGACATCGAGGCGGGCAAGGGAGAGATGTCCGACCTCGACAAGCTGAACGACATCGCCGACAACATCAACGGCAAGTCCTTCTGCGCCCTCGGCGACGGAGCGGCCAGCCCGATCTTCTCCTCCCTCCAGTACTTCCGCGAGGAGTACGAGCAGCACATCACGGGCAAGGGCTGCCCCTTCGACCCCAAGAAGTCGACCCTGTGGGCCGACACGGAGGTGACCGCATGACCGCCCCGGCCGAGGACCACGTCTCCCTCACCATCGACGGGGTCGAGCTGTCCGTACCCAAGGGGACGCTCGTCATCCGGGCCGCCGAACAGATCGGCGTCGAGATCCCGCGCTTCTGCGACCACCCCCTGCTCGACCCGGTCGGCGCCTGCCGCCAGTGCATCGTCGAGGTGGAGGGCCAGCGCAAGCCGATGGCCTCCTGCACCATCACCTGCACCGACGGCATGGTCGTCAAGACCCAGCTGAGCTCCCCGGTCGCGGAGAAGGCCCAGCGCGGGGTGATGGAGCTGCTGCTCATCAACCACCCGCTGGACTGCCCGGTCTGCGACAAGGGCGGCGAATGCCCGCTGCAGAACCAGGCGATGTCCCACGGACAGTCCGACTCCCGGTTCGACGGACAGAAGCGGACCTACGAGAAGCCCGTCCCGATCTCCACCCAGGTGCTGCTGGACCGCGAACGCTGCGTCCTGTGCGCCCGCTGCACCCGCTTCTCCAACCAGGTCGCCGGCGACCCCATGATCGAACTCCTGGAACGCGGCGCCCTCCAGCAGGTCGGCACCGGCGAGGACGACCCCTTCGAGTCCTACTTCTCCGGCAACACCATCCAGATCTGCCCGGTGGGCGCGCTCACCTCCGCCGCCTACCGGTTCCGCTCCCGCCCCTTCGACCTGGTCTCCTCGCCCAGCGTCTGCGAGCACTGCGCGGGCGGCTGCGCCACCCGCACCGACCACCGGCGCGGCAAGGTCCTCCGCCGGCTCGCCGCGGAGGACCCCCAGGTCAACGAGGAGTGGATCTGCGACAAGGGCCGCTTCGGGTTCCGCTACGCCCAGCGCCCCGACCGGCTCACCACCCCGCTGGTCCGCAGCGCCGCCTCCGGCGAACTGGAGCCGGCGAGCTGGCCCGAGGCCCTCGCCGCGGCCGCCGCCGGACTGGCCGCCGCCCGCGGCCGCGCCGGAGTGCTCACCGGTGGCCGGCTCACCGTCGAGGACGCCTACGGCTACGCCAAGTTCGCCCGGGTGGTCCTCGACACCAACGACATCGACTTCCGGGCCCGGGCACACAGCGCGGAGGAGGCCGAGTTCCTCGCCGCCACCGTGGCCGGCACCGGCGCCGACCTGTCCGGCGAAGGGGTCACCTACGCCTCCCTGGAGGCCGCCCCCGCCGTCCTGCTCGCCGGGATCGAGTCCGAGGAGGAGGCCCCCGGGGTCTTCCTCAGGCTCCGCAAGGCCCACCGCAAGCACAAGCAGCGGACCTTCGCCCTGGCCCCCTTCGCCACCCGGGGCCTGGAGAAGGCGGGCGGCACCCTGCTGGCCGCCGCCCCCGGCACCGAGCCGGCCTGGCTGGCCGCACTGGCCACCCGCACCGGCCTGGAGGAGGGCGGCCACGAGGCCGCCGAGGCACTGCGCGCCCCCGGCGCCGTCATCGTGGTGGGCGAGCGGCTCGCCGCCGTGCCCGGTGCGCTGACCGCCGCGGTCCGGGCGGCCGCCGCCACCGGGGCCCGCCTGGTGTGGATCCCCCGGCGCGCCGGGGAGCGGGCCGCCGTCGAGGCGGGCGCCCTGCCCTCGCTGCTGCCGGGTGCCCGTCCGGCCACCGACCCGCGCGCCCGCGAGGAGGTCGCCGCGGCCTGGGGCCTGGACGAACTCCCGCACCGCTACGGCCGGGACACCGGCCAGATCGTGGAGGCCGCGGCCGGCGGAGAGCTCGGCGCCCTGGTCGTCGCCGGGGTCGAGGTCACCGACCTGCCCGACCCGGTCCGGGCCCGCGAGGCGCTCCGGGAGACCTTCGTGGTCTCCCTGGAACTCCGCCCCAGCGAGGTCACCGACCACGCCGACGTGGTGTTCCCGGTGGCCGCGGTCGCCGAGAAGCCGGGCGCCTTCATCAACTGGGAAGGCCGGATCCGCCCCTTCGAGGCGGCCCTGAAGCCCGAGCAGATGACCCGGCGGCTGGCCCCGTCCGACGCCCGGGTGCTGCACATGCTCGCCGAGGAGGCCGGCCGGCCGCTGGGCCTGCCCGACATCCACGCGGTGCGCCGGGAGATCGACCGGCTCGGCGGCTGGACCGGCGAACGCGCCTCCGAACAGCCCGCCGACCCCGAGCCGCTGCCCCGCCCCGGCACCGGCGAGGCCGTCCTGGCCGGCCACCGGCTGCTCCTGGACCAGGGCCTCCTCCAGCAGGGCGACGAGGCACTGGCCGGCACCCGGCACGAGGCCTCCGCCCGGCTCTCCGCGGCCACCGCCGCCGAGACCGGGGTCAAGAACGGCGACGTGCTGGCCGTCACCGGACCCGCGGGCACCGTCGCCTTCCCGCTGCGGGTCACCGAGATGCCCGACCGGGTGGTCTGGCTCCCGCTCAACTCGGCGGGCCGCGGGGTCACCGCGGACACCGGGGCCCTGCCGGGCACCCTGGTCCGGATCGGCCCGGCCGCGGCCCCGTCCGACACCACTGCGGAGGTGGACGCGTGAACGCCGTACAGCTCGCCGCCGAGGACCTCTCGCTCTTCGGGCGGGACGTCTGGTGGCTCGTGGTCATCAAGGCGGTGTTCTGCTTCGCCTTCCTGATGGTCACCGTGCTGTTCTCCATCGTGTGGGAACGCAAGGTGGTCGCCTGGATGCAGCTGCGCATCGGCCCCAACCGGCACGGCCCCTGGGGCTTCCTGCAGTCCCTCGCCGACGGCATCAAGCTGATGCTGAAGGAGGACATCGTCGTCAAGCGGGCCGACAAGGCGGTGTACATCCTCGCCCCGGTCGTCGCGGCCGTCCCGGCCTTCATGGCCATCGCGGTGATCCCCTTCGGACCGGCCGGCAACGAGGTGTCCATCCTCGGCCAGCGCACCACCATGCAGCTCACCGACCTGCCGATCGCGATGCTGTACATCCTCGCGGTGGCCTCGGTCGGCATCTACGGCATCGTGCTGGCCGGCTGGTCCTCCGGCTCCACCTACCCGCTGCTCGGCGGACTCCGCTCCTGCGCCCAGATGATCAGCTACGAGATCGCCATGGGCGCCGCCTTCGCCTCGGTGTTCCTCTACTCCGGGTCCATGTCGACCTCGGCGATCGTGGAGGCGCAGGCGGACCGCTGGTACATCGTGCTGCTGCCGGTGTCCTTCCTCATCTACGTGGTCACCATGGTCGGCGAGACCAACCGGGCCCCGTTCGACATGCCGGAGTCCGAGGGCGACCTGGTCGGCGGCTTCAACACCGAGTACTCCTCCATCAAGTTCGCGCTCTTCATGCTCGCCGAGTACGTGAACATGGTGACGGTCTCGGCGGTCGCGACCACCCTCTTCCTGGGCGGCTGGCGGGCCCCGTACCCGATCAGCACCTTCTGGGAGGGCGCCAACCACGGCTGGTGGCCGATGCTGTGGTTCGTCCTCAAGGTGCAACTGCTGCTGTTCTTCTTCATCTGGCTGCGCGGCACCCTTCCCCGGGTCCGCTACGACCAGCTGATGAAGCTCGGCTGGAAGGTCCTCATCCCCGTCTCGGTGGTCTGGCTGATGCTGGTCGCCACCGTCCGGGCGCTGCGCAACGAGGCCTACGACTTCGCCGAGATCGTCCTCTACGTCGGCGGCGGCGTGGTCGCCGTCCTCCTGCTGTCCCTGCTGGTGGACCTGTTCCGGGACCGGAAGGCGAAGGCGGCCGGGCCGGCGAAGGCCGAGGCGGAGGAACCCTTCGACCCGATGGCGGGCGGATTCCCGGTCCCGCCGAAGCCCGGCCAGCACGCGGCTCCCGTACCGCGCAGGCGGTCCCGCGGCGAGCGGGAGCTGATTGTCAGTGGCGGCGCGAATGCTGACAGTGACCGAGAGGAGGCTTGAGAGATGTCTGACGAGAAGTGGCAGAACCCGGTGGCCGGCTTCGGCGTGACCTTCAAGGCCATGTTCAAGAAGCGGCTGACCGAGCAGTATCCGGAACAGCAGAAGACCACCGCCCCCCGCTTCCACGGACGGCACCAGCTCAACCGCCATCCGGACGGTCTGGAGAAGTGCATCGGGTGCGAGCTCTGCGCCTGGGCCTGTCCCGCCGACGCCATCTACGTGGAGGGCGCGGACAACTCGGAGGAGGAGCGGTACTCCCCGGGCGAGCGGTACGGCCGGGTGTACCAGATCAACTACGCCCGCTGCATCCTCTGCGGCCTCTGCGTGGAGGCCTGTCCGACCCGCGCGCTGACCATGACCAACGAGTTCGAACTGGCCGACGCCAGCCGCGAGTCGCTGATCTACACCAAGGAGCAGCTGCTCGCCGGACTGACCGAGGGCATGGTCGAGGCCCCGCACTCGGTGTTCCCGGGCACGGACGAACAGGACTACTACCGGGGCCTGGTGACCGCGGCCGCCCCGGGCACCACCCGGCAGGTGGCCGTCTCCAAGGGCGAGGTCCCGGCGGAGGCCGCCGGCACGGCCGAGGAGGTGGACGCGTGAGCGCGCTCGCCGCGGCGGCCTCCACCGGTGAGGCGGTCCAGTTCTGGGTGCTCGGCACCATCGCCGTGATCGGCGCCCTGTGCACCGTCCTGATGAAGAAGGCCGTGCACTCCGCGCTGTGCCTGGCCGGCACGATGATCATCCTGGCGGTCTTCTACCTGGCCAACGGGGCGTACTTCCTGGGCATCGTCCAGGTCGTCGTCTACACCGGCGCCATCATGATGCTGTTCCTGTTCGTGGTCATGCTCGTCGGCGTCACCGCGGCGGACTCCCTCAAGGAGACCATCAAGGGCCAGCGCTGGCTGGCCGTGCTCTGCGGACTCGGCTTCGGCAGCCTGCTGATCGCCGGCATCGGACAGGCCGGGCTGACCCACTTCAACGGCCTGGGCCGGGTCAACTCCGCCGGCCATGTCGAGGGCCTCGCCCAGATCATCTTCACCAAGTACGTGTTCGCCTTCGAGCTCACCGGCGCCCTGCTGATCACCGCGGCGGTCGGCGCGATGGTGCTCACCCACCGCGAGCGCACCGAGGCCTCCGCCACCCAGCGCGAGCTGGCCGAGCGGCGGGTCCGCGGCGGAGTCCAGCTCCCGCCGCTGCCGGCCCCCGGGGTGTACGCCCGGCACAACGCGGTGGACGTCCCCGGCCTGCTCCCGGACGGCACCCCGTCCGAGCTGACGGTCAACAAGACGCTGCGCGCCCGAGGCCAGATCCGGGACGTGTCCGGCCAGGCCATGGAGGACCTGAAGGCGCTGGAACAGCGCTCGGCGGAACGCCTCGGACGGGACGCGCACGAGGAGGCGGCGAAGTGAATCCGGTCAACTACCTCTATCTCTCGGCGCTGCTGTTCACCATCGGCGCCGCCGGGGTGCTGGTCCGGCGGAACGCGATCGTGCTGTTCATGTGCGTGGAGCTGATGCTCAACGCCTGCAACCTCGCCTTCGTCACCTTCTCCCGGATGCACGGCAACCTCGACGGCCAGATCATCGCCTTCTTCACGATGGTCGTCGCCGCCGCGGAGGTCGTGGTCGGCCTGGCGATCATCGTGTCGCTGTTCCGTACCCGCCACTCGGCCTCGGTCGACGACGCCAGCCTGATGAAGCTGTAAGGGGCGCACACCGTGGAGAACCTGATCGCGCTGCTCATCGCGGCGCCCCTGCTCGGAGCGGCGGTGCTGCTCTGCGGCGGCCGGCGCCTCGACAAAGTCGGGCACTGGCTCGGCACCCTGCTCGCCGCCGTCTCCTTCGGGATCGGCGCGACCCTCTTCGCCGACATGCTCAGCCGGGACGCGGACGACCGCGCCCTGCACCAGAAGCTGTTCAGCTGGATCCCCGTCGAGGGGTTCCAGGCGGACATCGCCTTCCAGCTCGACCAGCTGTCGATGACCTTCGTCCTGCTGATCTCCGGGGTGGGCACGCTCATCCACGTGTACTCCATCGGCTACATGGAGCACGACGAGCGCAGGCGCCGCTTCTTCGGCTACCTCAACCTGTTCCTCGCGGCGATGCTGCTGCTGGTCCTCGCCGACAACTACCTCCTGCTGTACGTCGGCTGGGAGGGCGTGGGCCTCGCCTCGTACCTGCTGATCGGCTTCTGGCAGCACAAGCCCAGCGCGGCCACCGCCGCGAAGAAGGCCTTCCTGGTCAACCGGGTCGGTGACATCGGACTGTCCATCGCGATCATGCTGATGTTCACCACCTTCGGCACCTTCGCCTTCGGCCCGGTGCTCGGCTCGGTGGACCAGGCCTCCGGGGCGGTCGTCACCGGGATCGCCCTGATGCTGCTGCTGGCCGCCTGCGGCAAGTCCGCGCAGGTGCCTCTGCAGTCCTGGCTCGGCGACGCCATGGAGGGCCCGACCCCGGTCTCGGCCCTGATCCACGCCGCCACCATGGTGACCGCCGGCGTGTATCTGATCGTCCGTTCCGGGACGGTCTTCAACGCCTCCCCGGACGCCCAGCTGGTCGTGGTCGTGGTCGGCGCGGTCACCCTGCTGTTCGGTGCGATCGTCGGTTGCGCCAAGGACGACATCAAGAAGGCCCTGGCCGGATCCACCATGTCGCAGATCGGCTACATGATCCTGGCCGCCGGCCTCGGCCCCATCGGCTACGTGTTCGCGATCATGCACCTGGTCACCCACGGCTTCTTCAAGGCCGGGCTGTTCCTCGGCGCCGGCTCGGTCATGCACGGCATGAACGACGAGGTCGACATGCGCAAGTACGGCGGCCTGCGGAAGTACATGCCGGTCACCTTCGTCACCTTCGGCCTCGGCTACCTGGCCATCATCGGCTTCCCCGGCCTCTCCGGCTTCTGGTCCAAGGACAAGATCATCGAAGCGGCCTTCGCGAAGGGCGGCACCGAGGGCTGGATCCTCGGCGCGGTCACCCTGCTGGGCGCGGCCATCACCGCGTACTACATGACCCGCGTCATGCTCCTCACCTTCTTCGGCGAGAAGCGCTGGCAGCCCGACGAGAACGGCGAACTCCCGCACCCGCACGAGTCGCCCAGGTCGATGACCATCCCGATGATCGTGCTGGCCTTCGGATCGGTGTTCGCGGGCGGCCTGTTCAGCTTCCACGAGTCCTTCGTGAAGTGGCTGGAGCCGGTCACCTCCTTCGATCACGGCCACCCGCCGATCGGCGCGGCGGCCATCACCGCCTCCACCGTGGTCGTGATGCTCGTCGGCGTCGGCATCGCCTACGCCCAGTACGGCAAGAAGCCCGTCCCGGTGACCGCCCCGCGCGGCTCCGTCCTCACCCGGGCGGCCCGCAAGGACCTGTACCAGGACGAGTTCAACCACGTGGTGCTGGTCCGCGGCGGCGAGCACCTGACCCGCTCGCTCGTGTACGTCGACCACACCCTGGTCGACGGGGTGGTCAACGGGACCGCCGCGTCGGTCGGCGGACTGTCGGGCCGGCTGCGCAAGCTGCAGAACGGCTACGCCCGCAGTTACGCGGTCTCGATGTTCGGGGGCACGGCGATCCTGATCGCCGCGACCCTGCTGATGAGGGCGGTGTGAGATGAATTTCCCGCTTCTGACGGTGACAGCCGCGGTCCCCGCGGTCGGCGCGGTCCTCACGGCGGCCGTACCGGCCGCCCGCCGGACCGCCGCCAAGTGGCTCGCGCTGCTCGTCTCGGTGGCGACCCTGGCCCTGGCCGCGGTGGTCGCCGTCCGGTTCGACCCGGGCGGCGCGCGCTACCAGCTCACCGAGTCGCACGCCTGGATCCCCGACTTCGGGGTCCGCTACGAACTGGGCGTGGACGGCATCGGGGTCGCCCTGATCGCCCTGACCGCCCTGCTGATCCCGTTCATCATCGCGGCCGGCTGGCACGACGCCGACCCGCTGGAGACCTCCTCCTCGCGGTGGCGTCCCACCCAGGGCTTCTTCGCCCTGATCCTGATGGTCGAGGCGATGGTGATCATCTCCTTCGCCGCCACCGACGTGTTCGTCTTCTACATCTTCTTCGAAGCCATGCTCATCCCGATGTACTTCCTCATCGGTGGCTTCGGGGACCGGGCACACAGCGGATCCGACGAGAACGCGGCCGCCCAGCGGTCCTACGCCGCGGTCAAGTTCCTCCTCTACAACCTGGCCGGCGGCCTGATCATGCTGGCCGCCGTCATCGGGCTGTACGTGGTCGCCGGCAGCTTCTCCCTCCAGGAGATCGCCGCGCTCCGCGAGTCCGGCGAACTGGAGATGGCCACCAACACCGAGCGGCTGCTGTTCCTCGGGTTCTTCTTCGCCTTCGCGGTGAAGGCCCCGCTGTGGCCGCTGCACACCTGGCTGCCCAACGCCATGGGCGAGTCCACCGCCCCGGTCGCCGTACTGATCACCGCGGTGGTCGACAAGGTCGGCACCTTCGCGATGCTCCGCTTCTGCCTGGGCCTCTTCCCCGAGGCCAGCAAGTGGGCCACCCCGGTGGTCCTGGTCCTCGCCCTGATCAGCATCGTCTACGGGGCGCTGCTCGCCGTCGGCCAGCGGGACATCAAGCGGCTGGTGGCCTACGCCTCGATCTCGCACTTCGGCTTCATCATCCTGGGCATCTTCGCGATGACCTCCCAGGGGCAGTCCGGCGCCACCCTCTACATGGTCAACCACGGCCTGTCGACGGCGGCGCTGATGCTGGTCGCCGGATTCCTGATCTCCCGCCGCGGATCCCGGCTCATCGCCGACTACGGCGGTGTCCAGAAGGTGGCCCCGGTGCTCGCCGGGACCTTCCTGATCGGCGGGCTCGCCACCCTCTCGCTGCCCGGACTCGCCCCGTTCGTCAGCGAGTTCCTGGTCCTGGTCGGCACCTTCGCCCGGTACCCGGTGGTCGGCATCATCGCCACCCTCGGCATCGTGCTGGCCGCCCTGTACGTGCTGGTCCTGTACCAGCGGACCATGACCGGCCCGGTGAAGGAGGAGGTCCGCACCATGCCCGACCTCCGCCTGCGGGAGGTCCTGGTGGTGGCCCCGCTGATCGCGGTGCTGGTCTTCCTCGGGGTCTACCCGAAGCCGCTCACCGAGATCGTCAACCCGGCGGTGCGGCACACGATGTCCGATGTGAAAGAGAAGGATCCCCGGCCGGCCGTGCCCGCCGAGAAGGTGGAGGCGGCGAAGTGAACGTCCTGAGCGCCGACGCGATCGACCGGATCCCGGCCCCGAACATCGAGTACGCCCAGCTCGCGCCCACCCTGATCGTGATCTCCGCGGCCATTCTGGGCGTGCTGGTGGAGGCCTTCCTGCCGCGCAGGTCCCGCTACTACGCGCAGGTGTTCCTGTCCGTCGCCGCCCTCGCCTGCGCCTTCGCGGCCGTGGTGGCCCTGGCGGCCGGCGGATACGGCACCACCAAGGCGCACATCGCCGCGATGGGCGCCATCGCGGTGGACGGTCCCGCCCTGTTCCTCCAGGGCACCATCCTGCTGGCCTCCGTGGTGGCCCTGTTCACCTTCGCCGAGCGGCGCCTCGACCCGGCGGCGCACGGCAACCGGGTGGACTCCTTCGCCGCCCAGGCGGCGTCCACCCCGGGCAGTGACAGCGAGAAGGCCGCCGTCAAGGCCGGGTTCACCACCACCGAGGTGTTCCCGCTGGCCCTGTTCGCGATCGCCGGAATGCTGATCTTCCCGGCGGCGAACGACCTGCTGACCCTGTTCATCGCCCTGGAGGTCTTCTCCCTCCCGCTGTACCTGCTCTGCGCCGTCGCCCGCCGCCAGCGGCTGATGTCGCAGGAGGCCGCGGTCAAGTACTTCCTGCTCGGTGCCTTCTCCTCGGCCTTCCTGCTGTTCGGCATCGCCCTGCTCTACGGCTACGCGGGCTCCGTCTCGTACGCGGCGATCGCCGACGTGGTCGACGGCACCGTCGCCACCGTGGACCCGGCCCTGGCCGCGACCATGGGCAACGACGTCCTGCTGCTGATCGGCGGGGCGCTGATCCTGATGGGCCTGCTGTTCAAGGTCGGCGCCGTCCCGTTCCACATGTGGACCCCGGACGTCTACCAGGGCGCCCCCACCCCGGTCACCGGCTTCATGGCCGCCGCCACCAAGGTCGCCGCCTTCGGCGCCCTGCTCCGGCTGCTGTACGTGGTGCTGCCCGGCCTGCGCTGGGACTGGCGGCCGGTGATGTGGGGCGTGGCGATCGTGACCATGCTGGCGGGCGCGATCATCGCGGTCACCCAGACCGATGTGAAGCGGCTGCTGGCCTACTCCTCCATCGCGCACGCCGGGTTCATCCTGGCGGGTGTGATCGCCACCTCGGAGGAGGGCATCTCCTCGGTCCTCTTCTACCTGGGCGCCTACTCCTTCGTGACCATCGGCGCGTTCGCCGTGGTCACCCTGGTGCGCGACGCGGGCGGCGAGGCCACCCACCTGTCCAAGTGGGCCGGTCTGGGCCGTCGCTCCCCGCTGACCGCGGCGGTGTTCGCGGTGTTTCTGCTGGCCTTCGCCGGAATCCCGCTGACCAGCGGGTTCGCCGGAAAGTTCGCGGTGTTCAAGGCCGCGGCGGAGGGCGGGGCGGGAGCCCTGGTGGTGGTAGGTGTGATCTCCTCGGCGATCGCCGCGTTCTTCTACATCCGGGTGATCGTGCTGATGTTCTTCAGCGAGCCGAAGGCCGACGGCCCGACGGTGGCCGTGCCTTCCCCGCTGACCATGACCACCATCGCAGTGGGCGTCGCGGTCACCCTGGTCCTGGGCGTCGCCCCCCAGTACTTCCTGGACCTGGCGGGCCAGTCGAGCATCTTCGTCCGCTGACCACCCCGTCCGGCACGGCAGGGCCCGGTCCCTTCGGGGGACCGGGCCCTGCCGTGTATGCCCCGGGCGGTCGACGTTCCGGTCAGTGGTGGGCGTGGGCCGGGGTGGTGGTCTTGGCCCCGGGGGTCTTCGGGCAGGTCAGGGCGGGGTTCCAGTTGTGGAAGCGGCCGGCCGGGTTCTTCTTGTACGCCCACATGTGCAGGTCGTAGTGCTTGGGCATGCCCGCCCAGTGGCCGGGCATCGGCCCGTCGAAGGGGAGTCCGAACATGCTGGGGCGGTCGTCGGTGGTCTTCAGGTCCTGGTCCCGGTCGGTGGACATCCACTCCACCGCCTGGAGCTGGCGCCGCCCGTGCTTGTCCTTCTCGGCGCTGTAGAGCAGCGCGGTCGGCTTGGCCGGGTCCTTGGACCCCCAGTAGGCGTCCTTGACGTAGTGGAAACCCATGGCGCCCACCCCGAACGGGTTGTTCATGCACTCGCCGTGCTTCACATAGCCGTCCTTGATCGCCTCGCGCTCGTCCACGTACTTGGCGGTGACCGCGATGGCGGTGGCCATGTCCCGCATCGCCTGCCGGTTGCGGGGGTCGGGGGCCGGCCCGTCCACCGCGTGCGCGCCGGGGACGGCGGCCAGGGCGAGGGCGGCCACGGCCACACAGGTGACGGCGGTCTTCAGCTGACGGACGCTCATGGGGCTCCTCGCGGTGGGGGTACGGACGTACGGGCATCCCGCTCCCGTCCGTCCACCCTGACGGCCCGCCACATCCCCCGCACCCGGACGGCCGCCCAATGGGCGTCGGCCGTCCGGGGGAGGGGCCCCGCCGGGGCTGGGTTCCGCTAGCGGCCGGGCACGATCAGCGGCCCGGCACGATCCGGCCGGTGACCTCGCCGAGGCCGACCCGGGCGCCGTCCGCGCCGGGGGCCCAGGCGGTCAGGGTGACGGTGTCACCGTCCTCCAGGAAGGTCCGCTTGCCGTCGGCCAGTTCGATGGCGTCCCGGCCGTTCCAGGTCAGCTCCAGCAGCGAACCGCGCTGGTCGACCTCCGGGCCGCTGACCGTGCCGGAGCCGAAGACGTCGCCGGTGCGCAGCGAGGCCCCGTTGACCGTCATATGGGCGAGCTGCTGGGCGGCCGTCCAGTACATGGAGGAGAACGGCGGCCGGGCCACCTCCTGCCCGTTGACCGACACGCTGATGTGCAGGTCGAAGCCGCCGGGCTCGTCGGCCTCCGCGTCGTCGAGGTAGGGCAGCAGCGGGAAGTCCCGGTCCGGGGGCGCGACCCGGGCGGAGTCCAGGGCCTCCAGCGGGGTCACCCAGGCCGACACCGAGGTGGCGAAGGACTTGCCGAGGAAGGGGCCCAGCGGGACGTACTCCCAGGCCTGGATGTCCCGCGCGGACCAGTCGTTGAGCAGGAAGAGTCCGAAGACGTGCTCCCGGAAGTCGCCGAGGGCCACCGGGACGCCCTGCTCGGAGGGGGCGCCGACCACGAAGCCGACCTCGGCCTCGATGTCCAGCTTGACGCTCGGCCCGAACACCGGGGCCGGGTCGGCGGGGGTCTTGCGCTGTCCGGCGGGCCGGACCACCTCGGTGCCGGAGACCACGATGGTGCCGGAGCGGCCGTGGTAACCGATGGGGAGGTGCTTCCAGTTGGGGGTGAGGGCGTCGCCGTCCGGGCGGAACATCCGGCCCACGTTGGTGGCGTGGTGCTCGCTGGCGTAGAAGTCGACGTAGTCGGCGACCTCGTACGGCAGGTGCAGGGTGACCTCGTCGAGGGCGATCAGGTGGGGTTCCACGGTGGGCCGGTGGCCGGGGTCGGTCACCCAGGCGGTCAGCGCCCGCCGGACGTCGTGCCAGGCGGTGCGGCCGGCCGCGAGCAGCGGGTTCAGCGAGGGCCGGCCGAGGAGCCCGGCGTAGGGGGAGCCGAGGGCCAGGGCGGCCGCGCCCGCGTCGAGCACATGACCGCCGAGCCGCACACCGATGCGTCGCCGCTCCGGCTCCGCGCTGGTGCTGAACACTCCGTACGGCAGGTTGTGCGGGCCGAACGGGTCGCCCTCGGGGACGTCCAGGGGGCTCTGCTGGGGCATGGGGTGCTGCCTCGCTTTCCACGCGGTCCGGGGGTGTCCCGGGTGACACAGTGCGGGTTGACACGTTACGTGTCTCCCGGGGCCTGCGGGAGGCCGGATTGGGGCGCTATTTGTAGGACTTGTCCAATCCGGTCCGTATCCTTGGCGCCGTGACTCGCGCCCTCCCGCACGCTCTCCCGCGCTCCCTCCCCTATGCGCTGATCGCCACCGACCTGGACGGGACCCTGCTGCGCGCCGGTGACACCGTCTCACCTCGCTCGTACGCCGCGCTCGCGCGGGCGCGCGCGGCCGGCGCCCGGCACATCGTGGTGACCGGCCGCCCCGTCCCGCAGGTCCGGCACGTCCTGGACGGGCTCGGATACGAGGGGCTCGCGGTGTGCGGGCAGGGTGCCCAGGTGTACGACGCGGCGCGCGGCCGGCTGCTGCACTCCGTGCCGATGGACCGCGAGCTGGCGGCCCTGGCACTCGGCAAGATCGAGGCGGAGATCGGCGAGGTCTGGGCCGCGGTCAACGGGGAGGGGCTGGACGCGGCGATGCTGATAGGGCCCGGCTACCGGGTGCCGCATCCGCACCTGGTGACGGTCCGGGTGTCCCGCCGCTCCGAGCTGTGGTCGGCCCCGATCAACAAGGTGCTGCTCCAGCACCCGGACCTCGACGACGACGAGCTGACCCGGATCGCCCGCGCGGTGGTCGGCGACCTGGTCAACGTCACGATGGCCGGCGAGCACACGGTGGAGCTCCAGCCGCCGGGTGTCACCAAGGCGAGCGGGCTGACGGTGGCGGCGGCCGAACTGGGCCTGAGCGGCGCCGACACCATCGCCTTCGGGGACATGCCGAACGACATCCCGATGTTCGCCTGGTCCGCCCACGGGGTCGCGATGGCCGGTGCCCACCCCGAACTCCGGGCGGTCGCCGACGAGCTCACCCTGTCCTGCGAGGCGGACGGCATCGCCGCCGTCCTGGAGCGCCTCTACCCCTGACCGGCCGTTCAGGAGAGCCGGACGCTGGAGATCCGGGAGCGGTAGATCCGGCCCTCGTACCCGTATCCGTCGAGGCCGCGGCGGTAGCTGGGGGCGCCGGCCGGGTCGAAGAACTGGACGTACTCGTTCCACCAGCCGACCCGGCCCGGGTCGGTGGTGTCGATCGCCTGCACCCAGAAGGACTCCCCGTCGGCGGCCCGGGAGAAGGACTTCACCCCGTAGCTGCGCGGCCGGACGGAGCTGAGGGCCAGGGTCCGCTTGTCCACGGACCAGATGGCGCCCGCCCCGTTCAGCAGCAGCCGGTTCGGGTCGGTGAAGTCCATGTCCAGGCTGTGGCCGTGGAAGACGGTGTCCCACACGTGCTTGTCGACGAGTTCCAGCCGGGCGCCGCGCAGGCTGCCGGTGACCTTGTACTTGGCCAGGGTCCAGGAACCCAGGGCGTAGAGGTGGGCGCCGTCCCACCAGAGGCCGTGGGCGCCCGAGAAGGTGATCTGCTGGACCTGGGCGAGGGTGCCGGGGTCCGCAGCGTTGGTGGGCGCGTAGACCGTCAGGAAGCCCTCGTAGTCCACCGAGGAGGAGGCGGCGGAGGAGGCGGTGACCACCAGGCCGTGGCCGCGGAGGTACTCGGCCGCGTGCGGGTTGCCGCCCGGGGCCGCCGACCACAGCAGGGCGTCGTCGTCGCCGAAGTTCACGATGCCGACCCGGCCGCCGCCGGCGGCGACCACGCACACCCAGCCGTGCCGGTCGGTCTCCCGGAACCGGGCGTCGTTGAGCCGTTCCCAGGCGGGCTGGTCGGGCGCGGTCCAGGCCCAGCCCAGGTTCTCGGGCCGCCACTCCTTGTACGCCCGGAACAGCATGATCCTGTTCTTCAGCTGCTCGGTGATGAGCACGTCGTAGTTGCCCTGGGCGTGGGCGGGCCCGGCGGCGGCGAGCGACAGGGCCGGGGCGCTCAGCGCGGTCGCGGCGGCACCCTTCAGAAAGTTTCGGCGGTGCACGGATTCCCCCCGTGGATGATGATCGTCTGACCGGCGGCACGCTAACACGCACCGCCGCCCGGACGATCACCCTCCCCGCCGTCCCCGCCGCCCCCGGCGCATCCCTCCCGGTCAGCCCGCCGCGCGCGGCAGGCGGCGCTCCCAGGTGCGGTGGAAGACGACCTCCTCGCCCTCCCGGCACACCAGCTCGTTCGAGGTCAGGAACCCGCCCTCGTCGCAGGTGATCTCCGACCGGGTCTCCACCCGCGCGTCCCAGCCCTCCTCCGGCCGGTGCAGCCGGATCCGCCAGTCCGACCGGGTCCGGGCCGACAGCGGGTCGGCGTCCCGGATCTCGTACACCTCCAGGGCGTCCTCGGTGAACTCCAGCCCGTCCGGGTAGACCCGGGTGCCGCCGTACCGGGGGTCCACCTCCAGCCGCCACAGGCCCTGCGCCACGTCCCGGACGACCAGCCGTTCGGGGCGCGGTTCGTCCAGGGTGGCCGGGTGGACCACGCCCAGGGGTTCGGCCTGCTCGGGGGCCTCGAAGGCGATCGCCGGCTCGCCGCCGGGCGGGGCCGTGCGGACCGGCAGGGTCAGCGAGCTGCCCGCCGGGTCCAGGGTCCAGCCCGCCTCGGAACCGGCCCGCGGCCACACCCAGGGCCAGTAGGCGGAGGACAGGGCGAGCCGGATCCGGTGCCCGGGCGGGAAGGCGTGCCCGATGCCGTTCAGCTCGAAGGAGACCGTCTCCCAGGTCCCGGCCTTCCACGGCACGGCCCGGTCCCGGCCCTGCCGCGCGGACAGGTTGAGCACCCCCCGGGTGACCAGGGTGGAGGAGCCGTCCGGGGCGACGTCGCAGAGCCGGGCGGCGACCTGCCCGTACGGCACGTCCATCCGCAGCCGCACGGAGACCGAGGGCCGCCCCAGGATCTCCACCCCGGGCCCTTCGGCGACCGGGAACTCGAAGCAGGCCGACTTGGCGTCCTCCTCCCGCTGGTCCGGCGGGAGGTCGGCGTCGTTGCCGAAGGGGAAGAAACGGCCCGCGTCCAGCCCGGTGTGCTGGGGGGAGGCGACCGGCACGGGCGCGCCCTGGAAGGCGTACGCGACCGGGGTGACGGCGGGGGAGGGCCAGGCCCGGTCGCCGACCCAGCGGCCGTCCAGCCGTTCGTAGCGGGTGGCGGGCGGGTGGGAGGCGCTGATCCAGGAGCGGAGCAGCGGTTCCTCCATGACCCCGTTGTCGGCGTCCTTGAGCCAGTGGTCCCACCAGCGGAGGGTCTCCTGGAGGAAGCCGATGGCCGGTCCGGGCGGCAGCCCGCGGTCCGGGTACTGGTGGGACCAGGGGCCGATCAGCCCCCGCACCCGGTCCGCGGGCAGGTGCTCGACCAGCCGGAGCACGGTGTCCCGGTAGGGGTCGTGCCAGCCGCCGACGGCGAGCACGGCCGCGCCGATCGCCCCGTAGTCCTCGCAGACGCTGCCGTGCCGCCAGTAGTCGTCCCGGGTCTGGTGCGAGAGCCAGGTGTGGACCAGGGGTTCCACCGACTCCAGCCGCTCCAGCCACCGCTCCCGCCAGCCCTCGCCCGCGTGGCGGGGGTCCGGCGGGCGGGCGGCGAAGGCCAGCATGGTGGCCGACCAGGCGTGCATGTCCACGGCCAGGACGGAGCCGCCGGTGTAGTGCACGTCGTTGTCGAACCGGTCGTCGGTGGAGCAGACGGTGACCACGGCGCCCAGCGCCTCGGGGGCCAGGGCGGCGATCTGGAGGGAGTTGAACCCGCCCCAGGAGATGCCGAACATGCCGACCCGGCCGCTGCACCAGGGCTGCCGGGCCAGCCATTCGACGACCGCCACCCCGTCGGCGAGCTCCCGGGCGTCGTACTCGTCGCCGGGCAGGCCCCCGCTGTTGCCGTGGCCGCGGACGTCGACGCGTACGGAGGCGTAGCCGTGCCCGGCGTACCAGGGGTGGCGCTGGGCGTCCCGGGGGGCGGTCCAGTCGGTGAGCCGGTAGGGCAGGTACTCCAGCAGGGCGGGCACCGGCTCCTCGGTGACCGGGCGCCAGATCCGGGCGTAGAGGGGGGTGCCGTCGGGCATCGGGATCCGGACGTCCTCGTGGCGGGTCCGGTACGGGAACTCGGTGCGGATGATCATGCTCGGTCGGTCTCCCTGGCTGCGCCGGTGCGGTCGGCCGGTGGGTCAGTGGACGGGGTGCATGGTGCGGCGGAGCCATGGCGCCAGCGCCATCACGGCCAGGCCCGCCGCCACCGCGACGGCGCCGTTGACGCCGAAGTAGACGGGGTTCGACACCTCGCCGTAGAGCTTCACCACCTGGGCCTGGATGCCGTTCGCCAGCGCCAGCGACAGGAACCACAGGGCCATGGTCTGGCTGGCGAAGGCCCGGGGGGCGAGTTTGGTGGTGGCCGACATGCCCGAGGTCTCCAGCAGGACGTCGCCGAGCCCGAGGAGCAGGTAGGAGCCGACGATCCACCAGGCGGCCATCCGGTACGTGTCGGTGTCGTGCCCGGAGGTGGGCAGCACCATCAGCAGGAAGGACAGGCCGCCCAGCACCACCCCGAAGGCGATCTTGTTGGAGGCGTGCGGCTGGCGGGGCCCCATCCGGGCCCAGACGGCGGCCACCACCGGGGCCAGCGCCACCTCGAAGGCGCCGAGCGCGGAGGCGTACCAGCCGGCCGGGAAGTCGAAGCCGAGGATGGTGGTCCGGGCGTTCTCCGAGGCGAGCAGCATCATCGTGGAGTAGGCCTGGAAGAGGATGAAGTTGAAGGCCACCGAGGCGAGGAAGAGCACCACGTAGGGCCGCAGCCGGCCGCGTTCCGCCGCCGTCACCTTCGGGCTGCGGAACATCAGGGTGAAGTACACCACCGGCGCGATCACCGAGACGAGGGTGAGCAGGTCCACGAACCGGTCCATGGTCAGCCAGCCGGCCCGGGCCAGCACCAGGCAGAGCGCGGCGGCGCCCAGCAGCCCGGCGGCGATCCCCCGCACGGCCCGGCGCATCGCCGCGGGGGCCAGCGGGAACTCCGCCGAGTGCTTGCGCCCGGCCAGATGGCGGCGGCCCAGGACGTACTGCACCAGGCCGGCCGTCATGCCGAAGGCGGCGGCCGAGAACCCCCAGTGCCAGCCCTGGTGCTCGCCCAGCCAGCCGGTGACCAGCGGTCCGGCGAACGCGCCGATGTTGATGCCCATGTAGTAGAGGGCGAAGCCGGCGTCCCGGCGCTGGTCGTCGGTGCGGTACAGCCTGCCGACCATGCTGGCCACATTGGGCTTGAGCAGGCCGGTGCCGGCGCTGATCAGACCGAGGCCCGTCCAGGTCATGGCGACGGTGGGGACGGCCATGGCGTAGTGCCCGCAGGCGATCAGGATCCCGCCCCAGAGCACGGCCCGGTAGGAGCCGAGGATCCGGTCGGCGAGCCAGCCGCCCGCGACGGAGACCAGATAGACCATCGTCCCGTAGGCCGCCGAGACGGAGGCGGCGGTGCCCGGGGCCATGCCCAGGCCGCCGTGGGCCACCGAGTCCGCGAAGTACAGGACGAGGATGGCCTGCATGCCCAGGAACGAGAACCGCTCCCAGACCTCCAGCCCGGACAGGGTGGCCAGGCCGCGGGGGTGCCCGAGGAAGGCGTGGTCGTCGGAGGGCGGCGGCCGGTCGGCCTCCGGGTCCTCCACGTCCACGTCAGTTTCTTTTCTGGACAAAACGCGTTCTCCGGTTGTTATGGGCTGCTCACGAACATACCGGTGCCCTTCGGGCAGTGCGCGGGACGTGGGCCCGGCCTGGTCCGCCGGGCGCTCACGGTGATCGAAAATGGACCGGATACGCTGGCCCCAGCGAAGGCAGCGACACATCGACGATCCGGGTGATCGTCACCGTGATCGGCAGCAGACAGGAGTACCCCTCGTGACCGTCGTCGGGCCGTTCGGACTGAGCGTGCGGGACCAGGCTCTTGAGACCGATGTCCAGGCCGGACTCGCGGCCGTGGAGGCGGGCCTGCTGGAGGCCACCAAGAGCGAGGTCCCCTTCATCACCGAGGCCGCACAGCACCTGGTGCGGGCCGGTGGCAAGCGTTTCCGGCCGCTGCTGGTGATGCTGGCCTCCCGCTTCGGAGACCCCTACGCCCCCGGCATCGTCCCCTCGGCCGTGGTCGTGGAGCTCACCCACCTGGCCACGCTCTACCACGACGACGTCATGGACGAGGCGGACGTCCGCCGCGGCGTGGACAGCGCCAACGCCCGCTGGGGCAACTCGGTGGCCGTGCTGACCGGCGACTTCCTCTTCGCCCGGGCCTCCCACATCCTGGCCGACCTCGGACCCGAGGCCGTCCGGATCCAGGCCGAGGCCTTCGAGCGGCTGGTCACCGGGCAGATCCTGGAGACCGCCGGCCCGCGGGACGGCCGCGACCCCGTCGCCCACTACCTCGACGTGATGGCCGGCAAGACCAGCTCCCTGGTCGCCGTCTCCTGCCGGTTCGGCGCGCTGATGTCCGGCGCCGACGAGATGACCGTCGACATCCTCACCCAGTACGGCGAACGGCTGGGCCTGGCCTTCCAGCTCGCCGACGACGTCCTGGACATCGCCTCCGACTCCCACGAGTCCGGCAAGACCCCCGGCACCGACCTCCGCGAGGGCATCCCCACCCTGCCCGTCCTGCTGCTCCGCGAACGGGCCGCCCGGGACCGGGACCCCGCGGACCTCGATCTGGTCGCCCTCCTGGACAGCGACCTGACGGACGACGCCCGGCACGCCGAGGCCCTGGCCCGGCTCCGGGTCCACCCGGCCCTGGAGCAGGCCCGCCGCGACACCGTCCGGTACGCCGAGGACGCCCGCGCCACGCTGGCCCCGCTGCCCGAGTGCTTCGCCAAGTCCGCCCTCGAAGAGCTCTGCGACGCGGTGGTCCACCGGGCCGGCTAGCCGGTGCCCCCTAGGGGGCACCGGGTCGTGTCATCCCACGGTCGTACGCGGAGTTGGCTCCGGGGACTGACGCGCCGAGGGCGCCCGGTTTGGTCAGATGGGTGCAACAAACCCCACCGGATCGGGTGAGCGTGGCGACACGGGGGTCGCCGCCGTAGACACAGAGGGCAGGTCACTGACATGGCTGCGAACACGAACACGAAGAGCTTCCGCAAGGCCGCGCGGTACGCCGTACCGGTCGCGGTGATCGGCGTGGTCGGGGCGACCGTCGCACTGGTCCCGGCGTTCGCCAACGCCGGCGGCCCGGACCTGCCGAAGGTCACCGCCCAGGAGCTGATCGAGAAGATCGCCTCCTCCGAGGTGGAGCAGCTCTCCGGCACCGCGAAGATCAGCACCGACCTGGGCCTGCCCAAACTGGCCGGCGGACTGCTCGGCGGGATCGGCGGCGGCGCCGGGGTGACGGGCGGATCGGCCGCCCCCGAGGACAAGGTGGCCCAGCTGGCCTCCGGCACGCACACCTTCAAGGTGGCCGCGGACGGGCCGGACCGCCAGAAGCTCACCTTCCTGGACGGCAAGGACGAGTACACCCTGGTCCACGACGGCGCGGACGTGTGGGGGTACGACAGCAAGTCCGGCGAGGTCTTCCACGAGAAGGACCCCCGGCACGGGAAGTCCGCCAGGGGCCACGAGCGGAAGACCGCCGACCGGCTGCCCGCCACCCCCAAGCAGTTCGCCGAGGAGGCCCTGAAGGCCGCCGAGGGCACCACCGAGGTCAGTGTCGGCGACACCGCCCAGGTGGCCGGCCGGGACGCCTACCAGCTGGTCCTCAAGCCCAAGCAGTCCGGATCCACCGTCGGCTCGGTCCGGATCGCGGTGGACGCGAAGAACGGCGCCCCGCTCCGCTTCCAGCTGCTCTCCGCCCGAGGCGGCAAGCCGATCGTGGAGGCCGGGTTCACCAAGGTCGACTTCGCCAAGCCGGCCGCCGACACCTTCAAGTTCACCCCGCCCAAGGGCGCGAAGATCAACGAGGGCGGCGCCGGACACGACCGCGACGGCGGGCCCTTCAAGGGCCTGGACGCGCTGCCCGGCCTGGAGGGCCTGACCGGCGGGGCCGGCGGCCCGGGCGAGGTCGAGGTCCTCGGCGAGGGCTGGGCCTCGGTGGCCCGGATCGTCTCGGGCACCGGCAAGGGCGGTCTCAAGGAGCTGGAGAACGACCAGAACGCGCCCAAGGAGGCCAAGCAGTTCCTCGACTCGCTCGGCGACAAGGTCTCCGGGAAGTTCGGCGAGGGCCGGGTCTTCTCCACCCGCCTGGTCAACGCGCTGATCACGGACGACGGCAAGGTCTACGTCGGCGCCGTCACCAAGGACCGGCTGGTCGCCACGGCCGACGCCGACAAGTAGCCGCGCGCGGGCAAGTGCGCCCGCCCGTACGGAGGGTGGCCCGGGGACTGTGTCCCGGGCCACCCTTTGGCCGTTCCTGTTCGCCGTACAGCGGACCCGCTGTACGGTGATGGGCATGTCGAGACACGTCACCATCCGCCTGGACGAAGAGTTCCACGAACGCCTCAAGGCACGTGCGGCGGCGCTGGGTACGACGGTCACCGCGATGATCACCGAGGTCACCGAACGTGAACTCGACGAGGACCGCAAACGGTTCCTCAGCGGGATCGAGGAGTTCGCCGACCACTGGAGCTACTTCCAGGAGCGGTTCGGCAATTGAAGATCACCATGGAGTGGGCCTGGACGGCGCTCGCCCACCACTTGCCCTCCGACCCCGCCGTCTGGGACCCCTCCGGGGTCGCGGCCGCGGTCGCCCGGCACCAGAACGACCTGGTCCTGGTCCCGGAGCAGCCGGCCCCCGACACCGCCTGGCGGGCGGCCGCCTTCCTGCACACCCTGGCCGTGTGCCCGGCGCTGGAATCCCCGATGAACGAGTTCTACGCGGCCGCCGCCACCCGCTCCTACCTGCGGGTGGCCGGGGCCCGGAAACTGCCCTCCCCGGAGGCGCTCGGGGATCTGGTGGAGGCCGCGAAGAAGGGCCGGGTGGACATCGCCGGCGTCGCCGAGGAGCTCCGCGCCCAGATACGCGAACCGGTGCCCGAGCCGCTGGAGGTCCGCGCCGAGGGCGCCTGACCCGCTCCGGCCCGGACCGCCCGACCCGCTGCGGCCCGGACGCGCCACCGCTCCCGTACGGGAGGTACGGGAGCGGCGGCCGGCCGTGCGGGGTGTGCGGTATCGCTAGAAGGTGATCTTCCAGCTGTTGATGTAGCCGACGTCGGCGCTGGCCGCGTCCCGGACCCGCAGCTTCCAGATGCCGTTGGCGACCTCGCTGGAGGCGTTGACCGTGTACGACTGCGCCAGGTTGTCGGCGCTGCCGCCGGACCGGTTGTGCAGGTTGTAGACGCTGCCGTCCGGGGCGACCAGGTCCACGATCAGGTCACCGCGGTAGGTGTGGACGATGTTGACCTCCACCTTGGTGGTGGCCGGGGCGTTGCCCGCCACCCCCGAGACGGTGATCGGCGAGGTCACCCCGGTGGTGTTGTTGTCCGGGATGTTCACGTCCGCGGTGTTCTCGAAGGACGGGCCGGGCGGCACCGGGGTGGAGGCGCCCAGGGTCCATATCGCGTAGGCGATCGCGTCGCTGTTGCGGTCCAGGGCGGTGTCGTTGACCGCCGCCAGGTTGTCGCAGGAGGAGTGGTAGCAGCGGTCGAACGCCTGTCCGGCGGTGCCGCCCCACTTCTGGGCCTGAGCGGCGGACTTGGTGTTGCTGGCGCCGGTGAAGAGGCCGCCGACCGGGATGCCCACGTTCTTGAACGAGGCGTGGTCGGAGCGTCCGTCGCCCTCGGTCTCGATCTCGGTCGGGACCCCGATGCCGGAGAAGAAGGTCTTGAAGGTCTGCTCGATCGTGGGGTCGTCGTCGTAGACGAAGTACCCGGCGTTGAGCGAGGCCACCATGTCGAAGTTCAGGTAGCCGGACAGCTTCGAGCGCTCCGCGGTCGGCAGGTTGTTGACGTAGTACTTGGAGCCGACCAGGCCGAGCTCCTCCGCGCCCCACCAGCCGAACCGCAGGTGCTTGGTGGGCTGGAGGCCGGCCCGGGACACCGCGAGGGCGTTCTCCAGGAGCGCCGCCGAGCCGGAGCCGTTGTCGTTGATGCCGGCGCCGGAGGTGACGCTGTCCAGGTGGGCGCCGGACATCAGGACCGAGTTCGGGTCGCCGCCCGGCCAGTCCGCGATCAGGTTGTAGCCGGTGGCGCCGCTGCTGGTGAAGGTCTGGAGGGTGGTGGTGAACCCGGCCGCGTCCAGCTTGGCCTTCACGTAGTCGATGGACGCCTTGTAGCCGGCCCGGCCGTGGGCCCGGTTGCCGCCGTTGTTGGCCGCGATGGTGGAGAACTGCTGGAGGTGCGCCTTGACGTTGGCGACCGGGATGTCCGGCGGGGTCGCGGCGGCGGTGGCCGTGGTGGTGACTGCGGTGGGCGCCGCGAGGGCGGCGGGGGCGGTGGTCGCGGCCAGGCCGGCCACCGCGAGGGCGGCGGCGGCGAGGACGGCGGGACGCCGGGGGACGGACAGACTCATGTGGGGGCTCTCCGGGATTCCGAACGGGGATGGAACGGAACGTGCGGGGGTGGTGCGTCTGTGCGAGCCCGATGTTCAGCGAGAGTGTGACTATCCGTCAAGAGCGTAATCCGGTCATGGCGGTTCGTTTAACGGACGATGACCCGTACGCGCGGGGCGTACGGGTCATCGGGGGACGGAAGGGGCGCCTGCGGCGCCGGCCCGGGCGCCGGCTCAGGCGGGCTGCGCCGGCTGTGCGGGCGCGGTGGGCGTGGCGGGAGCGGGGGGTGTGACGGGGGAGGGGACCGGCACGGCCGCCGCGGCGAGCGCGGCCCGGGAGCGGCGGGCGGTGCGCAGGGCGTCCCAGGTGAGCAGCGCGAGCGCGGCCCAGACCAGCGCGAAGCCGGCCCAGCGCTCGGGCGGCATGGCCTCGTGGAAGTAGAGGACCCCCAGGGAGAACTGGAACACCGGCGCCAGGTACTGCAGCAGGCCCAGGGTGGACAGCGGGACCCGGATGGCGGCGGCGCCGAAGCAGATCAGCGGGATGGCGGTGACCAGGCCGGTGCCGGCCAGCAGGGCGGCGTGCCCGGCGCCGTGCGAGCCGAAGGCCAGCTCGCCCCGGCCGCCCAGCCACAGCAGATAGCCGAGCGCGGGCAGGAAGAGGACCGCCGTCTCGGCGGCCAGGGATTCCACCCCGCCCATGTTGATCTTCTTCTTGATCAGGCCGTAGGCGGCGAAGGAGAAGGCCAGGACCAGCGAGGTCCACGGCGGCCGGCCGTAGCCGACGGCCAGCACCAGGACCGCGGAGCAGCCGATGCCCACGGCGGTCCACTGGGCCGGGCGCAGCCGCTCGCCGAGCACCAGCACCCCGATGGCGATGGTGACCAGCGGGTTGATGAAGTAGCCCAGGCTGGCCTCGACCACCTGGCCGTTGTTGACCGCCCAGATGTAGACGCCCCAGTTCACCGAGATCACGGCGGCGGCCAGGGAGGTCAGGGCGAGCTTGCGGGGCTGCCGCAGCAGCTCGCGTATCCAGCCCCAGCGGCGCATCGCCAGCAGGATGAGCCCCAGGACCACCACCGACCACACCATCCGGTGGGCCAGGATCTCCACGGCCTCGGCCGGTTTGAGCAGCGGCCAGAAGAGGGGGACCAGCCCCCACATCCCGTAGGCGCCGAATCCGTAGAGCAGACCCGTGCGCTGCTCGTTCTCCGTCTTCACGGGCCCTCCTGGGTGCTGCGGGCGTTTTCCGGCCAACCTGACGACGGTAGCGCCGGAACCGCCGGATGTCATGGCCGTCCACAGTGACGCTCATGACACCCTCAAGCGGCGGAGCGAGCGGCGAAAGGGGGCGGGCCCGGGGCTCCTGAGAGCCCCGGGCCCGCCCGGTGGTGTTCCGCCTGGCGGCGGCTCAGCCGACGACCGTCCAGGTGTCGTTGCCGGTCAGCAGCCGGCCCAGGTCGCCCTTGCCGTTCTGCTCGATGGCGGCGTCCAGCTGGTCCGCCATCTGGGTGTCGTAGACCGGCCGCTCCACACTGCGGAACACCCCGATCGGGGTGTGGTGCAGGGTGTCCGGGTCGGCCAGCCGGGACAGCGCGAAAGCGGTGGTCGGAGAAGCGGAATGGGCGTCGTGGACGAGGATCCGCGACTGGGTCTCCTCCGTGACCGCGACGACCTGGAGATCGCCGGTGACCGGGTCTCGGACCACGCCCTTCGAACCCTCGGCGCCGAAGAGGATCGGCTGCCCGTGCTCCAGCCGGATCACCGCGTCCTGGGCCCGCTCGTTGTCCTTGAGGACCTCGAAGGCGTTGTCGTTGAAGATGTTGCAGTTCTGGTAGATCTCCACCAGCGCGGTGCCCGGGTGGTCGGCTGCCGCCCGCAGCACCTCGGTGAGGTGCTTGCGGTCGGAGTCCACGGTCCGGGCCACGAAGGAGGCCTCCGCACCGATGGCCAGGGACACCGGGTTGAAGGGGGCGTCCAGCGAGCCCATCGGGGTGGACTTGGTGATCTTGCCGACCTCGGAGGTGGGGGAGTACTGCCCCTTGGTCAGACCGTAGATCCGGTTGTTGAACAGCAGGATCTTGAGGTTGACGTTCCGCCGCAGGGCGTGGATCAGGTGGTTTCCGCCGATGGACAGGGCGTCCCCGTCCCCGGTGACCACCCAGACGCTCAGATCGCGGCGGGAGGAGGCCAGCCCGGTCGCGATGGCCGGGGCCCGGCCGTGGATGGAGTGCATCCCGTACGTGTTCATGTAGTACGGGAAGCGTGAGGAGCAGCCGATCCCGGAGACGAAGACGATGTTCTCCTTGGCGAGCCCCAGCTCGGGCATGAAGCCCTGGACCGCCGCGAGGACCGCGTAGTCACCGCAGCCGGGGCACCAGCGGACCTCCTGGTCCGACTTGAAGTCCTTCATCGACTGCCGGCCCTCGGCCTTGGGGACCAGGGAGAGCAGGGAGTGGCCGGCCGGCGCCGCCGCCGTCTCAGTCATTGATGGCCTCCTTGAGAACCGTCGCGAGCTGCTCCGCCTTGAAGGGCATTCCGTTGACCTGGTTGTACGACTGGGCGTCGACCAAGTACTTCGCCCGGATCAGGGTGGCCAGCTGCCCGAGGTTCATCTCAGGCACCACTACCTTGTCGTAACGCTTCAGGACCTCGCCGAGATTCCTCGGGAAGGGGTTGAGATGGCGCAGGTGGGCCTGCGCGACCGGCTCGCCGGCCAGCCGCAGCCGGCGGACCGCGGCCGTGATCGGACCGTAGGTGGAACCCCAGCCCAGGACGAGCGTGCGGGCCCCGTCCGGGTCGTCCACGTCCAGGTCGGGGACCTCGATGCCGTCGATCTTGGCCTGCCGGGTGCGGACCATGAACTCGTGGTTGGCCGGATCGTAGGAGATGTTGCCCGTGCCGTCCTGCTTCTCGATGCCGCCGATCCGGTGCTCCAGGCCCGGAGTGCCGGGGACCGCCCAGGGGCGGGCCAGGGTCCGCGGGTCGCGCTTGTACGGCCAGAAGACCTCGGTACCGTCCGCCAGCTCGTGGTTGGGGCCGGAGGCGAACCGGACCCGCAGGTCGGGGAGGTCCTCCAGGTCCGGGATCCGCCAGGGCTCGGAGCCGTTGGCCAGATAGCCGTCGGAGAGCAGGAAGACCGGGGTCCGGTAGGTGAGGGCGATCCGGGCCGCGTCCAGGGCGGCGTCGAAGCAGTCCGCCGGGGTCTTCGGGGCCACGACCGGCACCGGGGCCTCGCCGTTGCGCCCGTACATGGCCTGGAGCAGGTCGGCCTGCTCGGTCTTGGTGGGCAGACCGGTTGAGGGGCCGCCGCGCTGGATGTCCACGATCAGCAGCGGCAGCTCCAGGGAGACCGCCAGACCGATGGTCTCGGACTTCAGGGCCACGCCCGGGCCGGAGGTGGTGGTCACCGCCAGGGAGCCGCCGAAGGCCGCGCCGAGCGCGGCACCGATGCCGGCGATCTCGTCCTCGGCCTGGAAGGTCCGCACACCGAAGTTCTTGTGCTTGGACAGCTCGTGCAGGATGTCGGAGGCCGGGGTGATCGGGTACGAGCCCAGGTACAGCGGCAGATCGGCCTGCTGACCTGCGGCGATGAGCCCGTAGGAGAGGGCCAGGTTGCCGGAGATGTTCCGGTAGGTGCCGGTCGGGAAGGCCCGGGTGGCCGGTGCCACCTCGTAGGAGACCGCGAAGCTCTCGGTGGTCTCGCCGAAGTTCCAGCCGGCCCGGAAGGCCGCGATGTTCGCCTCGGCGATCTCCGGCTTCTTCGCGAACTTGCTCCGCAGGAACTTCTCGGTCCCCTCGGTCGGCCGGTGGTACATCCAGGACAGCAGCCCCAGCGCGAACATGTTCTTGCTGCGCTCGGCCTCCTTGCGGGAGAGCCCGAAGTCCTTCAGCGCCTCCACCGTGAGCGTGGTCAGCGGCACCGGGTGGACGGTGTACGCCTCCAGCGAGCCGTCCTCCAACGGGGAGGTCTCGTAGCCCACCTTCGCCATCGGGCGCTTGGTGAATTCATCGGTGTTGATGATGATCTCGGCGCCGCGCGGGACGTCGGCGATGTTCGCCTTCAGGGCCGCCGGATTCATCGCGACCAGCACGTTCGGGGCGTCGCCCGGGGTCAGGATGTCGTGGTCCGCGAAATGCAGCTGGAAAGACGAGACGCCCGGCAGGGTGCCTGCGGGGGCCCGGATCTCGGCGGGGAAATTGGGCAGGGTGGAAAGATCGTTTCCGAACGACGCCGTCTCCGAGGTGAACCTGTCACCGGTGAGCTGCATCCCGTCGCCCGAGTCACCCGCGAAACGGATGATCACGCGATCGAGGCGGCGCACCTCCTTGGCCTCCGTGCCGGCGGGCGCGCGCTGCCCGCCCACAAGAGCCGCTTCGGCCCCGTCGGCCTGTTCCGGCCGCTCGGCTGGGCTGCTGACCTGGCTGGTCACTGAACTGGACCTCCTTCGAGGGTGCGCCCCAAGGCCAACCCTACGTCCGTGGGGATGACCATTGCCTGCCTCGCTGACATAAGGCTGACTTCTTGTCAGGTTGGCAGTCGATCAGGAATTCAGATAGGTGAGGACCGCCAGAACCCTGCGGTGATCCCCGTCACTCGGTGACAGCCCGAGTTTCATGAAGATATTGCTCACGTGCTTCTCGACCGCACCATCGCTGACCACCAGCTGTTTCGCGACGGCGGAATTCGTGCGGCCCTCGGCCATCAGACCGAGCACTTCGCGCTCGCGGGGGGTCAGACCTGCGAGAACGTCCTGCTTCCGGCTGCGGCCCAGCAGCTGGGCCACCACCTCCGGGTCCAGCGCGGTACCGCCCCGGGCCACCCGGACCACGGCCTCGGTGAACTCACGGACCTCGGCCACCCGGTCCTTCAATAGATACCCCACCCCGGTGCTGGATCCGGCGAGCAGCTCGGTGGCGTACTGCTCCTCGACGTACTGCGAGAGCACCAGCACCCCTATCCCGGGATGCTCCCGGCGCAGCCGTACGGCCGCCCGGACGCCCTCGTCGGTGTGGGTCGGGGGCATCCGCACATCGGCGACCACCACGTCCGGCAGTGCGTTTCCGGCCGCCAGCTCGGCAACCGTCCTGAGCAGGGCCTCCGCGTCCCCGACGCCCGCGACGACATCGTGTCCCCGGTCGGTCAGCAGCCGGGTCAGGCCCTCCCGAAGCAGCACCGAGTCCTCGGCGATGACCACCCGCACCCTGTCTTCCACGTTCAGCAGCTCCCGCGTGCACTCGTATCCGGCTATGGCTGAGCCAAGCATCCCAGCCTCGCATCCCGGACAGGGCCAGCCTTGGAGACCGGTGGAGATAGATGAGAAACCCATGCCCGGACGGGAAGGACACCCGTACGCGGCACCCGTACGCGCCAAGGCCCCGGCACCCGCGGAGGGCCCGCGGTGCCGGGGACGCGTTTGTGTCAGCTAGGGAGACCCCGCAAGATCCGGAAGAGACGGCCTAGTACCGCCAGGGAAGCTCGGCGGTCACCGTGGTCCCGCCCCCGGACGGGGAGTCCACGACCAGCAGCCCGTCCACCGCGCCCAGCCGCTCGCCCAGCCCGGCCAGCCCGCCGCCGCCCGCGGCCCGGGCCCCGCCGTGACCGTCGTCCGTGACCTGCACCAGCAGCCGCTCCCCGGCCTTCCACACCTCCACGGCCGCGCTCCGCGCCCCGGAGTGCTTGCTGATGTTCTGGAGGAGTTCGGAGACGGTGAAGTAGGCGATGCCTTCGATGGCGGCGGCCGGCCGGGCCGGCAGGTCCACGGTGACGCGTACCGGAACGGTGCACCGGGAGGCGACGGAGGAGAGTGCCGCGTCCAGGCCGCGGTCGGTGAGGACCGCCGGGTGGATCCCGCGTGCCAGGTCCCGCAGCTCCTGCAAGGCCAGCTTCACCTCGCCGTGTGCCTCGTCGACCATCAGTGCTGCCGCGTCGGGGTCCTCCAGCAGCTTCTCCTTCGCCAGCCCCAGATCCATGGCCAGCGCCACCAGCCTGGCCTGTGCCCCGTCGTGCAGGTCCCGTTCGATGCGCCGCAGGTCGGCGGCGGCGGTGTCGACCACCACGCCCCGGTCGGACTCCAGCTCCGTCACCCGGTTCGCCAGCCGCGACGGGCCGAGCAGCCCGGTCACCAGCAGACCGTCCACGGTGACCAGCGCCCGGAACAGCCAGGGGCCGGCCAGGGTGAGCAGCAGCCCGGTCAGAGCGGCCCCGGTGACCCCCAGCGGACCGGACAGGTAGAACGTGTAGTCGTCGTTCTGGAACAGCTGGAGGCCGGGCCAGTCGGTGAACACGGGGAAGACCCAGAACCACAGCGGGTAGAGCAGGAACGCCCACCCATAGGCCCAGAAGACCAGCGCCACCGTGAACGAGAAGATCGCCCACGGCATGTGCAGCAGCGCGTACAGCGCGTGCCGCCAGGCACTGCCGCTCTTGAGCATCGCGCCCATCCAGCCGAAGGCCCCGGGCTTCGCTCCCCGGATCGGCTCCGGATCGGCGATGTCCAGCCGCAGCAGCCCGCGCGCCCGGGCCCGCTCGAACGCCCCGAACCCGCGGCACATGGCCAGCACCCCGGCCAGCACCGGGATCCCGATGAAGGTCACCAGCAGGCCGGCACCGGTGCTGAGCCCGGCGATCGCGAGCGAGAAGTAGAGGACGCCCAGCGGCAGCCCGATCATCAGATACCCGAACTCCCGCCAGGTCCGCCCGGAAACCGGCGCCCCCAGCACGACCCCCACCCGCGCCCCCCGCCCCACTCCACCGTTCCCCATCCCGAACCCCATCCCATCCACTCCAAGGCCATCCACTACCCCCACCCTCCCGCCTCCCCCCACCCCCCATCCATCCAGCAGGTAGGCCTCCCCACCGGGGGGATAACCCCACCCCACCGGCTCCCGCGCCACCACCGGGCCCGGCGGTGCCGGCCGCAGGCCGGGACGCGCACGGGCGCCGGGCCCGGCGGTACCACCGCCGGACCGCACCCGCCGGGCCCGCTGGGGCGCGAGCCCGCGCCGGGCCGCGCCCCGGCCCCACGTACCATCCGCGGAGCCCCGGCGGGGGTTCCGCGGGGAACCGGGGGCAAGGCCCCGGCCCGGCCGCAGGCCGGGACGCGCACGGGCGCCGGGTCCGGCGGTGCCACCGCCGGACCGCACCCGCCGGGGCGCGACCCCGCACCGGGCCGCGCCCCGGCCCGGGCCCGGCGCCGGAACAGTCGGCCTGCTGCGCCACCGGCGCCGTCCGCCCGTCCGCGCGCGCGGCGCCCCGTACACACGGCTGGCCCCCGGACCAGCCGGGCACCGGGGCCCAAGGTCCCCTCGGGCCCGGCCGCAGGCCCAGGGCGCGAGCCCGCACCGGGCCGGGCCCCCTTCGGCCCCGCGCCCCGGTGCACGTCGCGCCCCCGCGCCCCGCGCCCGGATCGGCCGGCTGCCGCGCGACCCACCCCGCGACCGCGCCCGCCGGGGCCACAGGCCGGGGCGCGCCGCGGGCGCCGTGCCGCTGGGGCGCACGCTGGACCGGACCCGCCGGACCCGCCGGACCCGCCGGGCCGCGAGCCCGCGCCGGGCCGCGCCCCGGCCCCACGTACCATCCGCGGAGCCCCGGCGGGGGTTCCGCCGGGCCCGGCGCCGCGCGCCCGAACAGTCGGCCTGCTGCGCCACCCGCGCCGTCCGCCCGTCCGCGCCCGCGCGGCGGCCCCGTACACAGGGCTGGCCCCCGGACCAGCCGGGCACCGGGGCCAAGGTCCCCTCGGGCCCGGCCGCAGGCCCGGGGCGCGAGCCCGCGCCCCGCGCCCCGCGCTATGGCCCCGTACGCACGACGACGCCGTGCCCCGGTCAGGGCACGGCGTCGTCGCAGGCGCGGGCGGAGCCGATGGCTACTCGCGGTCACGCCACGGCAACTCCGCCTCCACCGTCGTTCCGCCCCCTTCGGGCGAGTCCAGGACGAAGACCCCGTCCACCGCCCCCAGCCGCTCCGCGAGCCCCGCGATCCCGGACCCCCGGTCCGGCCGGGCCCCGCCGCGCCCGTCGTCGGAGACCCGGATCATCAGCCGCCCGCCGCCCTTCCCGCCCCGCCGGGCCATGGCCACCAGGGAGCGCGGCCCCGCACCCGTACCCGCACCGGCACCGGCACCGGCACCGGCGCCCGCACCCGTATCCGCACCGGCCTGGGCACCGGCACCGGCAACGGCAACGCCACCGCCACCGGCCCCGACGACCCCCGCCGCCCACACCTCCACGGCCGCGCTCCGCGCCCCGGAGTGCTTGCTGATGTTCTGGAGGAGTTCGGAGACGGTGAAGTAGGCGATGCCTTCGATGGCGGCGGCCGGCCGGGCCGGCAGGTCCACGGTGACGCGTACCGGAACGGTGCACCGGGAGGCGACGGAGGAGAGTGCCGCGTCCAGGCCGCGGTCGGTGAGGACCGCCGGGTGGATCCCGCGTGCCAGGTCCCGCAGCTCCTGCAAGGCCAGCTTCACCTCGCCGTGTGCCTCGTCGACCATCAGTGCTGCCGCGTCGGGGTCCTCCAGCAGCTTCTCCTTCGCCATGCCCAGCCCCATGGCCAGCGCCACCAGCCTGGCCTGTGCCCCGTCGTGCAGGTCCCGTTCGATGCGCCGCAGGTCGGCGGCGGCGGTGTCGACCACCACGCCCCGGTCGGACTCCAGCTCGGCGATCCGCCGTTCCAGCTCGTCCGAGGGGGACAGCAGTCCCCGGACCATGGCCCGGTCGGCGTTGGTCAGCCCCCGCACCAGGTACGGCAGGACCGGCCACAGTACGAACAGTCCGGTCAGCACCACGGTGAAGGTGGCGATCCCCCACGGCAGCCGGATGAGGTGGTAGAGGACGCTCCGCCAGGCCACCGGGTCCTTGATCGCCGCCCACAGCCAGGGGAAGAACCCGCCGGAGCGCCCGACTCCCGGGAGGGGTGACGGTTCGTCGATGCGGAGGCCGAGAAGGCCCCGGGCGCGGGCCCGTTCGAGGCGTCCCGTCTGGCGGGACAGGAACAGTCCGCCGGCGAGCAGAGGCAGTCCGATCGCGGTCACGGACAGACCGCCCGCCGTGCTGATCATGAACACGGTGTAAACAAAACCGATGATCGTGACGGGAAGGTTCGTCAGCAGGTAGGCGATCTCCTTCCACGTGTCCGCGCTGAAGACGGGACGCACGGGCGAGGGCCGGTCGTGGTCGGGTACCTGGGTGTTGGCGGTCATGCGCACAGCCTGCCAACCCGTGCCCGGCCGGTGCCATGGGGTGCCCTTGTCTCAGTGAACGGGGGATAACCCCACCCCGTGTGAGGCAGGCCCTAGACTCCCTGCCGTACCAGATCGTCGACAGTGGCCAGAGGAGCGAGGAACGGACGTGCCCGACCCAACGGTTCCGACCGTAACCGTGCTCGCGGCGGACTACTTCCGAAGCTATTCGGTCGTCGGTCTGCTCGCGCTGATCGGTGTGCTCTTCGTGGCGGTGGCGTTCGGAGCGGGCCGGCTGCTGCGGCCCTCCGTGCCGACCCCGGAGAAGCTGCTGACGTACGAATGCGGAGTCGACCCGGTGGGCGAGGGCTGGGCGCACACCCAGGTCCGCTACTACGTCTACTCGTTCCTCTACGTCATCTTCGCCGTCGACTCCATCTTCCTCTTCCCGTGGGCGACGGTGTTCGCGGACCCCCAGTACGGGGCCACCACGCTGGTCGAGATGTTCGTCTTCCTCGGCTTCCTGGCCGTCGGCCTGCTCTACGCGTACAAGAAGGGCGTCCTCGAATGGACGTGACACCGGCCGCGACCCCGGCCGCACCCCCCGTGGAGGGCACGCTCCTTCCGGAACCCAAGCGCCTGGGAGTGCTCTCCCGGCTCGCCCCGGAGCCGATGAAGGTGGTCCTCAACTGGGGCCGCCGCTACAGCCTCTGGGTCTTCAACTTCGGTCTGGCCTGCTGCGCGATCGAGTTCATCGCCGCGTCCATGGCCCGGCACGACTTCATCCGGCTCGGCGTGATCCCCTTCGCGCCGGGCCCCCGCCAGGCCGACCTGATGATCGTGTCCGGCACGGTGACGGACAAGATGGCCCCGGCGGTCAAGCGGCTCTACGAGCAGATGCCGGAACCGAAGTACGTCATCTCCTTCGGCGCCTGCTCCAACTGCGGCGGCCCGTACTGGGACTCGTACTCGGTCACCAAGGGCGTGGACCAGATCATCCCGGTCGACGTCTACGTCCCCGGCTGCCCGCCCCGCCCCGAAGCACTGCTCCAGGGCATCCTCAAGCTCCAGGAGAAGATCGCCCGGGAGTCCCTCGCGACCCGGTACGAGAAC
Organism: Streptomyces sp. NPDC033845; assembly: GCF_055576225.1. NCBI lineage: Bacteria > Bacillati > Actinomycetota > Actinomycetes > Kitasatosporales > Streptomycetaceae > Streptomyces > Streptomyces sp. NPDC033845. The sequence goes on along the minus strand of NZ_JBVIRI010000012.1, from coordinate 149,731 downwards.
GCGCCCACGCCCTCCGTCTCCCAGCTGACCAGCGGCCTGGTGGCGCCCCCGGCGCCGGGGGAGGGGACGGCGTGACCGCGTACGACTCGCTGCCCGACGCCGCCGCCGAGGTCTTCGGCCCCGACGCGGTCGCCGATCTCTCCTACGACGTGCTGACCGTGGACGTCCCGGCCGGCTCCTGGATCACCGCCCTGGAGACCGCCCGCGACGCACTGGGCTGCACCTACTTCGACTGGCTGAGCGCGGTCGACGAGCCGGGCACCGGCTTCCGGGTCTGCGCGCACGTGGCCGCACTGGAGAACGGCCGGGTCCGCCGGCTGCTGCTCCGCACCACGGTCCCGCACGCGGCGCCCTCGCTGCCCTCGGCCATCGCCGTCTACGCCGGCGCCTCCTGGCACGAGCGGGAGACCCACGAGATGTTCGGCGTGGTCTTCACCGACCACCCGCACCTGGTGCCGCTGCTGCTCCCGGAGAACTTCGAAGGCCATCCACTGCGCAAGGACTTCGTCCTCGCGGCCCGGGTCGCGAAGGCCTGGCCGGGAGCCAAGGAGCCGGGCGAGGGCGCCGACCCGGACGGCCCGAAGCGGCGCACCATGCTGCCGCCCGGCGTGCCGGACCCGAACGAATGGGGCCCGCTCAAGGGCCAGCTGCCACCCGCCCCCACCCGCCCGGCCCGCACCCCGCGCGCCCCGCGGGCGGCCGGCGACGCCCCGCCCGCCCGCACCCCCCGCGAAGGCGCCCCGCCCCGCCGCACCCGCTCGGTGACCGAAGGCTCAGCCACCCAGCCCACCCCTCCCGAAGCGGACGCCAGGGAAGGCGCCACCCCGCCCCGCCCGGTCCGCCGCACCCGCACGGCCTCGGAAGGCTCCGCAAGCCAGGCCACCCCGGCACCCGCGCCGGAACCCGGCGCCCCGCAAGGCAGCACCCCGCCGGCCCCGGCGCGCCGCACCCGCTCGGCCTCGGACGGCTCCGCGAGCCAGCCCACGCCCGAGGCCGGCACCGAGGACACCACTCCGCCCCCGGCGGCCACGCCGGAGCCCGGCGCCCCGGAAGGCGCCGCCCCGGCGCGCCCGCCGCGCCGCACCCGCTCGGCCTCCGAGGGCTCCGCGAGCCAGGCCACCCCGGCACCCGCGCCGGAAACCGGCGCCCCGGAAGGCAGCACCCCGCCGGCCCCGGCCCGCCGCACCCGCTCGGCCTCGGAAGGCTCCGCGAGCCAGCCCATGCCCGAGGCCGGCACCGAGGACACCACTCCGCCCCCGGCGGCCACGCCGGAGCCCGGCGCCCCGGCAGGCGCCGCCCCGCCGGCCCCGGCGCGCCGCACCCGCTCGGCCTCCGACGGCTCCGCGAGCCAGGCGGCACCGGCGGCGCAGTCGACGGCCCCGCGCAGCCCGGACGCGCCCTGGCACAACCCGAAGCCGGCCTTCGACACCCCGGAGCCGGCCACCCCGGCCACCCCCGAAGGCGGCGCCCCGGACACCACGCCGCCCCCGGCGGCCGTGCCGGAATCCGCCGCGCCGGAATCCGCCGCGCCGGAATCCGCCGCGCCGGAATCCGCCGCGCCGGAAGTCGGCGCCCCGGACACCACGCCGGCGGCCACGCCGGAAGGCGCCGCCCCGGCGACCCGGCCGGCGTCCTCGGAGGGCGGCGACGCCGCCCCCGGTGACGACCCGACCACCGGACCCGACGCCGCCTCCGACCCCGATCCCGACCCTGACCACGACCCGGACCCCGCCCCCCGGCGCAAGGCCCGCCCCGAGACCCGACCCGACACCGGAGGCGACGCGTGAACGACGTCCTGGACGTCGCGCTGCGACTGATCGTCGTCTTCGCCGTCTTCCTGGTCCTGCCGCTCGTCGTCGGCCAGACCGAGCACAAGGTGATGGCCCATATGCAGGGCCGCCTCGGCCCCATGTACGCCGGTGGTTTCCACGGCTGGGCCCAGCTCGTCGCCGACGGCGTCAAGTTCGCGCAGAAGGAGGACGTGGTCCCGGCCAACGCCGACCGCCGCATCTTCCAGCTCGCCCCCGCCGTCGCCCTCCTCCCGTACCTCCTCGTGCTGGTGGCCATTCCGATCGGCCCCGGCGAGGGCGCGGTCGGTCAGGTCATCGACGCCGGGCTCTTCTTCGTGCTCGCCGTGATGGGTGTGGGAGTGCTCGGCAGCCTGATGGCCGGCTGGGCCTCGGCCAACAAGTTCTCGCTGCTCGGCGGCCTCCGGACCGCCGCCCAGCTGCTCGCCTACGAGCTCCCCATGCTGCTCGCCGCCGCCTCGGTGGCCATGGCCGCCGGCACCGTCTCGCTGCCCGGCATCGTCGAGGCCTTCGAGTGGTGGTGGCTGCCCTGGCAGATCGTCGGAGCCCTGGTGTTCTTCACCGCGGGCCTGGCGGAACTCCAGCGGCCCCCCTTCGACATGCCGGTGGCCGACTCCGAGATCATCTTCGGTGCCTACACCGAATACACCGGTCTCCGCTTCGCACTGTTCCTCCTCGCCGAGTACGCCGGCATCGTCGTCCTCTGCGGTCTGACCACCGTCCTCTTCCTCGGCGGCTGGCACGGCCCGCTCGGTGCGGACGGCCTCGGCTGGGTCTGGACCCTGCTGAAGACGGGGCTGCTCGCCTTCGTGGTGATCTGGCTCCGGGTCAGCTATCCCCGACTGCGCGAGGACCAGCTGCAGAAGCTCGCCTGGACCGTACTCATCCCGCTCGCGCTCGCCCAGATCGCGCTCACCGGCATCGTGAAGGTGGCGATCAACTGATGCCCATCCCCGGATCCGGCCTCGCCAAGGGCCTCGCCGTCACCCTGCGCACCATGACCAAGCGGTCGCACACCGCCCAGTACCCCGAGGCACAGCCCGAGCTCCCGCCCCGCAGCCGCGGGGTCATCGGCCTGTTCGAGGAGAACTGCACGGTCTGCATGCTCTGCGCCCGGGAGTGCCCCGACTGGTGCATCTACATCGACTCCCACAAGGAGACGGTGCCCGCCGCCGCCCCCGGCGGCCGTGAGCGCAGCCGCAATGTCCTCGACCGGTTCGCCATCGACTTCTCCCTCTGCATGTACTGCGGTATCTGCATCGAGGTGTGCCCCTTCGACGCGCTCTTCTGGTCGCCGGAGTTCGAGTACGCGGAGACGGACATCCACGAACTGACCCACGAGCGGGACAAGCTCCGCGAGTGGATGTGGACGGTCCCGGCCCCGCCCGCCCTGGACCCGGCGGCCGAGGAGCCCAAGGAACTCGCCGCCGCCCGCAAGGCCGTGGAGAAGGCCGAGGCGGAGGCCCTGGCCGTGGCGGCGGCCGCCGCCACGGCGGCAGCCGAGGCCGAAGCCGCCGCGAAGGCGGCCGGAGCCACCCCGGCCGACGAGCCGGCGGACGCCCCCGAGGCCACAGACGCCCCCAACGCCACAGACGCCCCCAAGGCCGCAGACAGCTCCAACGCCACAGACGGCCCTGCCGCCACAGACGGCCCGAACGGCCCCGACGCCCCCGCCGGAGGTGCCGCATGACACCCACCGTCTTCACCACCGCGGCCGCGGCCACCGGCACGGCCTCCCAGGGCAACGGCTTCCTCTCCCCGACCGGGGTGGAGATCGCCTTCGTCCTGGTCGGCCTGGCCACCCTCGGCGCGGCCCTGATCACCGTCACCACCAAGCAGCTGGTGCACGCCGCGCTCTGGCTGGTGGTGGCGCTGGGCGGGATCGCCGTCGAGTACCTCCTGCTCACCGCCGAGTTCATCGCCTGGGTCCAGGTGCTGATCTATCTCGGTTCCGTGGTCGTCCTCCTGCTCTTCGGTCTGATGCTCACCAAGGCCCCCATCGGCCGCTCCCCGGACGCCGACTCCGGAAACCGCTGGGTCGCCCTCGGGGTCGCGGTGGTCTCGGCCGTCGCTCTCGTCTGGGTGGTGGTCGACGCCTTCCGCACCACCTGGATCGACCTCGACGGACCGGTCCAGGGCTCCACCCAGGTGACCGGCGAGATCCTCTTCCGGCACTGGGTGCTGCCCTTCGAGGCGCTGTCCGTCCTCCTGCTGGCCGCGCTGATCGGAGCCATCGTGCTGTCCCGCAAGAACGGAAACGACGGCACCGGCGAGAAGGGGAAGCCCTGATGCACCTCGCCTACCCCGCCGTCCTCGCGGCGCTGCTCTTCTGCACGGGCCTGTACGGAGTGCTGGCCCGCCGCAACGCCATCCTGGTGCTGATGTCCGTCGAGCTGATGCTCAACGCCGTCAACCTCAACCTGGTGGCCTTCGACGTCTGGCTGCGCGACACCCTGCACTCCGGCCAGGCCCTCACCCTCTTCACCATCGCCATCGCCGCCGCCGAGATCGGCATCGGCCTGGCCATCGTGCTGATGGTCTACCGCAACCGGGGAAGCTCCGACGTCGACCGGCTGCGCGACACCGCCGAGGGCAACGAGCCGCCCGCACCCGGCACCGAGACCACCGAGAACGCCCCCACCGAGGTCGCCGCGTGACCACCACGACCCTCGCCGTCCTCGTCCCCCTGCTCCCCTTCCTGGGCGCGGTGGCCGGACTGCTGCTCGGCCGCACCGCCCCCGGCTTCGTCCGGCCGCTGGCCGTGCTGCCCTCGCTGGCCGCCGCCGTGCTGGCCGTACTCGTCGCCGTCCGGCAGGGCGGCGGCCGGGCGATCGACGCCACCACGGAACTCACGCCGACCGGGTCCGTCCCGATCGAGCTGTCCCTCCACCTGGACGCCTTCGCCGCCCTGGTGGCCGTCCTGGTCGGTGTCGTCGCCACCTGCGTCCAGCTCTACTCGACGGCCTATCTGCGCGAGGACCCGCGCTATCCGTCCTATGCCGCGCTGGTCTCCCTCTTCACCTCCGCCATGCTGCTCGTCGTCTACTCCGGCGACCTGATGGTGCTGCTGGTCGGCTGGGAGATCATGGGCATCTGCTCGTACTTCCTGGTCGGCCACTACTGGGAGACCGAAGCGGCCCGCGCCGCCTCCCTGAAGGCCTTCCTCGTCACCAAGCTCGGTGACGTCCCCTTCCTCATCGGCCTGTTCGCGCTCGCCACCGACGCCGGCTCCTTCCGGATCACCAAGATCCTGGACACCGTCGCCGCGGGCGGGCTCGATCACCCGACGCTGATCGCCCTGCTGCTGCTCGCCGGAGTCGCCGGCAAGTCCGCGCAGTTCCCGCTGCACACCTGGCTCCCCGACGCCATGGCCGGCCCGACCCCGGTGTCCGCGCTGATCCACGCCGCCACGATGGTCGCCGCCGGCGTCTACTTCATCGCCCGTCTCCTTCCGGTGTTCACGGCCTCCCAGGCCGCACTGGTGGTGCTGGCCGTGATGGCCGCCGTGACGATGGTCGGCTCCGGTCTCGCCGCCCTCGCCCAGGACGACCTCAAGCGGGTGCTCGCCTACTCCACGGTCGGCCAGCTCGGCTACATGACCGGCGCGCTGGCCGTCGCCGACCGCTCGGCCGCCGTCTTCCACCTCCTGTCCCACGGCTTCTTCAAGGCCCTGCTGTTCCTCGGCGCCGGCGTGGTCATCCACGCCGCGGGCACCAACTCGCTGACCGCCATGGCCCGGATGGACGGCCTGGCCAAGCGGATCCCCGACGCCTTCTGGACGATGACGATCGCGCTGCTCGCGCTCGCCGCGATCCCGCCGTTCGCCGGCTTCTTCTCCAAGGAAGCCGTCCTGGTCGCCGCCGAGCACGCCGCCACCGGCCACTCCGAGTCCGCCCCCACCGCGGCCGGCTGGCTGGTGCTGGTCGCCGGTGTGCTGACCGCCCTGCTCACCGCCGCCTACGCCACCCGGCTCTGGCTGCTGGCCTTCCGCGGCCGGGGCGAGACCGCCCCCGACCACGGCAAGGAGCCGCTCGCCATGACCGGCGTGCTGTGGCTGCTGGCCCTCCCCACGCTCGCCTTCGGCCTCGCCGCCGGCCCGATCGCCGAATGGTTCGACGGCGAGCTGACCCCGACCCTGACCACCTCGGTGATCGGCACCGGCGCCGCCGTGGTCGGCATCGTGCTCACCTACGCCCTGTGGCAGCGGGCCGCCGCCGGCCCCGACCCGGACCCCGGCAAGCCGCTCCTCGGACCGCTGTACCCGCACGCCCGGGCCGGCTTCCACCTCGACGCCGTCTACGACTCGGTGTTCGTCCGCCCCGTCCGCGGAGCCGCCGAGCTGGTCCGCTTCCTGGACCGCGCGGTCGTCGACACCTATGTGCGCGGCGCCGGCGCCACCCCCGGCCTGCTCGGCGCCCTGGTCCGCCGCGCCCAGACCGGCAACGTGCAGAGCTACCTGAGCGCCCTGCTCGCCGGTGCCGTGGTCCTGGCGATCGCCACCGCCGTCCTTGCCAACGTCAACGCCGGATCGTGAGCCGTGAGTCAGCAGTGATTGATATCAGCCCGTCCGTGATGCAGATCCTTCTGGCGTTCATCGTGGCCGCACCGCTCCTCGGCGCGCTCGCGGCCCTGCTGCCGGCCCCGCCCGGACTCAAGGGCCGCAGCCCCGAACAGGCCGTGCTCCGGCACGGCGTGACCGTCACCGGCGTCATCCTCGCCGCGGCGGTCGCCCTCACCCTGGGCTTCGACCACGACGCCCCGTCCCGCTTCCAGGCGACGACGGACATCAGCTGGATCCAGGCCCTGAACGTCCGGATCCACCTCGGCATCGACGGCATCTCGCTCCCCCTCCTCCTGATGACCGCGCTGCTGTTCTTCCTCTGCGCGCTCTACAGCTACTTCAAGCTCCCCGCGGGCCCCTCCCCGAAGGCCTTCGTCGCCCTGCTGCTGGTCCTGGAGTCGGGCACCCTGGCGACCTTCGCGGTGCTCGACCTGCTGCTGTTCTTCCTGGCCTTCGAGATGGTCCTCATCCCGATGTACTTCCTCATCGCCCGCTGGGGCGGTGCCCAGCGCCAGGCCGCCGCCTGGAAGTTCATCCTCTACACGCTGCTCGGTTCCGTGGTCATGCTGCTCGGGCTGCTCCTGATCGGACTCAGCGCGGGCACATTCGACATGGTGGCACTGGCCTCTGACAACGGCCGCGAACTCTCCCACACCACCCAGCTGCTGGCCGTCCTCGCCATCGGCGTGGGCCTCGCGGTGAAGACCCCGATGTGGCCGCTGCACAGCTGGCTCCCGGACGCCCACACCGCCGCCCCCACCGTGGGATCGGTGCTGCTGGCCGGCGTGATGCTGAAGATGGGCACCTACGGGTTCGTCCGCATCCTGCTCCCCGCCACCCCCGACGGCATGCGGACCTTCGCCCCGTACCTGGCCGCGTTCGCCGTCGTCGGCATCGTCTACGGCTCCCTGGCCTGCCTCTCCCTCGCCCGCAAGGGCGCCAACGGCGACCTCAAGCGCCTGATCGCGTACTCCTCGGTCGGGCACATGGGCTTCGTGCTGCTCGGCATCGCCTCCATGAGCCCCACCGGGGTCAACGGCGCGCTGTTCGCCAACATCGCCCACGGCCTGATCACCGGCCTGCTCTTCTTCCTGGTCGGCGCCCTCAAGGACCGCTACGGCAGCACCGACCTCGACACCCTCGCCGGGGCCACCGGCGCCGCCCTCTACGGCCGCGCCCCCCGCCTCGGCGGGCTGCTGGCCTTCGCCGCCGTCGCCTCTCTGGGACTTCCCGGCCTGGCCGGGTTCTGGGGCGAGATGCTGGCCCTGTTCGGTGCGTTCGACCCGGCTCCGGGCCTGTCCCGCCCCGCCTTCCTGACCTTCACGGCGGTCGGTGCCTTCGGAACCCTGCTCACCGCCGCATACCTTCTGATCGTCGTACGAAGGGTGTGCATGGGCGATCCCGGCACCCTGCCCAAGCAGGCCCCGGCCGCGGTGCCCGACGTCCAGCACTACGAGTTCGCCGCCTGGACCCCGCTCGTCGCCCTCACCGTCCTCGCCGGCCTCTGGCCCGCGGTCCTCCTCGGCCTCACCGACCCGGCCGTCCAGAAGCTCCTCGCAGGAGGCAACGCATGACGGCCTTCGCCGCCCCCGGCGTCCCCAGTCTCGTCCAGAGCGTCGACTGGCTCGCCATCGCGCCCGCGGTGATCCCCGCCGCCGTCGCTCTGATCGTGCTGGTCGCCGACCTCTTCCTGCCCGAAGGCAGGAAGCCGCTGCTCGGCTGGATCTCGGTGGCCGGCCTGGCCGCCGCCGCCGTCACCCTGCTGCCGCTGGCCGGCGACGACCGCTCCACCTTCTGCCTGGTCGGCGACGCCCTCGCGGACGGCCCCGCCTGCAGCTACACCGCCGACCGCTTCGCCCTGGTCATCCAGCTCCTGGTACTGGCGGGCGCCCTGGTCACCGCCCTGCTCTCGGTCACCTCGGTCCGCGAGACCCGGCTCCCGGCCGGCGAGTACTGGTTCCTGCTCCTCTCCTCGGCCGCCGGCGCCGCCCTGCTGCCCGCCTCCCGCGACCTCGCCACCCTGATCGTCGCCCTGGAGGTCGCCTCGCTGCCCGCGTTCGCCCTCGTCGGCCTGCGCCGCGGCGACCGGATGTCCTCCGAGGCCGCCCTCAAGTTCTTCCTCTCCTCGGTCACCGCCACCGCCGTCTCCCTGCTCGGCGTCAGCTTCGTCTACGGGGCCACCGGCACCCTGCACCTCACCCGGCTCGCCGACCGCCTCGAAGACGTCCCCGGCCAGCTCGACACCCTGGCCATGACGGGCGTGGCCCTCACCCTCGTCGGCTTCGCCTTCAAGACCGCCGCGGTCCCCTTCCACTTCTGGGTCCCGGACACCTACGTCGGCGCCCCGCTGCCCATCGCCGGCTACCTGTCGGTGATCGGCAAGGCGGTCGGCTTCAGCGGCCTGATCCTCGTCACGGTGATCGCCTTCCCGGCGTACTCCGACATCTGGGGCCCCGCCCTGGCCGTCCTCGCCGCCCTCACCATGACCCTGGGCAACGCCGCCGCCCTCCGCCAGGCCCCGGACCGCGCCCACAGCGCCGTCCGGCTGCTCGCCTGGTCCTCCGTGGGCCAGGCCGGATACCTGCTGGTCCCCATCGCCGCCGCCGCGTACTCGGAACGCGACCAGATCGGCTCCACCGTCGCCTACGCCCTGATGTACGCGGTGGTGAACCTCGGGGCCTTCTCCGTCGCCGTGCTGGTCGCCCGCGGCAAGCCGCTGAACCGGATCTCCGACTACCGCGGCCTGTACGCCGAGCGCCCGCTGGCCGCCCTCGCCCTGGCCTTCTTCCTGCTCTGCCTGGCCGGCCTGCCCCCGGGCATCATCGGGCTCTTCGCCAAGGTCACCGTCTTCCGCTCGGCGGTGGACGCGGGCCTCGGCTGGCTCGCCGTGGTCATGGCGGTCAACGTGGTCGTCGCCCTCTACTACTACCTCCAGTGGACGGCCCTGCTCTTCCGCGCCCCGGCGGAGGGCACCGACCCCGCCGCGGCCCCCGCATCCCGCGCCAAGGTGCCCTTCCCGGTCACCGCCGCCGTGATCGTCACCGCGGTCGCCTCGCTGATCGTCTCCGGCGCCCCGCAGCTGCTGCTCCGGTTCGCCGCGACCAGCCTCTTCGCCCAGTAACGGGGCCGCGGAACAACCCGTACGGAGTAACGCCCGACCAGGCCGGCGAAGGCAGGCCCGGGAACCCGGCGCCCTCGCCTGGCGTTGACCAGGCAGGGAGGGTCCACTGGACCGTAAGACCCTGAGATCCACGCCGGGTCCCCCTGCCGCACCACTTGGAGGGCGTACCGTGCACCGCCGGCACAACGGGCTGAAGACCGCCGTACTCCTCGGCGGTCTCTCCGCACTGATCATCGTCATCGGAAGCTTCTTCGGACGCACCGGCCTGATCGTGGCCGTGTTCGTCGCCCTGGGCACCAACGCGTACGCGTACTGGAACAGCGACAAGCTGGCTCTACGCGCGATGCGCGCCCGCCCGGTCAGCGAGTTCGAGGCCCCGGAGCTGTACCGGATGGTCCGCGAGCTCTCCACCTCCGCGCGCCAGCCGATGCCCCGGCTCTACATCTCGCCCACCGAGGCACCCAACGCGTTCGCCACCGGCCGCAATCCGCGCAACGCGGCCGTCTGCTGCACCGAGGGCATCCTCCGGATCCTCGACGAACGCGAACTGCGCGGGGTCATCGGGCACGAGCTCAGCCACGTCTACAACCGGGACATCCTGATCTCCTCGGTGGCCGGAGCCCTGGCCTCCGTGATCATGTTCCTGGTCAACTTCGCCTGGCTGATCCCGGTCGGCCGGTCCAACGACGACGAGGGTCCCGGGCTGATCGGCATGCTGCTGATCATGATCCTGGGACCGCTGGCCGCCTCCGTCATCCAGCTGGCCATCAGCCGGTCCAGGGAGTACGAGGCGGACGCCTCGGGCGCCCAGCTCACCGGCGACCCGCTGGCCCTCGCCAGCGCCCTGCGCAAGCTGGACGCGGGCACCAAGCAGCTTCCGCTGCCGCCCGAGCCCCGGCTGGAGACCGCGAGCCACATGATGATCGCGAACCCGTTCCGGCCCGGCCAGGGCCTCTCCAAGATGTTCTCCACCCATCCGCCCATGGCCGAGCGCATCGCCCGGCTCGAACAGATGGCAGGCCGAAGTCAGTGAAAACCATCCTGAACGTCATATGGCTCGTGCTCAGCGGATTCTGGCTGTTCCTGGGCTACTGCCTGGCCGGTCTGATCCTCTGCGTCACCATCATCGGGATCCCGTTCGGCATCGCCGCCTTCCGGATCGCCGTGTACGCCCTCTGGCCCTTCGGCTACACCACCGTGGAGCGGCACGACGCGGGCGCCCCGTCCTGCGTGGGCAACGTGCTGTGGCTGGTGCTGGCCGGCTGGTGGCTGGCCCTCGGGCACATCCTCACGGGCATCGCCCTGTGCCTCACCATCATCGGGATCCCGTTCGGCATCGCGAACTTCAAGATGATCCCGATCTCCCTGCTGCCGCTGGGCCGCGACATCGTGCGCACGGACGCCCCCTTCGCCACCCGCTGAGGGTTTTCCACAGGCCGAGCGCGGGATGGGCGGACCGGTCCACCATGGGCCCATGAACACGACCGAGCAGTTGCCCGAGCAATCCGCATCCCGCCTGCCCGCCGTCCGCGCGTCGTCAGGGCCGGCGGTCCGGCCCGGGGTCATACCCGGGGCCTGATCCGCCCCCGCACCAGATGGACCAGAACCCCCACCGCCAACACGGCCGCGCCCGAGACCGCCGAGGCGGCGGGCAGCGCGGCCCCCAGCACCAGACAGCCGACCAGCCCCACCACCGGCACGACCCGCTCCTTGACACCTGAATCGTGAGAGCCCTGCGAGCCCTGCGAGCCCCGCGAGCCCTGCGAGCCCAGCGTCCAGGCGGACGCGTTCGCGATCGCGTAGTAGACCAGCACGCCGAAGGACGAGAAACCGATCGCCCCCCGCAGGTCCACCGCGGCGACCAGCCCCGCCACCACCACGCCCACGGCCAGCTCCGCATGGTGCGGCACCCCGTGCCGGGGGTGCACGGCGGCCAGCGCGCGGGGCAGATGGCCGTCCCGGGACATCGCCAGGGCCGTCCGGGACACCCCCAGCAGCAGCGCCAGCAGCGAGCCGACCGCCGCCAGCGCCGCCCCCGCCCGCACCAGGGGCACCAGCTCGGGCCGGCCCGCCTCCCGGACGGCGTCGGCCAGCGGGGCGGCGGCCCCGGCCAGCCCCTCCGCACCCAGCACCGACAGCGCGGCCACGGCCACCGCCGCGTACACGGCCAGCGCGATCCCCAGCGCCAGCGGGACGGCCCGCGGGATCGTCCGGGCCGGATCCCGCACCTCCTCGCCCAGGGTGGTGATGCGGGCATAGCCCGCGAAGGCGAAGAACAGCAGCCCGGCCGCCTGCAACAGCCCGTGCACCCCGCCGCCGGGCACCCCGTCGACCGACCCCAGCCGTCCGGCCTCGGCCTGCCCGGACCCCAGGCACACCACCACGACCCCGGCCAGCACGACCAGCACCACGGCCACGATCACCCGGGAGATCCGAGCCGACTTCTGCACCCCCCGACAGCCGGCGGCGGTCAGCGCCAGCACGGCCGCCACCGCCACCACCCGCTCCCGGCCGGGCCACAGGTAGGCCCCCACCGTCAGCGCCATCGCCGCACAGGAGGCCGTCTTGCCCACCACGAAGGACCAGCCCGCCAGATACCCCCAGAACGGGCCCAGCCGCTCCCGCCCGTACACGTACGTCCCCCCGGAGGCCGGGTACCGGGCGGCCAGCCGGGCCGAGGAGCTCGCGTTGCAGTAGGCCACCAGCGCGGCCACCCCCAGCGCCGCCAGCAGCACCCCGCCGGTACCGGCCGCCCGGGCCGCCGGGCCGAAGGCCACGAAGACCCCGGCGCCGACCATGGCGCCCAGCCCGACCACGACCGCGTCCCGGACACTCAACGTGCGCCGCAGTTCCCCCGTCATGCCGCGCACCGTAGCCGACCTAGATGACGCCCTCGCGACCGGCCGGGGCGGCGGCCGCCCGCTGCCGTTCCCAGCCGTCCAGGGCCGCCCGGCAGGCATGGTCCGAGTGGCGGAGCCCGGTCAGGTCCAGCCGGACCGGCCGGTCACCGGGCAGCGAGTCCAGGGCGTCCAGCAGCTTCGGCAGCCGGAGGAAGCTGGCGTTGCCCGCGAAGCGCACACAGAGGGTGTCCTCCTCCCACTCCTGCTCGATCTGCACCTGCGAGGTCTCCCAGGCGGCCTTGGCCACCGCCAGCCCCAGTCCCACCAGCACCCCTTCGAACAGGCTGGTGGCCACGATCGCCCCGGCCGTCACCACCAGCACCACCGCCTCGCCCCGATGGGCACGCCACAGCGCCACCACGGCCCGGCCCGGCAGCAGCTTCCACCCGGCGTGCAGCAGCACCCCGGCCAGCGCGGCCAGCGGCACCACCTCCAGCACCCCGGGCACGCACACCGCGAACAGCAGCAGCCAGCCGCCGTGCAGGATCCGCGAGTTCCGGCTGCGCGCCCCGGCCTCCACATTGGCCGCGCTGCGGACGATCACCGCGGTCATCGGCAGGGAACCCAGCAGCCCGCACACGGAGTTGCCGACCCCCTGCGCCACCAGCTCGCGGTCGTAGTCGGTGCGCGGCCCCCGGTGCATCCGGTCCACCGCGGCGGCGCTGAACAGGGTCTCGGCGGAGGCGATCAGGGCCAGCGCGAGCACGGTGCCGGCCGCCCCCACCGAGGCGAGCACCCCGAAGTCCCTACCGGCCGGCGGGGACACGGCGGTGAGCACCCCCTGCACCGAGACCATCCCGACCGGCAGGTGCAGCAGTGCCGCCGCGGCCGCGGCGGCGGCCACCCCGACCAGGGCCCCGGGGACCGTCCGGGCCCGGGCGGGCATCCGGCGCCAGCCGATCAGCACCAGGACGGTCCCGGCCCCGAGGGCCACCGCCGTCCAGTCGGCCCGCCCGGCCAGCCGGCCGAGCCCGGCGATCTTCTCCACCGTCCCGCCGGGAGCGGTCACGTCCGCCACGGCGTACAACTGCCCGACGATCAGCAGCCCGCCGATGCCGGCCAGCATCCCCTGCACCACGGCCAGCGAGATCGCCCGGAACCACCGCCCGAGCCGCAGCAGGCCCATGGCCAGCTGCACCAGTCCGGCGGCCAGAACCAGCACCCCGAGCGAGGGCAGCCCGTAGGTCCGCACGATCTCGTAGACGAGCACGGTGAGTCCCGCGGCCGGTCCGCTCACCTGGAGGGCGCTGCCCCGGAACCAGCCGGTCACCAGACCGCCCACTATCCCGGTGACGATCCCCAGCTCGGCGGGTACCCCGGAGGCCACGGCCACGCCCACACAGAGCGGCAGCGCGACCAGCGCGACGACCACGGATGCCCCGAAATCCTCGCGGAATGTCCCGGCCACGGGCATACGAAAACCCCCTGTCCTCACAGTGACGGTCGTCACCCAGCGTGCTGGGCTCACCAGCACGGACATAAGGGGTCACAGGGAGCACAAAGGGGCATGCGCCGCACGTGCGCCGCACCAGGCCAACGGGCGCCCCCGGTTCACGCCGGTCACGCCGGCCCCGGGGGCGTGCCCGGGATCAGCGGTAGTTGACGAACTGGATGGCGAAGTCCAGGTCCTTGCCCTTGAGTAGGGCCTGGACCGCCTGGAGGTCGTCCCGGCTCTTGGAGCTGACCCGCAGCTCGTCGCCCTGGACCTGGGCCTTGACGCCCTTGGGGCCCTCGTCACGGATGATCTTCGCGACCTTCTTGGCGTTCTCCTGGGAGATGCCCTCCTCGATCGAGGCGAAGATCTTGTACTCCTTGCCGGAGAGCTGCGGCTCGCCGGCGTCGAGCGCCTTCAGCGAGATCCCGCGCTTGACCAGCTTGGTCTCGAAGACGTCGAGGACGGCCTTGACCCGCTCCTCGGAGTTCGCCTCCATCAGGATCTTCTCGCCGGACCAGGCGATGGAGGCCCCGGTGCCCTTGAAGTCATAGCGCTGCGAGAGTTCCTTGGCGGCCTGGTTGAGGGCGTTGTCGACCTCCTGCCGCTCGACCTTCGAGACGATGTCGAAACTGGAGTCGGCCATGTGCTGTGGCTCCTTGAAGTCGGCTGGGATGTGCTCGGCGGGCGCGGCCCGCGCATCCGCGGTCCGCACCGCAAAGCCTAGCCACCGCGCTCACCCGCGGCGCTGATCAATCCGGTGGTGAAGCACCCCCGGTCATCGGGTATCGTTTACGTCGTTGCCGGGGAGCGCCGCCGCAAGGCGGAAAAAACGGCAGCATCTCTTGGCGGTGTGCCCGAGTGGCCAAAGGGAGCAGACTGTAAATCTGCCGGCTCAGCCTACCCAGGTTCGAACCCTGGCGCCGCCACGCGAAAGAAGACCTCCGGTCATTGACCGGAGGTCTTCTTCGCATTCGGCCGAGCGGCGCGCATCCGCCCCGGGCGGAGTTCGTTGGGTTCGCGTGACCTGGATTTCTGACACGCGGGGAAAAGTGGGCGGCGGAGTGCTCGCCGCGCTGCTGGCGGCCGGAGTGCCGGCGCTGGTGGGCGCGGCCCTGGAGCACGACACGGGAGAGCACTATGTGGAGACCCGGCTCTACTTCGGTACCCAGCGGCCCGGCGGAGCCGAGATCCGCAGACCCGAGTTCATGGGGTTCCTCGACCGTGAGGTCACCCCGGCGTTCCCCGAGGGGCTGACCCTGCAGGACGGTTACGGGCAGTGGCGGGGAGCGGACGGCCGGATCGTCCGCGAGACCTCCTACGAGCTGATCCTGCTGTACCCGGAGAAGGCGGCCGACGAGCGGGACACCCGGATCGAGCGGATCCGGAAGGCCTACGAGCACCGGTTCCACCAGGACTCCGTGGGCCGGTCCGACGACCAGGTGACCGTGGACTTCTGACCACCCGTCGGGCCCGGCCGGCCGGTCAGTTGCCGGCCACGTCCTTCACCGCCACGTCCACCGGGGTGCCGCCGGAGACCAGCTCCAGGGTCAGCCCGGCCGTCGCCGGGGTCTCCAGGAGTTCGGCCAGGGCCGCCGCGACGTCGTCGCGGGGGATGTCCCCGCGGCCGGTGTGCGCCTCCAGGCGGACCCGGCCGGTCCCCGGCCCGTCCGTCAGGGAGCCGGGGCGCAGCACCGTCCAGTCCAGGCCGAGGCGGGTGCGGACGTGGTCGTCCGCCTCGCCCTTGGCCCGCAGATAGGCGTCGAACACGTCGTCGCCCGGGTGCCGGGCGTCGGCTCCCATCGAAGAGAGCATCAGGAAGCGGCGGACCCGGGCGCGTTCGGCCGCGTCGGCGAAGAGCACGGCGGCACCCCGGTCCACGGTGTCCTTGCGGGCGGCCCCGCTGCCGGGTCCGGCGCCCGCCGCGAACACCGCCGCGTGGGCGCCCTGGAGGACCGCGGCGACCTGCTCCACCGAGGCGGACTCCAGGTCGCACAGCACCGGTTCGGCTCCCGCCCGGCGCAGGTCCTCGCCCTGTGCCGGGTCGCGGACGATGCCCGCGACCTCGTACCCGCGCGCCGCGAGCAGCCGCTCCAGCCGCAGCGCGATCCGACCGTGTCCACCAGCGATGACGATGCGCATGCCCCGACCGTACGACGAGCCGCCCGCCGCCGCCCGCGCACGCTCAGGGGCCCGGCTCCATCCGGCCCTGCCGGGGCAGGTCCAGGGCCACGGCGACGGCCGAGTCGCAGTACTCCCGTACGGCGCTGGTCCGGGCCACCACCCGGCCGCGGTGGATCACGATCCGGCTGTAGGCGAGCGACAGGACCCCCGCGATCCCCTCCCCGCGCACCGCGAGCAGCTCGGCCGGGAAGCCGGCCTCCACCCGGATCTCCGGCAGGCCCATGGCCGACCGGGCCGAGGTGCTCACCGCGTCGTAGGCCTCGGCCGGGCGGAGCCCGCCCTGGGAGGCGAGCAGGTAGGCCGCTTCCAGGGGGTCGCCGCGGCCCACCGGGTTGCCGGCGTCGCGGAGCGCCCCGCTGCCGGCGGCGACCCGCACCCCGGCGGCCCGGAGCAGCCGGACCGGGGCGGTGCGCAGCCCGCGGCGCTCCAGGGCCGCGCAGGCGCCCTGGGGCAGGCAGGTGACCCGTACGCCGGCCGCGGCGAGTTGGTCGGCGGCCCGGGTGGTCACGTCGAGGGGGAGGCGGGAGAGGCCGCCGCAGGGGCCGATGGTGACCCCGGGGCGCAGCCCCCCGGCCATGGCCGCCAGCCGGGCCAGCCGGCCCGGGTCGTCGCCGTCGGTGTGCAGGTCCACCGGGCAGCCGTGTTCGGCGGCCAGTTCCAGGACGGCTTCGACGAACCCGGTGGGGTCGGGGTCCAGATCGGGGCAGCCGCCGACCACCGAGGCGCCCATCTTCAGGGCGTCCCGGAGCATGGCCAGTCCGTCCGCCCCGGCCACCCCGGTGAGCAGCCGGGGCACCGCGACGGCCGTCAGGTCGGTGAGCCCGCGCAGGGAGCGGCGGGCCTGGAGCACGGCCTCGATGGGGGCCAGTCCGTGCACATCGCCGATCCGGACGTGCGAGCGGACCGCGGTGGCCCCGTGGCCGAGCTGGAGGAGGGCCGCCTCGGTGGCCCGCCGCTGCACCTCGTCGGCGGCGTAGGAGACCGGTCCCTCGGTGTCGGCGGTGAGCGCGGTGTCCCCGTGGGCGTGCGGTTCGGCGGGGGCGGGGAGCAGCAGGTAGCCGCTCAGGTCCACCCGGGAGGGGCCGGGGGCGGGCAGGCTCCCGGCGGTGCCGACGGCCTGGATGCGGCCCCCGCTGAGCCGGACGTCCACGGTCCGGCCGTCCGTCAGCCGGGCCCCGGCCAGCAGCAGGGTGGTCGACTCGGCGGCGGATCCGTGCGCGGCGCCGTGTCCGTGGGCGTGGCTGTCGGGCATCGCGCTCCTGGCGGTGGCTCGGGCGGTTCCGGGCGATGGCCGAGGCCACGGCCCAAGATCACGCGGCGTGCTCCGAGCCTAGGGCGCCCGGCTGCCCGCTTCCGGGAAGGACCGAATAGTCGTACCGGTGTCGCGCCATGGCTCCACGGCCGTCACAGGAGCCCCTCGGGACCCCCGGACCTGCGCCGAAACCTGTTGGCCGGGCCCCGCGGACAAAGGATTTGGGCGATCGGCGGGAGGCCGTGTAATGTCTTCCCTGCTCGCCCCAATAGCTCAGTCGGTAGAGCGTCTCCATGGTAAGGAGAAGGTCTGCGGTTCGATTCCGCATTGGGGCTCTGGTGAGAGAGCTTCCCCGCCCTCGGGTGGGGAAGTGATCACATCAAAGCGGCGTAGCTCAGTCGGTAGAGCAAGCGGCTCATAATCGCTGTGTCACCGGTTCAAGTCCGGTCGCCGCTACACACAGTAGCCGATTGCGGGGTCGGTCTCCCGATCGGCTACTCTTTTATGCGTTCATCCGTCCCATAGTCCGTCAAGGAGCACTCACGTGGCTGCCACCGACGTCCGCCCGAAGATCACGCTGGCCTGCGTGGAGTGCAAGGAGCGGAACTACATCACCAAGAAGAACCGGCGTAACAACCCGGACCGCATGGAGATGAAGAAGCACTGCCCGCGCTGCAACTCGCACACCGCGCACCGCGAGACCCGCTAGTCACTGGCGAAGTCTCGAATACAGGCACCGTCATGAGGTCGTCCCCTTCCGAGGGGGCGGCCTCGTGTCGTTTCCGCACGTGTCGCCTTTGTGACGTTCTCAACAGGAGGTAGTGAGCATGGCGCTCGACCAGTCCTTCGTGGGGCGGACGTATCCGCCCACCGATCCGTATGAGGTCGGCCGGGAGAAGATCCGCGAATTCGCCGAGGCCGTCGGCGACGCGAATCCCGTCTATACGGATACCGAAGCGGCGAAGTCCTTCGGACACCCTGATGTGATCGCCCCGCCGACCTTTGTGTTCGCCATCACGTTCAAGGCGGCGGCCGCGGTGGTCCAGGACCCGCAGCTCGGGCTGGACTACAGCCGGGTGGTGCACGGGGACCAGAAGTTCAGTTATGTCCGCCCGGTGCGTGCCGGTGACCGGCTTTCCGTCACCTCCACCATCGAGGCGATCAAGTCCCTCGCGGGCAACGACGTCATCGACGTCCGCGGCGAGGTCCACGACGAGACCGGCGAGCACGTGGTGACCGCGTGGACCAAGCTGGTCTCCCGCGCCGCCGAGGAGGCCTGAGATGACGGCGAAGATCCGGTTCGCGGACGTCGAGGTCGGTACCGAGTTGCCGGCCGACACCTTCCCGGTGACCCGCGACACCCTGGTCCGCTACGCGGGCGCCTCCGGGGACTTCAACCCGATCCACTGGAACGAGAAGTTCGCCAAGGAGGTGGGCCTGCCGGACGTGATCGCGCACGGCATGTTCACCATGGCCGAGGCGATCCGGGTGGTGACCGACTGGGTCGGGGACCCCGGCGCGGTGGTGGAGTACGGAGTGCGGTTCACCCGCCCGGTCGTGGTCCCGAACGACGGCGAGGGCGCCCTGATCGAGGTCAGCGCCAAGGTCGGCGCCCTGCTGGAGGACAACCGGGTGCGGGTCGACCTGACCGCGGTCAGCGGCGGCCAGAAGGTGCTGGGCATGTCCCGCGCCGTGGTCCAGCTGGCCTGACCGGCGGATCCTCCGAAGCGTGGGGGAGAAGGGGCGCTCCGCGGCACGGGCGCCCCTTCTTCCGGCCTTGACGAGGTTAGTGATTGCGTACTAACTTCCTCTCATGGTCAGGATGAGCGCAGACGAACGGCGCGAGAGCGTGATCCGCGCGGCGGTGGGGGAGTTCGCCAAGGGCGGCTACTACGGCACCTCCACCGAGGCGATCGCCAAGCGGGTCGGCGTCTCGCAGCCCTATCTGTTCCGGCTCTTCCCGAACAAGCAGGCCATCTTCCTCGCCGCGGCCGCCCGCTGCCTGGAGCACACCCGGAGCGTCTTCGCCGAGGCCTGCGAGGGCCTGACCGGCGAGGAGGCCCTGCATGCCATGGCCACCGCCTACGGCAGGATGATCACCGAGCAGCCCGAGATGCTCCAGCTGCAGCTCCAGATGTACGTCACGGTCTCCGCCAGCGAGGCCGCCGGCGACCCCGAGCTCGGGGAGCTCGTCCGGGCCGGCTGGCTGGAGCTCTGGGACACCGTCATGCGCCCGCTCGGCGGCGACGTCGCCGAGACCACGACCTTCATGGCCTACGGCATGCTGGTCAACAGCCTGGCCGCCATGGGCTTCCCGCCCGGACACCGGATCTGGGAGGGGCTCTACCCCTCCGCCCGCCCCGGCGCGCCCGCGGCGGAGTGACACCGCGCCACCCGCGCCACCACCCGCGCCACCCGCACCTCCCGTACTGCCGGCGCCCCGCAGGGCATCGCGCCACCCGGCGCCCCGCAGGACGCCGCTTTCTGTCCCAGAAAGTTAGTCAGCAATTACTAAGTAACCGAAGTGACTGAAGTAACTGACACCACAGGGGGAGACACCATGACCACCCGGCACGAAGACAAGCTCCGCGGACCGGCCGTCTGGGCCCTGGTCCTCACCGCGGCCGCCAGCTTCATGGCGGCCCTCGACAACCTCGTCGTCACCACCGCCCTCCCGGCCATCCGCGAGGACCTCGGCGGCAGGCTCGAAGACCTCGAATGGACGGTGAACGCCTACACCCTCACCTTCGCCGTCCTCCTCATGTTCGGCGCCGCCCTCGGCGACCGCTTCGGCCGCCGCCGGCTCTTCATAGCCGGGCTCTCCGTCTTCACCGCCGCCTCCGCCGCGGCCGCCCTCTCGCCCGGCATCGACGCCCTGATCGCCGCCCGCGCCGTCCAGGGCGTCGGCGCGGCGATCATGATGCCGCTCACCCTCACCCTGCTCACCGCCGCCGTCCCCGCCGCCCGCCGCGGCATGGCCCTCGGCATCTACGGGGCCGTCAGCGGCATCGCCGTCGCCAGCGGACCGCTCATCGGCGGCAGCCTCACCGAGCACATCTCCTGGCAGTGGATCTTCTGGCTGAACGTCCCGATCGGTCTCGCCCTGATCCCGCTCTCCCGGCTCCGCCTCGCCGAGTCCACCGCCCCCGGCGCCCGGCTCGACCTCCCCGGCACCCTGCTCATCAGCGGCGGTCTGTTCGGCGTCGTCTACGGCCTGGTCAACGCCAACGCCCACGGCTGGACCAGCGCCCCCGTGCTGACCGCCCTGATCGCCGGCGGCGTCCTCATCGCCGGTTTCGTCCTGCACGGCACCCGCAGCGGCAACGCGATGCTCCCGATGCGGCTCTTCCGCAACCGCGGGTTCACCGGCATCAACTTCGCCAGCCTGCTGATGTACCTCGGGATGTTCGGCGCGATCTTCCTGCTCAGCCAGTTCATGCAGGGGGTCCTCGGCTACTCGCCCACCGAGGCCGGACTGCGCATCCTGCCCTGGACCGCCATGCCCATGGTGGTCGCCCCGATCGCCGGAATCCTCGCCGACCGGATCGGCGGCCGCCCGGTGGTCGCGGCCGGCCTCGCCTTCCAGGCCGCCGGCCTGGCCTGGTTCGCCCTGATCCTCGACTCCGAGGTCTCCTACGCCGCCCAGCTGCCCGCCCTGATCCTCAGCGGGATCGGTATGGCCCTCTACTTCGCCCCCGCCGCCCATGTGGTGATGTCCACCGTGGCCCCCGCCGAACAGGGCATCGCCTCCGGCGCCAACAACGCCTTCCGGGAGGTCGGCGGTGCCCTCGGCGTCTCCGTCCTGGCCTCGGTCTTCTCCGCGGCCGGCGGCTACCGCAGCGCGCAGACCTTCGTGGACGGCACCGTCCCCGCCCTCTGGATCGGCGCCGCCGCCGTCGGGGTCGCCGCCCTGCTCGCCCTGCTGATCCCCGGCCGCCGCGCCGGCTCCGCCCAGGGCCCGGCGAAGGCCCCGGACGCCACCGCCACCGCCGCGCCCGCCCCCGCTTCCACGGCTCCCACCACCGTCAAGACCTCCGCCTGAGCCACCCGGCACCCCCCCACCCCACCCCACCCCACCCCGCCCCGCGCCGTCCGCGCCGCCCCGCCCCGGAAGGAGTACGACCGTGCCCGACCTGCCCTGGACCCAGCCCCGCCCGCCCGCCCCCGACGCCGAAGTCCACGTCATGGCCTCCCGCTTCGAGACCCGGACCCTGCTCGGCGCCCTCAGGTTCCTGCTGAAGACCCCCGGCATCCTCCGACAGCTCCGCACCGCCCCCGGCTCCCACGGATCCGCCCTCCGGGCCCGGATCGGCTCCCGGACCTTCCTCACCCTCTCCGCCTGGCAGGACCGCGAGTCCCTCCACCGCTTCGCCGGCAGCGAGCCGCACCGCTCCAGCTCCCGGGCCGCCGCCGCGCACATGGAGCGGGCCCGCTTCACCGAGTGGACCGCCAAGGCCTCCGACCTCCCGCTGACCTGGGAAGAGGCCGAACGCCGGCTCGCCGAACAGCCCGACCGGCACTGACCCGCCGCACCCACGGTCCGTGGCCCCGCCGGGAAGCCGGGGGCACGGACCGTACTCTTGTCCACGTGCAGGAACTCCACGACGCCCCCCTCGCCCCGCTGACCACCTTCCGCCTCGGCGGCCCGGCGACCCGTCTGGTCACCGCGACCACCGACGCCGAGGTCGTCGCCGCCGTCCGCGCCGCGGACCGCAGCGGCACCCCCCTGCTGGTCATCGGGGGCGGCAGCAACCTGGTCATCGGCGACAAGGGCTTCGACGGCACCGCCCTGCGCATCGCCACCACCGGATTCACCCTTACGGGCACCGCCCTGGAACTCGCCGCCGGCGAGAACTGGAGCGCGGCGGTCTCCCGCACCGTGGACGCGGGGCTCGCCGGGATCGAGTGCCTGGCCGGGATCCCCGGCTCCGCCGGCGCCACCCCGATCCAGAACGTGGGCGCGTACGGCCAGGAAGTCTCCAGCACCATCACCGAAGTGGTCGCCTACGACCGCGAACGGGCCGAGACGGTCACCCTGACCAACGCCGAGTGCGCCTTCTCCTACCGGCACAGCACCTTCAAGGACCAGCCCGACCGCTACGTGGTCCTCCGCGTCCGCTTCGCCCTGGAGGACGCCGGCGGCCTCTCCGCCCCGGTCAAGTACCCCGAGACCGCCCGGGCCCTCGGAGTCGAGGCCGGCGACCGGGTCCCGGCCGCCACCGCCCGCGACACCGTGCTCCGGCTGCGCGCCGGAAAGGGCATGGTCCTGGACCCCGAGGACCACGACACCTGGTCCGCCGGCTCCTTCTTCACGAATCCGATCCTGGCCGGCCCCGACTACGCCGAGTTCCTCGACCGGGTCCGCACCCGACTGGGCGCCGACACCCAGCCGCCCGCCTACCCGGCCGGCGAGGGCCTCACCAAGACCAGCGCCGCCTGGCTGATCGACAAGGCCGGATTCACCAAGGGCTACGGCACCGGCCCCGCCCGGATCTCCACCAAGCACACCCTCGCCCTCACCAACCGCGGCGGCGCCACCACCGAGGACCTGCTGACCCTGGCCCGCGAGGTCGTCGCCGGAGTCCACTCCGCCTTCGGCGTCACCCTGGTCAACGAGCCCGTGACGGTAGGCGTCAGCATCTGAATGTGGTGTCCCCTGCACGGGGCCGGTACGGACCCCACCCGCCTGGTGGGACGGTCGATCCGCAGAATCGTCGCGTCCTGGCACGTCTACGACGGCGAGCGCTCCGAAGCCCCCCTCGACATCTGGCTGATCGACAGCGAGGGCGAGTCCACCCGGATCAGCACCGGCTCCGACTGGTGCCTGATCGTCGAGTGCGCCGAACCCCACGCACCGTACGAGGTGGGGGAGTGGGGCCGGATCGAGGTCGGCGAGGACCTCGGCTACCACCCCTTCCTGCGCCATCTGGGTGACACCGTGACCTCCGTCGCCGAGTTCGCCGACCCGCTCACCGGGCGCACCCTGCTGGAGCTCGGCTTCCCCGACGGCGACCGGGTCCGGGCCGACTGCTGGCAGGGCGACCTCCGCCTCACCCGCTGACCCGCCTCACCCGCTGACCCGCCGCAGCGGCCGGCCGGACCTCAGCCGGCCAGCCAGTGGTCGATGTCGCCGAGCACCTTCTCCCGGACCTCCTCCGGCGCCGCCGACCCCCGTACCGACTGCCGGGCCAGCTCCGCCAGTTCCGCGTCCGTGAACCCGTGGTACCGCCGGGCAATCTCGTACTGGGCCGCCAGCCGGGACCCGAACAGCAGCGGGTCGTCGGCGCCCAGCGCCAGCGGCACCCCGGCCTCGAACAGGGTCCGCAGCGGCACGTCCTCGTGCTTCTCGTAGACCCCCAGCGCCACATTGGACGCCGGACAGACCTCACAGGTGATCTGCCGGTCCGCCAGCCGCTTCAGCAGCCGCGGATCCTCCGCCGCCCGCACCCCGTGCCCGATCCGGGAGGCGTGCAGATCGTCCAGGCAGTCCCGGACCGAGGACGGACCGGTCAGCTCCCCGCCGTGCGGGGCCGCCAGCAGCCCGCCCTCCCGGGCGATCGCGAAGGCCCGGTCGAAGTCACGGGCCATCCCGCGCCGCTCGTCGTTGGAGAGCCCGAAGCCCACCACCCCGCGGTCGGCGTAGCGGACGGCCAGCCGGGCCAGGGTGCGGGCGTCCAGCGGGTGCTTCATGCGGTTGGCGGCGATCAGCACCCGGATCCCCAGACCGGTCTCCCGGGACGCCGACTCCACCGCGTCCAGGATGATCTCCACGGCCGGGATCATCCCGCCGAGCAGCGGGGCGTACGAGGTCGGGTCGACCTGGATCTCCAGCCAGCGGCTGCCGTCCCGGACGTCCTCCTCGGCGGCCTCGCGGACCAGCCGCCGGATGTCCTCCGGCTCCCGCAGACAGGACCGGGCGGCGTCGTAGAGCCGCTGGAAGCGGAACCAGCCGCGCTCATCGGTGGCCCGCAGTTTGGGCGGCTCCCCCGCGGTCAGCGCGTCGGGCAGCCGCACGCCGTACTTGTCGGCGAGCTCCAGCAGGGTCGACGGGCGCATCGAACCGGTGAAGTGCAGGTGCAGATGGGCTTTCGGCAGAAGCGTGAGATCTCGTACGTGCTCCATCCGGTGATCCTGCCGTACCGCGCCGCCCGGCGGGAGGGGCTTTTACCGATCGGGGGCTTGCCCGAACGCCAGAGCGGCGGCTCCCACGAGGGGAACCGCCGCTCCGGTGCGCGAAGGCGCGAGGCGCAAGGACGCAGCCGTCAGGCCTTGGCCTCGGCCAGCAGCTTCTGGATCCGGGACACGCCCTCCACCAGGTCCTCGTCGCCCAGCGCGTACGACAGGCGCAGATAGCCCGGGGTGCCGAAGGCCTCACCGGGGACGACGGCGACCTCGGCCTCGTCCAGGATCAGCGAGGCCAGCTCGGCGGAGGTGGCCGGGCGCTTGCCGCGGATCTCCTTGCCCAGCAGGCCCTTGACCGACGGGTAGGCGTAGAACGCGCCCTCCGGCGTGGGGCAGACCACGCCGTCGATCTCGTTCAGCATCCGGACCATCGTCTGCCGGCGGCGGTCGAAGGCCGTCCGCATCTCCGCGACCGCGTCCAGGTTCCCCGAGACGGCGGCCAGCGCGGCGATCTGCGCCACGTTGGAGACGTTGGAGGTGGCGTGCGACTGCAGGTTGGTCGCGGCCTTGACGACGTCCTTGGGGCCGATCACCCAGCCCACCCGCCAGCCGGTCATCGCATAGGTCTTCGCCACCCCGTTGACGATGATGCAGCGGTCGGCCAGGGCCGGGACCAGGACCGGCAGCGAGGTGAACTTCGCGTCCCCGTAGACCAGGTGCTCGTAGATCTCGTCGGTCAGCACCCACAGGCCGTGCTCGGCCGCCCACTCGCCGATCGCCTTGGCGTCGGCCTCGCTGTAGACCGCACCGGTCGGGTTGGACGGGGAGACGAACAGGACCACCTTGGTGCGCTCGGTGCGCGCGGCCTCCAGCTGCTCCACGGAGACCCGGTACCCGGTGGTCTCGTCGGCGACCACCTCCACCGCGACACCGCCGGCCAGCTGGATGGACTCCGGGTAGGTGGTCCAGTAGGGGGCCGGGACGATGACCTCGTCGCCCGGGTCGAGGATCGCCGCGAAGGCGTTGTAGATGGCCTGCTTGCCGCCGTTGGTGATCAGCACCTGCGCGGGGTCGACCTGGTAGCCCGAGTCCCGCAGGGTCTTCTCGGCGATGGCCTTCTTCAGCTCCGGCAGCCCGCCGGCCGGGGTGTAGCGGTGGAACTTCGGGTCGCGGCAGGCCTCGACGGCCGCGTCGACGATGTAGCCCGGGGTCGGGAAGTCGGGCTCGCCGGCACCGAAGCCGATCACCGGACGCCCGGCGGCCTTGAGGGCCTTGGCCTTGGCGTCGACGGCGAGGGTGGCGGACTCGGAAATGGCGCCGATACGGGCGGACACCCGGCGCTCGGAAGAAGGCGTTGCAGAGGTCATGGACCCAATCGTCCCAGACCGCAATCCGGCGCCGCACCCCGTTCCAGAGAGCGGACCGATTGCCTCCGTGGCGCCTCCAGCACCGCTCCGGACAGCTTCCATCCGCCCTCCCGCTCCATGCTGTTCGACGTCGGGGCTCTGACCACGTACACTCACCTGTCGTCGGACCTCAGCGGACCCTCCACAACGAGCGCACTCGGTGCACTCGCTCGGATGCGGTAGGTTGGGGCACGCAAAGGGTCGTAGCTCAATTGGTAGAGCACTGGTCTCCAAAACCAGCGGTTGGGGGTTCGAGTCCCTCCGGCCCTGCTCCACACTCCTTCGCCGGATGTGTGCGCAGGTACGTATTTCGATGCAGCCGTGCGGCTCAACCGGGCGCGGCACGGCCATGACCCGGATTCAGGTGAGAGACGTGACGGACGCCCTGGGCTCCATCGACATGCCTGACGCCGAGGACGAAACCCGCGAGAAGAAGGCCCGCAAGGGCGGCAAGCGCGGCAAGAAGGGCCCCTTCGGTCGGCTCGCGCTGTTCTACCGCCAGGTCGTAGCGGAACTCCGCAAGGTTGTCTGGCCCACTCGTAACCAGCTGACGACGTACACCACTGTGGTGATTGTCTTCGTGCTCATCATGATCGGTCTGGTGACCGTGATTGACTATGGGTTCCAGGAAGCCATCAAGTTCGTCTTCGGCTGATCCCCGCGGAGGGCGGCGCCTTGATGGGTGCCGCCCGTTTTCGCATGTTCCACCCATTTTTGTATCCAGGAAGAAGCCGCCACCGTGTCTGACCCGAACCTGAACGTGAGCCCCGACTCCGTCGAGTCCGTCGAGGACGAGCTCGACATCGTCGAGGCGGCGGACGCCGTGGAACCCGACGAGACCGAGCTCGCCGACGCCGTCGCGGACGAGGACGAGGCTGACGCCGAGGACGAGTCCGACACCGAGGACACCGACTCCGACTCCGACGAGGACGAGGAGTCCGACGAGGACGACGAGGACGAGTCCGCCGACTCCGAGGTCGTCGAGGCCGAGGCCGCTCCCGAGGAGCCGGCCGAACCCGTCGACCCGACCCAGGCCCTGCGCGACGAGCTCCGCCTCCTGCCCGGCGAGTGGTACGTGATCCACACCTACGCCGGCTACGAGAAGCGGGTGAAGGCCAACCTGGAGCAGCGCGCCGTCTCGCTGAACGTCGAGGAGTTCATCTACCAGGCCGAGGTGCCCGAGGAAGAGATCGTCCAGATCAAGAACGGCGAGCGCAAGAACGTCCGGCAGAACAAGCTGCCCGGTTACGTTCTCGTCCGCATGGATCTGACGAACGAGTCCTGGGGCGTCGTCCGCAACACCCCCGGCGTCACCGGCTTCGTGGGCAACGCGTACGACCCGTACCCGCTGACCCTGGACGAGATCGTCAAGATGCTCGCGCCCGAGGCCAAGGAGAAGGCCGACCGCGCCGCCGCCGAGGCCGCCGGTCTGCCCGCCCCCGCCGTCAAGCGCACCATCGAGGTCCTCGACTTCGAGGTCGGCGACTCGGTCACCGTCACCGACGGTCCGTTCGCGACCCTCCAGGCGACCATCAACGAGATCAACCCGGACTCCAAGAAGGTCAAGGGCCTCGTCGAGATCTTCGGTCGCGAGACCCCGGTCGAGCTCAGCTTCGACCAGATCCAGAAGAACTGATCCACGGGATTCGGATCTTCTGCGCGAAAGCTTCCGGACAGGTCAGATCTGCCCCCTCAAGGGCGGTCTGACCTGCTCGGTTTTCAGCCCCGCACCTGTACCCGTTATCGTGGTGCGGTATGCCTCCATCCGGATGACCGGTTGGCGGCTGGATAACTCTCACTAGGACCCGGAGAGAGCAATGCCTCCCAAGAAGAAGAAGGTCACGGGGCTTATCAAGCTCCAGATCAAGGCCGGTGCGGCCAACCCGGCTCCGCCGGTCGGCCCCGCGCTCGGTCAGCACGGCGTCAACATCATGGAGTTCTGCAAGGCCTACAACGCCGCGACCGAGTCGCAGCGTGGCATGGTCGTGCCGGTGGAGATCACGGTCTACGAGGACCGCTCCTTCACCTTCATCACCAAGACCCCGCCGGCCGCGCGCCTCATCCTGAAGAGCGCGGGCGTGGAGAAGGGCTCCGGCGAGCCGCACAAGACCAAGGTCGCGAAGCTGACGCGCGAGCAGGTCCGCGAGATCGCCACGATCAAGCTGCCTGACCTCAACGCGAACGACCTGGACGCCGCCGAGAAGATCATCTCGGGCACCGCGCGTTCCATGGGCATCACCGTCGAGGGCTGATCAGCCCCCGTAGTCCCAGTGGTAGGGCCAAGCGCTGGTCCGCACCACGACTCCACACCCTGAAGCAATCAACACAGGAGCAGAAGTGAAGCGCAGCAAGACTCTCCGCGCTGCGGACGCCAAGGTCGACCGGGAGAAGCTGTACGCCCCGCTCGAGGCCGTCCGTCTCGCCAAGGAGACCTCGTCCGTCAAGTTCGACGCGACCGTCGAGGTGGCCTTCCGCCTGGGTGTCGACCCGCGCAAGGCCGACCAGATGGTCCGCGGCACCGTGAACCTCCCGCACGGCACCGGCAAGACCGCCCGGGTCCTGGTCTTCGCGACCGGTGACCGTGCTGCGGCCGCGGAAGCCGCCGGAGCCGACATCGTCGGCAACGACGAACTGATCGACGAGATCGCCAAGGGCAACCGCCTCAACGAGTTCGACGCCGTTGTCGCCACCCCGGACCTCATGGGCAAGGTCGGCCGCCTCGGCCGCGTGCTCGGTCCCCGTGGTCTGATGCCGAACCCGAAGACCGGCACCGTCACCATGGACGTCGCGAAGGCTGTCACCGAGATCAAGGGTGGCAAGATCGAGTTCCGCGTCGACAAGCACTCGAACCTGCACTTCATCATCGGCAAGGTCTCCTTCACCGATGAGCAGCTGGTCGAGAACTACGGCGCGGCCCTGGAGGAGATCCTCCGTCTGAAGCCGTCCGCCGCCAAGGGCCGCTACATCAAGAAGGCCGCCCTGGCGACCACGATGGGCCCCGGCATCCAGCTGGACTCCAACCGCACCCGGAACCTCCTCGTCGAAGAGGACCCGGCCGCTGTCTGAGCCGGCTGAGCCGCACTCCGGCTCACCGAGGTGATCGAACCGGGCCCCGCACCTTCCCAGGTGCGGGGCCCGGTTCTTTGTGACTAGGCTGCCGAGGATCGGCGAATTCGCACGGGTTCGCGCAAAGGTTCGTACGACTGTGTACAGGGGTGGGGGACATGGAGCGGTCGGTTCTGAAACGGTTGGGCGCCTGCGCCGTCGTCACGGCCGTGGTGCTCGGCGCGGCCGGCTGCCAGGGCGGCGACAAGGCGGCCGAGCGGCCCGCCGGATCCCCCGAGCGGGCCGAGAGCTCCCGGGCGGCCACGGTGGCCCTCCAGGCCGCCTACCGCAAGACGGACAAGGCGAGCTCGGCCAAGGTCCGGATGACCGTCTCCGCCTCCGCGACCGCCGGCGCGGCCGGCACCGGCACCGGCACCATGGAGCTGTCCGGGACCCAGGGCTGGGGCGAGCGGCCGGCCATGGACATCCGGATCAAGGCGGACGGCGCCCTGCTGCCCGGCGCCGGGGCCGACGACGGCCCCAAGCACATCCTGATGCTCGACAAGGTCATGTACATCGGGCTGGACGGCGCGCTCGCGGCCAAGGCCAAGGGCAAGAAGTGGATGAAGTTCGACACCGAGGCCGCGAGCCGGGCCCTCGGCAAGGACGCCGGCAGCCCCTTCGGGGACCTCGGCCAGCAGCAGAGCATGAGCCAGGACCCGGCCAGGCAGCTCGCCCTGCTCCTCGAATCCCCGAACATCGAGCACCTGGGTGCCGAGAAGGTCGACGGGGCCCCCACCGAGCACTACAAGGGCCTGGTCACCTTCGAGGAGATGCTCGCCACCCGCGAGTCCGCCGCCGGCCTGCCCGCCGAGAAGCGCCGTGAACTGGTCGAGGCCGTCCGCAAGGCCGGCATCAAGGGCTACGACATGGACGTCTGGGTCAACGCGGACGGCTACCCGGCCCGGCTCAGGGCCGTGGTCGACTCCGGCCGCGGCGCGGTCACCCTGGACGCCCACTACACCGACTACGGCACCCCGCTCACCCTGCGGGGCCCCGACGCGGCCGAGGTCCTCGACGTCACGGCGATGCTCTTCCCGGAGAAGGGCGCCGGCCCCGCCGCCTGACCCTCCCGCCGGGCCGCCGCCGACTCACCCGGACGGCCCGATTTGCCTGAGCCGATCCGGTTCACGTATGGTTCCCCAGAAGCCAAAGACCGCTGGTCGTTGCCGTGCCCGTGAGGGGGCGGTGGCCGAAGGATCCGCTGATGCGGACGACCCGCGCAGGTGACTGTGGAAAGTTCCCGGACTCGTTCCGGTTGAGCTACGCCCTGGCGCCCGCGCCGGGGCGTTTCGTTTTTCCCAGCCCCTTCTGAGCGGTCCTCATCACCCGGAAGGAGGCCGACGCTCTATGGCAAGGCCCGACAAGGCTGCCGCGGTAGCCGAGCTTGAGGACCAGTTCCGCAGCTCGAACGCCGTTGTGCTGACCGAGTACCGGGGTCTCACCGTGGCGCAGCTCAAGACGCTGCGTCGTTCGCTCGGTGAGAACGCCCAGTACGCCGTGGTGAAGAACACGCTGACCA
This sequence comes from Streptomyces sp. NPDC033845, assembly GCF_055576225.1. Taxonomy (NCBI): domain Bacteria; kingdom Bacillati; phylum Actinomycetota; class Actinomycetes; order Kitasatosporales; family Streptomycetaceae; genus Streptomyces; species Streptomyces sp. NPDC033845. The sequence goes on along the minus strand of NZ_JBVIRI010000012.1, from coordinate 119,318 downwards.
AGATTGCGGCCAACCAGGCCGGGATCGCCTCGCTGGACGACCAGTTCGCTGGTCCGACCGGGGCCGCCTTCATCACCGGTGACCCGGTGGAGTCGGCGAAGGCTCTGCGTGACTTCGCCAAGGAGAACCCGAACCTCGTCATCAAGGGCGGTGTCCTTGATGGCAAGGCGCTGACCGCCGACGAGATCAAGAAGCTCGCGGACCTCGAGTCCCGCGAGGTTCTGCTCAGCAAGCTGGCCGGCGCGTTCAAGGGCAAGCAGTCCCAGGCTGCCTCGCTCTTCCAGGCGCTGCCGTCGAAGTTCGTCCGCACCGCGGAAGCGCTTCGCGTCAAGCTCGCCGAGCAGGGCGGTGCCGAGTAATTCGGCTCGCGCACTGATCCGAGCGCTCTCGCGCACGGGTCGTAGCGGGCCGTAAGTACGCCCGCCTCTCTATACATCCGGCACCTGCCGAAAAGTGGAAGGATCGCCCATCATGGCGAAGCTCTCTCAGGACGACCTCCTCGCCCAGTTCGAGGAGATGACCCTCATCGAGCTCTCCGAGTTCGTGAAGGCCTTCGAGGAGAAGTTCGACGTCACCGCCGCCGCGGCCGTCGCCGTTGCCGCCCCGGGCCAGGGTGGCGGCGACGCCGCTGCCCAGGAAGAGGAGAAGGACGAGTTCGACGTCATCCTCACCGGCGCCGGCGACAAGAAGATCCAGGTCATCAAGGTCGTGCGCGAGCTGACCTCCCTGGGTCTGAAGGAGGCCAAGGACCTCGTCGACGGCACCCCGAAGCCGGTCCTCGAGAAGGTCAACAAGGAGGCCGCCGAGAAGGCTGCCGAGTCCCTCAAGGCTGCCGGTGCGGCCGTCGAGGTCAAGTAACACCTCCGAGGCCGCCTGACGGCCTCAGACGAAGGGCGATCACCCGTAAGGGTGGTCGCCCTTCGGCGTACCCGAAAAGCCTGGTTTGCCCTGCTCCCGTAGGGGAGTATGGTGATCTTCGTCGTCCTCCCGGCGGGCCCCGAGCTGATCCGCACGGAGCAGAGGGCCTTGACGAACGGGACGCGGCGCGCAATTCTCAGACCCGTCGCGAGACGCACAGATCGATCCGAATCCGAGGCATGGATCGATTACGAAGAGGGCAGTATCGATACGCGCTCTGTGTACGAGGGCCGCAGCGTTAACAACAAGGGGAAGGCCTGTTGCCGGTTTCCGGAAACCTGGTCTGGACATCAGTGAGCCAAGTGGCTACACTGACCCTTTGCGCTGCCTGTTAGCTGCCCCCTGCCCGTCGCCAGGGGCATGCCCACGCTAGAGCACACAGACTGAACGTCTCTGACCTGGTCTTTTGGCCGGATGAGAAACCGTATGTCTTCTGTGTCGGCTGGGACCGGTACGCGCGTAGTGAGTCCGAGCCCTCGGAAGGACCCCCTCTTGGCCGCCTCGCGCAACGCCTCGACCAATACGAACAACGGCGCCAGCACCGCCCCGCTGCGCATCTCCTTTGCAAAGATCAAGGAGCCCCTCGAGGTTCCGAACCTCCTGGCGCTGCAGACCGAGAGCTTTGACTGGCTGCTCGGCAACGCCGCCTGGAAGTCTCGCGTCGAGTCGGCGCTGGAGAGTGGACAGGACGTCCCCACGAAGTCCGGTCTGGAGGAGATCTTCGAGGAGATCTCGCCGATCGAGGACTTCTCCGGGTCGATGTCGCTCACCTTCCGCGACCACCGGTTCGAGCCGGCGAAGAACTCCGTGGACGAGTGCAAGGAGCGCGACTTCACGTTCGCGGCGCCGCTGTTCGTCACGGCCGAGTTCACGAACAACGAGACCGGTGAGATCAAGTCTCAGACGGTCTTCATGGGCGACTTCCCGCTCATGACCAACAAGGGCACCTTCGTCATCAACGGCACCGAGCGTGTCGTGGTGTCGCAGCTGGTCCGTTCCCCGGGTGTCTACTTCGACTCCTCCATCGACAAGACCTCCGACAAGGACATCTTCTCCGCCAAGATCATCCCTTCCCGGGGTGCCTGGCTGGAGATGGAGGTCGACAAGCGCGACATGGTCGGTGTCCGCATCGACCGCAAGCGCAAGCAGTCCGTCACCGTCCTCCTGAAGGCTCTCGGCTGGACCACCGAGCAGATCCTGGAGGAGTTCGGCGAGTACGAGTCCATGCGCGCCACCCTGGAGAAGGACCACACCCAGGGCCAGGACGACGCGCTGCTCGACATCTACCGCAAGCTGCGTCCGGGCGAACCGCCGACCCGCGAGGCCGCTCAGACGCTGCTCGAGAACCTCTACTTCAACCCGAAGCGCTACGACCTCGCCAAGGTCGGCCGCTACAAGGTGAACAAGAAGCTCGGCGCGGACGAGCCGCTGGACGCCGGCGTGCTCACCACCGACGACGTCATCGCCACCATCAAGTACCTGGTCAAGCTGCACGCCGGCGAGACCGAGACGGTGGGCGAGAACGGCAACCAGATCGTCGTCGAGACCGACGACATCGACCACTTCGGCAACCGCCGTCTGCGCAACGTCGGCGAGCTCATCCAGAACCAGGTCCGCACGGGTCTGGCTCGTATGGAGCGCGTCGTCCGCGAGCGCATGACCACGCAGGACGTCGAGGCCATCACGCCGCAGACCCTGATCAACATCCGGCCGGTCGTCGCCTCCATCAAGGAGTTCTTCGGCACCAGCCAGCTGTCCCAGTTCATGGACCAGAACAACCCGCTGTCGGGGCTGACGCACAAGCGTCGTCTGTCCGCCCTCGGCCCGGGTGGTCTGTCCCGTGAGCGGGCCGGCTTCGAGGTCCGCGACGTGCACCCGTCGCACTACGGCCGTATGTGTCCGATCGAGACCCCCGAAGGCCCGAACATCGGTCTGATCGGCTCGCTCGCCTCTTACGGCCGGGTCAACGCGTTCGGTTTCGTCGAGACCCCGTACCGCAAGGTCGTCGACGGCACCGTCACCGACGAGGTCGACTACCTGACCGCAGACGAGGAGGACCGCTTCGTCATCGCCCAGGCCAACGCCGGCCTGTCCGACGACATGCGCTTCACCGAGTCCCGCGTGCTGGTCCGCCGCCGTGGCGGCGAGATCGACTACATCGCCGGCGACGACGTCGACTACATGGACGTCTCCCCGCGCCAGATGGTGTCCGTCGCCACCGCGATGATCCCCTTCCTGGAGCACGACGACGCCAACCGCGCCCTGATGGGCGCGAACATGATGCGCCAGGCCGTTCCGCTCATCAAGGCGGAGGCCCCGCTCGTCGGCACCGGCATGGAGTACCGCTGTGCGGTCGACGCCGGTGACTCGATCCGTGCGGAGAAGGACGGTGTGGTCCAGGAGGTCTCGGCCGACTACATCACCGTGGCGAACGACGACGGCACGTACACCACGTACCGCGTCGCCAAGTTCTCCCGCTCGAACCAGGGCACCTCGGTCAACCAGAAGGTGATCGTCAACGAGGGCGACCGGATCATCGAATCCCAGGTCCTCGCCGACGGCCCGGCGACCGAAGAGGGCGAGATGGCCCTCGGCAAGAACCTGCTCGTGGCGTTCATGCCCTGGGAAGGCCACAACTACGAGGACGCGATCATCCTGTCGCAGCGCCTCGTCCAGGACGACGTCCTCTCCTCGATCCACATCGAGGAGCACGAGGTCGACGCCCGTGACACCAAGCTGGGCCCCGAGGAGATCACCCGGGACATCCCGAACGTCTCCGAGGAGGTCCTGGCGGACCTCGACGAGCGCGGCATCATCCGCATCGGTGCGGACGTCGTCGCCGGCGACATCCTGGTCGGCAAGGTCACGCCCAAGGGTGAGACCGAGCTGACCCCGGAGGAGCGTCTGCTCCGCGCGATCTTCGGTGAGAAGGCCCGCGAGGTGCGTGACACCTCGCTCAAGGTCCCGCACGGTGAGATCGGCAAGGTCATCGGCGTCCGCGTCTTCGACCGCGAGGAGGGGGACGAGCTTCCCCCGGGCGTGAACCAGCTGGTCCGCGTCTACGTCGCGCAGAAGCGCAAGATCACCGACGGCGACAAGCTCGCCGGCCGCCACGGAAACAAGGGCGTCATCTCCAAGATCCTTCCGATCGAGGACATGCCCTTCCTGGAAGACGGCACGCCGGTCGACATCATCCTCAACCCGCTGGGTGTCCCGTCCCGAATGAACCCGGGACAGGTCCTGGAGATCCACCTCGGCTGGCTCGCCAGCCGCGGCTGGGACGTCTCCGGCCTCGGTGAGGACTGGGCCGAGCGTCTGAAGGTCATCGGGGCCGACCGTGTCGAGCCCGGTACCAACGTCGCCACCCCGGTGTTCGACGGTGCCCGCGAGGACGAGCTCGCCGGCCTGTTCGAGCACACCATCCCGAACCGCGACGGGGACCGCCTGGTCCTCCCCTCCGGCAAGGCGCGCCTGTTCGACGGCCGCTCCGGCGAGCCGTTCCCGGACCCGATCTCGATCGGGTACATGTACATCCTCAAGCTCCACCACCTGGTCGACGACAAGCTCCACGCGCGTTCGACCGGTCCGTACTCGATGATCACGCAGCAGCCGCTGGGTGGTAAGGCGCAGTTCGGTGGCCAGCGCTTCGGTGAGATGGAGGTGTGGGCGCTGGAAGCGTACGGCGCCGCCTACGCCCTCCAGGAGCTGCTGACCATCAAGTCCGACGACGTCACCGGCCGAGTGAAGGTCTACGAGGCCATCGTCAAGGGCGAGAACATCCCCGAGCCGGGCATTCCCGAGTCCTTCAAGGTGCTCATCAAGGAAATGCAGTCGCTCTGCCTCAACGTGGAGGTGCTGTCCTCGGACGGCATGTCCATCGAGATGCGCGACACCGACGAGGACGTCTTCCGCGCGGCGGAGGAGCTCGGAATCGACCTGTCCCGGCGCGAGCCGAGCAGCGTCGAAGAGGTCTGACGGGCCCGGCCGGGGGATCCCCGTGATCCCCCGGCCGTCCCCGGGACCGTTTCAGACCACTGATCAAGAGACACGACCCCGAAAGAGGGATTGACGCACAGTGCTCGACGTCAACTTCTTCGACGAGCTGCGGATCGGCCTTGCCACCGCGGACGACATCCGAACCTGGTCGCACGGCGAGGTCAAGAAGCCGGAGACCATCAACTACCGCACCCTGAAGCCCGAGAAGGACGGACTCTTCTGCGAGAAGATCTTCGGTCCGACCCGGGACTGGGAGTGCTACTGCGGCAAGTACAAGCGTGTCCGCTTCAAGGGCATCATCTGTGAGCGCTGTGGCGTCGAGGTCACGCGCGCCAAGGTGCGCCGCGAGCGGATGGGCCACATCGAGCTCGCCGCCCCCGTCACCCACATCTGGTACTTCAAGGGCGTCCCGTCGCGCCTGGGCTACCTGCTGGACCTCGCGCCGAAGGACCTCGAGAAGGTCATCTACTTCGCCGCGTACATGATCACGTTCGTGGACGACGAGCGCCGCACCCGCGACCTGCCGTCGCTGGAGGCCCATGTCTCCGTCGAGCGCCAGCAGATCGAGAACCGCCGCGACGCCGACCTCGAAGCCCGCGCCAAGAAGCTCGAGACCGACCTGGCCGAGCTGGAGGCCGAGGGCGCCAAGGCCGACGTGCGCCGCAAGGTGCGCGAAGGCGCCGAGCGCGAGATGAAGCAGCTCCGCGACCGCTCCCAGCGCGAGATCGACCGCCTGGACGAGGTCTGGAACCGCTTCAAGAACCTCAAGGTCCAGGACCTGGAGGGCGACGAGCTCCTCTACCGCGAGCTGCGTGACCGCTTCGGCACGTACTTCGACGGCTCGATGGGTGCCGCGGCGCTGCAGAAGCGCCTGGAGTCCTTCGACCTGGAGGAGGAGGCCGAGCGCCTCCGCGAGATCATCCGCACCGGCAAGGGCCAGAAGAAGACCCGTGCGCTCAAGCGCCTCAAGGTCGTCTCCGCGTTCCTGCAGACCAGCAACAGCCCCAAGGGCATGGTGCTCGACTGCGTGCCGGTCATCCCGCCGGACCTCCGTCCGATGGTGCAGCTGGACGGTGGCCGCTTCGCGACCTCCGACCTGAACGACCTGTACCGCCGCGTGATCAACCGCAACAACCGCCTGAAGCGCCTTCTCGACCTCGGTGCCCCCGAGATCATCGTGAACAACGAGAAGCGCATGCTCCAGGAGGCCGTGGACGCCCTCTTCGACAACGGTCGTCGCGGTCGCCCGGTCACCGGTCCCGGCAACCGTCCGCTGAAGTCCCTGAGCGACATGCTCAAGGGCAAGCAGGGTCGATTCCGTCAGAACCTCCTCGGCAAGCGCGTGGACTACTCCGCGCGTTCCGTGATCGTCGTCGGTCCGCAGCTGAAGCTGCACCAGTGCGGTCTGCCGAAGGCCATGGCGCTGGAGCTCTTCAAGCCGTTCGTGATGAAGCGCCTGGTCGACCTGAACCACGCGCAGAACATCAAGAGCGCCAAGCGGATGGTCGAGCGCGGCCGCACCGTGGTGTACGACGTCCTCGAAGAGGTCATCGCCGAGCACCCGGTGCTGCTGAACCGTGCGCCCACCCTGCACCGCCTCGGCATCCAGGCCTTCGAGCCCCAGCTGGTCGAGGGCAAGGCCATCCAGATCCACCCGCTCGTCTGCACCGCGTTCAACGCGGACTTCGACGGTGACCAGATGGCCGTGCACCTGCCGCTCTCCGCGGAGGCGCAGGCCGAGGCCCGCATCCTGATGCTGTCCTCGAACAACATCCTGAAGCCGGCCGACGGCCGCCCGGTCACGATGCCGACCCAGGACATGGTCCTCGGTCTGTTCTTCCTGACCACCGACGGCGACCTCCGTGACACCAAGGGCGAGGGCCGGTCCTTCGGCTCCACCGCCGAGGCGATCATGGCGTTCGACGCCGGCGAGCTCGCCCTGCAGTCGCAGGTCGACATCCGCTTCCCCGTCGGCACCATTCCGCCGCGCGGCTGGGTCCCCCCGGTCGCCGAGGAGGGTGAGCAGGAGTTCCAGCCGGGCGACAGCTTCCGTCTGAAGACCTCGCTGGGCCGTGCGCTCTTCAACGAGCTGCTGCCCGAGGACTACCCGTTCGTCGACTACTCGGTGGGCAAGAAGCAGCTCTCCGAGATCGTCAACGACCTGGCGGAGCGCTACCCCAAGGTCATCGTGGCGGCGACGCTCGACAACCTGAAGGCGTCCGGTTTCCACTGGGCGACCCGCTCCGGCGTCACCGTGGCCATCTCCGACGTGGTCGTGCCCGAGGCCAAGAAGGCCATCGTCGCGGGCTACGAGGCGCAGGACGAGAAGGTCCAGAAGCAGTACGAGCGCGGTCTGATCACCAAGGACGAGCGCACGCAGGAGCTCATCGCGATCTGGACCAAGGCGACCAACGAGGTCGCCGAGGCGATGAACGCGAACTTCCCCAAGACCAACCCCATCTTCATGATGGTTGACTCGGGTGCCCGAGGAAACATGATGCAGATGCGGCAGATCGCCGGTATGCGTGGTCTGGTGTCGAACGCGAAGAACGAGACCATCCCGCGTCCGATCAAGGCCTCGTTCCGTGAGGGCCTGTCGGTGCTGGAGTACTTCATCTCCACGCACGGTGCCCGTAAGGGTCTGGCCGACACCGCCCTGCGTACCGCCGACTCGGGTTACCTGACCCGTCGTCTGGTGGACGTCTCGCAGGACGTGATCATCCGCGAGGAGGACTGCGGCACCGAGCGCGGTCTGAAGCTGAAGATCGCCGTCCGCGGCGAGGACGGCGTCCTGCGGAAGGCCGACGACGTCGAGACCTCCGTGTACGCCCGCATGCTGGCCGAGGACGTCGTCATCGACGGCAAGGTCATCGCGCCGGCCAACGTGGACCTCGGCGACGTGCTCATCGACGCCCTGGTCGCCAACGGCGTCGAGGAGGTCAAGACCCGCTCGGTCCTGACCTGCGAGTCCGCGGTCGGCACCTGTGCCTTCTGCTACGGCCGCTCGCTGGCCACCGGCAAGCTGGTCGACATCGGTGAGGCGGTCGGCATCATCGCCGCCCAGTCCATCGGTGAGCCCGGTACCCAGCTGACGATGCGTACCTTCCACACCGGTGGTGTGGCCGGTGACGACATCACCCAGGGTCTGCCCCGTGTGGTCGAGCTCTTCGAGGCCCGTACCCCGAAGGGTGTCGCCCCGATCTCCGAGGCCGCCGGCCGCGTGCGGATCGAGGAGACCGAGAAGACCAAGAAGATCGTCATCACCCCCGATGACGGTTCGGACGAGACCGCGTTCCCGATCTCGAAGCGTGCGCGCGTCGAGGTCCACGAGGGCGACCACGTCGAGGTGGGCCAGAAGCTCACCGCGGGTGCCACCAACCCGCACGACGTGCTGCGCATCCTCGGCCAGCGCGCGGTCCAGGTCCACCTGGTCGGCGAAGTCCAGAAGGTCTACAACTCGCAGGGCGTGTCGATCCACGACAAGCACATCGAGATCATCATCCGGCAGATGCTGCGCCGCGTGACGATCATCGAGTCCGGCGACGCGGAGCTGCTGCCGGGCGAGCTCGTCGAGCGGTCGAAGTTCGAGACCGAGAACCGTCGTGTGGTCACCGAGGGCGGTCACCCCGCCTCCGGCCGTCCGCAGCTGATGGGTATCACCAAGGCCTCGCTCGCGACCGAGTCCTGGCTGTCGGCGGCGTCCTTCCAGGAGACCACCAGGGTGCTGACGGACGCGGCGATCAACGCCAAGTCCGACTCCCTGATCGGCCTCAAGGAGAACGTCATCATCGGTAAGCTCATCCCGGCCGGTACGGGTCTGTCCCGCTACCGCAACATCCGGGTCGAGCCCACCGAGGAGGCCAAGGCCGCGATGTACTCGGCCGTCGGTTACGACGACATCGACTACTCGCCCTTCGGCACCGGCTCCGGCCAGGCCGTCCCGCTGGAGGACTACGACTACGGCCCGTACAACGGCTAAGGGTCGAAGGCTCTACGAAGAAGCCCCCCGCCGCTCCGAGAGGAGCGGCGGGGGGCTTCTTCGTTCCCGGGACCCGGGGCAGTCTCAGCCGCGGGTGGTGCGGCGGCGGGCGACGGCGGTGACGGTGATCAGGGTGAGGAGGGCCAGGGCGGCGGCCGCGAGGCCGGGGACGAAGCCCTTGGGGGTGAAGGTGCAGGAGACCTTGTCGGTGCCCGCGGGGAGTTCCACGGCCACCAGGCCGTGGAACTCCTTCAGCGGGGCCGAGCACTGCCAGCCGGGGACCGCGGTCATCGCGAACACCGCGGTGCCGGTGCTGCCCGCGGGCAGGGTGGCCTCGATGGTGTGGCCGCCGGCCTCGACCCCGGTGGCGCCGGTGGCGGTGAGGTCCCGGACGGCCCGGTCCAGGGCGGGCCGGTCCAGGCAGCCGATCGGGTGCTCGGGGGCCGCCGCGGTGCTCCTGGTCCGTACCGTGACCTCCACCGTGCCGTCGGCCGGGACCGGGCCCAGCTTCAGGATGCCGCTCTGCTTGTCCTCCAGGGTCCGGCTGGTGCCGGCGTGGCCGAGGGTGCCGTTCAGGGCGGGGGAGTACCAGTAGGCCTCGGAGCCGGCCCGGCAGCTGGCCGTGTAGGTCCGGGAGGCGTCGGTGCCGGTGCGGGTGGTGGCCGGGACCCGGTAGACCGCGCGGCCCAGCACGTCCTCCTGCTCGGCCCAGACGGTGCCGGCCGGGGCGGGGGAGCTGAAGGGCTTGTCCCGGAGGGTCACCAGCGGGGGAGCGGGGAAGGTGCGGCCGGCCCAGGCGTTCTTCTGGCCGGGGACCGGGCTGACCCGGGCGCCGATCGAGAAGATGGCGTCGAGGACCGGGTTGTCGGCGCCGAAGAAGGTCCGGCCGTCGTTCTTGTAGCCGTAGCCGAGCGGCTCCAGGGCCTGGTAGGTGACCTCGGGCAGATAGCTGCTGTAGTACTGCGGCCCCTCGGACTGGAGGGCCAGCGCGTCGTTGTACGAGGTCTGCGGCTTCCCCGAGTCGGTCCGGTATGCGGGCCAGCCGTCCACGGACCGGACGGCGTCGAGGTGGTTGGCGATCGACTGGTTCGAGGTGACGGCCGGCTTGGCCCAGCGCTCGCGGGCCCGCTTCTCGTCCGCGTTGTACGCGGCCAGGGTGGACTCGGCGAACACCGTGCCGACCATCAGCACCGCGGCCACCGGCACCAGGTACCGCCGGCGGCTCCCGCTCCCGCCGAGCCCCAGCCCGAGCAGCAGCAGCGCCAGCAGCGACAGCGCGCCGCCGCCGAGGACCGCGTACCAGGTCTCCACCGCGAAGTCGTCGGTGCCGCGGAGCAGGAAGGTCAGCAGCACCAGCGCGCCGGCGGTGATCGCCAGGTGCAGCGGGCGGGGCCGGTTGGCCAGCGCCATCCAGGCCAGCACCACCAGCATCCCGCTGAACACGAAGGCCTCGCGGTACGGGTTACCGTTCGGCACCGCCAGCCCGTGCCAGACGTACTGGGTGGGCGGGAACTGGAACGAGGCCGCCACCAGCACCACGGCCAGCCCCCAGACCAGCCGGGTCCTCCTGGCGATGGAGCTGTTGAGGAGGAAGGACCCCGCCAGGATCAGGCCCAGCGAGGCGATGTAGAGGCGCGGCCGGCCGCCCCACAGATGGGTGGCCGGCAGCATCCCGGTGAGGAACACGTCCAGCCGCTGCGGGTCGAACTCGCCCGCCTTGGTGGGCTGGGCGGCCCCGCTGGAGAGGAAGGACGGCAGCAGCAGCGGCAGGGTGAGCAGGATGCCGGTGCCGGCCGCGGTGGCCGCCCGGAACACCGCCCGCAGCCGGTCCCGGCCGGTCATGTCCCGGGTGATGAGACGGATGCCCAGCAGCACGCAGGCGGCCATCGTGGCCATCATCGCGGTGTAGAAGTTGCCCATCCAGGCCAGCGCCACCAGCAGGGCGACGGCCGGCCAGCGGCGCTGCTCCAGGCACCACTCCACGGCGATGCCCAGCAGCGGCAGGGCCACCAGGCCCCACAGCCACATCGGGATGTACGAGGCGTCGCTGAGCGCCCAGCCGCAGAGCCCGTAGGTCGCGCCCAGCACCCCGCGCTGCCACCACGGGCCCGGGACCAGCCGGCCCAGGTAGACGGCCATCAGCGCGGCCGCGAGCCCCATGGTGAGCGGGGTCATCGCGAAGACCACCAGGTCGACGTGGGCCCGGGGCACCAGGGTGACCAGCCAGGAGAACGGATTGCCGAGATAGGTGTAGTAGTCGGACAGGAACTGCTGTCCGAAGGCTCCCCGCCAGGTGAAGAGCGCGTCACCGGCCGCCTGGCCGTGCACCAGGTCCCAGAGCGCCCGGTGGAAGGGCACGTACTGGTTGGCCTGGTCGTTGATGGCCCGCCCCGTGTTCCCGAAGGGGAAGGTGCCGCGCAGTGCCCATGCCGTGCAGAACGCGGCCGAGGTGAGGGCGAAGGCGAGCAGGGGTGCGTACAGCCGCTTGATCCGGCTCGCCAATGTGGTGCTCCCTGAAAATCGGTACGATGGCCTGTTCGGATAGTTTAGGCAGCCGTCCGGAAGGCGGAACCGGGCCCCCTTGGGGCTCCGGGCATTTGTTTTGACCGGAGTGGATGCGGTAGGTACGCTCAGACCTTGTGCCTGGGGTGTGCCTGGGCTCCAGTGCGTGTCCACCAACCGCACAGGGAGCCGTAGCGGCCACCGCGATCCGAGGACGATCCCGTCGACTGGCGGGGCTCTCCCGGGTCCGACACACCCGACCGCGTGGGTCGGCGAAGTTCCAGGTTAGTTTTACGATCGGCACACAGAAACCGGAGAAGTAGTGCCTACGATCCAGCAGCTGGTCCGGAAGGGCCGGCAGGACAAGGTCGAGAAGACGAAGACGCCCGCGCTTGAGGCCTCGCCCCAGCGCCGTGGCGTCTGCACGCGTGTGTTCACGACCACCCCGAAGAAGCCGAACTCGGCGCTCCGTAAGGTCGCGCGTGTGCGTCTGACCTCCGGCATCGAGGTCACCGCTTACATTCCGGGCGAGGGACACAACCTGCAGGAGCACTCGATCGTGCTCGTGCGTGGTGGCCGTGTGAAGGACCTGCCGGGTGTTCGTTACAAGATCATCCGCGGTGCGCTTGACACCCAGGCTGTCAAGAACCGCAAGCAGGCCCGCAGCCGCTACGGCGCCAAGAAGGAGAAGTAAGAATGCCTCGTAAGGGCCCCGCCCCGAAGCGCCCGGTCATCATCGACCCGGTCTACAGCTCTCCTCTGGTCACCTCGCTGATCAACAAGATCCTGCTGGACGGCAAGCGCTCCACCGCCGAGCGCATCGTCTACGGCGCCATGGAAGGCCTCCGCGAGAAGACCGGCAACGACCCGGTCATCACGCTGAAGCGCGCGCTGGAGAACGTCAAGCCGTCGCTTGAGGTCAAGTCCCGCCGTGTCGGTGGCGCGACCTACCAGGTCCCCGTCGAGGTCAAGCCGGGTCGCCAGTCGACCCTGGCCCTCCGCTGGCTCGTGGGCTACTCCCGCGCCCGTCGCGAGAAGACCATGACCGAGCGCCTGATGAACGAGCTCCTCGACGCTTCGAACGGCCTCGGTGCGGCCGTCAAGAAGCGTGAGGACACGCACAAGATGGCCGAGTCCAACAAGGCCTTCGCGCACTACCGCTGGTAGTCCCAACCCACATCGAGACCGAGAGAAGACTGAGCCGATATGGCTACCACTTCGCTTGACCTGGCCAAGGTGCGCAACATCGGCATCATGGCCCACATCGACGCGGGCAAGACGACCACCACCGAGCGCATCCTGTTCTACACCGGTGTCTCTTACAAGATCGGTGAAGTCCACGACGGCGCTGCCACGATGGACTGGATGGAGCAGGAGCAGGAGCGCGGCATCACGATCACGTCTGCCGCGACGACCTGCCACTGGCCGCTCGAAGACGTCGACCACACCATCAACATCATCGACACCCCGGGTCACGTGGACTTCACGGTCGAGGTGGAGCGTTCGCTCCGCGTCCTCGACGGTGCCGTCACCGTGTTCGACGGTGTCGCCGGTGTGGAGCCGCAGTCCGAGACCGTTTGGCGTCAGGCCGACCGCTACGGCGTGCCGCGCATCTGCTTCGTCAACAAGCTGGACCGCACCGGCGCCGAGTTCCACCGCTGCGTGCAGATGATCGAGGACCGCCTGGGCGCGGTTCCGATCGTCATGCAGCTCCCGATCGGTGCCGAGGCCGACTTCCAGGGTGTCGTCGACCTCGTCACCATGAAGGCGTTCGTCTGGTCCGCCGAGGCGACCAAGGGCGAGATGTACGACATCGTCGACATCCCCGCCACGCACACCGAGGCCGCCGAAGAGTGGCGCGGCAAGCTCATCGAGACCGTCGCCGAGAACGACGACGAGATCATGGAGCTCTTCCTGAACGGCGACGAGCCGTCCGTGGAGCAGCTGCACGCCGCCGTCCGCCGCATCATCATCGGTTCCGGCAAGGGCGACGGCGCCACCATCACCGCGGTGTTCTGCGGTACGGCGTTCAAGAACAAGGGCGTCCAGCCCCTGCTCGACGCCGTGGTGCGCTACCTGCCCTCGCCCCTGGACATCGAGGCCATCGAGGGCCACGACGTCCGGGACGCCGAGGTGGTCGTGAAGCGCAAGCCGTCCGACGAGGAGCCCCTCGCCGCGCTCGCCTTCAAGATCATGAGCGACCCGCACCTCGGTAAGCTCACCTTCGTCCGGGTGTACTCGGGCCGCCTGGAAGCCGGCACCGCGGTGCTGAACTCCGTGAAGGGCAAGAAGGAGCGCATCGGCAAGATCTACCGCATGCACGCGAACAAGCGTGAGGAGATCGACGCGGTGGGCGCCGGCGACATCGTCGCCGTGATGGGCCTGAAGCAGACCACCACCGGTGAGACGCTGTGCGACGACAAGGCGCCCGTGATCCTGGAGTCCATGGACTTCCCGGCTCCGGTCATCCAGGTCGCGATCGAGCCCAAGTCCAAGGGTGACCAGGAGAAGCTGGGTGTCGCCATCCAGCGTCTCGCGGAGGAGGACCCCTCCTTCCACGTTCACTCGGACGAGGAGACCGGTCAGACCATCCTCGGCGGTATGGGCGAGCTGCACCTTGAGGTGCTGGTCGACCGTATGAAGCGTGAGTTCAAGGTCGAGGCGAACGTCGGCAAGCCGCAGGTCGCCTACCGCGAGACGATCCGCAAGGCCGTCGAGCGCATCGACTTCACGCACAAGAAGCAGACCGGTGGTACCGGTCAGTTCGCCAAGGTGCAGATCGCGATCGAGCCCATCACCGAGACCGACGGTCCGGCGTACGAGTTCGTGAACAAGGTCACCGGTGGCCGCATCCCGAAGGAGTACATCCCTTCGGTGGACGCGGGTGCGCAGGAGGCCATGCAGTTCGGCATCCTGGCCGGGTACGAGATGACCGGCGTCCGCGTCATCCTGCTCGACGGTGGCTACCACGAGGTCGACTCCTCCGAGCTCGCCTTCAAGATCGCCGGTTCGCAGGCGTTCAAGGAAGGTGCCCGGAAGGCCAACCCCGTGCTGCTCGAACCGATGATGGCCGTCGAGGTCACCACGCCCGAGGACTACATGGGCGATGTCATCGGTGACATCAACTCTCGCCGTGGCCAGATCCAGGCCATGGAGGAGCGTCACGGCGCCCGCGTCGTGAAGGGCCTCGTGCCCCTTTCGGAGATGTTCGGCTACGTCGGCGACCTCCGCAGCAAGACCTCGGGTCGCGCCAGCTACTCGATGCAGTTCGACTCCTACGCCGAGGTTCCCCGGAACGTCGCCGAGGAGATCATCGCGAAGGCCAAGGGCGAGTAACTCTTCCGAGTACACGCTTTAGGCTTGTCACCGGCAGCCTCTGGGGCAACAGGAGCAACCCTCCCGTTGCCCCGGGGCGGCCGGCATCCCAGCAAAGATCACCTGGCGCCGATGAGTAAGGCGTACAGAACCACTCTCCAGGAGGACCCCCGTGGCGAAGGCGAAGTTCGAGCGGACTAAGCCGCACGTCAACATCGGCACCATCGGTCACATTGACCACGGTAAGACGACCCTCACGGCCGCCATTACCAAGGTGCTGCACGACGCGTACCCGGACCTGAACGAGGCCTCGGCCTTCGACCAGATCGACAAGGCTCCTGAGGAGCGCCAGCGCGGTATCACCATCTCGATCGCGCACGTCGAGTACCAGACCGAGGACCGTCACTACGCCCACGTCGACTGCCCCGGTCACGCGGACTACATCAAGAACATGATCACCGGTGCCGCGCAGATGGACGGTGCCATCCTCGTGGTCGCCGCCACCGACGGCCCGATGCCGCAGACCAAGGAGCACGTGCTCCTGGCCCGCCAGGTCGGCGTCCCCTCCATCGTCGTCGCCCTGAACAAGGCCGACATGGTGGACGACGAGGAGATCCTGGAGCTCGTCGAGCTCGAGGTTCGCGAGCTGCTCTCCGAGTACGACTTCCCGGGCGACGACGTCCCGGTCGTGCAGGTCTCGGCGCTCAAGGCGCTTGAGGGCGACAAGGAGTGGGGCGAGAAGCTCCTCGGTCTCATGAAGGCCGTGGACGAGTTCATCCCGACCCCCCCGCGTGACACCGAGAAGCCGTTCCTCATGCCCGTCGAGGACGTCTTCACGATCACCGGTCGCGGTACGGTCGTCACCGGCCGTATCGAGCGCGGTGTCCTGAAGGTCAACGAGACCGTCGACATCATCGGCATCAAGGAAGCCAAGACCACCACCACGGTCACCGGCATCGAGATGTTCCGCAAGCTGCTCGACGAGGGCCAGGCCGGTGAGAACGTCGGTCTGCTCCTCCGTGGCATCAAGCGCGAGGACGTCGAGCGCGGCCAGGTCATCATCAAGCCCGGTTCGGTCACGCCGCACACCGAGTTCGAGGCCCAGGCCTACATCCTGTCGAAGGACGAGGGTGGTCGTCACACCCCGTTCTTCAACAACTACCGCCCGCAGTTCTACTTCCGTACCACGGACGTGACCGGCGTCGTGACCCTCCCCGAGGGCACCGAGATGGTCATGCCGGGCGACAACACCGAGATGACCGTCTCGCTGATCCAGCCCGTCGCCATGGAAGAGGGCCTGAAGTTCGCCATCCGCGAGGGTGGCCGGACCGTCGGCGCCGGCCAGGTCGTCAAGATCACCAAGTAAGCTCCGGCTTGCTCGGGTCTGATACGACCTGGTAGCTCTTCCAGAGCTGCTTGAAGGGCCCCGTCCCCCCGCTTCGGTGGGGGGACGGGGCCCTTCGCGTTTCCCGGCGGCCCGGCGGCCCCGGCGGCCCGCTGGGCCGCCGGGATCGTGCTGCCGCCGGCCAAGCCCCTGGCGGGGTCCGGGAAGCGCGGTGAGCGCCCGGCCGCGGCGCCGGCCCATCGTCGAACAGCCGCCGGAGTGCGGGACGGCGAGCCGGAGTTGAGGGCGGGGGGCGGGGCGGGCGGGGGTGGTGGGCCGAGTTTGACGCTTACCCCGTGGGGGGTATTGTCTACGGCCCCGATTGGCGCATTACGTGTCTCGTATGGCAGACTGTCGGGGTTGCTCGGTTGAGTGCCAATGCTGCGCGCCTCCCGCCGGGAGGACCGGAAGCGAGTCCCACAGTACTCGTCGCCTTTATCTGTCCCTCGGGGCAGCAATGGGGCGGACGTACGGGAATCTTCCGGGAAGCGTGGGCGGGGCCCTCACCAGGCACTCGGTGGGTGTTTCTCCCCCGAAGCGTGATCCGGGAAAGGATCGCAGACCCTCAGAGCAGGGAATTTCCGTATGGGGATTTTCTGTAGCGGGAGTGCGACACGCCCGACCGCGTGGGTCGGAGGGAAGCGGCGCGAGAGCGCAAGCCGACCGAGTACCAGAGCGTTGTTACTAGACAAAGGACTACTGAGTAGCCATGGCGGGACAGAAGATCCGCATCCGGCTCAAGGCCTACGACCACGAGGTCATCGACTCCTCGGCGAAGAAGATCGTCGAGACGGTGACCCGCACTGGTGCGTCGGTCGCAGGCCCGGTGCCGCTGCCCACTGAGAAGAACGTGTACTGCGTCATCAAGTCGCCGCACAAGTACAAGGACTCGCGCGAGCACTTCGAGATGCGCACGCACAAGCGCCTGATCGACATCCTCGACCCGACGCCCAAGACCGTTGACTCGCTGATGCGCCTGGACCTTCCGGCCGGCGTCGACATCGAGATCAAGCTCTGAGAGGCGTCGAGAAGATGGCAAAGCAGATCAAGGGCGTCCTGGGCGAGAAGCTCGGCATGACCCAGGTCTGGGACGAGAACAACCGTGTCGTCCCGGTGACCGTGGTCAAGGCCGGACCCTGCGTCGTTACCCAGGTCCGTACGAACGACATCGACGGCTACGAGTCGGTCCAGATCGCCTTCGGCGAGATCGACCCGCGCAAGGTGAACAAGCCCCTCAAGGGCCACTTCGCCAAGGCCGACGTGACCCCCCGCCGCCACCTGGTGGAGCTCCGCACCTCCGACGCCAGCGAGTACACGCTCGGCCAGGAGATCACCGCTGAGGTGTTCGAGTCCGGCGTCAAGGTTGACGTCACGGGCAACAGCAAGGGCAAGGGCTTCGCCGGTGTCATGAAGCGGCACAACTTCCGGGGCCTCGGCGCCGGTCACGGTGTGCAGCGCAAGCACCGCTCCCCCGGTTCGATCGGTGGCTGCGCCACCCCTGGGCGTGTCTTCAAGGGCATGCGCATGGCCGGTCGCATGGGTAACGAGCGCGTCACCACCCAGAACCTGACCATCCACGCGGTTGACGCGGAGAAGGGTCTGCTGCTCATCAAGGGCGCGGTCCCCGGTCCGAACGGCGGCCTCGTCCTGGTCCGTACCGCGGCCAAGGGGGCTTGAGGTAATGAGCACCATTGACATCCTTTCGCCGGCAGGCGACAAGGCCGGTACCGTCGAGCTCCCCGCGGAGATCTTCGACGCGAAGACCAGCGTTCCGCTGATCCACCAGGTCGTCGTCGCCCAGCTGGCCGCTGCCCGTCAGGGCACGCACAAGACCAAGCGTCGTGGCGAAGTCCGTGGTGGTGGCCGCAAGCCGTACCGCCAGAAGGGCACCGGCCGCGCGCGTCAGGGTTCCACCCGCGCTCCGCAGTTCGTCGGCGGTGGCGTCGTCCACGGCCCTCAGCCGCGTGACTACTCGCAGCGGACCCCGAAGAAGATGAAGGCCGCCGCCCTCCGCGGTGCCCTCTCGGACCGTGCGCGTCACTCCCGCATCCACGTCGTCACCGACGTGGTCGAGGGTGCCGCCTCCACCAAGGCTGCCAAGACGCTGTTCGGCAAGATCTCGGAGCGCAAGAACCTGCTCCTGGTCGTCGACCGCTCCGAAGAGGCCGCGTGGCTGTCCGCCCGCAACCTGCCCCAGGTTCACATCCTGGAGCCGGGCCAGCTGAACACGTACGACGTGATCGTCTCTGACGACGTGGTCTTCACCAAGACCGCTTTCGAGTCCTTCGTGTCCGGCGCGCCTTCTGGCCGGAACGACGAGACCGAAGGGAGCGACGCCTGATGTCTGAGGCGACCGTTACCAGCAAGACCTTCACCGACCCGCGCGACCTGCTGATCAAGCCGGTCGTCTCGGAGAAGAGCTACGCGCTGCTGGACGAGAACAAGTACACGTTCATCGTCGCGCCCGGCGCCAACAAGACCCAGATCAAGCAGGCCGTGGAAGCGGTCTTCTCGGTCAAGGTCACCGGGGTCAACACGATCAACCGTCAGGGTAAGCGCAAGCGCACCAAGACCGGTTTCGGCAAGCGCGCGGACACCAAGCGCGCCATCGTGACCCTTGCCGAGGGCAACCGTATCGACATCTTCGGCGGCCAGGCCTCCTAGCGGAGGTCTAGTCGTCCGGAATCGGACGAGGACTGAGAAATGGGTATCCGCAAGTACAAGCCGACGACCCCGGGCCGTCGTGGCTCCAGCGTCGCCGACTTTGTCGAGATCACGCGGTCCACGCCGGAGAAGTCGCTGGTTCGCCCCCTGCACAGCAAGGGCGGCCGTAACAACACCGGTCGGATCACCGTTCGCCACCAGGGTGGTGGACACAAGCGCGCCTACCGCGTGATCGACTTCCGTCGTCACGACAAGGACGGCGTGCCGGCCAAGGTCGCGCACATCGAGTACGACCCGAACCGCACCGCGCGCATCGCGCTGCTGCACTACGCCGACGGCGAGAAGCGCTACATCATCGCGCCGAAGTCGCTGAAGCAGGGTGACCGGATTGAGAACGGCCCGACGGCCGACATCAAGCCCGGCAACAACCTGGCGCTCCGCAACATCCCGGTCGGTACCACGATCCACGCGATCGAGCTCCGTCCCGGTGGCGGCGCCAAGTTCGCCCGCTCGGCCGGTGCCTCCGTGCAGCTGCTGGCGAAGGAGGGCACCATGGCCCACCTCCGCATGCCGTCCGGCGAGATCCGTCTCGTCGACGCGCGCTGCCGCGCCACGGTCGGCGAGGTCGGCAACGCCGAGCAGTCGAACATCAACTGGGGCAAGGCCGGCCGCATGCGCTGGAAGGGCGTTCGCCCCTCCGTCCGCGGTGTCGCGATGAACCCGGTTGACCACCCGCACGGTGGTGGTGAGGGCAAGACCAGCGGTGGTCGCCACCCGGTCTCCCCGTGGGGTCAGAAGGAGGGTCGTACTCGCTCGCCGAAGAAGGCTTCGAGCAAGTACATCGTCCGCCGCCGCAAGACGAACAAGAAGCGCTAGGAGCGGGTTTAGATGCCGCGCAGTCTCAAGAAGGGGCCCTTCGTCGACGACCACCTCGTAAAGAAGGTGGACGCCCAGAACGAAGCCGGCACCAAGAACGTCATCAAGACCTGGTCCCGTCGCTCGATGATCATCCCCAGCATGCTGGGTCACACCATCGCGGTGCACAACGGCAAGACCCACGTCCCGGTGTTCGTCACCGAGTCGATGGTCGGCCACAAGCTCGGCGAGTTCTCGCCGACTCGCACCTTCCGCGGCCACGTCAAGGACGACCGGAAGTCGAAGCGCCGCTAAAGGCGGGGTGGTTACGACTATGACTTACACCGAAGGGACAACCATGGAAGCCAGGGCCCAGGCGCGGTACATCCGCGTCACGCCCATGAAGGCCCGCCGCGTGGTGGACCTTATCCGTGGCATGGATGCCACGGAGGCTCAGGCGGTCCTGCGTTTCGCCCCGCAGGCCGCGAGCGTGCCGGTCGGCAAGGTGCTGGACAGCGCCATTGCCAACGCCGCACACAACTACAACCACCCGGACGCCTCCACGCTGGTCATCAGCGAGGCGTACGTGGACGAGGGCCCGACCCTGAAGCGGTTCCGTCCGCGTGCGCAGGGCCGTGCCTACCGGATCCGCAAGCGGACCAGCCACATCACCGTGGTCGTCAGCAGCAAGGAAGGTTCCCGGTAATGGGCCAGAAGGTAAACCCGCACGGGTTCCGGCTCGGCATCACCACCGACTTCAAGTCGCGTTGGTACGCCGACAAGCTGTACAAGGACTACGTCAAGGAAGACGTCGCCATCCGTCGGATGATGACGTCCGGCATGGAGCGCGCCGGCATCTCGAAGGTGGAGATCGAGCGCACCCGTGACCGCGTGCGTGTGGACATCCACACCGCTCGTCCCGGCATCGTCATCGGCCGCCGCGGCGCCGAGGCCGACCGCATCCGCGGCGACCTCGAGAAGCTCACGGGCAAGCAGGTCCAGCTGAACATCCTCGAGGTCAAGAACCCCGAGACCGATGCGCAGCTGGTCGCCCAGGCCGTCGCCGAGCAGCTCTCCTCCCGCGTCTCCTTCCGTCGTGCCATGCGCAAGAGCATGCAGGGCACCATGAAGGCCGGCGCCAAGGGCATCAAGATCCAGTGTGGCGGTCGTCTCGGCGGCGCCGAGATGTCCCGCTCCGAGTTCTACCGCGAAGGCCGTGTGCCGCTGCACACCCTCCGCGCGAACGTGGACTACGGCTTCTTCGAGGCCAAGACCACCTTCGGCCGCATCGGCGTGAAGGTCTGGATCTACAAGGGCGACGTCAAGAACATCGCCGAGGTTCGCGCCGAGAACGCCGCGGCCCGTGCGGGTAACCGCCCGGCCCGTGGCGCGGGTGGCGCTGGCGACCGTCCCGCTGGCCGTGGTGGCCGTGGTGGCGAGCGCGGCGGCCGTGGTGGCCGCAAGCCGCAGCAGGCTGCTGGTGCCGAGGCCCCCAAGGCCGACGCCCCCGCCGCCGCTCCGGCCGAGAGCACCGGAACGGAGGCCTGACCGACATGCTGATCCCTCGTAGGGTCAAGCACCGCAAGCAGCACCACCCCAAGCGCAGCGGTATGAGCAAGGGTGGTACTGAGGTCACGTTCGGTGAGTACGGCATCCAGGCGCTGACCCCGGCCTACGTGACGAACCGCCAGATCGAGGCGGCTCGTATCGCGATGACCCGCCACATCAAGCGTGGCGGCAAGGTCTGGATCAACATCTACCCGGACCGTCCGCTGACGAAGAAGCCGGCCGAGACCCGCATGGGTTCCGGTAAGGGTTCTCCCGAGTGGTGGATCGCGAACGTGCACCCGGGCCGGGTCATGTTCGAGCTGTCCTACCCGAACGAGAAGATTGCTCGTGAGGCGCTCACCCGCGCTGCTCACAAGCTTCCGATGAAGTGCCGGATTGTTCGGCGCGAGGCAGGTGAGTCGTGATGGCGACGGGAACCCAGGCGTCCGAGCTGCGTGAGCTCGGCAACGAGGAGCTCGTTGGCAAGCTGCGCGAGGCCAAGGAAGAGCTGTTCAAGCTTCGCTTCCAGGCGGCCACGGGTCAGCTGGAGAACAACGGCCGGCTCAAGTCCGTCCGTAAGGACATCGCTCGCATCTACACCCTGATGCGCGAGCGTGAGCTCGGTATCGAGACGGTGGAGAACGCCTGATGAGCGAGAAGAACGTGACTGAGACCACCGAGCGCGGTTTCCGCAAGACCCGTGAGGGTCTGGTCGTCAGCGACAAGATGGACAAGACCGTCGTCGTCGCCGTCGAGGACCGCGTCAAGCACGCCCTGTACGGCAAGGTCATCCGCCGTACGAACAAGCTCAAGGCGCACGACGAGCAGAACGCTGCCGGCGTCGGCGACCGCGTCCTCATCATGGAGACGCGTCCGCTGTCGGCGAGCAAGCGCTGGCGCATCGTCGAGATCCTCGAGAAGGCCAAGTAATTATCTGAGGCCCTGAGCAAGAAGTTCAGGGGCCCCTCAGGTTCGTTCCGCCAGGCTCGGTGGGGGCCGCCGCTCTTCGGAGCGGCGCCCCCGCCGGGAACCGGCAGACAAACAGGAGATACACGTGATCCAGCAGGAGTCGCGACTGCGTATCGCCGACAACACTGGTGCCAAGGAGATCCTTTGCATCCGTGTTCTCGGTGGTTCCGGTCGCCGCTACGCCGGCATCGGTGACGTCATCGTCGCCACCGTCAAGGACGCGATCCCCGGTGGCAACGTGAAGAAGGGTGACGTCGTCAAGGCGGTCATCGTTCGGACCGTCAAGGAGCGTCGCCGCCAGGATGGCTCGTACATCCGCTTTGACGAGAACGCCGCTGTCATTCTGAAGAACGACGGCGACCCTCGCGGCACCCGTATCTTCGGCCCGGTGGGCCGTGAGCTGCGCGAGAAGAAGTTCATGAAGATCATCTCGCTCGCGCCGGAGGTGCTGTAAGCATGAAGATCAAGAAGGGCGACCTGGTTCAGGTCATCACCGGTAAGGACAAGGGCAAGCAGGGCAAGGTCATCGCGGCCTTCCCCGCCGACAACCGCGTCCTGGTCGAGGGTGTCAACCGGGTCAAGAAGCACACCAAGGCCGGTCAGACCGCTGGTGGCTCGCAGTCCGGTGGCATCGTGATCACCGAGGCGCCGGTCCACGTCAGCAACGTCCAGCTGGTTGTGGAGAAGGACGGCCAGAAGGTCGTCACCCGCGTCGGTTTCCGCTTCGACGACGAGGGCAACAAGATCCGCGTTGCCAAGCGGACGGGTGAGGACATCTGATGGCTACCACTCCGCGACTCAAGACGAAGTACCGCGAGGACATCGCGGGCAAGCTGCGTGAGGAGTTCTCCTACGAGAACGTCATGCAGATCCCCGGCCTCGTGAAGATCGTGGTCAACATGGGTGTGGGCGACGCCGCCCGCGACTCCAAGCTGATCGACGGCGCCATCCGCGACCTCACCACGATCACGGGTCAGAAGCCGGCCGTCACCAAGGCCCGCAAGTCCATCGCGCAGTTCAAGCTGCGCGAGGGTCAGCCGATCGGCTGCCACGTCACCCTCCGCGGTGACCGCATGTGGGAGTTCCTGGACCGTACGCTGTCGCTCGCGCTGCCGCGTATCCGTGACTTCCGTGGTCTGTCGCCGAAGCAGTTCGACGGCCGTGGCAACTACACCTTCGGTCTCACGGAGCAGGTCATGTTCCACGAGATCGACCAGGACAAGATCGACCGTACCCGGGGTATGGACATCACCGTGGTCACCACGGCGACCAACGACGACGAGGGCCGCGCCCTCCTTCGTCACCTCGGCTTCCCCTTCAAGGAGGCGTAAGCGAGATGGCGAAGAAGGCTCTCATCGCGAAGGCTGCCCGCAAGCCCAAGTTCGGTGTGCGTGGCTACACCCGCTGCCAGCGCTGCGGTCGTCCCCACTCCGTGTACCGCAAGTTCGGCCTGTGCCGCGTGTGCCTTCGTGAGATGGCTCACCGTGGCGAGCTGCCGGGCGTGACCAAGAGCTCCTGGTAATCCCTCTCGTCCGCAAGGACTTGAGGAGTACCAGGCACTCTCGGTAAGCATCTGGACGGCGGATGCCCGGCCGCGCATGCCTTAGGCTTGTGTGGTTGGGCGTCCGCCGCCCATAACGACTTACTACGCCGTAGGTCCCCGCGCCGCACCCGTCCCGCCTCTGAGTGGGGAGAGGGATGGCGCATACAGGAAACCCCGGCGAGAGAGGCCGAAGGCCACTTCATGACCATGACTGACCCGATCGCAGACATGCTCACGCGTCTGCGTAACGCTAACTCGGCGTACCACGACACCGTCGTGATGCCGCACAGCAAGATCAAGTCGCACATCGCGGAGATCCTCCAGCAGGAGGGCTTCATCACCGGCTGGAAGGTCGAGGACGCCGAGGTCGGCAAGAACCTCGTCCTCGAGCTGAAGTTCGGGCCGAACCGTGAGCGCTCCATCGCGGGCATCAAGCGGATCTCCAAGCCCGGTCTGCGCGTGTACGCGAAGTCCACCAACCTGCCCAAGGTCCTCGGCGGCCTCGGCGTGGCGATCATCTCCACGTCGCACGGTCTCCTGACCGGCCAGCAGGCAGGCAAGAAGGGCGTAGGTGGGGAAGTCCTCGCCTACGTCTGGTAGTCGGGAACGGAGGAAAAGCAATGTCGCGAATCGGCAAGCTCCCCATCCAGGTTCCCGCCGGTGTGGACGTCACCATCGACGGCCAGACGGTCGCCGTGAAGGGCCCCAAGGGTTCCCTCACGCACACCGTCGCTGCGCCGATCGAGATCGTCAAGGGTGAGGACGGCGTCCTGAACGTCACCCGCCCCAACGACGAGCGTCAGAACAAGGCCCTGCACGGCCTGTCCCGCACGCTGGTGGCGAACATGATCACCGGCGTGACCGCGGGTTACGTCAAGGCGCTCGAAATCAGCGGTGTCGGTTACCGCGTCGCCGCGAAGGGCTCCAACCTGGAGTTCCAGCTTGGTTACAGCCACCCGATCCTGATCGAGGCGCCCGAGGGCATCTCCTTCAAGGTCGAGTCGCCCACCAAGTTCTCGGTCGAGGGCATCGACAAGCAGAAGGTCGGCGAGGTCGCCGCCAACATCCGCAAGCTGCGGAAGCCCGACCCGTACAAGGCCAAGGGTGTCAAGTACGCCGGCGAGGTCATCCGCCGCAAGGTCGGAAAGGCTGGTAAGTAGCCATGGCATACGGTGTGAAGATCGCCAAGGGCGACGCGTACAAGCGCGCCGCCAAGGCCCGCCGGCACATCCGCATCCGCAAGAACGTCTCGGGTACGGCGGAGCGTCCGCGCCTCGTCGTGACGCGTTCCAACCGCAACATCGTTGCGCAGGTCATCGACGACCTCCAGGGCCACACCCTGGCGTCCGCGTCGACCCTGGACGCCTCGATCCGCGGTGGCGAAGGCGACAAGAGCGCCCAGGCCCAGGCTGTCGGCGCGCTCGTTGCCGAGCGTGCCAAGGCCGCGGGTGTCGAGACCGTCGTGTTCGACCGCGGTGGCAACCGATACGCCGGGCGCATTGCCGCTCTGGCTGACGCCGCCCGCGAAGCCGGGCTGAAGTTCTAAGCCCCGGTTCCGGGACTCACGGACGTAACAGAGAGAGGTAATCCAATGGCTGGACCCCAGCGCCGCGGAAGCGGTGCCGGTGGCGGCGAGCGGCGGGACCGGAAGGGTCGCGACGGTGGCCCTGCCGCCGAGAAGACCGCTTACGTTGAGCGCGTTGTCGCGATCAACCGCGTCGCCAAGGTTGTCAAGGGTGGTCGCCGCTTCAGCTTCACCGCGCTGGTCGTGGTGGGCGACGGTGACGGCACCGTAGGTGTCGGTTACGGCAAGGCCAAGGAAGTTCCCGCGGCCATCGCCAAGGGTGTCGAGGAAGCCAAGAAGAACTTCTTCAAGGTTCCGCGCATCCAGGGCACCATCCCGCACCCGATCCAGGGCGAGAAGGCGGCCGGCGTTGTCCTGCTGAAGCCTGCTTCCCCCGGTACCGGTGTTATCGCCGGTGGCCCGGTGCGCGCCGTTCTGGAGTGCGCCGGCGTTCACGACATCCTGTCGAAGTCGCTCGGCTCCGACAACGCGATCAACATCGTGCACGCGACCGTGGAGGCCCTCAAGGGCCTGCAGCGTCCCGAGGAGATCGCGGCTCGCCGTGGTCTGCCCCTTGAGGACGTCGCCCCCGCGGCTCTCCTTCGTGCACGTGCCGGGGCGGGTGTCTGATGGCCCGCCTCAAGATCACGCAGACGAAGTCGTACATCGGTAGCAAGCAGAACCACCGCGACACGCTGCGTTCGCTCGGGCTCAAGCGCCTGAACGACGTCGTCGTCAAGGAGGACCGCCCCGAGTTCCGCGGAATGGTGCACACCGTCCGCCACCTCGTGACGGTTGAGGAGGTTGACTAATCATGGCTGAGAACAGCCCGCTGAAGGCCCACAACCTCCGTCCCGCCCCCGGTGCCAAGACCGCGAAGACCCGTGTCGGTCGTGGTGAGGCGTCGAAGGGTAAGACGGCCGGTCGTGGTACGAAGGGCCAGAAGGCCCGTTACCAGATCCCGGAGCGCTTCGAGGGTGGGCAGATGCCCCTCCACATGCGTCTCCCGAAGCTCAAGGGCTTCAAGAACCCGTTCCGCACGGAGTTCCAGGTCGTGAACCTGGCCAAGCTGGCCGAGCTCTACCCCGAGGGTGGAGAGGTCACCGTGGCCGGTCTCGTCGAGAAGGGTGCTGTTCGCAAGAACAGCCTCGTCAAGGTCCTGGGCCAGGGCGAGATCTCCGTGGCGCTGCAGGTTTCGGTTGACGCCGTCTCCGGCTCCGCCAAGGAGAAGATTGCCGCTGCGGGCGGCACCGTCACCGAGCTCGTCTGAGACGAGTCCGGTGGCTCATAGAGAGTGAAATCGACCGGGGATGCCTCACATATGGGGCATCCCCGGTTGGTCGTTCCATGGGGGGGCCTGTCGCCGGTAAGGTGGCCTGCACCTTTAGCTTTGTCGTATACCTCGAATCCTTAGACCGTCACCTCTGACGCAGTAGCGCGGGGGTCGCAGGAGGCACCGTGCTCACCGCGTTCGCCCGGGCGTTCAAGACGCCCGACCTGCGCAAGAAGCTGCTCTTCACGCTCGGCATCATCGTGCTGTATCGACTCGGGTCCCACATCCCGGTACCCGGCGTGAGCTACGAGAACGTTCAGTTCTGTGTCGACCAGGCGAAGGGCTCCAACAGCGGGCTGTTCGGTCTGGTCAACATGTTCAGCGGTGGTGCACTGCTGCAGATCACGATCTTTGCGCTCGGCATCATGCCCTACATCACGGCGAGCATCATCCTGCAGCTGCTGACCGTGGTCATCCCGAAGCTGGAGAACCTCAAGAAGGAGGGTCAGTCCGGCACGGCGAAGATCACGCAGTACACGCGCTACCTGACCATCGCGCTCGCGATCCTTCAGGGCACCGGCCTCGTGGCCACGGCGCGTAGTGGGGCCCTGTTCCAGGGCTGTCAGGTCGCCGGACAGATCGTTCCCGACCGTTCGATCTTCACGACCGTCGTCATGGTGGTCACCATGACCGCCGGCACCGCCGCGGTCATGTGGCTCGGTGAGCTCATCACCGACCGCGGCATCGGCAACGGCATGTCGATCCTGATGTTCATCTCGATCGCCGCGGGCTTCATCGGCGCCCTGTGGCAGATCAAGCTCGAAGGCAAGATCGCCGACGGCTGGGTGGAGTTCGGCGTGGTGATCCTCGTCGGTCTCGCCATGGTCGCCCTGGTGGTCTTCGTCGAGCAGGCCCAGCGCCGCATCCCGGTGCAGTACGCGAAGCGGATGATCGGCCGTCGCGCCTACGGGGGCACGTCCACCTACATCCCGCTCAAGGTGAACCAGGCGGGTGTCATCCCCGTCATCTTCGCCTCCTCGCTGCTGTACATCCCGGCTCTGGTCGTGCAGTTCAGCGGTTCCACGGCGCCGTGGGCCGCTTGGGTCCAGCGGAATCTCGCGGACACGAACGCCCCCTTCCACATCTCCATGTACTTCCTCCTGATCGTGTTCTTCGCCTTCTTCTACGTGGCGATCTCGTTCAACCCGGAGGAAGTCGCCGACAACATGAAGAAGTATGGTGGCTTCATCCCGGGCATCCGGGCCGGTCGACCCACCGCCGAGTACCTGAGCTTCGTGCTCAACCGGATCACCTGGCCGGGGTCGCTGTACCTGGGTCTCATCGCTCTTGTGCCGACGATGGCGTTGGCCGGCTTCGGGGCGAACCAGAACTTCCCGTTCGGCGGGACGAGCATCCTGATCATCGTGGGTGTGGGTCTGGAAACCGTGAAGCAGATCGAGAGCCAGCTCCAGCAGCGCAATTACGAAGGGTTCCTCCGCTGATGCGAATCGTCCTCGTCGGGCCTCCGGGTGCGGGCAAGGGTACGCAGGCCGCGTACCTCGCCAAGAACCTGTCGATCCCGCACATCTCCACGGGCGACCTCTTCCGCGCCAACATCAGCCAGGGCACTGACCTGGGCAAGCGGGCCAAGGCCTTCATGGACGCCGGCGACCTCGTCCCCGACGAGATCACCATCGGCATGGCCAAGGACCGCATGGAGCAGCCGGACGCCGTGAACGGCTTCCTGCTCGACGGCTTCCCCCGCAACGTGTCGCAGGCCGAGGCCCTCGACGTGATGCTGAAGTCCGAGGGCATGAAGCTGGACGCGGTCCTCGACCTGGAGGTCGAGGAGGACGAGGTGGTCAAGCGGATCGCCGGCCGCCGCCTCTGCCGCAACGAGGACAAGCACGTCTTCCACGTGGCGTACGCCCCGCCGAAGACCGAGGGTGTCTGCGACACCTGCGGT
Organism: Streptomyces sp. NPDC033845; assembly: GCF_055576225.1. NCBI lineage: Bacteria > Bacillati > Actinomycetota > Actinomycetes > Kitasatosporales > Streptomycetaceae > Streptomyces > Streptomyces sp. NPDC033845. The sequence continues at coordinate 90,842 of NZ_JBVIRI010000012.1, read as the reverse complement.
GGCGAGCTGTACCAGCGCGGTGACGACTCCGAGGAGACGGTCCGCCGCCGCCTGGAGGTCTACCACACCCAGACCGAGCCGATCATCGACTACTACAAGGCCCAGGGCCTGCTGGTCACGATCTCCGCGCTCGGCAAGGTGGACGAGATCACCCAGCGTGCGATGGAAGCCCTGAAGAAGTAGTCCGGTAGCCGATCCGGGCAGTACACACGGCCGCGGTGTCCCCAGGACGCCGCGGCCGTGGTGTTGAGCGCCGTAGTGTTGAACAGAGACGTCCCGTACGAGAGGCAAGGCAGGCATGGTCCAGATCAAGACCCCGGAGCAGATCGCGAAGATGCGCGAGGCGGGGCTGGTCGTCGCCGCCATCCACGCGGCCACCCGTGAGGCCGCGGTGCCGGGTGCCACCACGCGGGATCTGGACATGGTCGCCCGCAAGGTGATCGCCGACCACGGCGCCAAGTCGAACTTCCTCGGGTACGGCGGCTTCCCCGCCACCATCTGCACCTCGGCGAACGAGGTCGTCGTCCACGGCATCCCGGACGACAAGACGGTCCTCAAGGACGGGGACATCATCTCCATCGACGCCGGCGCCATCGTGGACGGCTGGCACGGGGACGCCGCCTACACGGCCTTCGTGGGCACCGGGCACGCCCCGGAGCTGGTGGAGCTGTCCCGGGTGACCGAGGAGTCCATGTGGGCCGGCATCGCGGCCATGCGGCTGGGCAACCGGCTGGTGGACATCTCCCGCGCGATCGAGACGTACATCAAGCGGCAGCCGCGGCCGGCCACCGGTGACCACAGCCTGGGCCGGTTCGGGATCATCGAGGACTACGGCGGCCACGGCATCGGTTCCGAGATGCACATGGACCCGCACCTGCTGAACTACGTCTCGCGCAAGCGCGGCAAGGGGATCAAGCTGGTGCCGGGCCTCTGCCTGGCCATCGAGCCGATGGTCTCGCTGGGCACCGCCGAGACCGAGGTGCTGGCCGACGACTGGACGGTCATCACCACCGACGGCACCTGGTCCTCGCACTGGGAGCACTCGGTCGCCCTGACCGAGGAGGGGCCGATCGTGCTGACCAGCCCGGACTGCGGCAAGGCGAAGCTCGCCGAGTACGGCGTCACCACGGCCCCGGACCCGCTGGGCTGACCCGGCCCCCTGGTTAAGGATCTAGGGTGTGGGGCACACTTTCCGGATTCGTCTTTCTGGGTGCCCTGACGTAGACTGACTCGTCGGCTCCTTTGCACCCGCATGTCCGCATGCGAAGCAGGGAGCTGATCAAGGTAGCCGATTCGAAAGGCGAAGCGTGGCCAAGAAGCAAGGTGCCATCGAGATCGAGGGCACCGTGATCGAGTCCCTCCCGAACGCGATGTTCAAGGTGGAGCTCCAGAACGGTCACAAGGTCCTCGCGCACATCAGCGGAAAGATGCGGATGCACTACATCCGTATCCTCCCGGATGACCGGGTCGTGGTGGAGCTCTCTCCCTACGACCTGACGCGTGGCCGGATCGTCTACCGATACAAGTAGATCTTGTCCCCGTACCCCGCTCTTACGGCGGGGTGGTGGCACTGACCCGGAGAACCTCAGACACATGAAGGTCAAGCCGAGCGTCAAGAAGATCTGCGACAAGTGCAAGGTGATCCGCCGTCACGGTCGGGTCATGGTCATCTGCGACAACCTGCGCCACAAGCAGCGCCAGGGCTGACGCACGCCGACCGACCTGCAATTTCGCAGTTCTTCGCGCGACGCACGTAAATACGTACATACGCAGAGCCCGCCCAGCCCCTTCGGGGTCGGCGGCACCTCCGGCGGGGGCCGGGGACCCGGTTGGTACCTCATACGGCTGCCGGGAGTGGCTTTGCGGAAGACCCCCGAACACACAGGAGCCATTGAATGGCACGCGTTTCCGGTGTTGACATCCCGCGCGAAAAGCGTGTGGAGATCGCACTCACCTACGTCTTCGGTATCGGGCGCACCCGGTCCAAGGAGATCCTCGAGTCGACCGGCGTGAACCCGAACACCCGTGTTCGCGACCTCGCCGAAGAGGACCTGGTCAAGATCCGCGAGTACGTGGACGCCAACCTCCGCACCGAGGGTGACCTCCGCCGCGAGATCCAGGGCGACATCCGCCGCAAGATCGAGATCCAGTGCTACCAGGGTATTCGCCACCGTCGTGGCCTGCCGGTGCACGGTCAGCGCACCAGCACGAACGCCCGTACCCGCAAGGGCCCGCGTCGCGCGATCGCCGGCAAGAAGAAGCCGGGCAAGAAGTAGTCCTCAGCGGACACGCTTTCCAGCGGTCTTGCGCTGTAGGACCGACCACCTCCCTGTAGGAGTAAGAGATGCCCCCCAAGGGTCGTCAGGGCGCTGCCAAGAAGGTGCGCCGCAAGGAAAAGAAGAACGTCGCTCACGGGCACGCGCACATCAAGAGCACGTTCAACAACACCATCGTCTCGATCACGGACCCGTCCGGCAACGTGATCTCCTGGGCCTCCGCCGGCCACGTCGGCTTCAAGGGCTCGCGCAAGTCCACCCCCTTCGCCGCGCAGATGGCCGCCGAGTCGGCCGCCCGCCGCGCGCAGGAGCACGGCATGCGCAAGGTCGACGTCTTCGTCAAGGGTCCCGGCTCCGGCCGTGAGACCGCGATCCGCTCCCTCCAGGCCACCGGCCTTGAGGTCGGCTCGATCCAGGACGTCACCCCCACCCCGCACAACGGCTGCCGCCCGCCGAAGCGCCGCCGCGTCTGACCTCGGTCTGACGCAGCGGACGCACCTTGTGCGTTCTTGAGTGTCCGGGCGGTACGTCCCCCCTCGAAGGGGACGTGCCGCCCGTACCCTTGTAGTTCTGGTCGGACGTCAAATAGTGGGCGTCCACGACTGAAGGAATGAAGACATGCTTATCGCTCAGCGTCCTTCGCTGACCGAAGAGGTCGTCGACGAGTACCGCTCCCGGTTCGTGATCGAGCCCCTGGAGCCGGGCTTCGGCTACACCCTCGGCAACTCCCTGCGCCGTACGCTCCTCTCCTCGATCCCGGGTGCCGCTGTCACCAGCATCCGCATCGACGGTGTCCTGCACGAGTTCACCACCGTGCCGGGCGTCAAGGAGGACGTCACCGACCTCATCCTCAACATCAAGCAGCTGGTCGTCTCCTCGGAGCACGACGAGCCGGTCGTGATGTACCTGCGCAAGCAGGGTCCCGGCCTGGTCACCGCTGCCGACATCGCGCCCCCGGCCGGTGTCGAGGTGCACAACCCGGACCTGGTCCTCGCCACGCTCAACGGCAAGGGCAAGCTGGAGATGGAGCTGACCGTCGAGCGCGGTCGCGGCTACGTCTCCGCCGTCCAGAACAAGCAGCTGGGCCAGGAGATCGGCCGCATCCCGGTCGACTCCATCTACAGCCCGGTGCTCAAGGTCACCTACAAGGTCGAGGCGACCCGAGTCGAGCAGCGCACCGACTTCGACAAGCTGATCGTCGACGTCGAGACCAAGCAGGCCATGCGCCCGCGCGACGCCATGGCGTCCGCCGGCAAGACCCTGGTCGAGCTGTTCGGTCTGGCCCGCGAGCTCAACATCGACGCCGAGGGCATCGACATGGGCCCGTCCCCGACGGACGCCGCCCTGGCCGCCGACCTGGCGCTGCCGATCGAGGAGCTGGAACTCACCGTCCGCTCCTACAACTGCCTCAAGCGCGAGGGCATCCACTCCGTGGGTGAGCTCGTCGCCCGCTCCGAGGCGGACCTGCTCGACATCCGCAACTTCGGTGCGAAGTCGATCGACGAGGTCAAGGCGAAGCTGGCCGGCATGGGCCTGGCGCTCAAGGACAGCCCGCCCGGATTCGACCCGACCGCCGCCGCCGACGCCTTCGGCGCCGACGACGACGCGGACGCCGGTTTCGTCGAGACCGAGCAGTACTAGTCAAGGCTTGCGGGGTGCGTTCCGGCCCGCCCCGCACACCCTCCGGCGACCGCCGGTAGGGACTGCCACCGGTACCTGACACGGCCGGTGCAGCACAGAGGAGAATCACCATGCCCCGTCCCGCGAAGGGCGCCCGCCTCGGCGGTTCCGCCGCGCACGAGAAGCTGCTGCTCGCGAACCTCGCGAAGTCGCTGTTCGAGCACGGCCGCATCACCACGACCGAGGCCAAGGCCCGCCGCCTGCGTCCGGTCGCCGAGCGTCTGATCACCAAGGCGAAGAAGGGCGACATCCACAACCGTCGCCTCGTTCTCCAGACGATCACCGACAAGAGCATCGTGCACACGCTCTTCACCGAGATCGCTCCGCGTTACGAGAACCGCCCCGGTGGTTACACCCGCATCACCAAGGTCGGCAACCGTCGTGGCGACAACGCCCCGATGGCCGTCATCGAGCTGGTCGAGGCGCTGACCGTGGCGCAGCAGGCCACCGGTGAGGCCGAGGCCGCCACCAAGCGTGCGGTGAAGGAGGCCGAGGCCAAGTCTGTGGAGTCCGCGGACTCCGAGGCCGAGGCGCCGGCCGAGGAGACCAAGGAGGCCTGAGCCTCCGCGGTCTGATCGTTCGGGCCTGGAACGGGTCCGTCCCCTCGTGGGGCGGGCCCGTTCCGTCTTTTCGGGCGCGTTTTCGGGCGCGTTTTCGGTGTGTGGAGAGGATCGGTCACGTGGGTGACGAGGTGGAGCCCGGGTTCGTCCGGGTGCGGCTGGACCTGAGCTACGACGGCAAGGAGTTCTCCGGCTGGGCGAAGCAGACCACGCGGCGGACGGTGCAGGGCGAGCTGGAGTCCGCGCTGCGGACCGTGATGCGGCTGGCCGAGCCGGTGGAGCTGACGGTGGCCGGCCGGACCGACGCGGGGGTGCACGCGCGCGGGCAGGTGGCGCATCTGGACCTGGCCGCCGAGGTGTGGGAGGAGCACCGGGAGGTGCTGCTGAGGCGGCTGGCCGGGCGGCTTCCGCAGGACGTGCGGGTGTGGCGGGTGGCCGAGGCCCCGGCCGGGTTCAACGCGCGGTTCTCGGCGGTCTGGCGCCGCTACGCGTACCGGGTGGGGGACCGGAAGGGCGGGGTGGACCCGCTGCGCCGGGGGCACGTGCTGTGGCACGACTGGCCGCTGGACGTGGCGGCGATGAACGAGGCCTCCAAGGCGCTGCTGGGCGAGCACGACTTCGCCGCGTACTGCAAGAAGCGGGAGGGGGCGACCACCATCCGCACCCTCCAGCGGCTGAGCTGGGAGCGGGCCGAGGACGGGATCGTCACGGCGACCGTGCGGGCCGACGCCTTCTGCCACAACATGGTGCGTTCGCTGGTGGGCGCGCTGCTGCACGTGGGCGACGGGCACCGGCCGGTGGAGTGGCCGGGGAAGGTGCTGGCCGCCGGGGTGCGGGACTCCTCGGTGCATGTGGTGAAGCCGCACGGGCTGACCCTGGAGGAGGTCGGCTATCCGGCGGACGAGCTGCTGGCGGAGCGCAGCCGGCAGGCCCGGAACATGCGGACGCTGCCGGGCGCGGGTCCGGCCGCGCCGGGGTGTTGCTGATTCGTGATCTTGTTCCCGGGCAACCCGGGGGCGGCCCGTTGGTCTGATCCGGGGACGGACGACGACGGGGGACGAATCGATGATGCGCGTGTGGACGGTGGCGGCGGCCGGGGCCCTGGTCCTGTTCGGGACGGCTCCGGCTCAGGGGGAGCCGCCGCCGGTCCCGGCCGGGCTCCAGCTGGGCGGGTACACCGTCCCCACCCAGCTGAAGGCCGGGGGGCGGCATGTGCTGCGCTTCGGGTTCACCAACGGTGGGGACGCCCCGGTGGCGGCGGTCCGGATGTACGTGGAGACCGGGCCCGGTCTGACCTACGGCTGGTCGCGGTTCTCGAACTGCGCCTACGACCGGGACCCGGTGTCCCTGCGCGAGGTGCAGGCCTGCACCTTCACCGGGCCGTTCCTGCCGGGCACCGCCTACCGGCTGGCGGAGGGGCTGGAGCTGTCGGTCCGGCCGGACGCCTGGCGGGCCCGGCACGTGGTCTCGGTGTATCCGGACGGGCCGGCGGAGCGGGACCGCCATCCGAAGGCGAAGTGGCGTCCGGGGACCGGTCCGGAGCTGCGGATGGCGGCCACCGAGGAGGTCCTGGACCGGCGGCCCCCGGTGGAGGAGCTGGCGCTGGAGGTGCCGGCCGGCCGGCCGGACCTGAGCGTGACCGGTGCCCGGGCGTCCGGCGCGCCGGGCACGGAGGTGCGGCTGACCCCGCGCTGGCACAACCGGGGCCCGGGGGCGATCCACACCGAGGACCCGGCGTTCCGGGTGGCGAGCACCGAGTTCCTGCTGCCGGACGGGTTCAGCTACGTCAAGGGGGACTGCGACCCGGTGGTGCGGCAGGGGCCGACCCGCTGGAACTGCCCGCCGGCCGGGCAGCGGCTGGCGGTGGGCAGCGGGCCGGTGGGCGCCACCTTCCGGATCGCCCCGTGGGTGCGGCCCGGCGAGTACGAGGGGGTGTTCCGCTTCGATCCCCTTCCGCGGACCCCGGTGGGTGCCCGGGAGCCCGGTCAGTACCCGCTGGAGCAGTGGGACCGGACCCCGGCCAACAACAGCGCCAGGGTGACCATCACGGTCACCGGGGGCGAGCCCGGCCCCGGGCCGACCGGGGGTCCGTCCCCGAAGCCGTCGGGGAGTGCCGGGCCGCGTCCGACGGGGAGTCCTTCCGCGGGGCCCTCGGCCACCGCGACGGGCGGTCCGTCCGGGAGCCCGTCCGGCTCCCCGTCCGGCGGCCCCTCTGCCTCGCCGAGCCCCACGGCCTCCGCGGCGCCCACGGTCACGACCGCCCCGGGGCCGTCCCCGACCCCGGTGCCGACCGGCAGCGGGTCGGTGCGGCCGCCGTCCGGTGACGGGGGGACCGGCGGGCTGGCCGCGACCGGTTCCGCCGCGGTGCTCGTCGGCGGGGTCGGGGCCACCGCGGTGCTGGTCGGCACGGCCCTGTGGGCCCTGTCCAGGAAGCGCCGGGAGGGCTGAGCCGGCCGGCCCGGACGGCGGTGGCCGGGAATCCGTTTGGGCGGGGGAGGTGCGGGGCGGTTGAATGCCCCGCATGGGACATCTCGAAGCCGGCCATCTGGAGTACTACCTTCCCGACGGGCGGGTACTGCTCCCCGACGTCTCCTTCCGGGTGGGGGAGGGGTCGGTGGTCGCCCTGGTCGGGGCGAACGGGGCCGGCAAGAGCACCCTGCTCAAGCTGCTGTCCGGGGAGCTCCAGCCGCACGGCGGCGGGGTCACCGTCAGCGGCGGCCTCGGGGTGATGTCCCAGTTCGTGGGTTCGGTGCGGGACGAGACCACCGTCCGCGACCTGCTGGTGTCGGTGGCGCAGCCGCGGCTCCGGGAGGCGGCGAGGGCGGTGGACCGGGCCGAGCACCTGATCATGACGGTGGACGACGAGTCGGCCCAGATGGCGTACGCGCAGGCGCTGAGCGACTGGGCGGACGTGCAGGGGTACGAGGCGGAGACGCTGTGGGACGTCTGCACCACGGCGGCCCTCGGGATGCCGTACGACCGGGCGCAGTTCCGGGAGGTGCGGACGCTGTCGGGCGGTGAGCAGAAGCGGCTGGTGCTGGAGGCGCTGCTGCGCGGTCCGGACGAGTGCCTGCTGCTCGACGAGCCGGACAACTACCTGGACGTGCCGGGGAAGCGGTGGCTGGAGGACCAGCTGAAGGCCACCCGCAAGACGGTGTTGTTCGTGTCGCACGACCGGGAGCTGCTGTCCCGGGCGGCGGAGAAGATCGTCAGTCTGGAGCCGAGTCCGACGGGCACCGACGTGTGGGTGCACGGTGGTGGTTTCGACACCTACCACGATGCCCGCAAGGAGCGTTTCGCGCGGTTCGAGGAGCTCAAGCGGCGCTGGGACGAGGAGCACGCCCGGCTGCGGGCGCTGGTGCTGCGGCTGCGGAACCAGGCGGCGAGCAGCCCCGACATGGCCTCCCGCTACCGGGCGATGCAGACGCGCTTCCAGAAGTTCGAGGAGGCCGGTCCGCCGCCGGAGCCGCCGCGGGAGCAGGACATCAGGATGCGGCTGAAGGGCGGCCGGACCGGGGTGCGGGCGCTCACGGTGGAGAACCTGGAGCTGACCGGGCTGATGAAGCCGTTCTCGCTGGAGGTGTTCTACGGCGAGCGGGTGGCGGTGCTGGGGTCGAACGGCTCCGGGAAGTCCCACTTCCTGCGGCTGCTGGCGGGTGAGGACGTGAAGCACACGGGTGCCTGGAAGCTGGGCGCCCGGGTGGTCCCCGGTCATTTCGCGCAGACCCACGCGCATCCGGAGCTGTTCGGCCGGACCCTGGTGGACATCCTGTGGACGGAGGCGGCGAAGCCGCTGGGGCAGGCGATGGGGGCGCTGCGCCGGTACGAGCTGGAGCGGCAGGGCGAGCAGCCGTTCGAGAAGCTGTCGGGCGGTCAGCAGGCGCGTTTCCAGATCCTGCTGCTGGAGCTGGCGGGCACCACCGCGCTGCTGCTGGACGAGCCGACGGACAACCTGGACCTGGAGTCCGCGGAGGCGCTCCAGGACGGTCTGGAGGCCTATGACGGCACCGTGCTGTGCGTGACGCACGACCGCTGGTTCGCGAAGACCTTCGACCGGTACCTGGTGTTCGGTTCGGACGGGGTGGTGCGGGAGACCGCCGAGCCGGTCTGGGACGAGCGGCGCGTCCAGCGCGAGCGCTGAGGGCGGCCCGGTGGTGGTCGTGGAGCGGTGGGGGGCGCGGCTGCTGGAGTGGCTGCTGCGGCCGGCGTCGCGGCCCTGGCAGGCCGTGGCGCTGGCCGCGGTGCTGTGGGTGTGCGTGTCGAGCAGTCTCCGGCCCAACTGGGGTTCGGACAACGCCTTCGTGGTGAAGGCCGCGGACACCCTGCTGGAGGGCGGGTCGCCGTACGAGGACAAGCGGTTCCTGTACCTGCCGAGCGCGGTGCTGCTGGCGGTGCCGGAGGCGCTGCTGCCGGTGCCGGTGCTGCGCTGGCTGCTGCCGGTGGTGATGTCCGCGCTGGTGGCGCTGGGCTGGTGGTGTGCGCTGCGGCTGTTCTCGGTTCCGGTGGTGTCGCGGCTGGCGGTGCTGGGGTTCGGGGCCTTCGCGGTCGGTTTCAAGCCGTACGCGAACATGGTGCTGATCGGGAACTGGACGGCGGTGTCGGCGGCGGCGCTGCCCGCCGCGCTGCTGCTGGCGCACCGCGGCCGCTGGGTGGCGGCCGGGGCGGTGGTCGGGCTGGCGGTCGCGGCGAAGCCGATGCTGGTGCCGGTGCTGCTGGTGTTCCTGCTGGCCCGGCGGTGGCGGGGGCTGGCGGTGGCGGTGCTGGTGCCGCTGGGGCTGTCGCTGGCCGGTGCGCTGGCCATGCCCAGTCCCTCGCTGTTCTTCACCAGGACGCTGCCGTTCCTGCTGAAGGGCCAGGACTCCTACGCGCTGCCCTGGGACGCCTCGCCGATCGCGGTGCTGCCCCGGCTGGGGGTGCCGGAGGCGGTGGCGGTGGCGGTGGCCGGGACGGCCGCGCTGGCGGGTCTGTGGGCGGTGTGGAGGCGCTGGCGGCGGCCGGCCGCCCTGGAGCCGGACGGGGGCGAGCTGCGGCTGGCGGAGACGGCCTGCATGGTGATGCTCGCCGCATTCCTGGTGTCGCGGCCGTCCTTCGACCACTACCTGCTGGTGGTGCTGCCGCTGCTGCTGGTGTCGGTGGTGCGGCCGGGTTCGGCCCCGCGTTCGCCCTGGTTCTGGGTGGCGGTGGTGCCGCAGTTGCTGGGGATGCCGTGGAACTGGTTCTTCACCGGTGAACGGCGGGCCTTCAAGGACTGTTTCACGCTGTGTGTGCTGGCGGTGACCCTGACGGGTGGCTGTGCGAGGCCCGGCCGGGGTAGCCTGGGGCCCGTACGAACTGCAGGATCGGTGCGCCCCGAAGGGTCCGCCGGGGAGTCCGCCGAGGCGGGTTCACGGTCGGCGTTTTGACCCGTCCGGGTGTGCACGGGTATTCTGCTGGTTCGTTATGCGTATTGGCTTGTTCATTCTCACGTGAAAGGGCCCTTACGCCGGTCCACCGGGGCCGATGACCAGCGGTGCACACGGGTTGCGTCCCCGTTGTGAACCAGGGCTGTCGTGATCGTTCCGTGGTGACCCTTGTCAGGACCCATCACTGAAGAAGCGAAGGCTACGAACCGTGCGTACGTACAGCCCCAAGCCCGGCGACATCTCGCGCCAGTGGCTCGTCATCGACGCCCAGGACGTTGTCCTCGGCCGTCTGGCGACCCAGGCCGCTGCCCTCCTCCGGGGTAAGCACAAGCCGACCTACGCCCCCCACATGGACATGGGCGACTTCGTCATCATCGTCAACGCCGACAAGGTCCACCTGTCCGGCAACAAGGCGACCCAGAAGATGGCGTACCGCCACTCCGGCTTCCCGGGCGGTCTCCGTGCCGTCCGCTACTCCGACCTCCTCGCGGACAACCCGGAGAAGGCCGTGGAGAAGGCCGTCAAGGGCATGCTCCCCAAGAACACCCTGGGCCGTCAGATGCTCTCGAAGCTGAAGGTCTACTCGGGCGACCAGCACCCGCACGCTGCCCAGCAGCCGGTGCCGTTCGAGATCACCCAGGTCGCGCAGTAGTTCCGGCCACCCCCAAGACGTAGAAAATTCTGAGGAGCATCGTGGCCGAGACCACCGCCGAGACGACCCCCGTCGACGAGTTCGAGGGCAACGTCGAGGAGTACACCACCGAGTCTGTGGAAGCCGTTGAGGGCGACTACACCTCCGAGTCCCTTGCCGGTCGCTTCGGCGACCCCCAGCCGGCCGCCGGCCTGGGCCGTCGCAAGAACGCCATCGCCCGCGTCCGGATCGTTCCGGGCACCGGCAAGTGGAAGATCAACGGTCGCACCCTTGAGGACTACTTCCCCAACAAGGTGCACCAGCAGGAAGTCAACGAGCCCTTCAAGGTGCTCGAACTCGACAACCGCTACGACGTCATCGCCCGCATCGCGGGTGGCGGCGTGTCCGGCCAGGCCGGCGCCCTGCGCCTCGGTGTGGCCCGTGCGCTGAACGAGGCGGACGTGGACAACAACCGCCCGGCGCTGAAGAAGGCCGGCTTCCTCTCCCGCGACGACCGTGCGGTCGAGCGCAAGAAGGCCGGTCTCAAGAAGGCCCGTAAGGCTCCGCAGTACAGCAAGCGTTAATCTCCGCCTGCTGCTCTGCACGAAACCGCCCCGGCGGCACGCTCTGTGCTGCCGGGGCGGTTCGTTTATCGCCACAAGCGGCGTACAACTGTTACAAGCGGCCACAAGCGATCACATGCGGTCATAGCGCGAACTCGGAGGACAATAGTGGGACGACTCTTCGGCACAGACGGTGTACGCGGTGTCGCCAACGCGGATCTGACGGCCGAGCTGGCGCTCGGCCTCTCCGTGGCGGCAGCCCATGTGCTCGCGGAAGCGGGCACCTTCGAGGGGCACCGCCCCACCGCGGTGGTCGGCCGGGACCCCCGGGCCTCCGGCGAGTTCCTGGAGGCCGCCGTCGTCGCCGGGCTCGCCAGCGCCGGCGTGGACGTCCTGCGCGTCGGTGTGCTGCCCACCCCGGCGGTGGCGTATCTCACCGGTGCGCTGGGCGCCGACCTCGGCGTGATGCTCTCCGCCAGCCACAACGCCATGCCCGACAACGGCATCAAGTTCTTCGCCCGGGGCGGCCACAAGCTCGCCGACGAGCTGGAGGACAAGATCGAGTCCATCTACGAGGAGCACCGCACCGGTGCCCCGTGGGAGCGCCCCACCGGCGCCGGGGTCGGCCGCGTCAGCGACTACGACGAGGGCTTCGACAAGTACATCGCCCACCTCATCGCCGTCCTCCCCAACCGGCTGGACGGACTGAAGATCGTCCTGGACGAGGCGCACGGCGCCGCCGCCCGGGTCTCCCCGGAGGCCTTCGCCCGGGCCGGTGCCGAGGTCGTCACCATCGGCGCCGAGCCGGACGGCCTCAACATCAACGACGGCTGCGGCTCCACCCACCTCGGACCGCTGAAGCAGGCCGTGGTCGAGCACGGCGCCCACCTGGGCATCGCCCACGACGGCGACGCCGACCGCTGCCTCGCCGTGGACGCGGCCGGCCAGGAGATCGACGGGGACCAGATCCTCGCCGTGCTGGCGCTCGCCATGCGGGAGGCCGGACAGCTCCGCAAGAACACCGTGGTCGGCACCGTGATGTCCAACCTGGGCTTCAAGCTGGCCATGGAGTCCGAGGACATCCAGGTGGTGCAGACCGGCGTCGGCGACCGCTACGTGCTGGAGTCGATGAAGGAGAACGGCTACGCCCTGGGCGGCGAGCAGTCCGGGCACGTGATCATCCTGGACCACGCCACCACCGGCGACGGCACCCTCACCGGCCTCATGCTGGCCGCCCGGATCGCCGCCACCGGCCGCCCGCTGGCCGATCTGGCCGCGGTGATGCGCCGGCTGCCCCAGGTCCTGGTCAACGTCCCGGACGTGGACCGCTCCCGGGTCGCCACCTCCGGCGAGCTGGCCGCCGCGGTCGCCGAGGCGGAACGCGAGCTCGGCACCACCGGGCGGGTACTGCTCCGCCCCTCCGGCACCGAGCCGCTGGTCCGGGTGATGGTGGAGGCCGCCGACATCGAGCAGGCCCGCTCGATCGCCGGCCGGCTGGCCGACGTGGTGAAGTCCGCGCTCGGATAACCGGCACCGGTACGTCGACGAGGGCCCTGCCGCCGGCCGCGGCAGGGCCCTCGCCCGTCCCCGGCCGGCCGTCCCCCGGGCCCCGGCCCCCGGTCAGGCCTTGGCCCGGCGCAGCCACCGGCCGCGCTGGGTGCGCCAGAGCAGCTTCTGCGCGTACAGGGTCAGCACCCCGGCCACGATGATCCCGGTCAGGTTGAGCGCCAGCTGCACCCCCGAACCCCACATCTGGCCGAGGTCCCCGTAGCCCAGCGCCACCGCCGCGTTGGCGGCGGCCGGCACCGTGGTCACCGAGATGGCCACCCCGACCAGCGCCCCCGCCTTCGCCGAGGTGAGGGACAGGATCCCGGCGACCCCCGCCAGCACCGCGACCACCAGGGAGAACAGGTCCGGCTGCCAGATGAAGCTGGTGTTGGGCCGCGGATCGTCCAGCATGCCCTCCTCGAACAGCCCCAGGGCGTCCATCACCAGGCTGAACAGGGTGGTCGCGGCGATCGCCACGGCGAACCCGACCACCAGCGCGATCAGCGAGCGCGCCGCCAGCCGGGGGGCCCGCCGCACCACGGCCGTGCAGATCCCGGCGAGCGGCCCGAACTCCGGGCCCACCGCCATCGCGCCCACGATCAGGATCGCGTTGTCCAGCGCCACACCGCAGGCCGCGATCATCGTCGCGAGGACCATGAACGCCGCGTAGGTGATCGTGAGGGTGGACTCCTCGTGGGTGGCCTCGGTCAGCTGCTCCCAGATCACCGCGTCGGCCGGCTCCCCGGGCGCCTCCTTCTCGGCGGCGTCCGCCCGCCGGGACAGCGAGAGGTCGATGTCCTCCACGGCGATGGAGCCGTCCCGGTCGATCCCCAGCTCCCGCAGCCGCCGCAACAGCTCGTCCCCCGCCTCCCGGGCGACGTCGCAGAGCACCAGGTCGCCCTCGGGGACACGGGCCGCGCCCGGCAGCACCACCAGATGGGTGGTGCCGACCGTCGCCGTGACCGCCTTGACGACCTGGTCGGTCCGGTCCGGCGGGATGATCATCCGCAGATGCAGCATGCCCGCACCCTACGGGCCGCAGGCCCCCGCTAGAGCTTCCGCAGGCTCAGCTTGCTGACCTTGTGGTCGGGACCCTTGCGCAGGATCAGGTTCGCCCGGCCGCGGGTGGGGGCCACGTTCTCCAGCAGATTGGGCCGGTTGATGGTCCGCCACATGGTCTGCGCGTACTCCAGGGCCTCCTCCTCGGAGACCTGGGTGTACTTCCGGAAGTAGGAGAACGGGTTCTGGAACGCCGTCTCGCGCAGCTTGCGGAACCGGTTCAGGTACCAGCGCTCGATGTCCTCCGGCCGGGCGTCCACGTAGACGCTGAAGTCGAAGTAGTCGGCGAGCCCGACCCTGGTCCGGCCGTCCTTCCCCGGCAGGGCGGGCTGGAGCACGTTCAGCCCCTCCACGATCAGGATGTCGGGGCGGCGCACCACCAGCCGCTCGCCCGGCACGATGTCGTAGATCAGGTGCGAGTAGACGGGCGCGGTGACCTCGTCCTTGCCGGCCTTGATGTCGGCGACGAAGCGGGTGAGGGCCCGCCGGTCGTAGGACTCGGGGAAACCCTTGCGGGACAGCAGCCCGCGCTCCTGGAGCTCCTTCATCGGATACAGGAACCCGTCGGTGGTGACCAGCTCCACCCGCGGGTGCTCGGGCCAGCGGGCCAGCAGGGCCTGGAGCAGACGGGCCACGGTGGACTTGCCGACGGCGACCGAACCGGCCACCCCTATCACGAACGGGGTTCCGGGCTGCTCGCCGTGGCCGTTCCCGGCGTCGCCGAGGAAGGTGTTCAGGGTGCCGCGCAGATTGCTGGTGGCGCCCACGTAGAGGTTCAGCAGCCGGGACAGCGGCAGATAGACGTCGCGGACCTCGTCCAGGTCGATGACGTCGCCCAGACCGCGCAGCCGTTCCACCTCGTCGGCGGTCAGCGGCAGCGGGGTCCGTTCGCGCAGGGCGCTCCATTCGGCGCGGGTGAGGTCCAGGTACGGCGAGACATCGGCGGTGCGATGGCCCCTGCCGGGTGCGCTTCGTGGCGGCGAAGTGATCACACCGCCATTGTCGGGGGTGCGGGCCGGTTGTGGATGGTGGGGTCGGTCACGTGGCCGCGGGGTTGTGCCGGGTCCGGTCTCGATTGGGCGGAGGGCGCGTATCGCAGCTGTCACGATCGGGATATTCGCGGGTGCCGGGGGAGCCCGACTCGTACATTGATCAACTGTGCCCCGGCGGCCGGTGTCCCGCGCCGGTCCGGCGGCAGATCAGCGTCAGTCCATCACCTTCCCCAGGGGGAATCCGTCCCATGCGCAACACCCTGCTCCGCCGTTCCGTGCTGTCCGCCTCCGCCGTCTCCCTCGCCCTGCTGGCCACGGCCTGCGGCGGCTCCGACGGCGACTCCGGCAAGGACGCCGCCAAGGACGACACGAAGGCCTCCGCCTCGGCGTCCGCGCCGGCCGCCGACTCCGGCGCCAAGGGCAGGACCGACGCGGAGCTCGCCTCGGTGATCGTCGCGCAGGCGGACACCGCCGAGTACAAGTTCCAGCCGGCCGGCCAGGCCGACGTCGCCGCGAGCAAGGCCGCGACCAGCGACAAGCCCGAGTGCAAGGTGCTGGTGGCGGCCCAGTCCTTCGGCGACATCGGCACCCCCTCCGGGACGGCCCGCACCCGCGCCACCGGCGTTCCCAAGGCCCCCGACGCCAACGCCTCGGCGGAGGAGAAGGCCAAGGCCGCCATGGACGCGCTGGCCGGGACCTCGGTCAGCGCCGTCAACCTCGCCTCGTACGACGGCAAGGGCGCGGAGGAGGCCCTGGCCTCCGTCCGGACCGCCGCCACCGCCTGCGCGGGCGGCTACACGGCCACCCTCGGCGGGGAGTCCTCCAAGGTCACCTCGATCGCCCCGGGCCCCGCCGTGACCGGTGGCGACGAGGCCGCCGCGTACACGGTGACCGTCGGCGAGGGCGAGGACAAGCTCGTCACCCAGCTGGTGCTGGTCCGCAAGGGCAACACCCTGGCCGGGATCTCCACGGTCGGCGTCGGCGAGACCAAGCAGCCGAAGGCCCTGATCGACGCCCAGACCAAGAAGCTGGGCTGACCCGGGCCCGCGGGCATGCGGCCCGGCCCCGTCCCGGTGGAATCGCCGGGGCGGGGTTTTCGTCTTGTTCGGCTACCGGGCAGGAGCGGTTCCCGGGCGTACGCTGCCGCCTATGTGCGGAATTGTGGGTTACGTGGGAGCGCAGTCGGCGCTCGATGTGGTCATCGCCGGACTCAAGCGGCTGGAGTACCGCGGCTACGACTCGGCCGGGGTCGCCGTCCTCGCGGACGGCGGGCTGGCCTCCGTCAGGAAGGCCGGGAAGCTGGTCAACCTGGAGAAGGAACTCGTCGGACGGCCGATCCCGGCCGGTTCGACCGGGATCGGGCACACCCGGTGGGCGACCCATGGCGGGCCGACCGACCTCAACGCCCACCCCCACCTCGACAACGCGGGCCGGGTCGCGGTGGTCCACAACGGCATCATCGAGAACTTCGCGGCGCTGCGCGCCGAACTGGCCGAGCGCGGGCACCGGCTGGACTCCGACACGGACACCGAGGTGGTCTCGCACCTGCTGTCGGAGGCCTTCTCGGCCAGCGGGGACCTCGCCGAGTCGATGCGGCAGGTCTGCCGGCGGCTCGACGGGGCGTTCACCCTGGTCGCGGTGCACGCGGACGAGCCCGACGTGGTGGTCGGGGCGCGCCGGAACTCCCCCCTGGTGGTCGGGGTCGGCGAGGGGGAGAACTTCCTCGCCTCGGACGTGGCCGCGTTCATCGCGCACACCCGGTCCGCGATCGAGCTGGGCCAGGACCAGGTGGTGGAGCTGCGGCGGGACGGGGTGACGGTGACGGACTTCGCCGGTGCGCCGGCCGAGGTGCGGGCGTACCACGTGGACTGGGACGCCTCGGCGGCCGAGAAGGGCGGCTACGACTACTTCATGCTCAAGGAGATCGCCGAGCAGCCGAAGGCGGTGGCCGACACCCTGCTGGGGCGGATCGACGGGAGCGGTTCGCTGACCCTGGACGAGGTCCGGATCCCGGTGTCGGTGCTCCGGGAGGTCGACAAGGTGGTGATCGTGGCCTGCGGTACGGCCTACCACGCGGGCATGATCGCCAAGCTGGCGATCGAGCACTGGACCCGGATCCCCTGCGAGACGGAGCTGGCCAGCGAGTTCCGCTACCGGGACCCGATCCTCGACCAGCGCACCCTGGTGGTCGCGATCTCGCAGTCGGGCGAGACCATGGACACGCTGATGGCGCTGCGGCACGCCCGTGAGCAGGGTGCCAAGGTGCTGGCGATCTGCAACACCAACGGTTCGACCATCCCCCGGGAGTCGGACGCGGTGCTGTACACGCACGCCGGTCCGGAGGTGGCGGTGGCCTCCACCAAGGCGTTCCTGACCCAGCTGGTGGCCTGCTACCTGGTGGCGCTGTACCTGGGGCAGGTGCGCGGCACCAAGTGGGGCGACGAGATCCGGGCGGTGGTCCGCGAGCTGTCGGACATCGCCCGCGCGGTGGACGAGGTGCTGGGGACCATGGAGCCGGTGCGGGAGCTGGCGCGGTCGCTGGCGCACAAGGACACCGTGCTGTTCCTGGGCCGGCACGTGGGCTATCCGGTGGCGCTGGAGGGCGCGCTCAAGCTGAAGGAGCTGGCGTACATGCACGCCGAGGGCTTCGCGGCGGGCGAGCTGAAGCACGGGCCGATCGCGCTGATCGAGGAGGACCTGCCGGTGGTGGTGGTCGTGCCGTCGCCGCGGGGCCGTTCGGTGCTGCACGACAAGATCGTGTCGAACATCCAGGAGATCCGGGCGCGCGGGGCCCGGACCATCGTGATCGCGGAGGAGGGGGACGAGGCGGTGGCGCCGTACGCCGACCATCTGATCCGGATCCCGGCCACCCCGACCCTGCTCCAGCCGCTGGTGGCCACGGTTCCGCTCCAGGTGTTCGCCTGCGAGTTGGCGACCGCGCGCGGCAACGAGGTCGACCAGCCGCGTAACCTCGCCAAGTCCGTCACCGTCGAATAGCCGGCGGTACCGGAGAGGGATCGGGCGCGGTAACAGGCGCGGGAACAGAGGGGCTTGGGCTGCTGTGATCATCGGCGTGGGGATCGACGTGGCGGCGATCGACCGTTTCGGGGCCGCGATGGAGCGGACACCCGGCATGGCGCGCCGGCTGTTCGTCGACTCGGAGCTGACGCTGCCGAGCGGGGAGCGGCGCGGTATCGCCTCGCTCGCCGCCCGGTTCGCGGCGAAGGAGGCCCTGGCGAAGGCGCTCGGCGCGCCGGCCGGGCTGCTGTGGACGGACGCCGAGGTGTACGTGGAGGACAGCGGCCGGCCCCGGCTGCGGGTGAAGGGGACGATCGCGGCCCGGGCGGCCGAACTGGGCGTGGCCGGCTGGCACATCTCGCTCAGCCATGACGCGGGGGTGGCCTCCGCCGTGGTCATCGCGGAGGGCTGAGCGGATGCGCAGCGCGTACCGGGCCGAGGAGGTACGGGCCGCCGAGCGGCAGCTGATGGCGCTGCTCCCGGAGGGCTCCCTGATGCGGCGGGCGGCGGCCGGGCTGGCCGCGGTCTGCGCGGGCCGGCTGGGGAAGGTGTCCGGGGCGCGGGTGGTGCTGCTGGTCGGGTCCGGGGACAACGGCGGCGACGCCCTGTTCGCGGGGGCGCTGCTGGCCCGCCGCGGTGCGGCGGTGCGGGCGGTGCCGGTGGATCCGGCCCGGATGCATCCGGCCGGGCTGGCGGCGCTGCTGCGGGCCGGCGGCCGGGTGGCGGAGCGGGTGCCGGAGCGGGCCGATCTGGTGCTGGACGCCCTGGTCGGGATCGGTGGCCGGGGCGGGCTGCGGCCGGCCGCGGCCGCGCTGGTGGCGGCGCTGCCGGCCGGGGTGCCGGTGGTGGCCGTGGACCTGCCGAGCGGGGTGGACCCGGACACCGGGGAGCTCGCGGGGCCGGCGGTGACCGCGGAGCTCACGGTGGCCTTCGGCGCGTACAAGCCGGGGCTGCTGGTGGAACCGGGCGCCTCCCGGGCCGGGGAGGTCCGTCTGGTGGACATCGGTCTGGGGCCGTATCTGGGCCCGCCCGCGCTGGAGGCGCTGGAGGACGCGGAGGTGCGGGGGCTGCTGCCGTCGCCGACCGCGGCGAGCGACAAGTACCGGCGCGGGGTGGTCGGGGTGGCGGCCGGGTCCGCGCAGTACCCGGGGGCGGCCGTGCTGGCCGTGGCCGGGGCGCTGCGCGGGGGCGCGGGCGCGGTCCGCTATCTGGGGCCGGCGTCCGAGGCGGTGCTGGCCCGCTATCCGGAGGTGCTGATCGGGGCGGGCCGGGTGCAGGCCTGGGTGCTCGGTCCGGGTCTGGGGTCCGGTCCGGTGACCCTGCCGGACCCGGACGTGCCGCTGCTGGTGGACGCGGACGGGCTGCGCGGGCTGACCCCGGAGGCGGTCCGGGCACGGACCGCGCCGACCCTGCTGACCCCGCACGCGGGGGAGGCGGCCGCGCTGCTGGGCGTGGCGCGGGAGCGGGTGGAGGCGGCCCGGCTGGCGGCGGTGCGGGAGCTGGCGGACCGGTACGGGGCGACGGTGCTGCTGAAGGGCGCGGGCACCCTGGTCTGCGATCCGGACCCGGCCCGCCCGGTCCGGGTCAACCGGACCGGCACGCCGTGGCTGGCGACGGCGGGCAGCGGCGATGTGCTGTCCGGGCTGGCGGGCGCCCTGCTGGCGGCCGGCCTCGACGCCTTCGACGCGGCGGCGGTGGCCGCCCATCTGCACGGGCGGGCCGGTTCGCTGGCCGCCGAGGGCGCCCCCACCACCGCCCACGAGGTGGCCCTGGCCCTGCCGAGGGCCTGGCGCGGCCTGTCCTGACCCGGCCCGCGAGGTGACACAGGTACGGGACGGTCGGTGCTGGCCAGGGGCGCGCGGGGGTCCGGCGGCCGGGGGCGGGCGAGGGGGTCTGAGAGACTGAGCCCGATGAACGAGAGACTGCGGGTGCACGCCGAGATCGACCTGGACGCCGTACGGGACAACGTCCGCGCCCTGCGCGACCGGGCGCCCCGGTCCGAGCTGATGGCCGTCGTCAAGGCGGACGCGTACGGGCACGGTGCCGTCCGCTGTGCCCGCGCCGCCCGGGAGGCCGGGGCGGCCTGGCTGGGCACCGCCACTCCGCAGGAGGCCCTCGAACTGCGGGCCGCCGGGATCACCGGGCGGATCATGTGCTGGCTGTGGACCCCCGGCGGCCCCTGGCGGGAGGCCGTCGAGGCCGACGTGGACGTGTCGGTCAGCGGGATGTGGGCCCTGGAGGAGGTGCGGGCCGCCGCCCGTGCGGCCGGGCGTACGGCCAGGATCCATCTGAAGGCGGACACCGGCCTCGGCCGGAACGGCTGCCAGCCCGCCGACTGGGCCGAACTGGTCGGCGCGGCCGTCGCCGCGCAGGCCGAGGGCACCGTCACGGTCACCGGGCTGTGGTCGCACTTCGCCTGCGCCGACGAGCCCGGCCATCCCTCGATCCAGCTGCAGCTCACCGCGTTCCGCGACATGCTGGCGTACGCCGAGAAGGAGGGCGTGGACCCCGAGGTCCGGCACATCGCGAACTCGCCCGCGACCCTGACCCTCCCGGAGAGCCACTTCGACCTGGTCCGCACCGGCCTCGCCGTCTACGGGGTGTCCCCGGCCCCCGAGCTGGGCACCTCCGCCCAGCTGGGGCTGCGCCCGGCGATGACCCTGAAGGCCTCGGTGGCCCTGGTGAAGGACGTGCCGGCCGGACACGGCGTCAGCTACGGTCACCACTACACCACCTCCGCCGGGACGGCCCTCGCGCTGATCCCGGCCGGCTACGCCGACGGCATCCCCCGGCACGCCTCCGGGCGCGGCCCGGTCCTGGTGGGCGGGAAGGTCCGCACCGCCGCCGGGCGGGTGGCCATGGACCAGTTCGTGGTGGACCTCGGCGGCGGCGGGCACGGGGTCCGGGCCGGCGACGAGGCGGTCCTCTTCGGCACCGGTGAGCAGGGCGAACCCACCGCCGAGGACTGGGCTCAAGCGGCGAACACGATCGCGTATGAGATCGTCACCCGTATCGGTGGGCGAGTGCCCCGGGTGTACCGCAACGGCTGATCACGGCCGAGTGAGGACGGGCGGCGTGGGCGAGAACTGGCGGAAGGCCGGCTGGGCGGGCGCCGCGATAGGGGTCATGGCCGCGGGCGCGGCCGCCGGGGTCGCGGTGGAGCGGCTGACGGTGGGCCGCGGCATCCGGATGAAGGCCCGGGTGGCCCTGGACGCCACCGGCCCGTACGGCTCGCTGCGCGGCCGGGAGGGCACCACCCGCGCCGAGGACGGCACCGAACTCCACTACGAGGTGGACGAACCGCCCGCCGAGCCCCGCCGCCGGCGCCCGCTGCGCCGGGACCGGGCGGCCGCCCCGGTGACGGTGGTCTTCTGCCACGGCTACTGCCTCAGCCAGGACTCCTGGCACTTCCAGCGGGCCGCCCTGCGCGGGGTGGTCCGCTCGGTGTACTGGGACCAGCGCAGCCACGGCCGTTCGGACCGGGGGCTGGCCCAGGCGGACGGCGAGCCGGTCACCATCGACCAGCTCGGCCGCGATCTGAAGGCGGTTATCGACGCGGCCGCGCCCGAGGGCCCGCTGGTGCTCGTCGGGCACTCCATGGGCGGTATGACGATCATGGCGCTGGCCGACCAGTTCCCCGAGCTGGTCCGGGAACGGGTGACCGGGGTCCTGCTGGCCGGCACCTCCGGGGGCCGGCTCGACGAGGTCACCTACGGACTTCCGGCGCTGGGCATGGGCGCGGTGCGCCGGGTGCTGCCGGGGGTGCTGCGCGCGCTCGGCTCCCAGGTGGAGCTGGTGGAGCGGGGGCGCCGGGCCACCGCCGACCTGTTCGCCGGGATGATCAAGCGCTATTCGTTCGGGTCCCGGGACGTGGACCCGGGGGTGGCCCGGTTCGCCGAGCGGCTGATCGAGGCCACCCCCATCGACGTGGTCGCCGAGTTCTTCCCGGCGTTCTCGGCCCATGACAAGTCGGCCGCGCTGGGGGCCTTCGCCGGACTGCCGGTGACCGTGGTCGCCGGGGACCGGGACATGATCACCCCGCCGGAGCACAGCGAGGCCATCAAGGCCGAACTCCCGGACGCCGAGCTGGTGGTGCTGGAGAACACCGGCCACCTGCTGATGCTGGAGCATCCGGAGACCGTCACCGGGCTGCTGCTGGACCTGCTGGAGCGGGCGGGCGCGGTGCCCGGAGCCACTACCGTTGGCTCCCATGGAAGCACCGCACACCCGGGCGGCTGAGACCGCCGACGGCACCGCAGACACCACCGCCGACACCACCGCCGACACCGCCACGGTCGGGCTGACCGTCGACTCCCCGGAGGGCATGCAGGACCTGGGCCGGCGCATCGCCGGCCTGCTGCGCCCCGGGGACCTGGTCCTGCTCACCGGCGAACTCGGCGCGGGCAAGACCACCCTGACCCGTGGACTGGGCGAGGGGCTGGGCGTGCGCGGGGCGGTGACCTCGCCGACCTTCGTGATCGCCCGGGTCCATCCCTCGCTGGTCGGGGGTCCGGCCCTGGTGCACGTGGACGCGTACCGGCTCGGCGGCGGGCTGGACGAGATGGAGGACCTGGACCTCGACGTGTCGCTGCCCGAGTCGGTGGTGGTGGTCGAGTGGGGCGACGGCAAGGTGGAGGAGCTGTCGGAGGACCGGCTGCACGTGGTGATCGCGCGGGCGGTGGGCCACGAGGAGGTGCTGGACGACGTCCGCGAGGTGACGGTCCGGGGCGTGGGCGCGCGCTGGGACGCGGACCAGCTGGCCGCGCTCACCGAGACGGCCTGAGGCCGGTCTCCGCGGCCGCTCGGCCGGGAAAGGTACCGACAACTCGTCGGGAACATATTGCGCGGGTGCCGGGGCGCGTGGTGACATGGTAGCGAACAGGGTTAGGGCTACCTAACTTCGGTGTATCCGGACGCAGGATGCAGGAGGCAGCCATGTCGGCCACGTCGGCAGCAGACCGGGGGGAAGCGCCCCGCCGCCCCGGCCCCGCCCTCGTCCCCTTCGGGCTGACGATGCAGGCCCTGCTCGCCGCCGGCGCGGCGGCCAGCGCGGTGTCCACGCCCCCGAAGACCACCCCCGCGCCCCGGGACGGCGGCCCCGCGGCGGACCCGGACGGACCCGCCGCCGCGGCCTGAGCGCGGCGGACTCCTCCGTACGGGTGATGGCGGCGCCACGGGTGCTCGCGGCGCCGGTGCGCCCGCTACGGGACCACGACCACCTTGGCGGTCACCGTGGCGAAGGCCCACATCAGGTCCCCGTCGGCCCGGCTCATCCGGATGCCGCCGGTCCGCTTCTTCGGATCGGGCTCCGGCAGCTCCCCGTCCACCCGGGCGCTGAACCCGATGACGGTCCCCTTGCTGCTGGTGAACCGCACGACGTGCTCGATCGGCACCCCGTCCGAACCGGTGACCGCGCCCGACCGGGACGTGACCACATAGCTGCCCGGCTTGGGGTGGACCGTGCTCGGTTTCACCAGGAAGCTCTTCGGCCGCGCCGCGGCCCCGGTGGCGCCCGGGGCCTCCACCAGCCAGACCCGCTTCTGGCCCACCGAGTAGACCACCCGCTTGCCGAGGCCCGAATCCGGCGGCACCGCCACCGGCTTGGCCGGGTCCTGCGGGGCCGTGGCCGGCGGGGTCTTCGGCTGCTGGGCCTGGACGGCGGGCCGCGCGGGCGCGCTGGCCTGGGCCTGGTAGGCGAGGAAGCCGACCGCCGCGACGGCCGCCGCGGTGAGCCCGGCCACGATTCCCGAGCTTCTGCTTGCCACCTTGCTCCGCCTCCCGTGCTTCCCCTGATCCAGACCTGGGTCGAAGGTAGCAGCCGGGGCCCCGGGGATCGGGGCGCAACGGGCGCGGGCGGCCGCCGTCCCCGGAGTCGTAGGCTGTTCGCGTGCTCTTGCTCGCAGTAGATACCGCCACGCCCGCCGTCACCGTCGCCCTCCACGACGGCGAGTCCGTCCTCGCCGAGTCCAACGAGGTGGACGCCCGCCGCCACGGGGAGCTGCTGCTGCCCTCGGTGGACGCGGTCCTCGCCGCGGCGGGCCTGAAACTCGACGCCGTGACCGGCATCGTCGTGGGCACCGGCCCCGGCCCCTACACCGGACTGCGGGTCGGCCTGGTCACCGCCGCCGCCTTCGCCTCCGTCCTCGGGGTCCCGGTCCACGGACTGTGCACCCTGGACGGACTCGCGTACGCCGCCGGTGCGGCCGGCATCGAGGGCCCCTTCACGGTCGCCACCGACGCCCGCCGCAAGGAGGTCTACTGGGCCCGGTACGAGGACCCGCGCACCCGGGTCGGCGACCCCGCCGTGGACCGGCCCGCCGACATCGCCGAACGGGTCGCCGCACTGCCCGCGGTCGGCGCCGGCGCCCTCCTCTACCCCGAGGTGTTCCCGGACGCGCGCGGCCCCGAGCACCAGTCCGCCGCCGCCCTCGCCGCCCTGGCCGCCGAACTCCTCGCGGCCGGCCGCGAGGACGCCTTCCTGCCGCCGGTCCCGCTCTACCTGCGCCGCCCCGACGCGCAGGTCCCGAAGAACTACAAGGTGGTCACCCCCCAGTGACCGCCGCCGAAGCGTCCGTCCCCGAAGTGTCCGGCCCCGGAGCGTCCGTCCCCGGCCCGTCCGAGGTGGCGCTGCGCGAGATGCGCTGGTGGGACATCGAGCCGGTGCTGGAACTGGAACACGAGCTGTTCCCCGAGGACGCCTGGTCCGCCGGCATGTTCTGGTCCGAGCTGGCCCACGCCCGCGGCCCGCGCGCCACCCGCCGCTACGTGGTCGCCGAGGAGCGGGACACCGGCCGCCTGGTCGGCTACGCCGGGCTGGCCGCCGCCGGGGACCTCGGCGACGTACAGACCATCGCGGCCGCCCGCGACCAGTGGGGGACCGGGCTCGGCGCCCGGCTGCTCACCGATCTGCTGCGCGCCGCCACCGCCTTCGAATGCGCCGAGGTCCTGCTGGAGGTCCGGGTGGACAACACCCGCGCCCAGCGGCTCTACGAACGGTTCGGCTTCGAACCCATCGGCTTCCGCCGCGGCTACTACCAGCCCGGCAACGTGGACGCGCTCGTGATGCGCCTGTCCGACCCCGCAAGCTCCGTTTCCGTGCGAAGTGAGAACCATGGCTGACGAACCCCTCGTCCTCGGCATCGAGACCTCCTGCGACGAGACCGGCGTCGGCATCGTCCGGGGCACCACCCTGCTCGCCGACGCGGTCGCCTCCAGCGTCGACGAACACGCCCGCTTCGGCGGAGTGGTCCCCGAGGTCGCCTCCCGCGCCCATCTGGAGGCGATGGTCCCCACCATCGAGCGGGCCCTGAAGGAGGCCGGGGTCTCCGCCCGCGACCTGGACGGCATCGCCGTCACCGCCGGACCCGGCCTGGCCGGCGCCCTGCTGGTCGGCACCTCGGCGGCCAAGGCCTACGCCTACGCCCTCGGCAAGCCGCTCTACGGCGTGAACCACCTGGCCTCGCACATCTGCGTGGACCAGCTGGAGCACGGGCCGCTGCCGGAGCCGACCATGGCCCTGCTGGTCTCCGGCGGCCACTCCTCGCTGCTGCTGGCCCCGGACATCACCTCCGACGTCCGGCCGCTGGGCGCCACCATCGACGACGCGGCCGGCGAGGCCTTCGACAAGATCGCCCGGGTGCTCCAGCTGGGCTTCCCCGGCGGACCGGTCATCGACCGGCTGGCCCGCGAGGGCGACCCGACCGCCATCGCCTTCCCGCGCGGACTGACCGGCCCGCGCGACGCGGCGTACGACTTCTCCTTCTCCGGGCTGAAGACCGCCGTGGCCCGCTGGATCGAGGCCAAGCGGAAGTCCGGGGAGGAGGTGCCGGTCCGCGACGTGGCCGCCTCCTTCCAGGAGGCCGTGGTCGACGTGCTCACCCGCAAGGCCGTCCGGGCCTGCAAGGACGAGGGCGTGGACCATCTGATGATCGGCGGCGGGGTCGCGGCCAACTCCCGGCTGCGGGCCCTGGCGCAGGAGCGCTGCGACGCCGCCGGGATCGTCCTGCGGGTGCCGCGGCCCAAGCTCTGCACCGACAACGGGGCGATGGTGGCCGCGCTGGGCGCCGAGATGGTGGCCCGCAACCGGCCGCCGTCGGACTGGGACCTCTCCGCGGACTCCTCCCTCCCCGTCACCGAACCGCACGTCCCCGGCACCTCGCACACCCACGGCCACGGGCACACCCACGGGCACGGCCACACCCACGACCACGACCACGTGCACGAGCTGAGCAAGGACAACCTGTACCCGTGAGCACCACCGTCGCGCTGATGTGGGAGGCCCGGGCCACCGCCGGGCGGGGCAACGAGCTGCTCGAATGGGCCCGTTCCCGGGTCCTGGCGAGCGAACCGCTGCGCCGCGAGGTGTTCCGGGCCCCGCAGGACCGGGTGCTGGTCATCACCTGGTGGGAGGCGGAGTCCCTGGCCGCCGAGCTCCCCGAACTCCCCGAGCCGGCCCCGGACCTGATCACCCGCCCGGTGCACCGCTGGCGTTTCGAGTCGGTGACCTGACGCGGTCCCGGAGGAGTCCGCCGGTCCTGCGGCGGGCTCCCGCTATGGTCATGCGCATGCCTCGCCGTGACCTGCCGCCCCCGCCGCCGCCCGCGCACCTGCGGGCCTGGTACGACGAGGCCGCGCTCCGGGCGGACCGGGCCCGGTTCCTGGGCGAACTCGCCCGGCACAGCCTGGGCGTCACCCGGCTGCTGCTGCTGTGGTCCGCGGCCGCCGTGTTCGCCTTCGGCTGGTCCTTCCTCGGCATGGCCCTGATGTCCTTCGAGCAGGCCGACGGCCTCGGCACCCTGATCGGCGCCGTCTTCGCCGCCCTCGGCCTCGGCGTGCTGGTCCCCGCCTCCTTCTGGCTCGCCTGGGGAGCCCGCCGGGACCGCGAGGTCCGCGAACTCCTGCACGCCTGGGCCGACTCGGACCCCGGACCGGCCGGCCGCGACCCGGCGGCGGACGCCCGGCTGCGGGCCCCCGGCCGCAGCCTGGGCTGGCTGCTCAGCTCCTTCGTGCTCTGCGCCCTCGGCCTGTGGGTGTCCTTCGGCTCCGCCGCCTCGGCCCGGCCGGGCGGGGAGACGTACGGGGAGGTCGCCTACCTCATGGGCCTCGGGACGATCCTCTGGATCACCGGGCTGCTCGGCGCCGGGAAGGCCGCCGCGCACTACCGGTGGGCGGTGCGCACCCTCACCGGGCCCGGGCGGCGGGCGACCCGATGAGCATGGACGGGGCCCCGGCCACCCGGGTGAGGAACACCGTCGCCGAGTTCCGCCCCTGCGGCTTGACCTTCTTCCGGAGCTCCTCCGGCTCGATCGCCGACCCCCGCTTCTTCACGGTCAGCACCCCGACCTCGCGCTCGCGCAGCAGCGCCTTGAGCCGCTTCAGCCCGAAGGGCAGCACATCGGTGATCTCGTACGCGGTGGCGTACGGGGTCGGCCGCAGCTCGTCCGCGGTGATGTAGGCGATGGTCGGGTCGATCAGCCGGCCGCCGAGCTCGGCGGCCACCTCGGCCACCAGATGGGCGCGGATGACGGCCCCGTCCGGCTCGTAGAGCCAGCGGCCGACCGGCCCGGCCGCCGGGTCCGGCAGCGGCGCCTCCGGGCACAGCGACCGGGGACCGGGCAGCAGCGTGGCGCGCACCGCCCCCGGCCGGGTGCCGAACCAGAGCACGGCCTCCTTCACATCGCCCTGGTCGGAGATCCACTCGGCCTCCGCCTCGGCGGGGACGGCCTCGTGCGGGATCCCGGGGGCGATCTTGACGGCCGCGTGGCGGGCCGACCGGGCCTTCGCCGTCGCCCAGGAGAGCGGCGGGGAGTAGGACTCGGGGTCGAAGGTCCGGCCACGGCCGCCGCGCCGGGCCGGGTCCAGGAAGACCGCGTCGTAGTCGGAGGTGTCCACCTCCGTCACGTCCGCCTCGACCACCTCGATCAGCCCGGCCAGCCCCAGGGCCTCGGCGTTGGCGCGGGCCACCGCCGCCGTCAGCGGGTCCCGGTCCACGGCGAGCACCCGGATGCCGGCCCGGGCCAGCGCGACGGCGTCCCCGCCGATCCCGCAGCAGAGGTCCGCGAGGCTGCGCACCCCGAGGGCGGAGAAGCGCTCGGCGCGGTACGCGGCCACGCTCGCCCGGGTGGCCATCTCGACCCCGCCGGGGGTGAAGAACATCCGGTACGCGTCCTCGGCACCGAACTTGGCCACCGCGCGCTGCCGCAGCCGGGCCTGCCCCAGCGCGGCGGAGACCAGCCCGGCCGGGTGGTCCCGGCGCAGCCGGGTGGCGAGGGCGAGCTCCCGGGCCGGGTCGTGGTCGCGCAGGGAGTCCAGCAGGGCGCGGCCTTCGGGGGTGAGCAGGGCGGCGAAATCTCGGTGGTCCACCGGCTCATTGTGCGCCAGCCGGTGGAAGGTGCGGATCCGGCCGAGGTGTCGTCCGGGACCCCGTGGTGTGCGATGACAATATCCCCAGCTATGCAGCTAGTAGGAAAAAACGGAAAAAAGACCCAGGCGTTCGCCGGGACCCGCGGCCGGTTCGGGGTGGCGCTGGCCGCGGTGCTGGTCGCCGCCCTCGGCACCGCCTGCGGCAGCTCCGGGGACACCGGCGCACCGGCCCAGCCCAAGAAGGGCGGCGAGGCGGGCGCCGCCGCCGCCCCCCTCAGCCCGGCCGCCCTGGCCAGGCAGAAGCAGCAGGCCCGTATCGCCGCGGCCAAGCGGTGGGGCCTCGCCCGGACCCCGCTGACCGCCCCGGCCGCCCCCGCGGCCAAGCCGGAGATCGGGACCCGCGACGGCTTCGAGGTGGACGGCCAGGAGGACCTCCCGCCGGTGTTCACCACCGTCCCCACCGAGGAGAAGGTCGTCTTCCTGACCATCGACGACGGGGCGGAGAAGGACCCCGAGTTCCTGAAGATGATGAAGGAACTCGACCTGCCCTACACGGCCTTCCTCAGCGACTACCTGGTGCGGGACGACTACCCGTACTTCCAGCAGATGCAGAAGGCCGGCGTCACCCTCAACAACCACACCCTCAACCACCGCTACATGCCCGCGCTCTCCTACGAGAAGCAGCGCCAGGAGATCTGCGGCCAGCAGGACACCATCCAGCGCCAGTTCGGCAAGCGGCCCACCGTCTTCCGGCCGCCGTACGGCAACTACAACGAGGACACCCTGCGCGCCGCCAAGTCCTGCGGCATCAAGCACGTCCCGCTGTGGAACGCCGAGGTCTTCCCGGACAAGATGGACTACCGCGAGTGGGACCGCGACATCCACCCCGGTGACATCATCCTCACCCACTTCCGGGGGCGCGAGGACTGGAAGGGCACCATGCCTGACATGATCCGTCAGGTCATGAAGACCGTCACGGACAAGGGATACGCCGTGGCCCGCCTGGAGGACTACCTGTGATCAGCGCGCGCCGGCTGACGGCCGGACTTCTGGCGGCCGGCGCGCTCGCGCTCTCCCTGGCGGGGTGCGGGGAGAGCGTGGACCCGATCGAACGGCTCGGCCGGAAGGCGACGGAGGAGGTCCAGGGCGGCAGCGCCCCGGCCTCCCCGTCCCCCCGGCCCCCCTCGGCCCGCCCGACGGCCCCGCCGGGGCCCGGCGACGCGTACAGGCACTGGGGACTCTCCCGGCCGCTGGAGTTCGCGCCCGCCCCGGCCCGGAAGGCGAACCTGCCGAAGGCGGCGCCCGGGAGGGTGCCGGTGGTGGACCGAATACCCGTGCCGGCGGGGGAGAGGACCGTCTTCCTCACCTTCGACGACGGCGCCGAGAAGGACCCCGAGTTCCTCCGGCTCACCGCCGAACTCCGGCTCCCGATCAGCATGTTCCTCACGGACAGCGTGGCCTCCTCCGACTACGGCCACTTCGCCCGGCTCCGCGACCAGGGCAACGGCAGCGAGATCAACAACCACACGCTGACCCACCCGAACCTCAGGACCCTGCCGTACGAGGCGCAGAAGGCCCAGATATGCGGCCAGCGCGACCGCCTGCACGCCCGCTTCGGCACCGCCCCCGGCCTGTTCCGCCCGCCCTACGGCAACTACGACGACCGCACCCTGCGGGCCGCGAAGGACTGCGGCGCCCGGGCGCTGGTGCTGTGGCGGGTGTCGATGCAGATACACGACCTCCAGTACGCCGAGGGCTCCGCCCTCCGCCCCGGCGACATCATCCTGGCCCACTTCCGCGGCCCCGCCGAACTCAAGGGCAGCACGGAGACCCAGATGACCACCCGCATGCTGCGCCGCATCCAGGAACAGGGCTTCCGGATCGGCCGCCTGGAGGACTACCTGTAGCCCCCGCTGCTACCCCCGCCCCGGCGGGGCCCCCGCCGCAGCGGCCACCCCGACCGGTTCCGGCTCGGCCGTGACACCGTCCGCCGGGCGGGAGTCCGCCTCGCGCTGGCGTTCCGCGCTGTCGCTGATGCGCAGCAGCAGGGCGATCATGATCCAGTTGGCCAGCAGCGAGGAGCCGCCCTTGGCCAGGAACGGCAGCGCCTTGCCGGTCAGCGGGATCAGGCCCGTCACACCGCCCGCCACCACGAACACCTGGAGCGCCAGCGCGGCCGACAGGCCGACGGCCAGCAGTTTGCCGAACGGGTCGCGGGCGCCCAGGGCCATCCGCAGGCCGCGCTGGACCAGCAGGGCGTAGAGGATCAGGATCGCCATCACCCCGGCCAGTCCGAGTTCCTCGCCGACCGTGGTCAGGATGAAGTCGGAGCGGCCGGCGAACTGGATCAGCTCGGGATGGCCCTGGCCGAGGCCGGTGCCGGAGATCCCGCCGGTGCCGAAGCTGAACAGGGCCTGGGCGGACTGGTCCGAGGTGAGTCCCTTGGGCCGCTGCTCCTCCGGCAGGAAGATCGCCATGGGTTGCAGCCAGGCCTGGACCCGGTTCTTCACGTGCGGTTCGGTCGAGCCGACGACGAAGGCGCCCAGGGCGGCCATCAGGACGCCGAAGACGATCCAGCTGGTGCGCTCGGTCGCGACGTACAGCATCACCACGAACACCCCGAAGAAGATCAGCGAGGTGCCGAGGTCGCGTTCGAAGACCAGGACCAGCATGGCCACGATCCACACCGTGACGATGGGTCCGAGCTGCCGCATCGGCGGCAGCCGCATGCCGAGGAACTTGCGTCCGGCGAGCGCCAGCGTGTCCCGGTGGACGACCAGGTATCCGGCGAAGAACACCGCGATCATGATCTTCACGAACTCGCCGGGCTGCAGCGAGAACGGCCCGATGAAGATCCACCGTTTGGCGCCGTAGGTGTCGGCCGGCATGAACGCCGGGGTGATCAGCAGGACCAGCGCCACGGCCATCGTGAGGTAGATGAACCGCTGGAGGAGCCGGTGGTCCTTCAGCAGCGCCACGACCAGCACGCAGGCGGCGACCCCGACCACCGTCCACAGCAGCTGCCCCGGGGCGTTGGCCTCGGCGCCGTACCGCTCGATGTACGACTGGTCGAGCCGGTGCAGCAGCACCAGCCCGATCCCGGTCAGCAGCATGGCCAGCGGCAGGATCAGCGGGTCCGCGTAGGCGGCGAACCGGCGGACGCCCAGATGTCCGACCAGGGAGAGCAACGAGAGGCTGATCGCGAACCCGCTGAGGTTGGCGGGCAGCTCGCCGTTCATGGCCAGGCCCGCGTTGGCGTGGCCGAAGACGGCGATCGCCACCACGAGGACCAGCAGCAGTGCCTCGGTGCGGCGCCGGGCGCCCGGCACCGTCGAGGGCCTCAGTCCCCGCACGGTGCGGAGCCCTTCCGTCCGGTCTGCTCGGCATTGGGTGGCTTTATCTTCATATCCCCTACGACGCGCGGGCCGGGGCCGGGGTTCCGCCGCGCCCGGTGGCCTGCGCCACCCACGCCCCGGGCGCACCGCCGCCCGGCCCCCGGGAAGGGTGGATTCCGCAACGCCCTCCGGCCTGAATTGGCACTCCGCTTGACCGAGTGCTAATCGCCGGAATAGTCTCGGGCCTGGCACTCACCACCGGCGAGTGCCAACACAGCGACGGGCAGGTCCGGCACCCGCGACGACGGATCCACCTGGTCGCCACCTCAGACAGTTAACCCCGTGAGATCTCCGAAGGGGGAGGTCGGATCGTGACGACCGCCAGCTCCAAGGTTGCCATCAAGCCGCTTGAGGACCGCATCGTGGTCCAGCCGCTCGACGCCGAGCAGACCACGGCCTCCGGCCTGGTCATCCCGGACACCGCGAAGGAGAAGCCCCAGGAGGGCGTCGTCCTCGCGGTCGGTCCGGGTCGCTTCGAGGACGGCCAGCGTCTCCCGCTGGACGTCACCGTCGGCGACATCGTTCTGTACAGCAAGTACGGCGGCACCGAGGTGAAGTACAGCGGCGAGGAATACCTCGTCCTCTCGGCTCGCGATGTCCTCGCGATCGTCGAGAAGTAATTCACCCCGCATCAAAATGCTGTGAGCTGCGCCCCTGGTCACCCCGCTGATTTGCCGGGCGGCTAGGGGCGCTGCTCGTTAGACACCAGATTTTTCGAGAGGGCTGAACCGCTCCCATGGCGAAGATCCTGAAGTTCGACGAGGACGCCCGTCGCGCCCTTGAGCGCGGCGTCAACAAGCTTGCCGACACGGTGAAGGTGACGATCGGCCCCAAGGGCCGCAACGTCGTCATCGACAAGAAGTTCGGCGCCCCCACCATCACCAACGACGGTGTCACGATCGCCCGCGAGGTCGAGCTCGACGACCCGTACGAGAACCTGGGCGCCCAGCTCGTCAAGGAGGTGGCGACCAAGACCAACGACATCGCGGGCGACGGCACCACCACCGCCACCGTGCTGGCCCAGGCGCTGGTCCGCGAGGGCCTGCGCAACGTCGCCGCCGGCGCCTCCCCGGCCTCCCTGAAGAAGGGCATCGACGCCGCGGTCAAGGCCGTGTCCGAGGAGCTCCTCGCGACCGCCCGCCCGATCGAGGACAAGTCCGACATCGCCGCCGTGGCCGCGCTCTCCGCGCAGGACGCCCAGATCGGCGAGCTCATCGCCGAGGCGATGGACAAGGTCGGCAAGGACGGCGTCATCACCGTCGAGGAGTCCAACACCTTCGGAGTGGAGCTCGACTTCACCGAGGGCATGGCCTTCGACAAGGGCTACCTCTCGCCGTACATGGTCTCCGACCAGGAGCGTATGGAGGCCGTCCTCGACGACCCGTACATCCTGATCAACCAGGGCAAGATCTCCTCGATCCAGGACCTGCTGCCGCTGCTGGAGAAGGTCATCCAGGCGGGTGGCTCCAAGCCGCTGCTGATCATCGCCGAGGACGTCGAGGGCGAGGCGCTCTCCACCCTCGTCGTCAACAAGATCCGCGGCACCTTCAACGCGGTGGCCGTCAAGGCCCCGGGCTTCGGTGACCGCCGCAAGGCGATGCTCCAGGACATGGCCACCCTCACCGGTGCCACCGTCATCGCCGAGGAGGTCGGCCTCAAGCTCGACCAGGCCGGTCTGGACGTGCTGGGCTCCGCCCGCCGCGTGACCGTCTCCAAGGACGACACCACGATCGTGGACGGCGCCGGCTCCTCCGAGGACGTCCTCGGCCGCGTCAACCAGATCAAGGCCGAGATCGAGTCCACCGACTCGGACTGGGACCGCGAGAAGCTCCAGGAGCGCCTGGCGAAGCTGGCCGGCGGCGTGTGCGTGATCAAGGTCGGCGCCGCCACCGAGGTCGAGCTCAAGGAGCGCAAGCACCGTCTTGAGGACGCCATCTCGGCGACCCGCGCCGCGGTCGAGGAGGGCATCGTCTCCGGCGGTGGCTCCGCCCTGGTGCACGCCGTCAAGGTCCTGGAGGGCAACCTCGGCCTGACCGGCGACGAGGGCACCGGTGTGGCCGTCGTCCGCCGCGCCGCCGTCGAGCCGCTGCGCTGGATCGCCGAGAACGCCGGCCTGGAGGGCTATGTCATCACCTCCAAGGTCGCCGAGCTCGACAAGGGCCAGGGCTTCAACGCCGCCACCGGCGAGTACGGCGACCTGATCAAGGCCGGGGTCATCGACCCGGTCAAGGTCACCCGCTCCGCCCTGGAGAACGCCGCCTCCATCGCCTCGCTGCTGCTGACGACCGAGACCCTGGTCGTCGAGAAGCCGGCCGAGGAAGAGGGCGACGGCCACGGTCACGGGCACGGCCACGGCCACAGCCACTGATCGGGTTCCCCGTCCGGAAGGCCCCGCCCCGCACTCGCGGAGCGGGGCCTTCCGCGTGCCCGGCCCGGGCGCCGGTCCGGCTCAGGACGCGGGGCCGGTCGCGCCGGTGACGCCCAGCTGCCGCATCAGCCCTCCCAGGTCGTAGTGCCACCAGCCCTCGGTGATCTCACCGTCCACGCAGCGGAAGGTGGTGGTGCCCGACATCCGGCAGGTCTTCCCGGTCGGCGGCATCCCCATGAACTCCCCGGTGTGCACACCGGTCCAGTCCCACACGGTGGTGACGAACTCGCCCTCGGCCGGCTGGGCCAGCGGCTCCATGGCCATGTCGAAGGCCCCGGTCCACTGCGCCATGTTCTCGCGTGCGGCCTCCCGCCCGATCACGGTGCTCTCCGGCCGGCCGATGTCGTGGTCGATGTAGTCCACCGCGAAGCACTCGTCCAGGACGTCCATCCGGCCCTCGCCGACGACCTCCTCGAACACCCGGTTCACCAGGTGCTTGTTGAGCTGTTCGTCGCGGACCACGTCCAGGTTGCTGAACCGCGGCATCCCCTCGCAGAGCGCCATCATCTCCCGGAACATCCGGTCGGTCTCGGGGAGCCGGGAGTTCCTCATGGCCTCCTCGTACGAGGGGAACTCGATCAGGTTCACATAGTGCGTGGCGGCCTCCCGGTCCCGGCCCACCATGGTGTGCGTGGCCGTCCGCCGCCCCCTGGTCTGCGCCGCCCACCGGTCGACGAGCTCGCTCATCTCGTCGAACCGGCTCGTCTCGTAGTCGATCACCTGTACGAAATTCATGGCCGTCTCCCGGGAGTCCGGGGCGAATGGGGCGCGTCCATTTTATTCCGTACGCGCGGGTATGGAACCGCCCGGATGTCGCCCGGATGCCGCCCGGATGTCCTACTGGGGGCCGTACTTCCGCCCCGTACGGGAGGACACCCCGCCCAGCAGCCCGCGCGGGGTGAGCTTCACCAGCCCCATCAGCGCCTTGTACCGGGGGTCCGGGATGGACACCGCCCGGCCGCGGGCCAGATCGGCCAGCGCGTCGGCCACCAGCTTGTCCGCGTCCAGCCACATCCAGCTGGGGATGTTGTCCGTGCCCATCCCGGCCCGCTCGTGGAACTCGGTCCGCACGAACCCCGGGCACAGCGCCATCAGCCGCACCCCGGAACCGGCCAGGTCCTTGGCCGCCCCCTGGGTGAACTGGACCACCCACGCCTTGCTGGCCCCGTACGTGCCCCGGGGCAGGAAGGCCGCCACCGAGGCCACGTTGATCACCCCGCCGCGGCCGCGGTCCCGCATCCCCCCGGTGGCCGCCGAGGTCAGCCGCAGCACCGCCTCCACATGCACCTTCAGCATGGTCAGCTCGTCTGCCATGGGCACGTCCAGATAGCGGCCCTTGTTGCCGAAGCCCGCGTTGTTGACCAGCAGGTCCACCGGGTGGGTGCGGTCCGAGAGCCGCGCCTCCACCGCGCCGATGCCCTCCTCCGTGGACAGGTCCGCGGTCAGCACCTCGGCCTCGATGCCGTGCCGGTCGTGGAGCTCGGTGGCCTGGACGCCCAGCCGCTCGGTGTCGCGGGCGACCAGCACCAGGTTGTGCCCCTGGGCGGCGAGCCGCCGGGCGAAGGCGGCGCCGATGCCCGCCGTGGATCCCGTAATCAACGCAGTCGTCATGTGCGCAACCTAGTCCGTGTCGCCGGGATCGTGTCGGCCACCCGGCACCCGCACCGACGCGGTGTCAGCCCCGCGCCGGGTTCCCGGACTTGGCCAGGTACGTACGGACCGCCTCGTGCGCCTCCGGCTCCATCGCGGCACCGGCCGCCAGGGTGCGCGGCAGCAGGGCCCGCTCGGTGGTGAAGGCCCGGAACCAGAACTCCACCGTGACCTCGTGGTCCGGCCGGTGCACCCGCTCGATCACGTCGCCCGGGGAGACCGACCCCTCCTCGACCACCCGCAGGTACGCGCCCGGCCGCCGGGCCTGGGTGAACCGCTTGACCCAGCCCGGCTCGCCCAGCGCGCCCTGGAAGGTCCGGCACGGGATCCGGGCCGAGGCCACCTCCAGCAGCAGGTCCGGGCCGACCCGCCAGCGCTCGCCCAGCAGGGCGCCGTTGACGTCCAGGCCCGAGGTGGTGAAGTTCTCGCCGAACAGCCCCGGGGTCAGCTCGCGCCCCAGCTCGCCCTCCCACCAGTCCAGGTCCTCGCGGGCGTACGCGTAGACGGCCTGGTGGTCCCCGCCGTGGTGGCGGAGCTGACAGATCTCGTCGCCCTCCACCCCGGACCCGGCGGTGCCCTTGGGGCCGGGGGAGAAGACCCGGGCCGGCCCGGGCACCGGGCGCTTGCCGATGCCGGTCACGCCGATCCCGGAGTCGGTGTAGTCCACGGCCGTCGCCCGGCCCAGGTTCAGGGAGATCAGGTGCATGGGGTCAACGGTAGAGGGTGTCCCACCCGGTCGGCCGTCAAAGGCGGGCGCCGACAACGGCCCGTTCGTCAAAGCGGGGCTTATGCTCGACAGGTGATCGAGGCACGTCATCTCCGGGTCCTGCGCGCCGTGGCCGGTACCGGCTCCTTCTCCGCCGCGGCCCGTGAACTGGGCTGCACCCAGCCCGCCGTCTCCCAGCAGATGAAGGCGCTGGAGCAGTCGGCGGGCACCCCGCTGCTGGTCCGGGCCGGGCGGGAGATGCGGCTCACCCAGGCCGGCGACGCCCTGGTCCGGCACGCCGCCGGGATCCTGGCCGGGCTGACCGCCGCCGAGGAGGAGGTGGCCGCCATCGCCGGGCTGCGGGCCGGCCGGGTGCGGCTGGTCTCCTTCCCCAGCGGCAGCTCCACCCTGGTGCCCACCGCCCTCGCCGCGATGCGCGCCCAGCACCCCGGCACCCGGATCTCGCTGGTCGAGGCGGAGCCGCCGCGTTCGGTGCAGATGCTGCGCGAGGGCGACTGCGACGTGGCGCTGGCCTTCCGCTACGGCGCCGCGCCGGGCGAGGCGGGGGAGTGGGACGACCTGGTGGTCCGACCGCTGCTCACCGACCGGCTGGTCGGGCTGGTGCCCGAGGGCCACCGGCTGGCCGGGGCCGAACGGGTGGGGATGGCCGAGCTGGCCGAGGAACCGTGGATCGCCGGCTGCCCGCGCTGCCGCCGCCATCTGGTGGACATCTGCGAGAGCGCCGGATTCACCCCCAGCATCGATTTCGCGACCGACGACTACCCGGCCGTGGTGGGGCTGGTCGGCGCCGGACTCGGGGTGGCGGTACTGCCCGAGCTGGCCGTGGAGTCCGTCCGGGCCAAGGGCGCGCGGACGGTGGCGGTGGAGCCGGCCGTGGAGCGCGAGGTGGTGGCGCTCACCCTGCCGGACCTGGCCCGGGTGCCGGCCGTGGCGGCCACCCTGGACCAGCTGGAGCGGGCCGCCGCCCGCTGAGGGACGACGGCCCGGATCGGGTCTGTGCGGTCTGTGCTGTCTCTGCGGTCTGTTCGGTGGGTCCGATCGGTTCGATCGGTTCGATCGGTTCGGGGAAACGTTCCTCCGGGCGCTTCCCCGAACGGCGCTCAGTGCGGCGCGGTCGGTCCGGTGACGCTGCTGGCCGGGATGAGGCGGTGCCGGGCGCGGCCCATCAGTTCCTCGCGCTCGTCCTCGGTGAGGCCGCCCCACACTCCGTAGGGTTCGCGGACGGCGAGAGCGTGCGCGGCGCACTCCGAGCGCACCGGGCATCGCATGCAGACCTCTTTAGCCGAGGTCTCGCGCGCGCTCCGGGCCGCGCCCCGCTCGCCTTCCGGGTGGAAGAAGAGGGAGCTGTCGACCCCGCGGCAGGCGGCCAGGAGCTGCCAGTCCCAGAGGTCGGCGTTCGGTCCGGGGAGGCGGGAGAAATCTGCCATTGCTAGTCCTCTTGGTGCCGGTACTGAGGCGGATACGGTCCATGTCTCCACACCTACTGTCGGAGTAGATGTAAATATGACTCATTGGGAATCTAGCCTCAGACACGGCCCAAACGGAAGGAAAGCCGCCAAATAGGGCATAGCTCCAGATGGAGGACACGCGGCACGTGGTGCCCGCGTCGTGTTCGCTTCCTCACGTAGAGTGCCGAAGGTGTCCGTCCGACCCGTAACTCTTTCGAGTGACCATCGTTGAGAGTGCGAAGGCGGTTGAAAGAAGAAGTTCCCGGACAGGTGTCCGAGAGCATCGACCGCACAGGTGACGATACGTACCAGCCTGGAGGCTCAAGGTGACGCGCATCAGCAGCTGCGGAGGGCGGTCATGACTTCCGTCCTCGTCTGCGACGACTCCCCGCTTGCCCGAGAGGCGCTCCGTCGCGCTGTGGCCACCGTGCCCGGCGTCGAGCGTGTGACGACGGCCGCCAACGGAGAGGAAGTCCTCCGCCGCTGGGGTGCCGACCGCTCCGATCTGATTCTGATGGACGTACGGATGCCCGGCCTGGGCGGAGTCGAGACGGTCCGCCGACTGCTCTCGGCCGACCCCGGCGCCCGCATCATCATGCTGACAGTCGCCGAGGACCTCGACGGCGTGGCCCTCGCGGTCGCGGCCGGGGCCCGTGGATATCTGCACAAGGACGCCTCGCGCGCCGAACTGCGGGCCACGGTCACCCAGGCGCTCGCCGACCCGACCTGGCGTCTCGCCCCGCGCCGGCTCCGCTCGGCCGAGATGGGCGCCGCGCCCACCCTCACCGCGCGCGAGATCCAGGTGCTGGAGGGCATGAGCCACGGACGCTCCAACGCGGAGATCGGCCGTGAGCTGTTCCTCTCCGAGGACACCGTCAAGACCCACGCGCGCCGGCTCTTCAAGAAGCTGGGCGCCTCGGACCGGGCGCACGCCGTGGCGCTCGGCTTCCGCTGGGGCCTGGTCCGCTGATCGCGGACGCCCCCTGGCGGGCGTCCCCGCGGTCCCCGTCCGCCCTCGGCGGACGGGGCGGCGACGGCCCGTCCGGTCCGATCCGGTGCGCAGCCGGGGATTGGCGAGGCACAATCCGGGGGACGTGTCGCTTCGTGCGCGATGCCGCATCCTTGAGGGCGTGCCGCATGCTTGGAGATGTGGAGTCCGCGGGGAGCTTTCCCCGGGACCATTCGGCCGAGCGGGAGGGGAGGGCTCAAGCCATGAGTTCAGGTGCGCCCGCTCATAACGCTTCGACGCACAACACGGGCCACGGTGCCGCGAACGCTCCGGCGTCAAGGCACCATGGATTGATGCGCGACGACGAGGCCCAGGGGTCCCCCGCGGCCACCGGCCCCACCGGATCCGCGGGATCCGCGGGATCCGCGGGATCCGCCAAGGGTGGCAGTCCCGGGGCCGTCAGCGCGCTCGTGCGCCGCGCGGTCGAGGGCGACGAGCAGGCCACCCACGACCTGCTGGCCCATGTCCACCCGCTCGCCCTGCGCTACTGCCGCAGCCGGCTCTCCCGGCTCCCCGGCGACGCGCGTCACTTCGTCGAGGACCTCGCGCAGGAGGTCTGTGTCGCCGTGCTGATGGCGCTGCCCCGCTACCGCGACACCGGCCGGCCCTTCGAGGCCTTCGTCTTCGCGATCGCCGCCCACAAGGTCGCCGACCTCCAGCGGGCCGCCATGCGGCACCCCGGGAGCACGGCCGTCCCCTCCGACGAGATGCCCGAGCGGCCGGACGACTCGCTGGGCCCCGAGGAGCGGGCGCTGCTCAGCAGCGACGCGGCCTGGGCCAAGAAACTGCTCGCGAACCTGCCGGAGAACCAGCGGGAACTGCTGGTGCTGCGGGTGGCGGTCGGGCTGACCGCCGAGGAGACCGGGCAGATGCTCGGAATGTCCCCCGGCGCGGTCCGGGTCGCCCAGCACCGGGCGCTGAGCCGGCTGCGTGCGCTCGCCGAGCAGTGACCTCGACCGAGCGATAACTTCGTATGAACCGACAGAACTCCCGGTCGATCTTCATCGTGGAATGAGACGCCCCGCGCTCCCGTTAGCATGGACATCCGCGCTGAGCAAGACCATCTGGGAAGGTGTCATGACTGTCAACGGCGACGTAGACGGAGTACCCGGCAAGTTCGCGACGTTGGGGCTGACCTACGACGACGTGCTCCTCCTCCCCGGCGCGTCGGACATGGCGCCGGACGAGATCGACACCTCTTCCCTCATCTCCCGGAACGTGCGGGTGAACGTCCCGCTGCTGTCCGCCGCGATGGACAAGGTCACCGAGTCCCGGATGGCCATCGCCATGGCCCGGCAGGGCGGCGTGGGCGTGCTGCACCGCAACCTCTCCATCGCCGACCAGGCCAACCAGGTCGACCTGGTCAAGCGCTCCGAGTCCGGCATGGTCACCGACCCGATCACCGTGCACCCGGACGCCACCCTGCGCGAGGCCGACGAACTGTGCGCGAAGTTCCGCATCTCCGGCGTCCCGGTCACCGACCCGGCCGGCAAGCTGCTCGGCATCGTCACCAACCGTGACATGGCCTTCGAGTCGGACCGCAACCGCCAGGTGCGCGAGGTCATGACCCCGATGCCGCTGGTCACCGGCAAGGTCGGCATCTCCGGCGTGGACGCCATGGAGCTGCTCCGCCGCCACAAGATCGAGAAGCTGCCGCTGGTCGACGAGGCGGGCATCCTCAAGGGCCTCATCACCGTCAAGGACTTCGTCAAGGCGGAGAAGTACCCCAACGCCGCCAAGGACAAGGACGGCCGGCTGCTGGTCGGTGCCGCCGTCGGCGTGGCCGGCGACGCCTACGAGCGCGCCCAGGCGCTCATCGAGGCCGGCGCCGACTTCATCGTGGTCGACACCGCGCACGGCCACTCGCGGCTGGTCGGCGACATGGTCTCCAAGATCAAGTCGAACTCCTCGGTGGACGTCATCGGCGGCAACATCGCCACCCGCGACGGCGCCCAGGCCCTGATCGACGCCGGCTGCGACGGCATCAAGGTCGGTGTCGGCCCCGGCTCCATCTGCACCACCCGGGTGGTCGCCGGCATCGGCGTCCCGCAGGTCACCGCCATCTACGAGGCCTCCCTCGCCGCCAAGGCCGCGGGCGTCCCGGTGATCGGCGACGGCGGCCTCCAGTACTCCGGCGACATCGCCAAGGCCCTGGTCGCGGGCGCCGACACGGTGATGCTCGGCTCGCTGCTGGCCGGCTGCGAGGAGTCCCCGGGCGAACTGCTCTTCATCAACGGCAAGCAGTTCAAGTCCTACCGGGGCATGGGCTCGCTGGGCGCCATGCAGTCCCGCGGGGACCAGCGCTCCTTCTCCAAGGACCGCTACTTCCAGGAGGGCGTGGGCGGCGACGACAAGCTCATCCCCGAGGGCATCGAGGGCCAGGTGCCCTACCGCGGCCCGCTCTCCGCGGTGGTCCACCAGCTGGTCGGCGGTCTGCGCCAGTCGATGTTCTACGTCGGCGGCCGCACCGTCCCCGAGCTCCAGGACCGGGGCCGCTTCGTCCGGATCACCTCGGCCGGCCTCAAGGAGAGCCACCCGCACGACATCCAGATGACCGTCGAGGCCCCGAACTACTCCCGCAAGGGCTGACCGGCCCGGCGAGCGCGTCGTACGACCCGGAGGGCGGGCCCGGACCACCGGGCCCGCCCTCCGGCGTCCGTTCCGTGGTCGGTGGGAACGCGCGGCTCCGGGGTTCGGGGATACTGGACGGGCAGACCCAGAGGGAAAGGCCACCACACGTGACTGAGATCGAGATCGGGCGCGGCAAGCGCGGCCGCAGGGCGTACGCGTTCGACGACATCGCCATCGTCCCGAGCCGTCGTACGCGCGACCCGAAGGAGGTCTCGATCGCCTGGCAGATCGACGCCTACCGCTTCGAGCTCCCGTTCCTGGCCGCCCCCATGGACTCGGTGGTCTCCCCGCAGACCGCGATCCGCATCGGCGAGCTCGGCGGTCTCGGCGTGCTGAACCTCGAAGGCCTGTGGACCCGCCACGAGGACCCGCAGCCGCTGCTGGACGAGATCGCCTCGCTGGACGAGGAGACCGCCACCCGCCGTCTCCAGGAGATCTACTCCGCGCCGATCCAGGCCGACCTGATCCGGCAGCGCATCAAGGAGGTGCGCGACTCCGGTGTGGTCACCGCCGCCGCGCTCTCCCCGCAGCGCACCGCCGAGTTCTCCAAGGCCGTGGTCGACGCGGGCGTGGACATCTTCGTGATCCGCGGCACCACCGTCTCCGCCGAGCACGTCTCCGGCGCGGCCGAGCCGCTCAACCTGAAGCAGTTCATCTACGAGCTCGACGTCCCGGTCATCGTGGGCGGCTGCGCCACGTACACCGCGGCCCTGCACCTGATGCGGACCGGCGCGGCCGGCGTGCTGGTGGGCTTCGGCGGCGGCGCCGCGCACACCACCCGCAACGTGCTCGGCATCCAGGTCCCGATGGCCACCGCCGTCGCGGACGTGGCCGCGGCCCGCCGCGACTACATGGACGAGTCCGGCGGCCGGTACGTGCACGTCATCGCCGACGGCGGCGTGGGCTGGTCCGGCGACCTGCCCAAGGCCATCGCCTGCGGTGCGGACGCCGTGATGATGGGTTCCCCGCTGGCCCGTGCCACCGACGCGCCCGGCAAGGGCCACCACTGGGGCATGGAGGCCGTGCACGAGGACGTGCCGCGCGGCAAGAAGGTCGACCTGGGCACCGTCGGCACCACCGAGGAGATCCTCACCGGTCCCTCGCACACCCCGGACGGGTCCATGAACCTGTTCGGCGCGCTGCGCCGCTCGATGGCCACCACCGGCTACAGCGAGCTCAAGGAGTTCCAGCGGGTCGAGGTCACCGTCGCGGACTCCCAGCACCGCCGCTGAGGCCCCGCACGGACGTACGAAGGGCCGGTTCCCCGCGCGGGGAGCCGGCCCTTCGGCATGTGCCGGTCGGCGCCGTCAGGCGCCGGTCTTGCGGGCCGTCTGGAAGGCCGCGTAGCCGCCGATGCCGAAGAACAGGAACTCCATCGGGCCGGCGGCCTCCTTCCAGATGTCCAGCAGCACCGAGAAGCCGAGATCGAGCACCTCGCCGGTGCTCACGCCCGCCTCGTCGGCGCCGATCAGCACGATGCCGTACATCTGGCCGAGGAAGACGGCGGCCAGCGAGAGCAGGGCGGCGACCACCGGCAGCAGCGGGTTGTGGCCGCCGATCTTGCCCGCGGCGAAGCCGACGAGGGCTCCGACGCCGAGGGCCGCGTAGCCGATCTGGTGGTTGGTGGCGCCGATGATGCCGCCGTACACGCCGGCGGATACGACGGCCGTGACGAGGGCGGCCAGCAGGCCGAGGCCGAGGTTGCCGGTGCGGACCGGGGCGGCCGCCGGCGGCGGGGTCAGGGAGTCGGGCGCGGGCGGCTGGAAGGACTGGCTCATGGGAATCCCCCCCAAGGGATCGGAAACGGGCACGCCGAGGCACGCCCGTACAGGCGGCATAAGCGCGAGATAAGCGATGCCGCAGGCTAGCAGGCGGCTGCGACACCCGGGTCAGAGGCGGTGGGCGGCGCCGACCGGGCTGGCGCCGCGGGTGTCGAGCAGCAGCTGGGCCTTGACCGCCA
Source organism: Streptomyces sp. NPDC033845 (assembly GCF_055576225.1). Lineage (NCBI taxonomy): Bacteria > Bacillati > Actinomycetota > Actinomycetes > Kitasatosporales > Streptomycetaceae > Streptomyces > Streptomyces sp. NPDC033845. The sequence goes on along the minus strand of NZ_JBVIRI010000012.1, from coordinate 47,503 downwards.
GGCCCTGGAGGTCGTACGTCCGGTGGTGCTGGAGCAGGATCGTGAGGTCGGCGTTGGCGGCGGCCTCGTAGAGCGAGTCCGCGCGCGGGACCGGCTGCTCGCGCACCCGCCAGCCCGGCACGAAGGGGTCGTGGTAGCTGATCACGGCACCCAGGTCGAGCAGCCGGCTGGCGATCTCGCGGGCCGGGGAGCCCTCCTGGTCGGCCAGGTCGGGCTTGTAGGTGACGCCGAGCAGCAGCACCCGGGCGCCGCGGGCCGATTTCCCGTGCTCGTTCAGCAGGGTGGCGCAACGCTGGATCACGTACTGCGGCATCCGGTCGTTGATCTCCTGGGCCAGGCCCACCATGCGGAGCGGGTGGCCGGGGGTGCGGGTGGTGTGCGGGAGGTAGGTGGGGTCGAGCGGGACGCCGTGGCCGCCGACCCCGGGGCCGGGGCGGAAGGCCTGGAAGCCGTACGGCTTGGTCTCGGCGCAGCGGATCACGTCCCACAGGTCCACGCCGAGGTCGTGGCAGAGCACCGCCATCTCGTTCATCAGGGCGATGTTCACGTGCCGGTAGTTGGTCTCCAGCAGCTGGACGGTCTCCGCCTCGCGCAGGCCCCGGGCGCGGACCACCTTCTCGGTCAGCCGGGTGTAGAAGGCCGCCGCGGACTCGGTGCAGGCAGGGGTGAGGCCGCCGATGACCTTGGGGGTGTTGGCGAAGTGGTGGGTGCGGTTGCCCGGGTCGAAGCGGCTGGGGGAGTAGGCCAGGTGGAAGTCCCGGCCGGCCCGCAGGCCGGAGCCCGATTCCAGCAGCGGCCGCAGGTAGTCCTCGGTGACTCCGGGGTGGGCGGCGGATTCGAGGATGACGGTGGTGTGCGGGCGCAGCCGGGCGGCCAGCGCCCGGGCGGCCTCGCCGACCGAGGACAGGTCCAGGGCGCGGTCCGGGCCCAGCTGGGTGGGGGCGCAGATGACGGCGGTGCGGACCCGGCCGAGTTCTACGGGGTTGGTGGTGACCCGGAAGCCGGCCGCCGACATGCGGCGGACCTCGGCTGCGGTGAGGGTGGTGTCGGTGGCGGGGCCGCAGCCGTAGCCGACCGTCTCGATTCCGGCGGCGACGGCGGCCTGGGCGAGCGGCAGGCCGAGGTGGCCGAGTCCGATGACGGCGAGATCTGCGGGCATGGCGGTGCCGTCCCTTCCCTGACATGAGGGGGTGGTGCGCGCAAGTCCTGTGGACAGGGGAAGCTGGCGCTATGTCAGACTAGGCGTATATATGACCGATGTGTCGCATTGGGGGTCGCTGGTCGCCGTTGTGTTGTCCACAGGCGGTGGCTGATGTGTGGGCGCGAGGTCAGACTGAGGTCAACGGGGGATGTGAGCGGGGCGACCCGCACACCGACGGGAGGCAGCGGTGAGGACAGCGACACTCGGACCGGCGCAGCGCGCCGAGGCGCTCGACCGGATGGCCGAGCGGGAACTGGACGTGCTGGTGGTGGGCGCTGGGGTGGTGGGGGCCGGCACCGCGCTGGACGCGGTCACCCGCGGGCTGTCCACCGGGCTGGTGGAGGCGCGGGACTGGGCCTCGGGCACGTCCAGCAGATCCAGCAAGCTGATCCACGGCGGCCTGCGCTATCTGGAGATGCTCGACTTCGCGCTGGTGCGGGAGGCCCTGAAGGAGCGCGGCCTGCTGCTGGAGCGGCTCGCCCCCCATCTGGTCAAACCGGTGCCCTTCCTCTATCCGCTCCAGCACAAGGGCTGGGAGCGGTTCTACGCGGGCTCCGGCGTCGCGCTGTACGACGCGATGTCGGTGTCCAGCGGGCACGGCCGCGGACTCCCCGTGCACCGGCACCTCTCGCGCCGGCGGGCCCTCCAGGTCGCTCCCTGCCTCCGCAAGGACGCCCTGGTCGGCGCCCTCCAGTACTACGACGCCCAGATGGACGACGCTCGCTATGTCGCCACCCTGGTCCGGACGGCCGCGGGATACGGCGCGCACTGCGCCAACCGGGCCCGGGTGATCGGGTTCCTCCGGGAGGGCGAGCGGGTGGTCGGCGCCCGGGTGCAGGACGTGGAGGGCGGCGGGGAGTACGAGATCCGCGCCAAGCAGATCGTCAACGCCACCGGGGTGTGGACGGACGACACCCAGGCGCTGATCGGCGAGCGCGGCCAGTTCCACGTCCGTGCGTCCAAGGGCATCCACCTGGTGGTCCCGAAGGACCGGATCCACTCGACCAGCGGGCTGATCCTGCGTACCGAGAAGTCCGTACTGTTCGTCATCCCCTGGGGCCGGCACTGGATCGTCGGCACCACCGACACCGACTGGGACCTCGACAAGGCGCATCCGGCGGCCTCCAGCGCCGACATCGACTATCTGCTGGAGCATGTGAACTCGGTGCTGTCGGTGCCGCTCACCCGGGACGACGTCCAGGGGGTCTATGCGGGGCTGAGGCCGCTGCTGGCCGGGGAGTCCGACGCCACCAGCAAGCTGTCCAGGGAGCACACCGTGGCCCACCCGGTGCCGGGGCTGGTGGTCGTGGCGGGCGGCAAGTACACCACCTACCGGGTGATGGCCAAGGACGCGGTGGACGAGGCGGTGCACGGCCTGGACCAGCGGGTGGCGGAGTGCGTCACCGAGGACGTGCCGCTGGTCGGCGCCGAGGGGTACCGGGCCCTGTGGAACGCGCGGGCCAGGATCGCGGCCCGGACGGGCCTTCATGTGGTGCGGGTGGAACACCTGTTGAACAGGTTCGGCTCGATGACCGAACAGCTGCTGGAGCTGATCGCGGAGGATCCGGGGCTGGGCGAGCCGCTGGCCGGGGCGGACGACTATCTGCGGGCCGAGATCGTCTATGCCGCGTCCCACGAAGGGGCCAGGCATCTGGACGACGTGTTGACCCGGCGCACCCGGATCTCCATCGAGACCTTCGACCGGGGGACCAGATCGGCCCGGGAATGCGCCGAGTTGATGGCCCCGGTGCTGGGCTGGGACAGCGGGCAGATCGACCGGGAGGTCGAACACTACGAGAAGCGGGTGCAGGCGGAGCGGGAATCGCAGCGGCAGCCCGACGACCAGACGGCGGACGCGGCCCGGCTGGGAGCCCCTGACATCGTCCCGTTGTGAGCCGCGTCCGGAATTCGTGCTCCCGCGGCGCCGGGGAACCGTGGACCCCCGGCGCCCGTCCGTCCCGGAGTGAGCAACAATGAGGGTCCGGCCGGGGCGGGTTACGTCGGGACCCGGCGGATGCCGGGCCGGCCGGAGCGGGCGGCACGATCGCAGAGGGGACGCATGTCGAAGCCGGAGCACACGCCCTCTGGTTCCGGTGGGGGCAAGGGCGACAACAGCCCCCCGGAGCCAGCGTCGGCGAAGCCGACGGAGCCGGACATAGCCAACCCGGGGCCCTCGGCTCCGCTTGAGCCCGGTTCCGAGCCTGCCACCGCCGAGCCCGCGGACGCCGCACCGGAGCCCGCGGCCGTCGCGCCGGAGCCTGCCGAGGCCGAGGCCGACGCCGAGGCCGAGGCCGCCGACGAAGAGCCTGCCGGTGCCGAGCCGGAGGCGGTGGTGGCCGCGCCGAAGGCGGGCGGGGCCAAGCTGGTCAAGGGGCAGGGCGGCAAGGGGGATTCGGGGACCGCCGTCAAGGGGGTCACTGGGGACACGGCCGAGGACGAGGGGCGCCTGCTGGCCCGTCGATACCGGCTGGACCGGGTCCTGGGCAAGGGCGGCATGGGCACCGTCTGGCGCGCCGTGGACGAGATCCTCGGCCGCACCGTCGCCGTGAAGGAACTCCGCTTCAGCTCCGGCGTGGACGAGGACGAGAAGCGCCGGCTGATCACCCGCACCCTGCGCGAGGCGAAGGCGATCGCCCGGATCCGCAGCGGCGGCGCGGTCACCGTCTACGACGTGGTCGACGAGGACGGCCGCCCCTGGATCGTCATGGAGCTCATCGAGGGCTCCTCGCTGGCCGAATACATCAGGGACAAGGGCACCCTGACGCCCCGCCGGGCCGCCGAGGTCGGCCTCGCCGTCCTCGACGTGCTCAAGGCCGCGCACGGCGAAGGCATCCTGCACCGCGATGTGAAGCCGTCCAACGTCCTGATCTCCGACAACGGCCGGGTCGTGCTCACCGACTTCGGCATCGCCCAGGTCGAGGGCGACCCCTCGGTCACCTCCACCGGCATGCTCGTCGGCGCCCCCTCCTACATCTCGCCGGAGCGCGCCCGCGGCCAGAAGCCCGGCCCGCCCGCCGACATGTGGTCGCTCGGCGGACTGCTCTACGCGGCGGTCGAAGGCGTGCCCCCGTACGACAAGGGGTCGGCGCTCGCCACCCTCACCGCGGTGATGACCGAGCCGGTCGACCCGCCCAAGAACGCCGGACCGCTGACCGAGGTCATCTACGGCCTGCTGGTCCGCGACCCCGAGCAGCGGCTCGACGACGCCGGGGCCCGGGCCCTGCTCGCCGCCGTGGTCAACGCGCCCGAGCCGGCGCCCGCGAAGCCCGCGGGCGACCAGACCCGGGTGATCTCCCTGTCGGCCGCCAAGGCCGCCGCCGACCAGGCCGCGGCGGACAAGGCCGCGGAGAAGGCCGCCGAGAAGGCAGCGGCGAAGGCCGCCGCCAAGCGGGAGCGGGAACAGCGGGAGCGGGCCCGGGAGGCCCTGAAGGCGGCCCGCAAGGCGGCCGCCGCCGCCGCGGCGGCGGCCGCCGCGAGCGCGGCCGAGGCACCGGCGGGCGGCACCCCGTCCGGTTCCGGGACCAAGACCCCGGCCACCGGGGCCGACACCGCGGTGGTCACCGGCTCCCCGACCGGGTCCGGACCCGGAAAGCGGCCCGGGGCGGTCATCGCCTCGCTCACCGACGTGGTCCCGCGCCGCACCCTGGTGCTGGGCGCGGCCGCCCTGGTGGTGGTGCTGGCGGTGCTGGGATCCCTGCTGGTCTGGGCCCTCGGCGGCGACGACACGAAGGGCGACGGCGCGGGGAAGGACCCGGACCCCAAGGTGTCCGGTTCGCCCTCGGCCGGAGGCAGCGAGGGCAAGGACGGCAAGACGCCCCCCGCGGGCCAGGACTCCGCCTCCGGCGGCTCGGGCGGCTCCGGCCCCGCCGGCCAGGGCGCCGACTCGGGCGGCCAGGGCTCGGGTTCCGGCTCGGGTTCCGGATCCGGTTCGGGTTCCGGTTCGGCCGGGCAGGGCTCCGGTACGGCCGGCACCCAGGGCAACGGCTCCCAGATCCCCGGCGGCACCGCACTGCCCGCCGGATACACCCTGGTCACCGAAGCCGGGTTCCACTTCCAGATAGCGATGCCCTCGGACTTCCGGAACATAGGGATCGCCGGGGTCAAGTCGGGGGTCAAGTTCGCCCGGAACACCGACTCCTTCCCGCGGCTCCAGGTCGACTTCAACGCGAAGCCCGGCGACAACGCGGCCAAGGCCTGGTTCGACCTGGCGAAGAACGTCGCCGTCACCAGCCGGGACTACGACACGATAGGGATCAAGCCGGTGCAGTACCGCGGCTATCCCACCGTCGCGGACTGGGAGTTCGAGCGGACCCAGGGCGGCACCAAGGTCCGGGTGCTGAACCGGGGCTTCAAGGTGGACGACACCCACGGCTACGCCATCATGATCACCTGTGCGGCGGACCAGTGGAACGGCCCGGAGTGCACCCAGCTCCGGAACACCGCCTTCGCCACCTTCCAGCCCAAGGACTGAACCGGGCCGGGAGCGGGACCGGACCGTGCGGGGGAGACTCGCAAGGTCCGGGACGCGGGCGGGTCCTGCGACGTATCGTGTCAGCGGGGCCGCGGGGGAACATGCCCCGGTCATCGGCGGATTCGGCTCGGGGGAGGCGGAGTGGACGACTACTCGGGGCGCATCCTCGCCGACCGCTACCGGCTGCCGCTGCCGCCCTCGGACGAGTACGAGCTGATCGAGACCCGGGCCTTCGACACCCGGAGCGGGCAGGAAGTCCTGGTCCGGCAGGTTCCGTTGCCCGAGGTCGTGGACGCGGAACTGCTCGACGGCGGCCATCCGGCGGCCGGCCGCGGCCCGGGACCCTGGCCGGGCGGCGCCGGTGAACTGCCCGCGGTGCGCCGGGCCATCGAGGCCGCGCAGGCGGCGGCCCGGATCCCCGACCACCCCCGGCTCGACCAGGTCTTCGACGTGTTCGCCGAGGACGGCTCGCTGTGGATCGTCAGCGAACTCGTCCCCGCCCGGTCGCTGGCCGCGCTGATAGCGGAGGAGCCGCTGAGCCCGTACCGGGCGGCGGAGGTAGCCTCCGACGTGCTGACCGCCCTGCGGGTGCTGCACGCGCACGGCTGGACGCACCGGAACATCACCGTGCGGACCGTGCTGGTCTGCGAGGACGGGCGGGTCGTCCTGACCGGACTGGCGGCCGGAGCGGCGGAGGAAGCCCTCTGCGGCTACGACCCGGTCCCCCCCGCGGACGGCCCCGGCCCGCTCTGGAACGCCCCCGCCGCCATCACTGACCCGGGCTCCGTCGGGCCCTATCCGTCCCTGGAGGCCTATCCGGCCGAGCGGCCCGGGCCGGCCCTGCTGCCGGTGCCGGGTGCCCCGGGCGCGCCCGGCTGGGACGCTCCGGCCGGGCCCCTCGGGGCCGCCGGCCGGCCGCCGGAGGGGTATCCGCCCGCGGGCGGGCAGCCGGGTCCCGGGGCGGCGCTGCCGCCCGGGGCGGCCTTCGGCGGTGCTCCCGAGACGGCCGGACCGCCGGAGCGCACCGGGGAGGGGCCGGGGACCGGTGCCGCCGCCCTGCGGGCCGGCCGGCCCGACGACACCGGGCAGGGGCCCGTCTACGCGGACCGCATCACCCCCGGGCAGCTCCGGGGCGAGGACCGGCCCGACCTCAAGGCGGCCGCCCGGGCGGGTGCCGTCGCCGCCTACCGGGCCGGGGCGCAGGCCGCCGCGGCCCGGGTCAGCGAGGAGCGCCGCGCGGCGGCCGCGGCCGGCCCCGGGCCGGAGCCGAGGCCGCACGGATCGAAGCTGCCGCAGGGCTACTCGTACCCGTACGGGACCGGCCCGCGCACCCCGGACACCCGGCCCGAGGACACCGGCGGCGCCACGGGCCCCGGCCCGGAGCACCTGCCGGCCGCCCCGGAGGGGCCGGACGGCACGCACAGCCGCCACGGGGTCGACGAAGGCCACCGGCCGCCCGCCGGTCACGAGGGCTCCGCCCCGGCCCGCGGCACCGGTCCGGAGCCGGGCGGGACGGCGGCGGGCGAGGGCCGGGGCGACGGCGAGGGGACGGGCGGGGAGGAGACCCGGGGCGGTCCGATCGCCGTGCCTCCGCTGCCCTACGCCCGGCGGGCCCTGCCCGCCCAACTCGCCCTTCCCCAGGGATACCAGCAGGCCACCGCGCACACCGCCGCCGAACCCCGGCAGCCCCGGGCGGCCCAGCACCCCCACGAGTTCCCGGGCGCCGAGGGCGCCCCGGCGGCGCCGGGCGGCGGCACGGAGCCCACGGGGCAGGACGCCTGGCGGGCCGCGCTGCCCTCGCCCAGGACCGCACCCGCGGGCGACCCGGCCGGGCAGCACCCGGGAGAGGCCGTCGTGCCCGGCGGGCCGCGGCCCGACTCCGGCTCATGGCAGGCGGCCCAGCTCCGGCACCAGGCCCCGGTGCCTGCGCAGGCCCCCGGCCCGCAGCCGGGCCACCCGCGGCCCGAGCTCTCCGGGTTCACCGACCGGCCTGACGGGTCCGACCGCTCCGACCGCTCCGACCGGTCTGACCGCACCGGCCGGGAGGCCTGGGGCGGTCAGGGCAAGGCGGGCAGCGGGCTGGCCGCCGAACGGGCCCGCCAGACCAGGATCGCCGTGGTCGGAGCGGTCACCGAGCGCTGGGCGCCCGAGCAGGCCCGCCCGGTGCACGGCACCTGGCAGCTGGCCGCACCCGTCGGCCCGGCCACCGACCTGTGGGCGCTCGGCGCACTGCTCTACCGCTCCGTGCAGGGGCACGCCCCCTACCCGGAGGAGAGCGCCGCCGAACTCGTCGAGCTGGTCTGCGTGGAGCCGCCCGCCTTCGCCGAGGAATGCGGGCCGCTGCGGCCCGTGGTGGAGTCCCTGCTGCGCCAGGACCCCACCGAACGACCCGACTTCGAGGAACTCCGCGGCTGGCTCCGCTCCCTGGTGCGGTCCGCGCCCGAACCGGAGGGCGGCGAGCCCCTGGTGCTGCCGCCCGCCGACCCGGCCCGGCTGCCCGCGGTGCGCCGCCGCGCCGAGGTCCACCACGGCAGGCACCGCCAGGAGGCCGGGGCCCGACGGCCCCGCCGGGCCGGCTCCCTCGGCCGCAACCTGCTGCTCGGGGTCCTGGTCGGACTCGCCGGAGTGGTCGCGTACGCCGTGTTCCTGCTGCCCGGCGCGAACCAGGAGCCGGTCGGCAGCGCCGGACCGGGCCCCGGGCCGACCCGCACCGGCACCCAGCCGTCCGGACCGGCCGCCACGCCCGGCGGCTCGGGCGCGCCCACCCGGGGCGGCAGCACCCCCGATCCGCAGGCCTCCACCGAACCCGGCGACCGCCCGACCCGCAGCAGCGCCCCCGCCCCGGCCGGCTACACCAGTGCCCAGGACCCGGAGGGCTTCGAGGTGCTGGTCCCGGCCGGCTGGGAGCGGAGCGCCAAGAACGACGCCGGACAGGTCCGTTACTCCGACGGGGACTACGAGCTGATCGTCGTCCCCGGCCGGGACGCCTACCAGGGCAATCCGGACCCGCTCGCCTACCAGAAGGACAAGGAGCGCGAGCTGGAGCCCTTCCGGTACTCGACCTGGGCCACCTCCACCGGCACCAAGCAGACCAGGGTGGGGCAGAAGCTGTCCGCCGAGGGCACCTACACCTGGACCGACGCCACCGGCCGCAGTCTGTTCGTCCGCAACCACGTGGTGGCGCTGGGCGGCCGCTACCACGTGGTGATGGTGCTCGGCCCGCAGGACGGGCAGGAGAAGGTCACCGAGGTGCACGCGAGAGCCACGGGGAGTTACCTTCCCGGGCGTTGAGGCCCGCCGGCCCCGGCCGGCTGCCGTACGAACCGCATCTGACCGCCCGTCATTACGGCGATTGCGTCACAGTGCGGCCCTACTCACCCCGCTTGGTTCCGGCCATACCCGCGCGCTCCGTAACCTGGCGTCCGAAGTGCACAGAGCGGCGAGGTTTCGTGGAACACAGGACAGGCGAAGGCGACGTACTCGCGAACCGGTACCGGCTCGCCGAGCCGATCGGCCGCGGCGGCATGGGAAAGGTGTGGCGGGCCCATGACGAACTGCTCCACCGGACGGTGGCGGTCAAGGAACTGACGGCCGGTCTGTACGTCGCGGAGGCCGACCGGGCCGTACTGCACGCCCGCACCCAGAAGGAGGCGCGGGCCGCCGCCCGGATCGCCCATCCCGCCGTGGTCACCGTCCACGACGTCCTCGAACACGACGACCGTCCGTGGATCGTCATGGAGTACATCGACGGGCCCTCCCTCGCCGACGCCGCCAAGGCGGCCGGCCGCATCGAACCCCGCGAGGCCGCCCGCATCGGCCTGCACGTCCTGGGGGCCCTGCGGGCCGCGCACGCCGTGGGAGTGCTGCACCGGGACGTGAAACCGGGCAACGTGCTGCTCGCCAAGGACGGCCGGGTGCTGCTCACCGACTTCGGGATCGCGGCCATCGAGGGGGACACCTCGATCACCCGGACCGGCGAACTCGTCGGCTCCATCGACTACCTGGCCCCCGAGCGGGTCACCGGCGGCGCCCCCGACCCCTCCTCCGACCTGTGGTCGCTCGGCGCCACCCTGTACACGGCGGTGGAGGCCCGGTCCCCGTTCCGGCGGACCTCGCCGATCTCCAGCCTCCAGGCGGTGGTCAACGACGAGCCGCCGCCGCCCCGGCAGGCCGGCGCCCTGGGGCCGGTGATCACGGCGCTGCTGTGCAAGGACCCGGCGGGCCGGCCGTCGGCCGGCGAGGCCGAGCGGATGCTGCTGGAGGCGATGGAGGGCCGCGAACCGAGGGCCGCGCAGGCGTACGTCCCGACGCGGAGCTTCACCGCCCAGGAGCGGGCCGGTGCCCCGGAGCACCTCGGCGCCCCGCACCCCGCCCCGCACCCCGCCCCGCACCTCGCCCCGCATCCCGGGACGACACCCATGACGGCACCGATGCCCGCCCCCGCGCCCATGTCCGCGCCCATGTCCATGCCCGCGCCCGTGCGGCCGGCACCCCCGGCCGGCTCCCGGGCCGGGCGGCTGCGGCGGGGTGCCGCCGTGGCCCTGGTGGCGGCCCTGCTCGGCGGTGGCGGGGTGTTCGGCGTGGTCACGTACCTCGACCGGGAGAAGGGGCAGGGGACCGGACAGACCGACGGCCGGGCGGCCGCGAGCGGTGACCCGTCCCCGGGTGACGGCAAGGGGCGGTCGGGCGGCCCTGTCTCCGTCCCGGACGGCTGGCGCCGGGTCACCGACCCGGCCGGGTTCACCCTGCTCGTCCCGAACGGCTGGCGGCGCACCACCGACAAGCAGCAGATCGACTACAGCCCGGACGGCGGCCGGCACCGGCTCCGGATCAGCATCGACCGCACCCCGGACTTCCCGGACACGGTCGCGCACCTGCTCGACGTGGAGAAGTCCCTGCGCGCCCGGCTCCCCGGCTACGACCGGCTGTCCCTGGGCCGGAACGCCTTCCAGGGCCGCCCCGACGCCGCCGTCTGGGAGTTCACCTGGACCGAGCGGACCGACCATCCGGGCCCGCGCCGGGCCGTCGACCAGATGTACGTGGCGGCCGACGGCACCGAGTACGCCCTGTACATGACCGGCCCCGCCGAGGGCTGGTCCACCACCCGGTCCCGGTTCGAGACCATGCTCAGCGGCTGGGAGCCCGCCCCGGCGGGCTGAGCGGGCTGACGGGGCCGGTCGGGCCGCCGCGGCACCCGACCCGCCCCACCGCGCCAGTGTTCACTGGCGGAAAACTCATCTCGTGGTTACCAATGGGTACCCAAAGCGGTGCGGGGAGCAATACGCTCACCCGCATGACGGATTCGCTCGCCCCGGCACCCCCCGCTCCCACCAACCCGGTCGCCGCGGCACCGGCCGGCGCGCGCACCGCCGCCGACGTGGTGACCCCCGACCTGGTCGCCCGGCTGACCCGCGGAGTCCACGGGTCCGGCCGCACCGCCAACCACACCCCGCTCACCGGGGCCAAGCTGGCCGACCTGCCCGAGGCCACCGCCGAGGACGTCGCCGACGCCTTCGGACGGGCCAGGGCCGCCCAGCCCGCCTGGGCCGCCCTGCCGGTCCGCGCCCGGGCCGCCGTGCTGCTGCGCTTCCACGACCTGGTGCTGGCCCGGCAGGCCGAGGTCCTCGACCTGATCCAGCTGGAGACCGGCAAGGCCCGGCTGCACGCCTACGAAGAGGTCATGGCGGTGGTCGTCGCCGCCCGCCACTACGGGCGCAAGGCCCCCTCCTACCTCGGCCCCCGCCGGCACACCGGCGCCGTGCCCGTCCTCACCAAGGTCACCGAGCTGCGCCAGCCGCGCGGGGTGATCGGGCAGATCGCCCCCTGGAACTACCCCCTGGAGCTCTCCGTCGGCGACGCCCTGCCCGCCTTCGTGGCCGGCAACGCCGTGGTGATGAAGCCCGACACCGAGACCGCGCTGACCGCCCTGTGGGCCCGCGAACTGCTGATCGAGGCCGGACTGCCGGCCGAGGTCTTCCAGGTGGTCCTCGGCGAGGGCCCGGTGGTCGGCCCCGAGGTGGTCCGGCACGCCGACTACGTCTCCTTCACCGGCTCCACCCGCACCGGCCGCGAGGTCGCCCGCGGCGCCGCCGACCGGCTGGTCGGGGTCACCCTGGAACTCGGCGGCAAGAACGCCATGCTGGTGCTGCACGACGCCGATGTGGAGAAGGCCGCCCAGGGCGCCGTCCGGGCCTGCTTCTCCTCCGCCGGACAGCTGTGCATCTCCATCGAGCGGCTGTACGTGCACGCCTCGATCGCCGACGAGTTCGTCGAGCGGTTCGCCGCCCGCACCAGGGCCATGCGGCTCGGCGCCTCCCTCGCCTACGGCGCGGACATGGGCTCGCTGGCCGGCGAGCGCCAGCTGGAGAACGTCCGCCGGCACGTGGACCAGGCCGTCGCCAAGGGCGCCACCCTGGTCGCCGGCGGGGTCGCCCGCCCCGACATCGGCCCGCTGTTCTACGAGCCGACCATCCTCGACGGGGTCGAGGCCCCGATGGCGGTCTGCGCCGAGGAGACCTTCGGCCCGGTCGTCTCGGTCTACCGGTTCACCGACGAGGACGCCGTCATCGCCGAGGCCAACGCCACCCCGTACGGACTGAACTCCAGCGTCTGGACCAAGGACGCCCGGCGCGGCCACGCCGTCGCCACCCGGCTCCGCACCGGCACCGTCAACATCAACGAGGGGTACGCCCCGGCCTACGGCAGCGCCCAGGCCCCGATGGGCGGCATGAAGGAGTCCGGCCTCGGCCGCCGACACGGCTCCGAGGGCATCCTCAAGTTCACCGAGGCGCAGACCGTCGCCCACCAGCGGCTGCTCCCGATGGCCCCCTCGCTGGGCCTGGACGACGAGAAGTACGCGGCCCTGATGAACCGGGGCCTGAAGCTCATGAAGTCCTTCCGTCTGCGTTAGCTGTCAGCCCAGGAGGCACAGCGGTGTCGTTCGACCAGCACCAGCACCAGCACCAGGACAACGACCGTGACGACTACGACTACGACGTCATCGTCATCGGATCGGGTTTCGGAGGGTCGGTCGCGGCACTGCGGCTGACCGAGAAGGGCTACCGGGTCGGCGTGCTGGAGGCCGGCCGCCGGTACGCCCGGGAGGACCTGCCGAAGAACAGCTGGGACCTGCGGAACTATCTGTGGGCCCCGGCGCTCGGCCTGTACGGGATCCAGCGCATCCACCTGCTCGGCAACGTGATGGTGCTGGCCGGCGCCGGGGTCGGCGGCGGCTCCCTCAACTACGCCAACACCATGTACGTGCCGCCCGCCGCCTTCTTCGAGGACCGGCAGTGGGCGGGCATCACCGACTGGCACGAGGAGCTCGCCCCGTACTACGACCAGGCGAAGCGGATGCTCGGCGTCCGGCTCAACCCGACGATGACCGCCGCCGATGTCCACCTCAAGGCCGTCGCGGAGAAGATGGGCGCCGCGGACAGCTTCCACCTTGCCCCGGTCGCGGTCTTCTTCGGCGACGAGCAGGACGCCGAGGGCACCGCCACCACGGCGGCCGGCCGGGAGGCCCCCGACCCCTACTTCGGCGGGGCCGGACCCACCCGGAAGGCCTGCACCGAGTGCGGCGAGTGCATGACCGGCTGCCGGCACGGCGCGAAGAACACCCTGAACGAGAACTACCTGTACCTCGCCGAACGCGCGGGCGCCGTCATCCACCCGATGACCACGGTCACCGCCCTGGCCGAGCACCCCGACGGCGGCTACCGGGTGCGGACCGTCCCCACCGACGGCCGCCGCCGCGGCCCCGTGAAGGTGCTGCGCGCCCCGCGGGTCGTGGTCGCCGCCGGAACCTACGGCACCCAGACCCTGCTGCACACCATGAAGGACCGGGGCGAACTGCCCCGGCTGTCCGACCGGCTCGGCGAGCTGACCCGCACCAACTCCGAGGGCCTGGTCGGCGCCCAGACCGACGACCGCCGCTACCACCGCAGGCACGGCGGCGACCGGCGGGTGGACTTCACCAAGGGCGTGGCCATCACCTCCTCGGTGCACCCCAACGGGGACACCCACATCGAGCCGGTCCGTTACGGCAAGGGCTCCAACGCCATGGGGTTCATGACCATCCTCCAGGTCCCCTACAGCAAGCACCGGGTGGCCGCCTGGCTGGCCAGGACCGCCGCCCACCCGCTGCAACTGCTGCGCTCGCTGTCCACCCGGCGCTGGTCCGAGCGGACCATCATCGGCCTGATCATGCAGTCGGTGGACAACTCGCTGACCACCTACCGCAAGCCCGGCGGCCTGGGGAAGGGCCTGCTCACCGCACGGCAGGGGCACGGCGCGCCCAACCCCACCCAGATCGAGGAGGCCACCCTCACGGCCACCCTGCTCGCCGAGGAGATCAACGGTTTCCCCGGCAGCAACGTGGGGGAGCTGACCGGCACCCCGCTCACCGCCCACTTCCTGGGCGGCTGCCCGATCGGCGGCTCCGCGGCGGAGGGCGTGGTCGACCCGTACCACCGGCTGTACGGGTACCCGGGGATCTCGGTGGTGGACGGTTCGGCGATCTCGGCGAACCTCGGGGTGAACCCGTCGCTGACCATCACCGCGCAGGCCGAGCGGGCCATGTCCTACTGGCCGAACAAGGGCGAGGCCGACCCCCGGCCCGCCCAGGGCGAGGCCTACGCCCGGCTCGCGGCGGTGGAACCGGCCTCCCCGGCGGTGCCCAAGGAGGCGTTCGGCGCGCTGCGGCTGCCGTTCCTGGCCGTCCCGGAGGTCCCGCCGAAGCGGCAGCCCCGGCCCTAGGTGTGTGACACAGGTCACAAGAGAAGTCCCGGTCGGCCGTACAACCTTCACGGCCGACCGGCTGTCATCTGGGTGCGATCGTCGGGACCGCGCTCGGAGGGGGAGTGCGGTCCCGCCCTCGTGTTCCGGTTCCGGTGCGTCCGGCGGAACGGCCGGCCCCGGGCGTCCCCGGAACCGGCCGTCCTTCATGAGATGACCGGGCTGCTGTCCCCTGCCGTCCGGTCACGGGCCACGCGTGACAACCTCACCAACGAAGCCCCTCCGGGGCGGTCACGATCCGGACGGGTGACGAACGGGCGCCCGCGGACCCCGCCGTCAGACCCGGCCGCGGCTCAGCTCCAGCAGGGTCATGGCCAGGGCGGTGCCCGGCTTGCCCAGGGCGTCGCTCCAGTGCTGGAGCACCTCCATCTCGCGCGAGAGGTGCACCCGGCGCCCGCCGGAGGAGATCCGGGCCTCCTGGATGACGGCCGAGACCGCCATCCGTTCCTGGATCAGCCCGATGATCCGGTCGTCGATGGCGTCGATCCGCTCACGGGACCCGGCGATCAGCTGCTCGGGGGAGGTGGCGGCGATGGTGGTGCTCATGGTTTCTCCTCGACGGTTCGTGGTTCTGCCGGCAGGAGCGGAAACGCGGAGCGCCCCGGTCCTGTCGGACCGGGGCGCTCTGGGAAGTCAGCGGCTCAGGCGAGCATCACGATGACCCATGGCGACCGGACCGGCCGGTGCCATAGGTAAAGAGGAAGCTCAGCTGCTTGCGCACGGAAGCATTATGGGCCTTCTGTCCCCCGCCCGGTCAACCGGGTTCGGATGGTGAGACGAAAGGGGGCGCGGCTCCCCCGTTAGAATCGACAAAACACCACCCTTTCCGCCGGAAGGCCGCCCCGTGCCAGTAGCACCCTCCGCCGCGCCGGACGTCGTCCTCGTAGTCGACTTCGGCGCGCAGTACGCCCAGCTCATCGCCCGCCGCGTCCGTGAGGCCCGGGTCTACAGCGAGATCGTGCCGAGCACGATGCCCGTCGCCGAGATGCTGGCCAAGAACCCCAAGGCGATCATCCTCTCCGGCGGCCCGTCCTCCGTGTACGAGGAGGGCGCTCCGCGGCTCGACCGCTCGCTGTTCGAGGCCGGGGTCCCCGTCTTCGGCATGTGCTACGGCTTCCAGCTGATGGCCGTCACCCTCGGCGGCACCGTGGACAACACGGGCGCCCGCGAGTACGGCCGCACCCAGCTGGCCGTCAGCAAGCCCGGCTCCACCCTCTTCGAGGGCACCCCGGACAACCAGTCGGTGTGGATGTCGCACGGCGACGCCTGCTCCGCCGCCCCCGAGGGCTTCACCGTCACCGCCTCCACCGGCGTGGTCCCGGTCGCCGCCTTCGAGAACGACGAGAAGAAGCTGTACGGGGTCCAGTACCACCCCGAGGTCATGCACTCCACGCACGGCCAGCAGATCCTGGAGCACTTCCTCTACCGCGGCGCCGGACTGGCCCCGAGCTGGACCACCGGGTCCATCGTCGAGGAGCAGATCGCGGCCATCCGCGCCCAGGTCGGGGACAAGCGCGCCATCTGCGGGCTGTCCGGCGGCGTGGACTCCGCGGTCGCCGCCGCCCTGGTCCAGAAGGCCATCGGCAACCAGCTGACCTGCGTGTACGTGGACCACGGCCTGATGCGCAAGGGCGAGACCGAGCAGGTCGAGAAGGACTTCGTCGCCGCGACCGGGGTCCGGCTGAAGGTGGTGGACGCGCAGGAGCGCTTCCTGGACGCTCTCAAGGGGGTCTCCGACCCCGAGGAGAAGCGCAAGATCATCGGCCGGGAGTTCATCCGGGTCTTCGAGCAGGCCCAGGCCGAGATCGTCGCCGAGGCCCCGGACGAGACCCCGGTGGAGTTCCTGGTCCAGGGCACCCTGTACCCGGACATCGTGGAGTCCGGCGGCGGCACCGGCACCGCCAACATCAAGTCCCACCACAATGTCGGCGGACTGCCCGAGGACCTGGAGTTCCAGCTCGTCGAGCCGCTGCGGCAGCTGTTCAAGGACGAGGTCCGGATGGTCGGCCAGGAGCTGGGCCTGCCCGAGGAGATCGTCCAGCGCCAGCCGTTCCCCGGCCCCGGCCTGGGCATCCGGATCGTCGGCGAGGTCACCCGGGAGCGTCTGGACCTGCTCCGCGAGGCCGACGCCATCGCCCGCCACGAGCTCACCGCGGCCGGTCTGGACCGCGAGATCTGGCAGTGCCCGGTGGTCCTCCTCGCCGATGTCCGCAGCGTGGGCGTGCAGGGCGACGGCCGGACCTACGGCCACCCGATCGTGCTCCGGCCGGTGTCCTCCGAGGACGCGATGACGGCGGACTGGACCCGGATGCCGTACGAGGTGCTCGCCCGCATCTCCACCCGCATCACCAACGAGGTCGCGGACGTGAACCGGGTGGTCCTCGACTGCACCAGCAAGCCGCCGGGCACCATCGAGTGGGAGTAGTCCTCCCCGCCCCACGGGCCTGAACCGGAGCCGCCGTCCCCCCACTTCGGGGGCGGCGGCTCCGTCGTTCCTCTGGCCTGTTCGCGGGGGCGCCGGTACCTTGCCGCCGCGACCGAAGGAGGGGCCCATGCAGGAGCGGACGGAACCGCCGGAGCCGGTGCCCGTGGAACGGCTGGGGTTCGACCTGCCCCCGGTGCACCCCGGCCCGGCCGAGGAGCGGGCGCACCGCAAGGAGCGGCTGGCCCAGGCGCTGCGGGTGCTGGCCCGGCTCGGCTTCGAGGACGGGGTGTCCGGGCACGTCACCGCCCGGGACCCGGAGTTCGAGGACTGCTACTGGGTGAACCCGTTCGGCCGGGCCTTCGGCGGGCTGACCGCGGCGGACCTGCTGCTGGTCGACGGGGACGGGCGGGTCCGGGAGGGCGGCCGCCGGGTCAACGGGCTCGCGTTCGCGGTGCACGCGGCGGTCCACCGGGCCCGCCCCGAGGTGGTGTCGGTGGTCCGCACCCACGCCCCCCACGGCCGGGCCCTGGCGGCGCTGGGGGAGCTCCTCGCCCCGGTCAGCCAGGAGGCCTGCGCGTTCTACGAGGACCACGCGCTGCTCGACGAGTTCGGGCCGGCCGAGGACCCGGACCGGACCGCCCGCGCCCTCGGCCCGTACAAGGCGCTGATCCTGCGGAACCGGGGGCTGCTGACGGTCGGCGGGTCGGTGGACGCGGCCGTGTGGTGGTTCGTCGCGGCGGAGCGGGCCGCGCAGGTGCAGCTGCTCGCGCGGGCGGCCGGGAAGCCGGTGCCGGTGGACCACCGGGCGGCCCTGGCGACCCGGGAGCGGTTCGGTTCGGACCTCGCGGCCTGGGTGAGCTACCAGCCGCTCCGGGAGCGGGAGGCCGCGGCCGCGTCAACACCGTGGACGGCCCCTCACCCGCTCTGACATCGCGCGCAAACCGGAGCACTGTCGCAGTGGTGCACAATTCGCAGGCATCGCACCGTAGTTCAGAGTTTGAGAAGTTCAGGGAGGCGGCACGCTCGTGGCTGTCCAAGAGATCCACCGCACCACCCACGGCGGCGCCTGTACCTGCGAGGACTGCCCGCACGGGGCGCGCGAGGGCCACCGCCGGGCGGCCCGCGCCTTCCAGGAGAAGCGGGACGGGTTCGCCGCCGGCGAGGGACTGCCGGCCGCCGTGGCCCGCTCGGCCGGGGCCTCCCGCCAGTGGGTGTCGGACGAGCTGACCGTGTCCGCGCGGACCGTCGCCGACCGGGGCCGGGAGGCCGGCCACTCCTGGCTGTACCTGCTGTCCCGGCGGGCCGTGCTCACCGTGTGGATCGCGGCCGGGGTGCTGCTGGTGGTCCAGGTCGGCACCGCGCTGGGCACCGGCTGGTCCACCGCCCGGACCGCCGGACTGCTGGCCGCGCTGCTGCTGGCCGGACTGCTCACCGCGGCGGCCCGCGCCCAGAGCCTGCGCGGCGGGCTGCTGGCCCCGCTGGTGGGGGAGGACAACCGGCTGTCCACCTCCAAGACGGTGCCCGCCGCCTGGGTGGTGCTGACCGCGTTCGCCACCCTGCTGCCGGCCCTCCGGCTGGCCGCCTCCGCGCCCGGGGCCGAACGGGACGCCCTGTACGCGGGTCTGGAGCTGTGGCGGGCGCTGCCGCTGCTGGCGGTGGTGGGGCTGACCTCCGGGGCGGCCGTGCTGGTCCGCCGGGTGGTGGCGGCACGCATCCTGCGGCAGCGGCTGCAGAAGCTGCCGGCCGACCGGCCACGCGGCGCCGACCTGCTGACCGACGACTCGGGCCGGGGCAGTCTGCCGGACGCCCAGTACGTGCTGGTGTCCACGGTGGTGCTGGCCTACGCGGCGGTGTCGCTGGCCCGGTTCCCCGACCGGCTGCCGCGGCTGCCCTGGGCGCTGGCCCTGCTGGTCGCCCTGTCGGCGGTCGTCTATCTGGCCGCCAAGTTCACCGAGGGCAGCCGGCCGCTGGTGCTGTCGGTGGTCCGGACCCGGGAGCCGGGGGACCTGGACGCGGCCGTCCGCACCGGTGACGACATCGAGATCCGCGGGGTGGGTTTCGTCCCGCCGGGCGCGCACACCCCGGAGATGCTGGCCCGTCTGGTGGTACGCATCGGCACCGTCCATGTGCACGTTCCGCTGGTCCCGGTGGCGGGGGGTTTCACCAACCCCTCCGACACGGTGCTGGTGGTCCCGGTGCCGGCCGAGGTGGAGCCGGGGCGGGTCGACGTCCAGGTGGTGACGGCGGCGGGGGTGGAATCCAACCGCTGCGGCATCGACGTGGCGGAGTGAACGGGGTAGAGATGGGGACGTGACCCCAAACGATCTCAGGGAGCAGGCCTCCCGGTACGCATTGCTGCCGCTGCGCGTCTTCCTCGGCGTGACCTTCGTCTACGCGGGTCTGGACAAGCTCACCGACTCCGCGTTCCTCTCCGATTCCGGCCCCGGGTCGATCGGCGACCTGATGCGCGGGGTGCGGGACACCTCGGCGGTCCCCGGGCTGGTGGACCTGGCGCTGAACTCCCCGACCGGTTTCGCGGTGGTGCTGGCGATCGGGGAGCTGCTGGTCGGACTGGGCACCCTGGCCGGGCTGTTCACCCGGGTGGCTGCCCTCGGCGGGGCGCTGATCAGCCTGTCCCTGTGGCTGACGGTCAGCTGGCAGGTCACCCCCTACTACTACGGCAACGACCTGGTCTATCTGATCGCCTGGCTGCCGCTGGTGCTGGCCGGGGCGGCCTACTGGTCGCTGGACGGGCTGATCCGGTCCCGGCGGTCGCGCCGGACCGCGTAGGTGACCAGGCCGGCGAGGGCGGCGAGGGAGAGTCCGCCCACGGTCATCGGGACGATCACCCACCAGGCGAGGTCGGCCTCGCCGGTGGCGTCCAGCAGGTAGAGCGCTCCGGCCACCAGCAGGACCAGGCCGGCGATCAGCCGGCCGGGCTGGAACTCATGACGCCGCACGGGCCACCTCCACCTGTCCCACACCGGCCGTCAGGTGCAGTTCGATCGTGCCGCCGGCCTCGGTGCCGGCGGCGGGCGGCAGGGTCGCCGCCCTGCTCTGGTCGCGGATCCCCTCGATCCGGTCGGCCCGGTCGCCGGGCAGCTGGATGTCCCCGACCCGGACGCGGACGTCGGCGAGGGCGGTGACCTCGCGGGGCAGCACCACCTTGAGCTTCCCGGCGTCCAGGGAGGCGGTCACCGAGAGGGTGCTGCCCTTGGCCACGTCCAGCCGGCTGAGGTCCAGGGTGGCCATGCCGGTGTCCGCCCGGTAGACCGGCTTCACCTCGGAGACGGCGGCGGGCCGCCACTCGGTGCGCCGGATGTCGGTGCCGATGTCCCGGGGCAGCGCGGCCGCCCCGGCCAGCAGGGCGGCGGTCAGCAGGGACAGCAGTACGGTCCCGAAGCCGGTCCGGCCGCGGAGGGAGCTGACCGCCAGGCCCAGGCCGAACACGGCCAGCGCGCAGGCCAGTCCGATCTGGAGGGCGTGGCCGAGCGGATGGCCGTGCCAGGCGGCGGAGGTGCCGGCGGCGCCGGCCGCCACCGCGGCCACGAAGGTGCGGCCGCCGATCCCGCCGCGCGGCCGGGGCCGGGCGGGCCGGCAGCGGTCGGCCGCCCCGCTGTCGTGTCCGGAGCCGGTGTCCGCTCCGGCGGAGTCCCCGGCCGGCCCCCACAGGTAGCCGCTGCCCGGCGCCCCGTCCTTGCTGAGCGGGTCCTTCCACCAGGAGGGGCCGCCGGGGGTGGGCGGGGCCTGGGTCTCGGGGGGCACCTCGCCCGCCCCGGCCGACCGGGTCTGGGCCGGTTCGGCGACGGCCGCGGGCACGGTCCGGCGGCGCCGGGACCAGCGGGCCGCACCGGCCACGGCCAGGACCACCAGGACGGAGAAGAAGGTCAGCCCGCTGTTGTCCAGCAGCGACAGGAACACCGCGCAGCCGACCAGCGCGGCCAGCACGGCGGCCAGGGTGCCGCCCTCGACCCGTCCGGTGAGCAGCTTCTTCGCCTCGTTGTCCTCCTCCCCCTCGGCGGGGAGCAGCAGCCAGGCGAACCCGTAGAAGATCAGACCGAGGCCGCCGGTGACGGCGAGGACCCCGAGCACCACCCGGAACACCACCGGGTCGAGGTCGAAGTACCGGCCCAGTCCGCCGCAGACGCCCGCCAGGACCTTGTCGCGCTTGCTGCGGCGCAGCGGGGGGCGGCCGTCCGGGGCGGCCGGGGGTCCGGCCGGCCCCGGGGGCGCGGGGGTGTGCACGTCGGTCATGGGTCCATGGTGACGGCCGCCCGGACCGGCCGGTATCCGGCCCGACCCTGGCGCGACCCTGAGAAACCCCCGAGAGGAGTGGGGGGCTGCCCTGATGTCCCGTCCCGCCCCCGCGTGTGACCATCGGGAGCATGCCAGTGGTCGCAGCAGCCAGTACCCCGCACCCGTCGGACGCCGAGGAGCAGCCGCAGCGCAAGCTCTACCGCAGTGCCGACGGGCGGATGCTCGGCGGGGTCGCCCGCGGTCTCGCCGGTCATCTCGGGCTGCCGGTGATCTGGGTCCGGCTGGCCTTCTTCTGCCTGTTCGTCTTCGGCGACGGGCTGGGCGTCCTGCTCTACGCCGCGTTCTGGGTGTTCGTGCCGCTCGGGGTCGGCGGGAAGCCCGCCGAGGGCACCCTCTTCGAGACCCTGGCCGACGGCCGTCGACGGCTGCGCCGCCCGGACACCGGGCAGATCGTGGCGCTGGTGGTGCTGGCCGTCGGCGTGTCCATCTTCATCGCCAAGGTGCAGGTCGGCGGGGAGTCCGGCCGCTACCTGTGGCCGACCCTGCTGGTCGGCGCCGGGGTGGTGCTGGTGTGGCGGCAGGCCGACAACGCCCGCCGGGCGCACTGGACGGCGGCGGCCGGCCGCAACGCCCGGCTGCTCCAGGTGGGCCGGGCGTTCGCCGGGGTGGCCCTGGTCGGGGTCGGGCTCACGGTGTTCATCGTGGTCCGGGGCTCGGCCGCCCAGCTGGGGAACGTGCTGACCGCCACCCTGGCGGTCCTGGTCGGGGTGGCGCTGCTGGCCGGCCCCTGGCTGATCCGGATGACCCAGGACCTGTCCGAGGAGCGGCTGATGCGGATCCGGGCCCAGGAGCGGGCCGAGGTCGCCGCGCACGTCCACGACTCGGTGCTGCACACCCTCACCCTGATCCAGCGGAACGCCGAGGACCCCGGGGAGGTCCGGCGGCTGGCCCGGGCCCAGGAGCGGGAGCTGCGGAACTGGCTGTACCGGCCGGAGGGCACCGGCAAGGAGGAGGCGGAGGAGCCGGACACCCTGGCGGAGGCGGTGAAGCGGACCGCCGCCGAGGTGGAGGACCACCACGGGGTCCCGATCGAGGTGGTGGTGGTCGGCGACTGCCCGCTCGACGAACGGCTGGCCGCCCAGGTGCAGGCCGCGCGCGAGGCGATGGTGAACGCGGCCAAGTACGGTGGCGAGGGCGGGCCGGTGCAGGTGTTCGCGGAGGTGGAGGGCCGGACGGTGTTCGTGTCCGTACGGGACCGGGGGCCGGGCTTCGACCTCGACGCGGTCCCGGACGACCGGATGGGCGTGCGAGAGTCGATCATCGGCCGGATGCAGCGCAACGGCGGGACCGCACGGCTGCGGTCCGCGGCCGGCGGGGGTACGGAAGTCGAGCTGGAGATGGAGAGGGCGGGCACGCAATGAGCGAGGCGGCAGTGGAGCGACGGGTGCGGGTGGTGCTCGTCGACGACCACCGGATGTTCCGTACCGGCGTGCAGGCGGAGATCGGCGAGACCGCCCGGACCGGGGTCGAGGTGGTCGGCGAGGCGGCCGACGTGGACCAGGCGGTGACCGTGATCACCGCCACCCGGCCCGAGGTGGTGCTGCTCGACGTGCACCTGCCCGGCGGCGGCGGGGTGGAGGTGCTGCGGCGGTGCGCCCCGCTGATGGCCGCCGCGGTGGACCCGGTGCGTTTCCTGGCGCTGTCGGTGTCGGACGCGGCGGAGGACGTCATCGGGGTGATCCGGGGCGGCGCCCGCGGCTACGTCACCAAGACGATCACCGGCGCCGATCTGGTGGACTCGGTGTTCCGGGTCCAGGAGGGCGACGCGGTGTTCTCGCCCCGGCTGGCCGGGTTCGTGCTGGACGCCTTCGCGTCCACGGACGCGCCGCCGGTGGACGAGGACCTGGACCGGCTGACCCAGCGGGAGCGGGAGGTGCTCCGGCTGATCGCCCGCGGCTACGCCTACAAGGAGATCGCCAAGCAGCTGTTCATCTCGGTGAAGACGGTGGAGTCGCACGTCTCGGCGGTGCTCCGCAAGCTCCAGCTGTCGAACCGCCACGAACTGACCCGCTGGGCCACGGCCCGCCGCCTGGTCTGAGCACCCCGCCCGCCCGTCAGGCGGGTCGGGAGGCTCCGGCCCAGGGCATGGAGTCGATGGGGGCCACCCGGACCGTGGAGCCGGTGCGCGGGGCGTGGATCATCTTGCCGCCGCCGATGTACAGCCCGACATGGCTGATCCCGGAGTAGAAGAAGACCAGGTCGCCCGGGGCGAGCTGGCTGCGGCTGATCCGGCGCCCGGCGTTGATCTGGGTGTAGGTGGTGCGCGGCAGGGCCACCCCGGCGGCCCGCCAGGCGGCCTGGGTGAGTCCGGAGCAGTCGAAGGACCCGGGTCCGGTGGCCCCCCAGACGTACGGTTTGCCGATCGCCCCGTAGGCGAAGGACACCGCGCGGGCGGCCCGGGAGCCGCCGGGTGCCGGGGGAGGGGCCGGGTCGGCCTTCGGGGTGGCGCCGGGCCGGGGCGCGGGGGGTTCGGGCCGGGCGGCGGGGCCGGAGTCGGGGTCCTGCGCCTCGTAGGCGGCCCGTTCCTCGGCGGTCAGCCGGGCCAGCAGGCGTTCGGCGGCGGTCAGCCTGGACTCCACCGCCGCCTTGTGCCGGGCGAGCTGGGCCTGCTCCCCGCGGAGCTCGGCCAGCTGGGCGGCGGCCTGGGCGCGCAGGGCCTCGACCTCGCCGAGCTGGCGGCGCACGGCGGCGATCCCGGCGGCCTGGCGGTCCCCGGTGCGGGCCAGGAAGGCGGCCCGGTCCAGGTACTCCTGGGGGTCGTCGGCCAGGGCCAGCTGTACGGCCGGGCCGAGGGCGCCGGTGCGGTACTGGGAGGCGGCGAGCGAGCCCAGGGCGTTGCGGGCGGTGTTGAGCCGGTCGGTCTTGCGGGCGGTGCGCTCGCGCAGCACGGTCAGGGACCGTTCGGCCCGGTCGGTCTTCTCCTTCGCCCCGTTGTACCGCTCGGTCGCGGCCTCGGCCTCCTCGTAGAGCCGGTCCACCTCGGCCTTGACCTGGGCCGGGGTGAGCCGGGGCTCCGCGTGGGAGGACCCTTCGAACGCGGTGGCGGTGGCAGCGCCCGCGAGGGCGAGGGTGGCGGCCCTGCGGAGGGTGCCGCCGGAGAGCGGGCGCTGCCTGGGCTTTCGATGACTGGCCACGGGGGGCGTCCTTCCGTTCGTCTTGGGGGAGGACGCTAAACCCGAAGGTAACGGGGAGATGACGAGATGCCCCGAACTGATCGGATGTGACCGATCAGTTCCAGAGGACGGCGATAAAGATATTGACCATGGTCAGACCGCCGACCGTGGCGAACAGCCCCTTCTCCACCCGCTCCTCGTCCCGCTTCACGTAGACCAGCGCGAGGATCACGAACAGCAGGGCGAGCTTCACCCCCACCTTGACGTTGTTCACCGGGTCGCCGTCCATCTCCCGGAACCCGACCAGCGCCACACCCGTGACCAGCATGGTCAGCGCACCGTGCAGCATCGCGGGGACGAA
Organism: Streptomyces sp. NPDC033845; assembly: GCF_055576225.1. NCBI lineage: Bacteria > Bacillati > Actinomycetota > Actinomycetes > Kitasatosporales > Streptomycetaceae > Streptomyces > Streptomyces sp. NPDC033845. The sequence goes on along the minus strand of NZ_JBVIRI010000012.1, from coordinate 22,819 downwards.
CCGGGCGGTGCCCGCCCCCATGGCCTTCATCTGGGTCAGGAAACCGCCCAGCAGCGAGGCGATGCCGATGATGTGCAGGCCGACGAAGACATTGATGAGGACATCCATGCGCCCGAGGGTACGGGGCCGAATTCCGGCGGCCGGACCCGGCTGTCGGCGACGAGCCCTAGACTCGTCAAGCGATGAGCAGCCTCTTTGACGACAGCTTCCTGGCGGACCTCACCCCCTCCCCCGAGGAGCCGCCCCCGCCGCCCGAGGACCACGCCCCCGAGACGGGCGCGGACGACCTCTTCGGGGGCCGGTTCGACGCGCCCATGAGCGGCGACCGGTACTACCGGGACGGCGCCCCCAAACCCGTCATCGACCCGGCCACCCTGCTCGACGGGCTCAACGAGCAGCAGCGCGCCGCCGTGGTCCACGCGGGATCCCCGCTGCTCATCGTGGCCGGCGCCGGCTCCGGCAAGACCCGGGTGCTCACCCACCGCATCGGCCACCTGCTCGCCGCCCGCGGGGTCCACCCCGGCCAGATCCTCGCGATCACCTTCACCAACAAGGCCGCCGGCGAGATGAAGGAGCGCGTGGAGGACCTGGTCGGCCCGCGCGCCAACGCCATGTGGGTCTCCACCTTCCACAGCGCCTGCGTCCGGATCCTGCGCCGCGAGTCCAAGCGGCTCGGCTTCACCTCCTCCTTCTCGATCTACGACGCGGCCGACTCCAAGCGGCTGATGGCCCTGGTCTGCCGCGACCTCGACCTCGACCCGAAGAAGTTCCCGCCGAAGTCGTTCAACGCCAAGATCTCCAACCTGAAGAACGAGCTGATCGACGAGGACGCCTTCGCCGGCCAGGCCGCCGACGGCTTCGAGAAGACCCTCGCCCAGGCCTACGCCCTCTACCAGGGGCGGCTCCGCGAGGCGAACGCCCTCGACTTCGACGACATCATCATGACCACGGTGCACCTGCTCCAGGCCTTCCCCGAGGTGGCCGAGCACTACCGCCGCCGCTTCCGGCACGTCCTGGTCGACGAGTACCAGGACACCAACCACGCCCAGTACACCCTGGTCCGCGAGCTCGTCGGCACCGGATACCCGGACCTGCCGCCGGCCGAACTGTGCGTGGTGGGCGACGCCGACCAGTCGATCTACGCCTTCCGCGGGGCGACCATCCGCAACATCCTCCAGTTCGAGGAGGACTACCAGGACGCCACCACCATCCTGCTGGAGCAGAACTACCGCTCCACCCAGACCATCCTCTCCGCCGCCAACGCCGTCATCGAGCGCAACGAGAACCGCCGCGCCAAGAACCTGTGGACCCAGGCCGGCACCGGCGCCGGGATCACCGGATACGTGGCCGACACCGAGCACGACGAGGCCCAGTTCGTCGCCGAGGAGATCGACCGGCTCACCGACGCCGGCGACGCCAAGGCCGGCGACGTGGCGATCTTCTACCGCACCAACGCCCAGTCCCGCGTGTTCGAGGAGATCTTCATCCGGGTCGGCCTGCCCTACAAGGTGGTCGGCGGCGTCCGGTTCTACGAGCGCAAGGAGGTCCGGGACGTCCTCGCCTATCTGCGGGTGCTGGCCAACCCGGAGGACAACGTCCCGCTCCGCCGGATCCTCAACGTGCCCAAGCGCGGCATCGGCGAGCGCGCCGAGGCCATGGTCGACGCCCTGGCACTGCGCGAGCGGATCACCTTCCCGCAGGCGCTGCGCCGCGTGGACGAGGCGTACGGAATGGCCGCCCGCTCCACCAACGCGGTCAAGCGGTTCAACGTGCTGATGGAGGAGCTCCGCACCATCGCGGACTCCGGCGCCGGCCCCGCCGTGGTGCTGGAGGCGGTGCTGGAGCGGACCGGCTATCTGGCCGAACTCCAGGCCTCCACCGACCCGCAGGACGAGACCCGGATCGAGAACCTCCAGGAACTCGCCGCCGTGGCCCTCGAATTCGAGCAGGCCCGCAGCGAGGACGGCGCCGAGGGCGCGGGCACCCTGGCCGAGTTCCTGGAGCGGGTGGCGCTGGTCGCCGACTCCGACCAGATCCCCGACGAGGACACCGAGGGCACCGGGGTGATCACCCTGATGACCCTGCACACCGCCAAGGGCCTGGAGTTCCCCGTGGTGTTCCTGACCGGCATGGAGGACGGGGTCTTCCCGCACATGCGGGCCCTGGGCCAGACCAAGGAACTGGAGGAGGAGCGCCGGCTCGCCTACGTGGGCATCACCCGGGCCCGCGAGCGGCTCTACCTCACCCGGTCCAGCATGCGCAGCGCCTGGGGCACCCCCTCCTACAACCCGCCCTCGCGGTTCCTGGAGGAGATCCCCGACCAGTACCTGTCGTGGAAGCGGACCGGCGCGGTGCAGAAGCCGGCCGGCCCGATCACCGGCGGCCGCGGCTCCGGCTCCGGGACCGGCAGGTCCTCGTTCGGGACCTCCCCGGAGGCGTTCCTGTCCTCCTCGCGGACCAAGTCCGGTCCCTCCGGCTTCGCCACCCGCCGGACCGCCGACAAGCCGGTGATCGCGCTGGCGGTGGGGGACCGGGTCACCCACGACCAGTTCGGTCTGGGCACGGTCATGGAGGTCCGGGGAGCGGGCGCGGACGCGCAGGCCACCGTGGACTTCGGGGACGAGAAGCCGAAGCGGCTGCTGCTGCGCTACGCGCCGGTCGAGAAGCTCTAGAGGAGACGGCCTAGTTCGGGTTCAGGCCGTGGCTGCGCAGCCAGGTGGCGGGGTTGATGGCGGCCCCGCCGCCGGGCCGCACCTCGAAGTGCAGGTGCGGGCCGGTGGAGTTGCCGGAGTCGCCCGAGTAGGCGATGACATCGCCGGCCTGCACCTTGCCGGAGCGGATCTTGGTGCTGCTGAGGTGGCAGTACCAGGTCTCGGTGCCGTCGGGTGAGGTCACTATGGCCATGTTGCCGTAGGCACTGTTGAACTGGGTGCGCACGGTGCCGTCGGTGGCCGCCATCACGGGGGTGCCGTAGCCGACCGGGAAGTCGATGCCGGTGTGCACGGACATCCACATGCCGCCGGACTGGCCGAACCCGGCGCTCAGACCGTGCCGCTTGACCGGGAGCGCGAACTTGGGCCGGAGCGCCTCCTTGCGGGCCGCTTCCTCCGCCCGCTTCTTGCGCTCCACCTCCTGGCGCACCCGGAGGTCGATCCGCTCCTGGGTGCGGCTGGCCCGGTCCGCGAAGTCCCCGGCGTCAGCGCTGAGCGCGGCGAGCTGGGTGTCGAGCTTGTTGTTCGCGGCGAGCGGCTTGATGGAGGCCGGGTCGGGCGCGGAGGCGGTGACGATCTCGTCGCCGGGCTTGTCGGCGCCACCGGTCAGACCGCCGACGGAGGCGGCGGCGACACCCGCGACACCCATCACACAGGCCGAGGGCACGGCCACGGTCAGCAGCGCGGAACGCTTGGCCTTCACCGGGGTGCGGCGACGGCCGCCGCCGGCCACCGGGGCGGCGGAACGGCCGACGCCACCGCTCTTCCCGCCACCGCTCTTGGCACTGCCGTTCTTGCCGGCGGCCCGGCGGGCGGCGCGCGGCACCGGGGCCGGCCCGGGCTCGTCCGCGGCCGGCTGCTGCGGCATGGTCTGGGTCTCGGCGGCGTGCAGGGTCCCGGCCGCCGGGTCCGGGTCCGGCTCGTACTCCTCGTACGGCTCGAACCGCCCGTCCTGCTCGAACCGCTGGTCCTGCTCGGGGGTGATGACCTCGAAGACGGCGGTCGGGGTGGGGGCGGCGGCGGTGTCCTCGGCGGTCTCGGCCGCCGGGTAGGCCTCCTGCTGGTAGCCGTCCTGCTGGTAGGAGTCCTGCTGGTAGGTGTACTCCTGCGCGAGCGGGTACTCCGGGGCGGCGGTGTTCCAGGCGGTGGCGTCGTAGGCGCCGGTCTCGGTGCCGAGGGCGGCGGTGCCGTAGCCGGGCAGGGCCCAGTGGCCGCTCTGGTCGGCGGAGTTGCCGTAGAGGTCGTAGCCCTCGTGGCTCTCGTGGCCGAGGGGGTCGGTCTGGACCGGCTGGTACTCAGGGTATCCGGTGTACTCGCCGTAGGCGGAGGGCGCGGCGGGGGCGGAGTATCCGGTGTGCGCCGGATATTCGGTTGCCGCGGCCTGCTCCGGGGCGTACCACTGACCGGTGGCGTCCTGCGGGACCGACTGCGTGGGGATGGCCGAGGCGGCCGAGGCCCAGGCGGTGGTGTCGTAGCTCCCGGTGGCCTCGTAGGAGGCGGCGTACGGGGCGAACCCGCCCATGGGGCCGAACCCCTGAGCCTGCGTTTCAAAGGAAGCGTACGAGCTGTCACCAGCGAAAGTGGTGGTGGTAAGGCCGTCGTAACCGTTATCCGGGTACTGGCCCGACGAGGGGCGGTCGTTCACCAACTTCTCTTTCGCCTCGGCAGTGGGGGGCCTGGGTGGCCGGGGGTTTGAGACCCCGGAGGAGAGCAGTGGCGTGACTGTACCCGGCGGTCACCAGCGACGACAATCTTCGACGGCTTCCGTCCCCTCAGGAACCGGGCATTCGGCCGCCTTTCGGTCGGCCGGAGGGAGACCCTTGGCCTTGAGTTCGAAATCCGTTCGACTCTCGGTGGCCCGTGGTTCAGGCGACGGAGGTGGATCCGGAGGCGGTTCCGGAGGCCGGCTTCCGTGCCTCGGAGGGGGCCCGGAGGGGTCCGTCCAGGGCCCGGCGGACCGCTGCGATCACCGTGGGATGGGCCGGCATGGCCAGGTGCCCGATACCGGTGACCTGCACGTTCTCCACGATCAGATCCGGATGGTCGAGACGGGCCGAGGCGGCCGGCGCGGTGATCCGGTCGAACTCGCTCCAGAAGGCGACGAACCGGGTCCGGCAGCCGGGAGCGGGAGCCCGGAGCTCCGCCAGCACCGCCGACTCCGGACGCAGCTGCCGGACCACCGGGTGCGCGTCCATGAACGGGGCGACGGTGGTGCCCGAGTGCGGGGTGCCGAGGGTGACCAGGATCCGCACCCGGGAGTCCCCGCCGAGGCGCTGCACGTAGTAGCGGGCGATCAGACCGCCGAGGCTGTGCCCCACCAGATCGATCCGGTCCCGGCCGGTGCGGGCGCACAGCTCCTCGACCCGCCGGCCCAGGTCCCGGGCGGCCGCCCGCAGATCCAGGGTCATCGGGGAGTAGTTGTGCGTCTCCACCCGGCGCCCGCCGGGTCCGGCCAGGGCGCGCCGCAGCAGGACGAACACCGACCGGTTGTCCGCGAACCCGTGCAGCAGCAGGGCGGGTGTCCGGGTCCGGGATGCCCCGGTGGCGCGGTCCGGTTCCGGCTCCGGTGGGGTCACTGCCTCCTGCCGGATCCCGGTGGGGTAGAGCAGCAGATGGCCGGCCAGCACCAGCAGTTCCAGCGCGGCGGCCCGCAGCGCGGCACCGGACACCGGGAGGGCGAGGGCGTGCGGGAAGGAGAGCCCCATGAGAAGCCCTCCCCGCGATGCGCCGACAGCTCCACCGTGCCGGGCGGCTGTCGGCACGGTGGCGCTGCACCCCGTACGGTGCCTGCTCTGTGATTTCCCCCTCCTGGTTGACCGCGAAACGGTGTCGTGCGGGATGCTGTACTTAACGTTCGTTCACTCGGGAGGCAGTGCGATGGGTGTGACCGGTCCGATCCGTGTGGTGGTGGCGAAGCCGGGTCTCGACGGCCACGACCGCGGCGCGAAGGTGATCGCGCGTGCGCTGCGCGACGCGGGCATGGAGGTCATCTACACGGGCCTGCACCAGACCCCCGAACAGATCGTGGACACCGCCATCCAGGAGGACGCCGACGCCATCGGGCTGTCCATCCTCTCGGGCGCCCACAACACCCTGTTCGCCAAGGTGCTGGAGCTCCTGAAGGAGCGGGACGCGGAGGACATCAAGGTCTTCGGCGGCGGGATCATCCCGGAGGACGACATCGCCCCGCTGAAGGAGAAGGGCGTCGCCGAGATCTTCACCCCCGGCGCCACCACCACCGCCATCGTGGACTGGGTCAACGCCCATGTCCGGCAGGCCTGATCAGGCCTGCCGGGCCTGATCAGGTCAGGTTCAGCCCGCCGTCGAGGATGATGACCTCGCCGGTCAGGTAGCCGTTGGCGATCACCGAGGCCACCAGGTCGGCCACATCGGCGGGCCGGGCCGGGCGGCGCATCGGCGCCCGGTCCCGCCACAGGGCGTGGACCGCCGTCCAGTCCTTGGTCATGGGGGTGTCCACCAGCCCGGGCGCGACCGCGTTGACCCGCACCTCGGGGCCCAGCGCGGCCGCGAGCAGCCGGGTCACGTGGTTCAGGGCGGCCTTGCTCGCCGCGTAGGGGACGGAGGATCCCTTGGGGCGCACTCCGGCATGGCTGGTGATGTTCACGATGCTGCCGCCGGCCGGTGCCCGGCGCAGCGCGGGCAGGGCGGCGGTGCAGAGCACCCAGGGGGCGATCAGGTTGACCTCCAGCAGTTCCCGCCAGGCGGCCGGGGTGGCCGCAGCCAGGTCCTCGTGCGGGATGGGCCGGCTGATGCCCGCGTTGTTCACCAGGACGTCCAGCCGCCCGAAGCGGGCGAGCGCGGCTTCGACCAGTCCGCGGGCCTCCTCCTCCACCGCCAGGTCCGCCCGCAGATAGGTCCCGCCGAGCTCGGCCGCCAGGGCCTCCCCGGCCGCGGTGCTCTGCCGGGAGTGCACGACGACCCGCATCCCGTCCGCCGCCAGCCGGCGGGCCACCGCCTCCCCGATCCCCGAGGCGGACCCGGTGACCAGCGCCACCGGCCGTTCCTCCCCGCCCCCCGCCCCCGTACCGCCGACTGCTCCCGTGCCGTCTCGCGTGTCCATGGCCGGGGATCTTCGCACGGCCGCCGCCGCCCCGCCCGTCCGGGTGCGGCAGGGCGCGGATCACGGTCCCGGTGGGGCCAGTTCGGAGAACATGGCGGCGCGGAGCCGGAGTGTGGCCAGCAGCCGCTGGAAGGCCTCCGACCAGTACGCCTCCGCGCCGCCCGCCGCCGGGTCCTCGGGGGCGGGCGGCAGGGCCGCCTCCAGCCGGCCGGCCTCCGCCGGGTCCAGGCAGCGCTCCGCGAGTCCCATCACTCCGCTGAAGCTCCACGGATAGCCGCCCGCCTCCCGGGCCCGCTCCAGCGCGTCGACCACCGCCCGGCCCAGCTCCCCGGCCCAGGGGACCGAGCAGACCCCGAGCAGCTGGAAGGCCTCCGACAGTCCGTGCGCCCGTATGAACCCCGCCACCCAGGAGGCGCGTTCCCCTTCCTCCAGGGTCTCCAGCAGCTTGGCCCGCTCGGCCAGCGAGGCGGTGCCGGGGCCGGCCGCCGGGGGGTCGGCGGGTGCGCCCAGCAGGGCCCGGGACCAGGCCGGATCCCGCTGCCGGACGGCCGCCCGGCACCAGGCGGCATGCAGTTCCTCCGCCCAGCCCTCGGCCACCGGTGCCGCCACGATCTCCGCCGGACCCAGGCCGCCGAACCGCCCGGACCAGCGGTGCAGCGGGGCCGCCTCCACCAACTGGCCGAGCCACCAGGCGCGTTCGCCCCGACCGGCCGGCGGGCGCCTGATCACCCCGTCCCGTTCCATCTCCGCGTCGCAGACCGCCGGCGGGACCACCCCTTCCGGGCCCACGCAGGCCAGGGCCCGCTCCGCCATCCGGCCGGCCAGCGCGGACCGGGGCAGCGCCGACAGGAGTTCCGCGGCCAGCGCCCGCACATTGCGGCTGCGGTCTCCCAGCGCCTTCTCCAGGAACGGCTCGTCGCGCTCGGAGAGCCCCGCCCGCAGCGAGTCCAGGAACAGCAGCCGGTCCTCGGCCCGTTCGGCCGGCCAGGTGGCCGCCAGCAGGTCGGCGGCGGCTCCCGGGTCCGCCGCCCGGACGGTGGTCAGCAGGGCCACCCGCTCGGCGAACAGGCCCTCCTCCCAGAGGAGGTAGACCGCCGCCCGGTCCCCGGGGTCGGGCAGCTCCGGGCCGCCGGCCCCGCCGCGCAGCGCGAACCGCCAGTCCGGGTTGAGCCGGGCCAGCCAGCGCCCCCGGGGCCCGGCCAGGGCCAGCGCCTGCGGCCGCAGATCGGTACGGGCCCGGGCCGCGTCCAGCAGCGCGGGCAGCAGGGCGGCCGGGGCCCGGTAGCCGTGCCGGCCCGCGGCGGCCAGCCACTGGGGCAGCAACTCGGTCAGATCGGGGGCCGAACCCCGCCGGGCCCCCGCCCCGCCCCGGCCGGCCAGCAGCTGGGCCAGCCGGAGCCGGGCCGGCTCGGGCGGCTCCGGCCGGGGGTCGGCCCCGGCCGGCTCCGGCCGGGCCCCCGCCACGGCCGGCCGCAGTCCGGCCCGCCGCCGCACCGTCCGCACCGCGGCCTCGGCGAGCAGTTCCCCCGGGCCGCCGCCGCGTCTGCGGTCGGTGCCCAGCAGCGCGGCGCCGACCAGTCCCTCCCAGTCCCGCCATTCGTCCGTCCCGTGCCGTTCCTCCGGGTCGTTCATGGGTTCCCCTCCCACTGTCGCCGGTGCCGCCCCGGTCCCGCCCCCTCCGCGGGACCGGGGCGGAGCCCCTCGGTCCTCAGGTCGCGTGGTTGTCCTCGCTCACGCCAGCGATACCGGTTCCCCCCTCCCCTCCTGCCAGGCCGTCAACGGCACGAACCCCCGGTGACCGCACTCCCCGAACACCGTCACCGGCCCGCCCCCGGACAGTGCGGCCAGCCGCCACAGGCCCGATCGCTCCCGCCCCCCGGCGAGGCGCACGGGCAGGGCGTCCCGGCCGTCGGCGTCGGCCAGCTGCCAGCCCGGTTCGCCCGGGACCGGCACCACCGGACCCAGCACCACCGGCCAGGACTCCAGCCAGGGGTCCTCGCGCAGGGCCGCGCCGTACCCGTCGAGGGCGGTGCCCGCGCTCACCCCGGGCGGCGGTCCGGCCTGCGGGGCCGGGGCTGCGGACCGCTCCCCGAGGTCGGCCCGCAGTCCCGCCGACCCGGGCCGGAACCGGGCCTCCGCCGCCACCGCCAGCCCGACCGGCAGGGCCAGCCGGGGCGGCCTGCCGGGCGGGCCGTAGTCCAGTACCAGAGCGGTCCGTCCGCTCTCCAGGCCGCGCAGCCAGATCCGCCGGGTGGTCAGCCGGCCGTCGGCGGCGGCCGTGTCGTACTGGGCGAGGACCAGCCAGTGGTCCCGGACCGTGGCCGCCCCCGCGGCCCCGGCCGCCCCCGCCGTGGCCGTCCCCTCCGCGGCCGCCGGGAGGCCCACCCGGGTGCGGACGGTGGCGGCGAGCGGGGCGGGCAGGTCGGCCACCCCCAGCCAGGCCCGGTCCAGCAGGTGGAGCAGCGCGCACTCCTCCAGCATCCGGCCCGGCCAGCCCGGACCGGAACTGGGGATGGTCCCCAACTCGCGCACCCGGGCGGCCAGTCCGGGGGCCTGGGCGTCGACCATCCGGGCCGCGGTCTCCTCCCAGGGGGCGTATCCCGACTGCTCCTGGCCGGCCAGGCCGCCGCGCAGCAGGTCGGCCAGCCGGCGCTCCAGTTCCGAGACCCCGGCGCCGATCCGGGCGGCCCGCCGCTCGGCCCGCTTCCGGGCCGCCTCCGGGTCGGCGACGGCCGGCGCGGGGGCCGCCGCCGCGGCCGCCCGCTCGGCCCGGCCGGCCAGCCACTGCTCCGCCCAGTCCGGCACCCCGGCGGGCTCCCCCAGCCCCTCGGCGGCCCAGAGCAGCAGCAGCCCCAGGGCGTGCTTGCAGGGGAACTTCCGGCTCGGGCAGGAGCAGGAGTACGCCGGCCCGGTCAGGTCCACCACCGTCCGGTACGGAGTGCTCCCGCTGCCCTCGCACCACCCCCACAAAGAACCGGAAGCGGAAGCTCCGGTCCGGGACCACGGAGCCGCCGCGCCGAGCCTGCCCCCCGCCTTGCGTGACGCCTCGTCAGGAGCCAGAGCCAGTACCTGTTCCGCCGTCCAGCGGACCCCCTGCTCAGTCATGGGAACCACCGTAGGGATCCCCACTGACAATCGCTCTGACCAGCAACGACACCCACAGCAGCGGCTGTTGTCAGTGGGGTGGTGCACGGTGGGAGACAGCAGCCGGACCGGGCTGCCGAGTCCGGAGGGGGACCCATGAGCACGACCGAGAACGGCACCGGGACCGAACCGCTGCGCCCGCACGCCGAGGACGCCTTCGCCCATGAACTGAAAGCCCTGGCCGCCCAGGACGACCGGCCCCGGCCGCCCCGCTGGAAGCTGTCCCCGTGGGCCGTCTCCACCTATCTGCTCGGCGGCACCCTCGACGACGGCACCGCCATCACCCCGAAGTACGTCGGCCCCCGCCGGATCGTCGAGGTCGCCGTCACCACCCTCGCCACCGACCGCGCCCTCCTCCTGCTCGGCGTCCCCGGCACCGCCAAGACCTGGGTCTCCGAACACCTCGCCGCCGCCGTCAGCGGGGACTCCACCCTGCTCGTCCAGGGCACCGCCGGCACCCCCGAGGAAGCCATCCGGTACGGCTGGAACTACGCCCGGCTGCTCGCCCACGGCCCGGACCGGGAGGCCCTGGTGCCCGGCCCCGTGATGCGGGCCATGGCCCAGGGCATGACCGCCCGGATCGAGGAACTGACCCGGATCCCGGCCGACGTCCAGGACACCCTGATCACCGTCCTGTCCGAGAAGACCCTGCCCATCCCCGAACTGGGCTCGGAGGTGCAGGCGGTCCGCGGGTTCAACCTGATCGCCACCGCCAACGACCGGGACCGCGGGGTCAACGAACTCTCCAGCGCGCTGCGCCGCCGCTTCAACACCGTGGTCCTGCCGCTGCCCGCCACCGCCGAGGCCGAGGTCGACATCGTGGCCCGCCGGGTCGAACAGCTCGGCCGCGCCCTGGAGCTGCCCGCCGCCCCCGAGGGCCTGGACGAGATCCGCCGGGTGGTCACCGTCTTCCGGGAGCTCCGCGAGGGCGTCACCGACGACGGCCGGACCAAGGTCAAGTCGCCCAGCGGCACCCTGTCCACCGCCGAGGCCATCTCCGTGGTCACCGGCGGACTCGCGCTCGCCGCGCACTTCGGCGACGGGGTCCTGCGGCCCTCCGACGTGGCCGCCGGACTGCTCGGGTCCGTGGTCCGCGACCCGGCCGCCGACCGGGTCGTCTGGCAGGAGTATCTGGAGACCGTCGTCCGGGAGCGGGAGGGCTGGAAGGACTTCTACCGCGCCTGCCGCGAGGTGAGCGCATGACCGCGCCGCCCGGCGGACCGCTGCTCCTCGGGGTCCGCCACCACGGACCCGGCTCGGCCCGCGCCGTCCGCGCCGCCCTGGACGCCGCCCGCCCGGCCGCCGTCCTCATCGAGGGCCCGCCCGAAGCGGACGCCCTGATCCCCACGGCCGCCGACCCCGGACTGCGCCCGCCGGTCGCCCTGCTCGCCCACGCCGCCGCCGACCCGGGCCGGGCCGCGTTCTGGCCGCTCGCCGCGTTCTCCCCCGAATGGGTGGCGATCCGCTGGGCGGTCGGGGCCGGGGTCCCGGTCCGCTTCATCGACCTGCCCGCCGCCCACACCCTGGCCGAGGAGCCGCAGGCCGGCCCGGCAGGGCCCGACGAGGGACCCGACGGCCCGGGCGGAACCGCCCCGGTGCGGCTGGACCCGCTCGCCGTCCTGGCCGGGACCGCCGGATACGAGGACCCCGAACGCTGGTGGGAGGACGTGGTCGAGCACCGGGGCACCGGCCCCGCCGACCCGCTGGCCCCCTTCGAGGCGATCGCCGAGGCGATGACGGCCCTCCGCGAGGCCCACGGGGACGGCGGCCGGCCCCGCGACCTGCTCCGCGAGGCCCACATGCGGCAGAGGCTCCGGGCCGCCACCCGGGAGTTCGGCACCGGGATCGCCGTGGTCTGCGGGGCCTGGCACGTCCCCGCGCTGCGCGCCCGGACCACCGCGGCCGCCGACCGGGCCCTGCTCTCCGGACTGCCCCGGACGAAGGTGGAGACCGCCTGGGTCCCCTGGACCCACCGCAGGCTGGCCCGGGCCGGCGGATACGGGGCGGGCATCACCTCGCCCGGCTGGTACGCCCATCTCTTCGACGCCCCCGACCGGCCCGTGGAGCGCTGGCTCACCAGGATCGCCAGACTGCTGAGGGAGGCCGACAAGCCGGTCTCCCCGGCCCATGTGATCGAGGCGGTCCGGCTCGCCGGGACCCTGGCCGCGATCCGGGGCCGACCGCTGGCCGGCCTCGCCGAGACCCTGGAGGCCGCCCGGGCCGTGATGTGCGACGGCTCCGACGTCCCGCTGGGCCTGATCGAGGACCGGCTGGTGGTCGGCGAGGTCCTCGGCGAGGTCCCCGAGAGCGCGCCCACCGTCCCGCTCCAGCGCGACCTCAACCGCCTCCAGCGCTCCCTGCGGCTCAAACCGGAGGCCCGCGAGCGGGAACTGGAGCTGGACCTCCGCAAGGACACCGACGCGGCCAGGAGCCTGCTGCTGCACCGGCTGCGGCTGCTCGGCATCGGCTGGGGCACACCGACCGCCTCCCGGGGCGGCACCGGCACCTTCCGGGAGACCTGGCGGCTGTGCTGGGAGCCCGAACTGTCGGTGCGGGTGGCCGAGGCCGCCGTCTGGGGCAACACCGTCCCGGCCGCCGCCACCGCCAGGGCGGAGTCGGACGCGGCCGCCGCCGGGGAACTCGGCGAGGTCACCGCCCTCGCCGAACACTGCCTGCTGGCCGGGCTGTCCGAGGCCCTGCCCGCCGTGCTGCGGGCCCTCGCCGACCGGGCCGCCCTGGACACCGACGTGGCCCGGCTGGCCAAGGCCTTGCCCGCACTGGCCCGTTCCCTGCGGTACGGGGACGTCCGCGGCACCGACACGGCCGCGCTCGGCACCGTCGCGAAGGGAATCGCCGAACGGATCTGCGTGGCCCTGCCGCCCGCCTGCTCGGCCGGACTCGACGGCGAGGCCGCGGCCGAACTGCGCGGCCATCTGGACGCCGTGCACGGGGCGGTCGCCCTGCTGGACGACGGTGACGGGGGCCCGGCCCTGGGGGAGCGCTGGGCGGGGGTGCTGCGCACCCTGGCCGGCCGGGAGCGGGTCCCCGGGCAGATCCGCGGCCGGGCGGCCCGGCTGCTGCTGGACGAGGGCCGGCTGACCCCCGGGGACACCGCCCGGCTGATGGGCCTGGCGCTCTCCCCGGCGGCGGGTCCCGCCGCCGCGGCCGGCTGGATCGAGGGCTTCGCCGGCGGCACCGGCGGCGGCACCCTGCTGCTGCACGACGACCGGCTGCTCGGTCTGATCGACGACTGGCTCACGGGCATACCGGCGAGCGCCTTCGAGGACGTCCTCCCGCTGCTGCGGCGGACGTTCGGCGGATACGAGCCGGGGGCGCGGCGCTCGCTGGGCGAGCTGGTCCGGCGGGGGCCCGGCCGCGGCCGGCCCGGCCCCGGCTCCGGCGAGGCCCCGGAGGGCTTCGGCCCGGAACTGGACGAGGCCCGGGCGGCCGCCGTGGTCCCGCTGGTCCGGCTGCTCCTCGGCGCGACCGGCTGACCGCACCACACACCACACGAGCCACGAGCCACGAGCCACACAGGGGGAGGCACCGATGACGGCCACGACGGACCGCACGGATCGCGAGGATCGCACGGCGGGCGGGGACGGGGAGCGGCTGCGGAGGTGGCGGCTGGTCCTCGGCGGAGGGGAGGCGGACGGCACCGGCCGCGCCCTGACCGGCCGGGACGCGGGCATGGACGCGGCGCTGGCCGCGCTCTATGACGGCGCGCCCGGCGGCCCGGCCGGCCGGCCGGGGGAGCGGTCGGCGGGACTGGGCGCCTCGGCCCCCTCGGTGGCCCGCTGGCTCGGTGACATCCGCGGCTACTTCCCCGCCCCGGTGGTCCAGGTGATGCAGCGCGACGCCATCGACCGGCTCGGACTGTCCGCCCTGCTGCTGGAGCCGGAGATGCTGGAGGCCGTGGAACCGGACGTGCACCTGGTCGGCACCCTGCTCTCGCTCGGCAAGGCGATCCCGGAGACCACCCGGGAGACCGCCCGGGCCGTGGTGCGCCGGGTGGTCGAGCAGCTGGAGCGGCGGCTCGCCAGCCGCACCCGCACCACCCTCACGGGAGCCCTGGACCGGTCGGCGCGGATCAGCCGGCCCCGGCACCGGGACATCGACTGGGACCGCACCCTCCGGGCCAACCTGAGGAACTACCTGCCCGAGCACCGCACCGTCGTCCCCGAGCGGCTGGTCGGCTACGGCCGGGCCGGCCGGGCGGTGCGCAAGGAGGTGGTCCTCTGCATCGACCAGTCGGGTTCGATGGCCGCCTCCTTGGTCTACGCCTCGGTGTTCGGCGCGGTGCTCGCCTCCATGCGGTCGCTCGCCACCCGGCTGGTCGTCTTCGACACCTCGGTGGTGGACCTGACGGACCGGCTGGAGGATCCGGTGGACGTGCTCTTCGGCACCCGGCTGGGCGGCGGCACCGACATCAACCGCGCCCTCGCCTACTGCCAGACGAAGATCACCCGGCCCGCGGACACCGTCGTGGTCCTGATCAGCGATCTCTACGAGGGCGGCATCCGCGACGAGATGCTCCGACGGGTCGCGGCGATGCAGGCCTCCGGGGTGCGGTTCGTGGCCCTGCTCGCGCTCTCCGACGAGGGAGCCCCCTCCTACGACCGGGAGCACGCGGCCGCCCTGGCCGCCCTCGGGGCGCCCGCCTTCGCCTGCACCCCCGACCGGTTCCCGGAGGTGCTGGCGGCCGCGATCGAGCGGAGAGAGCTTCCCGTAGCCTGACGGATCGATCAAATGTGGCCACGGGGGGAGCAGTTGATGGCGGTGACGACCGGCAGGGCGCGGGCCTGGCGGACCGGGGCGGTCCTGGGACTGGTGGTGGCCGCGCTGATCGGCGGCCTCGGGGCCGGATGCGCCGCGCTGCTCGGCTACTTCCCCGGTCAGAGCGTCCGGGTGGTGTGGCAGGCGCCGTACGACCGGACGGGGGCTCCGTACGGCAACGGCTCCTGGCTGGCCGGGGACACGCTGGTCCGGGCCCGGTACGACGAGGTGGCCGGGTTCGCCCTGGCCGACGGCAGGAGGCGCTGGCTGTACCGGGTGCCGGGGAGCGAGCGGATAGCCACCGTGTCCAGCCGGGCGGAGGGCGGGGTGGCCGTGTTGCTGCTCGCCGGGGCGGGCTTCGATCCCCGCGATCCCGGGAAGGTGCCGGCCCGTGCGGCCGGGGTCGATCTGTCCGACGGCCGGGAGCTGTGGAGCACCCCGGTGGCCCCGGTCCGGGAGGCCGGGTCGGTGGCCGCCGGGGCCGGTGTCGCGGTGGTGCTCGACCGGGCCTCCGGCCGGGAGGTGCTGCGGGGCCTGGACCCGAGGACCGGTGAGCGGCGCTGGCTCGCGCCCGTCCCGGCCGGCTGCGAGCCGTCCGCCGTGGCCGCCGCCGGCACCCAGGTCACTGCGGTCCTGAGATGCCCGGCCGCCCCGCCCGCTCCGGCCGCCCCGCCCGCTCCGGCCGCCCCGGCGCCCGGCGTCGCCGGAGCCGCCTCGGCCGCCGGGCCCGCCGGGGCCTCGTGGCCCGCCGGGCGGGCGGGGGCGCTTCGGGTCGCGGCCTTCGGTGCGGCGGACGGCAGGGTGCGCTGGGTCGCCGAGTCCGGGGCGGGCGCACGGGCGGGCTACCGGGTGATGTCCGCGGATCCGCTGCTGCTCCGGGTCGGCGACCCGGCGGCCCGCGGCCTCCACGCCTACCTGGGCTTCGACCGGTCGGGCCGGCCCGCCACCCGGATCGACATCGAGGGGGACCACGGCACCCTGGCCACCGGGGAGCGGGACGCGGCGCTCGCCGTGGTGCACGGGGGCGTCCTCGTCACCGTCGCCCGCATCCCGCACCAGGGGGCCGCCCGCGACCGGTTGACCGCCTTCGACCTCGCCACCGGCGAGGTGAAGTGGTCCCGGGGGTACCGGGGCGAGGAGGTGGAGGCGGTCGCGGCCGCCGGGGACCGGGTCAGCGTCCTGCTGACCAAGGGCCGCCGGGTGGACGGCCAGGACCTGCACCGCCTCGACCTGGAGAGCGGCGGCAAGGTCGACGACCGGCACTTCCCGAAGGAGGTGGAGGACCGCGGGGACATCCGCGCCATGTACGCCGTCCCGGGCGCCGACCGGCTCCTGGTGGTCCGCTCCCACGACAGCCAGCGCAGGCGTGCCGTGTCCGCGTTCAGGGATTCATGAGTTGGTGAGATCGCACGAAGTGGCGCCCCGGCCGTGAGGCGATCTGTGACAGGTATCACCGCTCAGGTGTGATCTGCGATTTAGGGACCAACGGCCCACGGGGATAACCTGCGGGACGGACATGCCGCGTCCACGGTCACCGTGTGCGCTCCCCTTGTGACAGCGCCGTCACGTTGCCCGCGCGGCACGCCCACGCAGACAACCGCGATCACTGCGAATCTTTGAAGACAAGGGACGGACGCGCGTGGACCTGTTCGAGTACCAGGCGAGGGACCTCTTCGCCAAGCACGGTGTACCGGTGCTGGCCGGTGAAGTCATCGACACGCCTGAGGCGGCTCGCGAGGCCACCGAGCGGCTGGGCGGCAAGTCGGTCGTCAAGGCGCAGGTGAAGGTCGGTGGCCGCGGCAAGGCCGGTGGCGTGAAGCTGGCCGCCACCCCGGACGAGGCCGTCGCCCGCGCGACGGACATCCTGGGCATGGACATCAAGGGCCACACGGTCCACAAGGTGATGATCGCGGAGACCGCTCCCGAGATCGTCGAGGAGTACTACGTCTCCTACCTGCTCGACCGCACCAACCGCACCTTCCTGGCCATGGCCTCGGTCGCGGGCGGCATGGACATCGAGCAGGTCGCCGAGGAGACCCCGGAGAAGCTCGCCAAGGTCCCGGTGAACGCCAACGAGGGCGTGACCATCGAGAAGGCCCGCGAGATCGTCGCCCTGGCGAAGTTCCCGGCCGAGGTCGCCGAGAAGGTCGCCGAGGTCCTGGTGACCCTGTGGGACACCTTCATCGCCGAGGACGCCCTCCTGGTCGAGGTCAACCCGCTCGCGAAGGTCGCCTCCGGCGAGGTCATCGCCCTCGACGGCAAGGTCTCGCTGGACGAGAACGCCGAGTTCCGGCAGCCCGGCCACGAGGAGTTCGTGGACCACGCGGCCGCGAACCCGCTGGAGGCCGCCGCCAAGGAGAAGGGCCTCAACTACGTCAAGCTCGACGGCGAGGTCGGCATCATCGGCAACGGCGCGGGTCTCGTGATGAGCACCCTCGACGTGGTCGCGTACGCGGGCGAGAACCACGGCGGCGTCAAGCCGGCCAACTTCCTCGACATCGGCGGTGGCGCCTCCGCCGCCGTCATGGCGAACGGCCTGGAGATCATCCTCGGCGACCCGGACGTCAAGTCCGTGTTCGTCAACGTCTTCGGCGGCATCACCGCCTGCGACGAGGTCGCCAACGGCATCGTCCAGGCGCTCCAGCTGCTCAAGGACAAGGGCGAAGAGGTCACCAAGCCGCTCGTCGTCCGTCTCGACGGCAACAACGCCGAGCTGGGTCGCAAGATCCTGTCGGACGCCAACCACCCGCTGGTCCAGCGCGTGGACACCATGGACGGTGCGGCCGACAAGGCCGCCGAGCTCGCGGCTGCGAAGTAAGGGCAGAGGTCACAGACTCACATGGCTATCTTCCTCAACAAGGACAGCAAGGTCATCGTCCAGGGCATGACCGGTGCCACGGGCATGAAGCACACCAAGCTGATGCTGGCTGACGGCACCAACATCGTCGGCGGCGTGAACCCGCGCAAGGCCGGCACCACCGTCGACTTCGACGGCACCGAGGTCCCGGTCTTCGGCTCGGTCGCCGAGGCGATGGAGAAGACGGGCGCCAACGTCTCCGTCCTCTTCGTCCCGCCGGCCTTCGCCAAGGCCGCCGTGGTCGAGGCGATCGACGCCGAGATCCCGCTCGCCGTGGTCATCACCGAGGGCATCGCGGTGCACGACTCCGCCGCCTTCTGGTCCTACGCCACCGCCAAGGGCAACAAGACGCGGATCATCGGCCCGAACTGCCCGGGTCTGATCACCCCCGGCCAGTCCAACGCCGGCATCATCCCGGGCGACATCACCAAGCCCGGCAAGATCGGTCTGGTGTCCAAGTCGGGCACGCTGACCTACCAGATGATGTACGAGCTCCGTGACATCGGCTTCACCTCCGCCGTCGGCATCGGTGGCGACCCGGTCATCGGCACCACGCACATCGACGCCCTGGAGGCCTTCGAGGCCGACCCGGAGACCGAGCTCATCGTCATGATCGGCGAGATCGGCGGCGACGCCGAGGAGCGTGCGGCGGACTTCATCGCGAAGAACGTCACCAAGCCGGTCGTCGGCTACGTCGCGGGCTTCACCGCCCCCGAGGGCAAGACGATGGGTCACGCGGGCGCGATCGTCTCCGGCTCTTCCGGCACCGCACAGGCCAAGAAGGAAGCCCTGGAGGCCGCCGGCGTGAAGGTCGGCAAGACGCCGACCGAGACCGCCAAGCTGGCCCGCGAGATCCTGAACGGCTGATCTCGCCGGCACCACGGTGAACACGGGCGTGGCCCGCGACCCCCGAGGGGGTCGCGGGCCACGCCCGTTCGCGCGTCCGGGGGTCAGCCGGTCCGGGGGACCAGCCGCTCCGGGCCCGCGTCCTGGACGGACCGGAGCCGTTCCCGGAGCTGCCGGGACTCCTCGCTGAGCCGCTGCGGGCCGGGGAGCGGCGGTACGCCGGAGACGCTGGAGCCGGGCGCCTCGTGCGGGATGTACCGGGTCGGGGCGGTGACCGCGGTGTACGCGGTGGCCGCGGCGATCACCGCCGTCAGGGCCAGGGCCGCGCGGGTCCAGAACCGGCCCCGCCGCTCGCCCGCCCGCCGGACCTGGGCCGGCGGGCGCGGCTCCAGCCGGACCGCCGGGACGAGCGCGCCCAGCCGGTCGCGCAGCACCGCCGACAGCCGCTCCGGCGGCACCTCGGCCAGCTCCGGAAGCCGGGCGGCGAGGTCCGTGTGCGCGTGCAGCAGCCGGTTGCCGGCCGTGGGGGTGCTGGCCTCGGTCTCGGCCGCGGTGTCGGGCAGGTCCAGGCCCACGCCGTCGTAGAGCAGGACCGTCCGGCGGTGGCCGGGGGACAGGGCGAGCATCGCGGACAGCAGCTCGCGGTCCGCCGGGTCGGCGGGGGGCCGGTCGGGCTGCTTGGGGGCGCGGCGGAACCGGTGCCAGGGGGAGAGCGCGTACTCGTGCACCGCCGCCCGCACCCAGCCGATCGGGTCGGGGTCGGTGGCGACCTCAGGCCAGCGGTCCCAGGCTCGCTGGAACGCCCGATCCACGGCCTCCTCGGCGAGCACGCGGTGGCCGGTGAGCAGATAGGCCTGGCGGAGCAGGGCCGGGGCCGCCCACTGGTGGAGCGCGTCGAAGGCCTGTACGGCGCTGACGGCCGCCGCCGCCACCTCCGGCTCGGCCGCCTGCTCGTCGGCGGCCTGCGCCCCGGCCGCCTGCTGGTCGCTCGGGGGTTCCCCGGCCGTGGACTGCTGGGCCGTGGGCTGCTGGGGCGTGGGCGTGACCTGCGCGGAGGCTGCTGGTGACGGGGCCGCTGTCGCGGCCGGTGTCGCGGCCGGGGCCGGGGCCGGGGCCGGAGTGGGGGTGGCGGCGGGGCGGGCCGCCGGTTCGGCGGCCGGGGGCGAGGGCGGGCGCTTGGCGCCGGTCCTGGGGCGGGTGCCGGCCGTCGGGGCGGGCTGGGGGGCGCCGCCCCTGGTGAGGGCCCGTCCGGTACCGGTGGCGGGTGCGGCCCCGTCCTTCCGGGTCTTCGGCTCACCGGCCGCCGGGCCGGCCGCCTTCGCACCGGGATCCGGGGCCGCGTCCGGGGCGTCCTCCGGCGCGGTCCCCGGGTCGGCTCCGGGGGCGGCGGCGGGCGGGTTGCGGAGGTCCGCCAGCAGCTTGGCGTACGCCTCGCGCTTGCGGCCCCGGGGGTCCGACCGGCCGGACTCCCAGGCCCGGACCGTACTCGCGGTGACCCCGACCGCCGCCGCGACCTCGTCATGGGTCAGCTCACCGGATTCGCGCAGTCTGCGGCGTTCCTTGGGCGACGGGAGGGCAGCCGGCTCCGCGGCCGTGTCCACGCTCTGGGTCATGCCACACCCCGGCAGGTCTGGGCAATAAAGTACATAACCGTATATTGGGCGACACCACGGTCATTCGCCTGTTACGCGTCCACAGCGCGTGTCGTTGGGACCATGGCGGGGTGACCCAAGTGACCGAACGCGGGACGTCGTTGCCGACGCCCCTGCGGGCCGGTGGCCGACGCCGTTCGCCGGCGGCCGCGGCCTGCGTACTGGGCGGCGTCGTGGCCGCCGGACTCGGGCTCGGCTCCCTGGCCGTGCTCGTCATGGTGCTGTGGATCAGCTCCCCCTACCCCGACAGCGGACCCGGCGGTGCGCTCCATGTGGCGGCCGGGCTGTGGCTCCTCGCCCACGGCACCGAGCTGATCAGGTACGACACCCTGTCCGGGGTGCCCGCGCCGGTCGGGCTGACCCCGCTGCTGCTGGCCGTGCTCCCGGTGCTGCTGATCCGGCGCGCCGCCAGGCTCGCCGTGGAGGACGGCGGGCTGCCGGGCAGCGCCGTGTTCTCGGCGGTGACCTGCGGATACCTGATGGTGGGCGCCGCCGCCACGGTCTACGCGGCGGGCGGGCCGATGCCGGCCGACCCGCTGAGCGCGGCCTGGCACGTGCCGCTGGTGGCGGCCGGTGCCGCCGCGGCCGGGGTGTGGGCGGCCTCGCCCTCCTGGCTGCCGTCCCTGATCCCGGGGGGCGCGCGGAAGATGTTCACGCGCCCCCGATACGCGCTGGCGCTGCGCGCCGGCAGCGCGGGGGCGCTCACCCTGGTCGGCGGCGGGGCCCTGCTGGTCGGCGGATCGCTGGTCTGGCACGCGATGGCCGTCCAGCAGTCCTTCCTCCAGCTGACCGGCGTGTGGTCCGGCCGGTTCGCGGTCCTGCTGCTGGCGCTCGCGCTGATGCCGAACGCGGCGGTGTGGGGTGCGGCCTACGGGCTCGGGCCCGGCTTCGCCCTCGGCGCCGGAGCCACCGCCACCCCGCTGGCCTTCGCCGGCTCACCCGCCCTGCCCCGCTTCCCGCTGCTCGCCGCCTTGCCCTCGGCCGGGCCGGGAACCCCGCTGACCTGGGCGGCGATGGCGGTGCCGGTGGTCGCCGGCCTGGTGGTCGGCTGGTTCGCGGTACGCCGCCCGCGCGAGGTCTCGTACGGGGAGACGGCGCTCACCGCGGCCCTCGGCGGACTGGTCTGCGGGGCCCTGATGGGCGGGCTGGCCGGCGCCGCCGGGGGGCCGCTGGGCAGTGGCGCGCTGGCCGGGTTCGGGCCGGTGTGGTGGACGGTGGGCGGGGCGGCCGTCGTGTGGACGGTGGGGATCGCCGTGCCGGTGGCGGTGGGGGTGCAGCTGTGGCGGTCCGGGCCGGTGGGCGGATCCGAGCCGGTGGGCGGGGAGGCGTGGCACGTCAGCGGGGTCCGGGAACTCCGCTGGGCCGCCCTCCGCAAGGCCTCGGGCACCCTGATCCCCTCCTTCCCCACCACCGACCAGCCCCCCGGCTCCACCCCGGCCACCCCCGCACAGACCCCGGCCATGCAGGCCTCCGCCCCGGAGAACCCATGGCCCGGCCCGGCCACGCGGGCCTCCGGCCCGGCCACCCCGGGGCAGGGCCCGACTCCCGAGGCCTCGGGCCAGGCGGCCATGGCCCCGGCCCCCCAGGCCTCCGGCCCGCCCACCCCGGGGCAGGGCCCGGGTTCCGAGGCCTCCGGCCCAGAGGCCCCGTGGCAGGGCGCGGCCACCCGGGCCTCCGGCCGTGGCCCGGCTCCCGAGGCCTTCGGCCCGGGCGCCGGTGCTCCGGGCCCGGGCCCCCATCCCGTCGGCCCGGGGGCCCCGGTGCACGGCCTGGTGATCCCGGCCTCCGGCTCGGTACGGGCCCGGCGGGCTCCCGCCGCAGCGACGGCCTCCCCGGCCGGGCCGCAACCGGCCCCGCCGTCCCCGGAGCCCCCGGGCCCGTCGGCTCCGTCGACCGCCCCCGGCGCCGGAGAGCCCCCGACCCCGGCGCCCTTGGCGCCGGGCGTGGTGGGTTCACGCGTCCTCCCCCGCCGCAACCGGCCCGCTTAGCGGCGCCGACCCGCGCCGCGCCGGTCCGCGCCGGAGCGGGCTTCGCCCGGGCCAGGCCAGGCCCGGGCGGCCGGCCCTGGCCCGGGCCGTACCGGCCGGGGCCCCGGCGGCCGGACCCGTGGCGGGGCCGCCCGCGCCGGAGCGGGCACGAGCGGGCTTCGCCCAAGCCAGGCCTGGCCCCGGGCGCCCGGCCCTGGCCTGCGCCGTACCGGCCCGGCCCCTGCCGCCTGGCCTGGCCTCGGCCGGCCCCGGCCGTACCGGCCCGCGCGGCGCAGCCGGACCTGCGGCGGCGCCACCCCGTGCGGCCCCGCGCCACCTGCGACGCCCCGCGCTGCCTGCGCCGTACCGGCCCGGCCCCGGCCGCCCGGTCTGGCCTCGGCCGTACCGGCCGGGGCCCCGGCGGCCGGACCCGTGGCGGGGCCGCCCGCGCCGGAGCGGGCACGAGCGGGCTTCGCCCAAGCCAGGCCTGGCCCCGGGCGGCCGGCCCTGGCCCGGGCCGTACCGGCCCGCGCGGCGCGGCCGGACCCGTGGCGGCGCCGCCCGCGCCGGAGCGGGCAGGAGCGGGCTTCGCCCGGGGCCAGGCCAGGCCCGGGCGGCCGGCCCTGGCCTGCGCCGTACCGGCCTGGCCCCTGCCGCCCGGTCTGGCCCCGGCCGGCCCCGGCCGTACCGGCCCGCGCGGCGCAGCCGGACCCGTGGCGCGGGCGGCGCGGCCCGCGCGGCCCGCGCCGCCCGCGCGGCCCGCGCCGCCCGCGCGGCCCGCGCCG
>NZ_JBVIRI010000011.1:172448-305219 GCF_055576225.1 Streptomyces sp. NPDC033845 | reverse complement strand
TACTGCAGGGGGGACCCTGTGGGAGAGTAGGACGCCGCCGAACAATCATTGTGGGGAAGCCCCGCACCTTAAATGGTGCGGGGCTTTTCTGCGTTTACGGCCAGATTCGCAGGCAGGCTGAACGGGTGATCAGAGGGGCTCGGAGTGCATGATGGGGCCCATCGGGGGGAGCCGTGAAGTACGACCATGGCGGGACGCGGTACTCGGAGAGGACGGCCAGCATGACCAGCACGGGATCCCACGGCGATGACGTCTACCAGCCGAGCGACACGGACGACCCCGCCGAAGTACAGCCGGACATGGAGAACGCCCTCGACGAGCCCGGACTCGACGACAGCCTCGACACCGGCTACTCGCCGCCCGAGCGGCCGTACGCCGTGGAGGACCATGGCACCACGGCCTCCGAACAGCACACCGGAGAGACTCTCGACGGGCGGCTCGCCCGCGAGATCCCCGACCCCGACGTCAACGAAGAGGCCTGGGCCGAGTTCGCGGACGAGACCGGAGAGCCCGTCCAGACCGGATCGGTCCGGGCGGGCCGGCTCGCCCCCACCGAGGACGGAGGACTCGGACACGCCATCTCCGTCCGCGCCCATGACGTGGGAGTGAACGGGGGCGCGGCCTCCGCCGAGGAAGCCGCCATGCACCTCATCGAGGACGAGGACACCGAAAGAGCCGAATAGCCGAACAGGGCTCACCGGCTCACCGCAGGGCGTCGGCCAGCAGCTCCAGGGCCAGATCGGCGGCAGCGCCGGCGGCCGCCGGATCGCCCTCCGCCTCGGCCCGGCGTGCCAGGGCGACCGCGGAACGGACCAGCTCGGCCACGTCCCGGGGCAGCGCGTTGGATGCCAGGGAGACCTCCGCACGCCGGAGGTTCTCGGCGATCGCATCGCCGGTCACGGTCTCCTCGCCGGTGACGGTCGCATCG
Source organism: Streptomyces sp. NPDC033845 (assembly GCF_055576225.1). Taxonomy (NCBI): domain Bacteria; kingdom Bacillati; phylum Actinomycetota; class Actinomycetes; order Kitasatosporales; family Streptomycetaceae; genus Streptomyces; species Streptomyces sp. NPDC033845. The sequence continues at coordinate 304,291 of NZ_JBVIRI010000011.1, read as the reverse complement.
CTCATATCGGAGGGTCCTTTCCGGGAAATGACGTCGGTACCTCCCGCGTCTGCCCTCTCCGGCGTCCGCAAACCCGCCGGACGTGCGGGTCCGGCCCGCCATGGCATGCTCAAGAGATGGACGGCGAAGCCGCGCCCGCCGCCGAGGGCCCGGCCCCCGAGGTGCTGGCGCTCGCCAAGGTGGTGGCCAGGCTGCGATCCGAGATCGCGGACCTGGAGGGCCTCGCCGCGACCACCGCCGTGGTCGAGCGGGCCAAGGGAGCGCTGATGGCCCAGGCCGGGGTCCCGGCCGACACCGCGTACGCCATGCTGCGCGACACGGCCGCCGAGCGGGGCCGCACCCTGCTGGAGGAATGCTGGATCACCCTGGGCCGGCTGCGTACCCGCTCAGGCCTCCATTCCGGGACGGGCCCGGACGGCCAGGCCGGCGCACCGCCCGCACCGGGGGAGACCGCGGCACCCGGGGCCACCGGGCCGGACACCTCCGTGTTCAGCCGGGAGCGCTACCTCACCGGCCTCGGCCGCGGCGGCGACGCCGGACTGAGGTCCCTGCTGGCCCGGCTCGCCGACGGCCTCACCGCCGTCCACGGCGGTGACGACATCGCCGGGCTGCTGCGGAACGTCCTCGGACCCACCGCCGGTGTGGACGCGGTGCTCATCTACTCGCTCACCCCCGCCGGAAGCCTGGAACTCACCGGCGGTTCCGGGATCGACCAGGCGTTCGCCGCACAGTGGCGGCACATTCCGCCGCTCAGCGGGGTCGCCGCACTGGAGGCCATCGCCGGCCGCCGGGCCCTGTGGCTGGAGGACCCGGTCCACGACGCCCGCCGCTACCTCCTGGTCGGCGACCCGCCCGGCCGCTGGTGGCCCACCCGCGCCTGGCTGCCCGTACCGGGCGAAGGGGCGCCGACGGCGGCCATCGGGTTCCTGCGGACCGACAGCGGTCCGTTCCCGGCCGATATCCGGGCCCTGCTGCGGAGGGCCGCCCGGCTGTGCGCCGGCCCGCTGGGGGCGGCCCCCGGACCCGCCCCGGACCCGCCCGTACCGGACCGGTCCGTGACCGAACCGGCGGTCCGGGCCGTCCAGCGGATCCTGGACGCGGTGGCCGGGCCCGCCATCCTGCTCACCCCGCTGCGGTCGGAGACCGGCGAGGTGGAGGACTACCGGATCGACGCCGCCGCACCCGAATCGGTGGACGTGGCCGGGCGGCGCGGCAAGGAACTGGTCGGCCGCCGGATCCTGGAGACCTATCCGACCGTGGCCGGCACGGCCCTGTGGGAGGGGTACCTGGAGACGCTCACCACCGGAACGGTCCACGAGGGCGAGCCCTTCACCTACGAGGAGGTCGGCGCCGGGGTGCCGCGCCGGTCCGTGTACTCGGTCCGGGCCGCCCGGCTGGACGACCGCCTCGTGGTGTCCTGGATCCGCCACGACACCAGCGAACGAGAGACCCGCAGGCTCGCGGACCTGCAACGGCTCGGAAACCTGGGGTGGTCCTCCTGGAACCTGGTCACCGACACCGTCACCTGGTCCGACCAGGTCTACGCCGTCTTCGACCGCGACCCCGCCGAAGGCCCCCTGACCCTCGACGAGCTGCCCCGGCACCTGCTCCCCGAGGACCTGCCGGAACTCGGCGCGGCCGTCCGGCGGCTGCTGGGGGACGGCGAGGGCATCGACCAGCCGTTCCGGATCACCACCGCGCGCGGGATCCGGCACCTGCGGATCGTCGCCGAGGCACAGACCGACGCCGACGGCACCCCGGTCGAGGTGCACGGCTTCCTCCAGGACCTCACGGCCCAGCGCGGCGTCGAACTGGCGCTGCGGGAGAGCGAGCGCGCCGTCCTCGTCCAGCGCGGCATGCTCCAGGCCGAGCGGTCCCTCGCCGCCAGCCTCCAGGAGACGCTGCTGCCCATCCCCCAGCAGTCCCTGGAACTCGCCGGGCTGTGCGTGGACGTGGCCTACCTGCCCGCCGACAGCGGGGTCAACGTCGGCGGGGACTGGTACAGCGCCATCGAACTGTCCGACGGGAACGCCCTGTTCGTGGTCGGGGACGTGGCCGGGCACGGGCTGCCGGCGGTGGGCACCATGGCCCAGCTGCGGTTCACCACCAAGGGCATGACCGAGACCGGTTCCCCGCTCCCGGACGTGCTGCGCCGCCTCAACACCCTCCTGTTGAACAGTGCCTCGGAGCCCTCGGGAGGTGCGGGCGGCAGTGCCACCGCCACCATGGTGGTGGCCCGCTACGAGCCCGCGGAACGGCGGCTGGTCTGGGTACGGGCCGGTCATCTGCCGCCGCTCCTCATCCGGGCCGGCCAGGCGAACTTCCTGGCCCAGCCGGAGGGCGCCCTGCTGGGGGCCGCTCCCGACGTCGCCTACGCGCAGGCCGTTCTCACCCTCCAGCCCGACGACCATCTGCTGCTCTACACCGACGGGCTGGTGGAGGCTCCCGGCGAGGACATCGGGGACGGACTGGACCGGTTGGCCGCGACGGCCCTGCGGCTGCTGGCCGAGGGCCGCGAGGAGACCCTGGCCCGGACCCTGGCCGCGCTGTGCCCGGGCCGCCGGGACGACATCTGCGTCCTGGACATCCATGTCCCGGCGGAGGGGTTCTGACAGAGGTTCCCCGGGTTGTCGCCCGGGCCCTCGGCTCAGAGCAGCCAGAGGAGTCGGGGGAACCTGGTCAGCCGGGCGGGGAGCGTTCCGGTACGGGCGGCCCGCAGGGCCTCCGGGGAGACCGGGGGAGGGGGAAGGGTGTCGACCTCCGCCCAGACGCACTTGCCGTCCGCCAGGGGCGCGGAGCCCCACCGCCGGGCCAGCCGCGCCACTATCAGCAGCCCGTGCCCGCCGGCCCGGGCGGGCACGGGCGGGTCCGCGGGCTCGGGCCGTACCGTGCTCGCGTCGGTCACCTCGATGCGCAGGGTGTCCCGGGTGCGGCGCAACAGCAGGGAGGTCGGCCCGCCCGCGTGCAGACAGGCGTTGGAGACCAGTTCCGAGACCAGGAGCAGGACGTCGTCGGCGGCATCCGAGTCGGTGCGCCACTGCCAGTCGGCGAGGGCCGCCCTGGTGAAATCACGGCACCGGCCGACGGCGTTGGCCGCGCCGTGCAGCATGATCAAGCGGTCACCCGCGGCCGGCATGCCGTACCCCTCTCACGAAGGATTCACGAAGGTCCCTCTCCGGACATCTGCGCGCCTACCCCGTGGTACCCCGCCAAACCCATCCGTCGCGTCGGGTTCCGTGGGCCCGGAAGGTGCGGCGGAGGTGGTGGCGGCCAGGGCGAGGAGCCGTTCCACGGAGCGGGAGCGGGCCGTGTGCCGCAGCCGGCGGCCCTCGCGCGGCCACCAGTCGAGGAGGGCCAGCAGGGCGGAGTCGCAGAAGGTGACCCGGGAGGTGTCGAGCACCAGTCCCTTGCAGCCCTCGGCGGCGGCCCGGGCGAGGAGGGCGCGCAGCGGGGCGGCCGTCCACAGGTCGATCTCCCCGGTGAGGTGCAGGACCAGGGTGGTGCCGAGGGTGGCGCGGGAGTGGAGGACTATGGCGCAGGGCGCGGCGTCCGCGCCCTGGTCGTGCGGGGTGGGGCCGGCTCCGGTGGGGAGGGCGGCGGGCAGTATCGGGGCGGTGGTCGGGTTGTTCACGTGCTGATCAACGGCGCGGGCCCCGGGGCGGGAAACGGGCGGTGGGGTGTTTCACCCCATGTGAGTCATTCCTGCTCCTCCATCCTGATGGCGGATTCCAGGGTCTCGTGGGCCTGGCCGCTCTTGCCGCCCCGGCCTTCCTGCTGTTCCAGGAGGGCGGCGGCGATGGCGTCCAGCTTGCGCTGGATGGCGTGCTCCGCCCGCCGCTCGGAGTTCTTCAGCAGGGCCAGCAGCAGCAGGGACACGGCGGCGACCGCGTCGCCCGCCAGATGCTGCCACTCCATGGACAGGTGGAAGACGTGGACCAGGACCAGGGCGGCCACCAGGGCCAGGCAGAACAGGGAGAACGCGGCGGAGGCGGTGAAGTTGGAGGCCAGCTCGGCGAGCTTCTCGAAGCGTCCGGGCCGGCCCTTCTCGTCGCTCCGCTCGGCGGGATGCTGGAAGGCCATGCGGTGCGACTGCCCACCCGGGGGCGACGGCATACGTCCGGGCCTCAGCGGGTCAGATCGGAAACCGACCCGATAGGAACGGATATTCGGGGTAGACGCGGCTCGACGCACCACGGCGGTCCGTCCCGGGCCGCCGTACTCCGGTAACGGGAACGAGGAACACCATGATTCTCATCGGACTGATTCTTCTGCTCATAGGATTCCTGACGGGGATCTCCATCCTGTGGACCCTCGGAATCATCCTGCTCGTGGTGGGCGCCGTGCTGTGGATCCTCGGATCCGTCGGGCACGCGGTCGGGGGCCGCCGCCACTATTGGTGACCCTGCCCGTACTCCGCGCACCTGTGTCGGGGCCGCCCTCGGGCGGCCCCGAAGGCTGTCAGGGGGTCGCCCGGACCACGACCAGGGACCCCTCGTACGCGGGCAGGGTGCGCAGCCCCCCGAACCGCTCGTCCCAGGCACCCGAGCCGAGATCGCGGCGCAGGGTCCGGTCGAAGCGCTCGCGGACGGTGTCGTCCACGAAGCTCCACGCGGAGCAGGCCTGGCGGGCGGCCGGGTCCAGGAGCATCTCGGGACGACCGTAGTAGGCCTCGTTGAAGCCGTCGGTGCAGTCCAGCGGGATGGGTACGGGCCGGACGTCGCCCGTGCCGCCCAGCACGGCGGTGATCTCCTCGACCGGCGGGTAGCGGCGGGCCTCGGTGTCCAGCACCTCCGGCGCGTACTCGTACAGCCAGAAGTCGCGGACCCGGGCCGGATCGCAGGTCAGGACCACGACCGGGCCCCGGGTCACCCGCCGCATCTCCCGCAGTCCGGCCGCGACGTCGGTCCACTGGTGGACGCTGAACAGGGTCATCGCCCCGTCGAACTCGTCGTCGGCGAAGGGCAGGTCCTCGGCCACCGCGTCCACGGCCGGGGCCAGCCGGGCGGGCCGCTGGGCGCGCATCGACTCCGAGGGCTCCACGGCCGTCACCGAGCGGGCCGCGCTCTCGTACGAACCGGCGCCGGCCCCGACGTTGAGCACGGTCCGGGCGCCGGACAGGGCCTCGGCGATGGCCAGGGCGACCCGGGAGTCCGGTCGGCGGAAGGCGGAGTAGCCGGAGCCGATGCTGCCGTAGTCGACGTCGCCGGCGCTGCCGTCGTGGGTGCGTGCGGTCATGTTCCCTGCCTCACCTCGGTCGTGGCCCTTTCGTGATCATAGGCAGCCGCGGACGGGCTCCGCGAAGTGCGATCGCACGATCTTGTGCGGGCCGCACCGGATCATCGTCCACGGTGGGGCGAACGGCTGAAAAGCGCCGGTGTCCGAGTGGTGTGCGAGTGCGGCTCGGCGCTGGCTTTGGCGGGGCTTCGGCGCGGTGCCGGAAGCTCCTTGGATGTCGACGTACGCACTGCGCTGCCTCCAGGGACTGGGCCGATGGCTCATGGCCGCCGGCGGGATGTGGATCCCGCCGCCTCCGCCGCCCCCGCCGCCGACCGCCCCGCCGGCCCTGTGGGGGCCGCCGCCGGGGCATCCCGAGCGGCTGTGCCCGGCGCCCCTGACCGAACTCGAACGCGCCCTCCGCGGCGAACTCCCGGGCTGGCCCACCTGACGGCCCGACACCACGGCCTCCGCTTCTCCCGTATGGCGGAAACCACCATTGCGGGAACCCCGGATCGGATGATCCACCACACCTGACGCACGACCGGAATCAATCCCTCCTGTCCCGCGAGAGAATCCCGGCCGAACGTGAGCAGTGACGGGATCCGACAGGAAATCAGGGGAACGCACCCGTGGGACGAAGGACTTACGGCGCGGCAGCCGCCGCGGCCGCGCTCGGCTTGTTGATACCGCTGACCGGATGCGGTGGTTCCGGGGGAGGGGCGGGCGGCGGCGGGACGCTCCGGCTGGTGGCCGCCGAGTACGGGGACACCCCGGACCGCAGCGCCAAGGCGTACTGGGACAAGGTGACGGAGGCCTTCACCGAGGCCCACCCCGGCACCCGTGTCGAGGTCCGGCTGCTGCCGTGGTCGGACATCGACCGCGAGGTGTCCCGGATGGTCGCGGCCGAGGACGCCCCCGACCTGGCCCTGATGGGCTCGTACTCGGACTTCGCCGCCCAGGGCGAGCTGTACGCCGCCGACGAACTCCTCACCGTCCGGGCCGAGGCCAACTTCCTCCAGCCCCTCGCCGAGGCCGGCACCGTCGACAACCGCCTCTACGGCATGCCCTTCGTGGCGAGCACTCGACTGCTCTTCTACAACAAGGAGCTCTTCGCCGAGGCCGGGATCGAGGAGGCCCCGGAGACCTGGTCCGAGCTCAGGGCCGCCGCCAAGGCGCTCAAGCGGGACGGGGTCGCCTATCCCTACGCCCTGCCGCTGGGCCCGGAGGAGGCCCATGCCGAGGCGATGATCTGGCAGTTGAGCAACGGCGGCGGATACGTGGACGGCAGCGGCAACTACAGCCTGGCCTCCGAGGCCAATGTGCAGACCTGGCGCTGGGTGAAGAAGAACCTGGTCGAGGCGGGCCTGGTCGGACCCACCCCGCCGGCCCGCCTCGACCGGGCGGACGCCTTCGCGGCCTTCCTGCGCGGGGAGGTCGGCATGCTCAACGGCTACCCCTCGCTCGCCCACGAGGCCGCCGCCAAGGGCATCGAGGTCGGGGCGGTCTCCATGCCCGTGTCCGACGGGCTGCGCTCCGGGCAGGCCCCGCCGACCGTGGGGGTGGCCGACTGGATGGTGGCCTTCCGGCAGCACGGCAGACAGGCCGAGATCGGCGCCTTCCTGGACTTCCTCTACCAGGACAAGAACCTCTCCGAGTTCGCCGGCCGCTACCACCTCCTGCCGTCGACCGTCACCGCCGCCCGGACCCCGGCCGGCGGCGGCCTCAGCCGGACCGACGAGGAGTTCCTGGTCGCGCTGCGCACCGCACGGCTCTACCCGGTGAACGAGCCCTCCTGGATGACGGTCAGCGACACCCTCAAGCGCACCATCGGGCGGGCCGTGGAGCCCGGCGGGGATCCGAAGGCGGTCCTGGAGTCCCTCGCCGCCCGGGCGGCCACCGCGACCGCCGCCCGCCGGAACTGACGGTCCGACGGGTTTCGGCCCCCCGCAACCAGCCCCTGACCGGAAGGAATCCGACACCCGGCGATATCGATACGGACAAGAGGGTTCCCCAACCGATCAACAAGTCACTTATAGTGACCTCTCGTTCAGCCTTGGAATTGTCACCTCCCTTTGCGCCCGTACTGAGAGTCTGGTTGATGTCGGCGTCGCCCACCCCCTTCCGCCCCTCCGCGATCGCCCTGCTGCTGACCGCGGCCGGTGGCGGCACGCTCGCCACGGCGGCGGTGGCCGCCGCCCCCACCGAAGTACAGCTGCCGCTCGGCTGGTTCGCCGGCTTCGGCGTGATGCTGCTGGCCGCCGCCGCGTTCGCGGTGACCTGGTACGGCCGCACCTCCCGCACCCACCGGGCCCGCGCGGACGCGCTGGCCGGGGAACTCGCCGCCCGCGAGGCCTATCTCGCCCGGGTCACCGGGGACGCGGTCCGGGAGTCCGCGGCCCGGCAGGAGCGGCACGCCGCGGAGACCGCCGCGCTGGAGACCGCCCGCGCCGAGGCCGTCGAGCGCCTCACCGGCGAGCACGCCGAACAGGTCGCCGAACTCCGCCGGGCCGGCACGGCGGAGGTGACCGCGATGAACTCGGCACTGCGCCGGGCCGAGTCCGGCCGGGCCGCCGCCCTGGCCGCCGCCGCCAACGCGGCCGGCCGGATGCAGGCACTGGCCACCAGCATGCTCGCCGACCTGCGCGAGATGGAGCACCGGCACGCGGACGAGGACGTCCTCGCCGACCTGCTGCACCTGGACCACCGGACCGCCCAGGCCGGCCGGCTCGCCGACTCGGTGGCCGTGCTCTCCGGCGCCCGGTCCGGCCGGCGCTGGGCGCGCCCGATCGTGATGGAGTCCGTGCTGCGCGGGGCGATGGGCCGGATCGGCGGCTACCAGCGCGTCCGGCTGCACTCCACCAGCGACGCGGCGGTGGCCGGCCACGCGGCCGAGGGGGTCATGCACGCCCTCGCCGAACTCATGGACAACGCGGCGAACTTCTCCCCGCCGTCCGCCGAGGTCCACGTGTACGTGGAGGAGGTCCCGGCCGGGGTCATCGTCACGGTCGAGGACAGCGGACTGGTGATGAGCGAGGTGCAGCAGCGGCGCGCCGAGGCGGCCGTCGGCACGGACCCGCAGGACCTCTCCGGACTGTCCGGCACCCGGCTGGGCCTCGCGGTCGTCGGCCGGCTGGCCCGCAAGTACGGGCTCACGGTGTCCTTCCGGCCGTCCGCGCGGGGCGGCACCGGCGCGCTGATGCTGATCCCCCAGGAACTGATCAGCCGTACGCCGGGGGTCACCCCGCAGGCCCCGGCCGCCGTACTGCCGCCCGACGCCGTCCCGGCGGCTCCGGCCGCCCCGGTCGTCCCGGCGGTGCCCGCGCCGGGCGAGGCGCCCGGCCCGCTGCCCTCCCGGACCCGGACCGGCGCCCCGGCGCCGGGCGGGGCCGCCACCCCCGGGACCGGCGTACCGGCAGCGTCCGGCGCACCGGCCGTCTCCGGTGCGAGCGAGGCGCCCGGGGTGCTCGACGGGGAGCCGGAGGCCGTGCACGACGGGCCCGCCGACGCCCACCGGGCGGGGCGCCCCGAGTCGGGCGCCGACCACGGCGAGGAACGGCCGGCCGAGCACTCCGGGGAGTACCCGGTGCTGGGCGAGAGCGGACTGCCCAAGCGCCGCCGCGGCCGCACCATGGCCGCCGCGCACCCGGACGGCCCGGAGGCCGCCGCGGCGGCCAGCCGCCCGCGCCCCGGTGCCGCCGCCGGCTCCGCCGCCCGCTTCGGCAGCTTCCGGCAGGCCGTCCGCGGCACCGGCGCCCCCGCCGCCGCGGCCCCCGGATCCGCCGCCTCCGACGGGACCTCCGCCGCACCGGACGCCCCCGCCCCCGCCGTCCCGAGCCCGGACGCCCGGGTCGCCGCCGCGCCCCCGGCGCCGGACGCCGACGTCCCCGAACCGTCCGCCCCCCGGGCCGGTGAGCCGAGCGAGTTCCCCCTCGCGCCGCCGTCCCCGAACCCCCCGCACCCGGAAGGCAGTACGCAATGACCGGCACCACCACCGACGAGACGCTCAGCTGGCTCCTGGACAAGCTCCTGGAGCGGACCCCGGGCGCCCGGCACGCCCTGGTCCTGTCCCGGGACGGGCTCAAGCTGTGCCGCACCCCGGGTCTCACCGTCGACCAGGCCGACCAGCTGGCCGCCATCGCCGCGGGCATCCAGAGCCTGTCGCACGGCGCCTCCGTGGAGTTCGGCGACGGCACCGGCGGAGTCCGGTCCGCGATGGCCGAGTTCTACGGCGGCATCCTCTTCATCGTGGAGGCGGGGGAGGGCGCCCACCTGGCCCTGGTCGCCGACGAGGAGGCGGACGCCGGCCTGGTCGGGCACACCATGGCCGAGCTGGTGGAACAGCTGGGCGAGCACCTGGTCGCGAGGCCCCGGGGATGAGCCGCGGCAGGCCGGGACGGGACGACTCCCCGGACCGGCTCTACACCCTCACCGGCGGCCGCAGCAGCTCCGGTTCCGACGCCTTCGACCTGGTCACCCTGATCGTCACCGAGTCCGACCCGGTGCCCGGGATGCAGTCCGAGCACGCCGAGATCCTGCGCATGTGCCGGTTCCCGACGGCCGTCGTGGAGGTCGCCGCCGAACTCGGCCTGCCGGTCTCCATCGTCCGCATCCTGCTGGCCGACCTGCACGCGACCGGACGGATCAGCGCCCGCCACCCGCGGACCTCCACCGCCTACAGCCTTCCCGACCTCGACATCCTGGAGCAGGTGCTCGTTGGACTCCGCAACCTCTGAACGGCCCACGGAAGGGCGCTCGTCCCTGAGCAGCACCGCCGACAACGGTCTGAAGATCGTCATCGTGGGCGGTTTCGGAGTCGGCAAGACCACCATGGTCCGCTCGGTCAGCGAGATCCGTCCGCTGAACACCGAGGAGACCATGACCCAGGCCGGTGCGGCCGTCGACCACACCGACGGGGTCGCCGGCAAGGTCACCACCACCGTGGCCTTCGACTTCGGCCGGATCTCCCTGGACGCGCACAACGTCCTCTACCTGTTCGGGGCGCCCGGCCAGGAGCGGTTCTGGTTCCTGTGGGACCGGCTGTTCTCCGGCACCCTCGGCGCGGTGGTCCTCCTCGACACCCGCCGGCTCGCCGACTCCTGGTACGCCATCGACCGGCTGGAACACCACGGCACCCCCTTCGTGGTCGCCTGCAACGACTTCGGCGGACCGGCCCACACCCCCGCCCAGATCCGCGAGGCCCTCGACCTCGCCGACGAGGTCCCCCTGGTGTTCTGCGACGCCCGGTCCCGGGAGTCCAGCAAGCAGGTCCTCATCTCCCTCGTCGAACACCTGCGGACCATCACCGCCGCACAGAAGACCCCGGAGCCCGCCCCGTGACCACCCCAGACCCGCAGCCCGTCCCGCTGAGCGGCCCCCGGTTCCAGACCGACCCGACCGCCCTGTACCGGCAGATGCGCCGGGACCACGGGCCCGTCGCCCCGGTCGTGCTGGACGGGGACATCCCGGCCTGGCTGGTGCTTGGCTACCGGGAACTGCACCAGGTCACCAGCGACCCGGTGCTGTTCTCCCGGGACTCCGACCTGTGGAACCAGTGGGACGCCGTCCCGGAGGACTGGCCGCTGCTGCCGATGATCGGCCGCAAGCAGCCGTCCATCCTCTACACCGTCGGCGAACGCCACCGGGACCGGGCGGCCGTGCTCTCCGGCGCGCTGGAGGCCATCGACCCCTTCACCCTCCGGGACCGGGCCGAGCGGTTCGCCGACGAACTGATCGACGGCCTGTGCGGGAAGGGCTCCTGCGACATCGTCGCCGAGTACGCGATGCTGCTGCCGCTCCGCGTCCTCGCCAGCATCTTCGGCTTCCCCGACGAGCAGGGCCCCGGCCTGGTCGTCGCCATGAACGACATGATCAACGGTCAGGAGGGCGCCCTGGAGGGCCAGGCGCACCTCGGCGGCGCCATGTTCGCGCTGCTCACCGCCAAGGCGGCGGACCCTGGCGAGGACGTGGTCTCCCGGATGCTGGGCAACGACGCGGGGTTCACCCCCGAGGAGGTCGCCCAGGACCTGATGGTGATGATGGCGGCGGGCCACCAGCCCACGGCCGACTGGATCGGCAACTCGCTGCGGCTGATGCTCACCGACGACCGGTTCGCCGCCTCCCTGGCGGGCGGCCGGCACAGCGTCGCCGAGGCCATGAACGAGGTCCTCTGGGAGGACACCCCCACCCAGAACGTGGCCGGTCGCTGGACCTCCCGGGACACCCGGCTCGGCGGGCGCAGCATCGCCGCCGGCGACCTGGTGCTGCTGGGCCTGGCCGCCGCCAACACCGACCCGCACGTCCGTACCGACGGCGGGGCGCTCACCGGAGGCAACAACGCCTTCTTCTCCTTCGGGCACGGGGACCACCGCTGCCCCTTCCCCGCCCAGGAGATCGCCGAGACCATCGCCCGCACCGGCATCGAGGTGCTCCTCGACCGGCTGCCGGACATGGACCTCGCGGTGCCGGCGGCGGAACTCGGCCGCCGCCCCTCCCCCTGGCTGCGCGGGCTGACCGCGCTCCCCGTCACGTACACCCCGACCCCCGCCCTTGGAGCCACCCGATGAGCTGCCCGTACGACCACACCGCCGCGCCGGCCGACGGGGCCGACCAGGCGCCGATCCTCCTCGACCCGTTCGTCACGGACCTCGACGGGGAGGGCGCCCGGCTGCGGGCGGCCGGACCGCTGGCCCGCGTGGTGCTGCCCGGCGGAGTCGCCTGCTGGGCCGTCACCCGGCACGCGGAGGCCCGCAAGCTGCTCACCGACCCCCGGCTGGTCAAGGACATCAACGCGTGGGGGGCCTGGCAGCGCGGCGAGATACCCCTGGACTGGCCGCTGATCGGCCTGGCCAACCCCGGCCGATCCATGCTCACCGTGGACGGCGAGGACCACCGGCGGCTGCGGACCCTGGTCGCGCAGGCGCTGACCGCCCGCCGGGTGGAGCGGCTCCGGGCCGGGATCGAGGAGCTGACCGGGGGCATGCTGGACCGGCTGGCCGCCCGCCCGGCCGGGGAGACGGTCGACCTGAAGGCGGAGTTCGCCTACCCGCTGCCGATGAACGTCATCAGCGAGCTGATGGGCGTGGACCCGGCGGACCTGCCCCGGCTCAAGGCCCTGTTCGAGAAGTTCTTCTCCACCCAGACCCCGCCGGAGGAGGTGCCGCAGATGATGGTGGACCTCGGCACCCTGTTCGCCGGGATCGTGGAGAGCCGCCGGGCCGAACCCGGGGACGACCTGACCAGCGCGCTGATCGCCGCCTCCGAGGACGGCGACCACCTGACCACCGAGGAGATCACCAACACCCTCCAGCTGATGGTCGCGGCCGGCCACGAGACCACCATCAGCCTGATCGTGAACGCGGTGGTCGCCCTGGAGACCCACCCGGAGCAGCGCGCCCTGGTCCTCAAGGGCGAGGTGCCGTGGGAGAACGTGATCGAGGAGACCCTGCGCTGGTCCACCCCGACCTCGCACGTGCTGATCCGGTTCGCCGCCGAGGACATCGAGGTGGGCGACCGGGTGCTCGCCAAGGGCGAGGGCCTGATCGTGTCCTTCGGCGCGATCGGCCGGGACGAGGAGCAGCACGGCGCGACGGCCGGCGAGTTCGACGTCACCCGCACCCCGAACCGGCACATCTCCTTCGGCCACGGCCCGCACGTCTGCCCGGGCGCGGCGCTGTCCCGACTGGAGGCCGGGGTGGCTCTGCCGGCCCTCTACGCCCGGTTCCCCGAGCTGCGGCTGGCGGTTCCCCGGGAGGAGCTCCGCAACAAGCCGGTGGTCACCCAGAACGACCTGTTCGACCTGCCGGTCGTGCTGGCCTGACGGGCTCAGCGGCGGGCTTCCGCCGCCTTCGGCCGTACCGTGCGCCCCGTATCCGCAGCAGCGGGTACGGGGCGCACGGCGTTGCGGACCGCGGCCCGGCAGCCGACGCAGTGCGGATGTCCGGCGCGGGCGCCGGTGTCGCGGACCCGCCAGTCCCACTGGTCCTCTGGGCGGGGGCCGGACGGCTTGCCCCAGCCGGCCAGGTGCAGGGCCCATGTGGCGGCCAGGGCGAGGACCGCCAGCAGGGCGCCGAGTCCGATCGCGGTGGCCGAGTCCAGACAGATTCCGGCTCCGGCGACGGCCGAGGCCGCTATCCCCAGGGCGGTTCCGGTCCAGCCGGCCACCGTGTGGCCGAGATCGACATGGCCGTGGGCGCTCATGGATGCTCCTGTTCGGGGGCGGGGCAGGCAGGATGAAGGCTCGGAGCGGGATCTTTTATCTCGCGAGCTAAGTAACTTAGATGCTAAGGAGTTCTTGGGTGCAGGGCAAGACGGGGAAGGGCGGGCCGAGGGAGGGCGGGCCAGGGGAGGACGGGCCGGGGGAGGGCGGGTCGAGGGAGGGCGGGTCGAGGAAGGGGCGCCCGCCGGCCACGGCGGGGGAGGCGATCCGGCGGATGGACGCGTACGTCGCCCTCGGCCTCATCGGGCAGCAGGAGGTCGCGCAGGCCCTCGGCCTGAACGTCACCGACCTCACCTGCCTGGGCCATGTGCTCGGCGCCGGGGCGGAACCGCTGACCGCCGGGGACCTGGCCGAGCTGGCCAACCTCACCACCGGGGCGGTCACCGGGGTGCTCAACCGCCTGGAGAAGGCCGGCTACGCCCGCCGCGCACCCGACCCGGCCGACCGGCGCCGGGTCCGGGTGGTCGCCGACCCGGCCGCCGCCGTCCGGCTCTTCGAGCTCTACCAGCCCTTCTACACCCGGCTGGAGGAGGTGTTCGCCCGCTACACCCCGGAGGAGGTCGCGGTCATCGCCGACTGGTTCGGCCATGCCGCCGGCGCGGCCCGCGCCCACCTGGACGCCCTCCGGGCCGGCGGCCTGGACTGAGGTCCCCCTCGGGGCGCTGGGTACTCCCGCGTCCGGCTGCTACGCCGAGGGGCGCCCGGCCGGGGTGGGGCCGGTCTGCGCGGTCTGCGTCGTGGGCTGGTCGACGTACTGGTCGGCGTACTCGCCGGTGGCGGGGATGACGGTGATCACGTCGATCAGGACCCCGTCGGGGGCCGCCACGATGAAGTGCCGCTGGCCGAACTCCTCGGTGCGCAGCGGCAGCAGCTCGGCGAGCCCGGCTCCGGCGACCAGTCGCCGGTGCTCGGCGTCCACGTCCCCGACCTCGAAGTTCAGCAGCAGCCCGCCGCTGACCGGGGTCCGGTGGCCGGCCGGGATCGTGGGGTGGGTGTGGTCCAGCAGGGCCAGCTCGTACTGCGGGGCGTCCGGGCGGCGCAGGCTGACGTACCAGTCGGCCTCGAAGGTGGTCTCGAAACCGAAGTGGCGGGTGTAGAAGTCCCGGGACGCGGCCACGTCGCGGGTGGCGATGACCGGATAGAAGCCCGTGAGGGTGGTCTGGCTGCTCGACATGGCTCTGCGCTCCTTCGATCACTCACATACCCTGGGTATGTGTAACTATCGCTAGCATACCCCGGGTATGCGAAACCGGAAGGGCGGTACGAGGACATGGCAGTGAGCCGGGCCGAACAGCGGGCGGCGACCCGCCGGGCGCTGCTGGACGAAGGGCGCCGGCGGTTCGCCGCCGACGGCTACCACGAGGTGGTGCTCGCGGACGTGGCCCGGGCCGCCGGAGTCACCAAGGGCGCCGCCTACCACCACTTCGACAGCAAGGCCGGCCTGTTCCGGGCCGTGGTGGCCGAGGTGCAGGAGGAACTCGGGGAGCGGGTCGCCGCCTCCGCCGCCGGGCACGAGGACCTGTGGGAACAGCTCCGGGCCGGCTGCCGGGCCTTCCTCGCGGCCGCCGCCGACCCCTCCGTCCGGCGGATCCTGCTGGTCGACGCGCCCACCGTGCTGGGCTGGGAGGAATGGCGGGCCATGGACGAACGGTCCTCCGCCCGCCATCTCGCGGACGCGCTCACCGCGCTGATGGACGCCGGGCTGATCGCCGTACAGCCGGTGGCCCCGCTGACCAGGCTGCTGTCCGGGGCCATGAACGAGGCCGCCCTGTGGCTGGCGCGCGGCGGGGAACCGGCGGGCGCGGACAGCGGCGGCGATCAGGAGTACGGTCCCGGGGGCGCGGCGGGGGCCACCGGCCGGGCCTTGGACCGGCTGCTGTCGGGCCTGCGCGCCACCTCCGCCTGACCGCGCCCCCGGGTTCGGGCCGTGGCGGGTTCGGCCCGCGCTGCGTTCGGGCGTCGGGCGGCCGTGGGTTGGGCCCGCGCTGCGTTCGGGCGTCGGGCGGCCGTGGGTTGGGCCCGCGCCGCGTCGGGCGGCCGTGGGTTGGGCCCGTGGTGGGATCAGCCCGCCGACGGTTCCGGTGCGGGCAGGGCGCGGATGTGACGGAAGGCGCCCACCGAGGCGAGCAGCCAGGCGGCGACCGCCACCCAGAGCAGCGCCTCGCCCAGGTCGTACAGCCACCGGATGCCCAGGACCTGGGAGGCGGACAGGGACGCGGCCGCCGCCATCCCCATCGGGAAGACGGTGGCCCAGCGCCGGATGTCGTAGCGCGGACGCGGCCGGAGCACCTCGGTGACCGCCAGCGCCGCGCAACCGCACAGGCCGAGGGCCAGCAGCACCAGGGCCGTCGTCCGCAGGGCCGCGTGCGCCCCGCCCGTCCACACCGGGGAGGCGGCGAGTTTGGACGCGGTCAGCGAGGAGAGGCACAGGGCGCCGCCCGCCACCCACTGGTCGCCCGGACCGGTCAGCGCCTGCCGGAAGTCGAAGCGCGCCAGCGCGTCCAGATACATCAGCAGCCCGAACCCGAAGCAGCCCAGCGCCACCCAGGCCAGCCAGGGCCGGCCGGTGGCCGTGCCCAGTACCGCCGCCAGCGCGGCCGGCCCCTGGGCCGCCACGCAGAGCAGGAACACCGCCCCGGGCGCACCGCGCTCCCGGTGCCGGACCGCCGTGTACATCAGCCACGGCCAGCAGACCGCCGCGATCACCAGCAGCGCCGCCGCCAGGCCCTGCCAGCCGGCCGTGGACAGCCGTACGCCCAGCACGGTGGTGGCCGCGATGGCGGTCAGTGCCGCCGGGGTGTCGGCCTCCCGGGCGAACCGGCGCCGGTCACGGGTCAGCCGGACCGTGAAGTCCACCGCCAGGACCAGCCAGAGCAGACCGGCCGCGGCGAAGGCCACGGCCGCGGCCCGGGAGTGCTCGGTCAGGGACAGGCCGACCGAGAGGACGGCCGTGGCCATGACGGCCGCCCCGGCGGCCGGCGGCAGCTCGCTCCACCACCGCCCGCGCCATCCGGAGGACGGTGGGGCGGGGGGCCGGCCGGGGGCTCGGCTCGTTCGTTCCCGCACTGGGTTCCGTCCTCCCTTCCCTTCCCTTCCCCTCCCCGCCGCGCCGCCGACGACGTCCGTCCCGGACCGGAGGGGCCGGGGAGGGGGCCGCCCGATCGGCCGCCCCCTCCATCGCACCGCCTGCGTCGCGGCCGCGCCAGTCAGCGGCTGTACCGGTCGGCGGAGGCGCCGGTCAGCGGAGGCGCAGCAGACGGGTACCGATCGAGGGCGGGCTCAGCTTCCGCTGCAAGGCCACCGGCACGGACCGGGCGCCGGGCCCCGACCCCACGGTCAGCACCCCCACCTCGGTGCCGGCCGCGGCCTCCCGGGGCAGCCCCCCGGACGGCTTCGGCGCCAGGTCCAGACGGATCCGCTGGCCGGGAAGGCCGGGCAGGGTGCAGTCCCGTACCGCCACCAAGGGGGTCCGGCCGCCCAGACCGTCGTCCAGATGGCCGACCACCTGGCCCTTGCGGACGGCCGGGGTCGCGGTCAGGGCCGCCCGTACCGCCTCGATGATCTTCTGGCTGTTGGTCTTGACCAGCGCCAGGCTGTTGAGGGCGTCCGGGTCCGGCGCCGGGGCGTGCTGGTCCAGCAGGGCGCCCAGGATCAGCGGGGTGTCGCTCCCGACGGTCTTGTACGCGGCCCACAACAGGGCCCCGCCGGCCGCCGAACTCGAACCCGTCTTGATTCCCTTGATGCTCAGGCCGGCCAGCAGCAGGTTGTCGTTGTTGTTGTTGATCGGGTCGGGCAGACCGGGGATCGTGGCGTTCGGCAGGGCGACGATCGCCCGGAAGGCGTCGAACCGCATGACCGCCTCGCCCAGCTTCAGCTGGTCGGCCGCCGTGCTCACCGTCCTGGCGTCCAGCCCGCTGGGATCGGTGTAGACGGTGTCCTTCATACCGAGCTCCCGGGCGGCGGCGTTCATCTTCGCGACGAACGCGGCCTCGGAGTCACTGCCGGTGTCCCAACGGGCCAGCTGCCGGGCGATGTTGTTGCCCGAGGGGATCATCAGCATCTTGAGCATGTCCTGGAGGGTGAACTCGCTGCCGGCCTCCAGACCGGTGATCCGCGACTCGCTGGTGGAGTTGCCGTCCGCGACGGCCTTGGAGTCGATGCGGATCCGGGGGCCGGCCTCGTTCTTCTTCAGCGGATGGCCCTTGAGGACCACATAGGCGGTCATCACCTTCGCCACACTGGCCGTCGGCACCGGCTTCTGCACGCCGAAGGTGCCGGTGTCGCCGGAGCCGACGATCCTTACGGCGCCTTGGCCCTCGGCGGGCCAGGGGGGCGTGAACGTGCCGGCGACCGTGTGGGCGGCCTCGGCACCGCCGAGCGCCACGGCGGGCAGCGGGCGCAGCAGTTGGGCGCCGGCGCCCAGGGCCAGGAGCAGCAGCAGCGGCGGAGTCCAGATCTTGAGCCGGCGGGCGGCCGTGCGGGGCAGGGTGGGCGGCGGGGGAGGCGTGTTGGTGAGCTGCGCCAACAGATCGAGCGGCACGGGCTGCTCGGCGGTCGCCTGCGCGATCCCGCGCGCCGGGGACGGCGCCGGGGCCGCGCCGGGCTGCGGCTGCCGGGCCGGGGCCCCGGCCGGGTTCGGCTGCGGCGTGCCATTCTGCGCGGCGCCGCGCAGCGGCGGAGCCTCGGCCGGGTTCGGCTGCGGCGTGCCGGGGCGCCCCGGAGCGTCCGCCGGTGCCGGCGCGGCGGCGCGGCTTGCCTGCGGTGTGGGGGTGACTTCGGCCGCCTGGTCCGGCTGCGGCGCGCTGCGCTGCGTCCGGGCTCCGGCCGTGTCCGGCTGCGTCGCCGTGCCGTGCCGCGTCAGGGCTTCGGCCGTCTGCGGCTGTACCTTCCCGCGCTGAGCCGGAGCTTCGGCCGTCTCCTGCTCTGCTGCGCCGTGCTGGGCCGGGGCCCCGGCCGGGTTCGGCTGCGGCGGGCCATTCCGCGCGGCGCCGCGCAGCGGCGGAGCCTCGGCCGGGTTCGGCTGTGCCGGGGCTTCGGTCGTTGCCGGCTGCGCCGGGCGGCTTGCCTGCGGCGTGCGCGCGGGCTCGGGGGCTGAGGCCCACGACGGCCGGGGTGTACGCACCGGAGGTGTCGTGCGCCGGAAGGGCGCGGTGCGAGGGTCGGGCGTTACCGCCGGGGCGCCTGCCCTGGGCGGGTCCAGCGGCTTCAACGCCACGAACTCGCTCGTCCGCTCCGAGTCGGTGTCGGCACCGTCTCCCGACGCCTTTGCGGCTGCCGCCGCCTTGTCCCCCGTACGTACCGCCGACGTGGCCGGGGCCGCGGCGGCGGCCATGCTCGCGGAGCCGCCCTCGGCCTGCGCCTCGGCGGCCGGGTTGGCCGCCGCCTTCGCGGGCGGCTTCGTGCCGGCGGTCGGCGCGGTCCCCTGAGCGCGCTCCGGGTCCGGCGCGTCTTCGC
Organism: Streptomyces sp. NPDC033845; assembly: GCF_055576225.1. NCBI lineage: Bacteria > Bacillati > Actinomycetota > Actinomycetes > Kitasatosporales > Streptomycetaceae > Streptomyces > Streptomyces sp. NPDC033845. The sequence goes on along the minus strand of NZ_JBVIRI010000011.1, from coordinate 285,405 downwards.
CACCTGCAACCCGCGCCGCCTGCGGCGTGGGCTCCGTCGGGGCAACGACGCCCGCCTGCGGCGTGGGCTCGGACCGCGGGTCGGCTTCGGGCCGCGGGGAGGCCTGTGCCCGCTGCGGGGCGGCCCCCTGCCGTGTGGGCTCGGCCGGTGGCCTGGCCTCCGTCGGGGCAACGACGCCCGCCTGCGGCGTGGGCTCGGCCTGCGGGTTGACCTGCGCCTGCGACCCGGCGTCCGCTTGGCGGGGCGCCTCCGCCTGCGCAGCGGCCTGCGCGTGCGGGATGGCTTCCGCCTGCCGTATGGGCTCGGCCTGCGGCCCGGCGTCCGCCGGTGGCGTGGCGTCCGCCTGGGCGGTGGCCTCGGCCTTCGGCGTGGCCTGAGGGTGCGGGCTGGCCTGCGGGCGCGGCGTGGCGTTCGCCTGCCGCGCGGCCTGCCCCTGCGGGGCGGGGTTCGCCTGCCGCGTGGCCTCGGCCTGCGGCCCGGGGGCCGCCTGGCGGCTGGCCGGTGCCTGAGAGGTGGCCTGTGCCTTCGGGGTGGCGGCCGCCTGCGGAGCGGCCTGGGCCTGCGGCGCGGCGGTCGCCTGTGGCGTGGCCCCCGGCTGCGGGGTGGCGTCGGCCTGCGGTGTGGGCTGGGACCGCGGGTCGGCTTCGGGCTGCTCGGTGGCCGGTGCCTGCGGCCTGGACTCCGCCTGCCGTATGGGCTCGGCCGGCGGTGTGGCCTCCGTCTGGGGTGCTGCGTCCGCCTGCGGGGTGGCGTCGGCCGGGGGTGTGGGTTCGGGGTGCGGTGTGGGGGCGGGCTCTGGCGTGGCCGGGGGTGGGGTGGGGTGGGACTGCGCTTTCGCCTTGTCCGGGTGCTGCTCCGGTGTCGTGGTCATCTGCCGCGCCGCTCTGCTCGTTCCGTGTCCGACTGGGGGACCGGCGCCCCCGGGGGGAACACCGTTCGATTGTCCAGATCGCTTCCGGCGCGCTGAGGTTTCGTGGTGACCGGTTCTGTTGCCGTTCGGTCATCTTCAGGTGCGGCACCGCTGTCCTGGCACCGTGGGCCGGGTGGAGCCCAGGTCACGGCGTTCCTCCTCGGTGAGCCCGCCCCAGACGCCGTACGTCTCCCCGGCGTCCAGTGCGTGCCGCAGGCAGGCGGCGCGTACGGGGCAGCGGGCGCAGACCCGCTTGGCGGCGCGGTCGCGTGCCTCGCGGGCGTCGCCGCGCTCGCCCGCGGGGTGGAAGAACGGGCGGGATCCCAGGCCCTGGCAGGCGGCCTGCTCCTGCCAGGTCCAGTGGTGTTCGGCGAGGCCGGGGAGTCGTCGGGTGTCGCTCATGGATGGGCTCCTTCCGAGGGGAGAGGGACGGGGGCGGGGACGGGGGAGCATTGTTCGCGCGCCTGCTCGTTAATCCGGAGGGCAAACCCCGGGGCCGCCGGTGCGGGAACCGGGAGGGTGCCAGGTCGGCGGTATATGTCGGTGGGTGACTTAAGATTTCGGCATGAGTGATCGTGCGATGCAGGAACCCACCCTCCTTCTCCTCACCGCGCTCGCGGACGAGCCCCGGCACGGCTACGCCATCGCCCGTGAGGTGGAGAAGATCTCGGACGGGCGGGTCAAGCTGCGGACCGGCACCCTGTACGGGGCGTTGGAGCGGCTGCTCGGGCAGGGGCTGATCGAGGTCCACGAGGAGGAGATCGTGGACAGCCGGCTCCGTCGTACGTACACCCTCACCGCCGCCGGCCGGCAGGGCCTCGCCGCGGAGGCCGAGCGGATCGCGGCCACGGCGCGGGAGGCCACCCGGCGGCTGGGTGCGGCCGGAGCCGCCGAGCCCTCCGGCAGTGGGATCTCCGGGATCTCCGGGAAGTCGGCGACCGCGTGAGCTGGTTGTTGCGTCTGTATCCGGCGCGGTTCCGGACGGAGTTCGGCGACGAGATAGCCGAGGCGTACCGGGAGGCCACCGCGGAGGCCGGGCCGGTGGACCGGTGGCGGGAGGGGGCCGACATCGCCGCGCACGCGCTGCGGATGCGGCTCGGGCTGGGCTCGGCGCATCGTGGCGGGCGGCTGGTCACGGCGGTGGCGCCGTTCGCGCTGGCCGGCACGGTCGCCTATGCCGGGTTCCATCTGCTGTCGACCGTCACCGACTGGCGGATCAGCCAGGACCCGGACTTCCTGGTGCCGTTGAGCTACGCCACCGGCGGCTGCTACCTGCTGGCCCTCACGGGCGCGGTGCTCGCGCTGGCCGGGCGGTTCGCCGGGGCGCTGTGGTCCCTGCTGGGGATGGCCGGCGCCGCCCTGGTCGTCCTGCTGGTGCTGTTGCCGGCGGAGCCGGCGCTCGGGTGGGAGTTCGCCGGGTACGTGGGTCCGCCGGTGCTGTTCGCGGCGGTTCCGCTGCTCTGTCCGCCGGATCTGCGCCCGCCGCGCCGGATCCACAGTGCCGCGGGGGTGGTGGCCCTGGCGATGTGGGTGCCGCTGTCGGTGTTCCTGCTCGCGCTGATCGAGTCGATGCAGCTGGGCCTGGTGCCGTACTGGCGCTACGGGGTTCCGGTGCTGGCGGCGCTGGCCCTGGCGGGCCGCCGTGCCTTCGCGGGGATCCGTACGGGCCCCCGGCTGGCGCTGTCCGTGGTCCCGTTCGCGTTCCTCGGGTACATCGCGGGGGTGCTGGACCAGGACGACCTGCTGCCGCTGGCCCTGCTGGTCGCCGGCGCGGGGGCGGTCATGCGGGCGTTGCGCCGGCGACCGAGTCCGGTCAGCCGGCCGTGATCCTGATCTTGGACTGGCCGTGGCCCAGTTCCTCCCAGTCCTCCATGAACCGCGCGGTGAGGCCGTACCGGGCGGCCAGCGCGACCAGGGTCCCGGTCTGGTAGTAGAAGTCCTCCCGCAGCACCTGGTGTTCGGTCCCGGTGGTGCGGTCGAAGGTGAAGTCGAAGTGGCCGCCGGGTGCCAGCACCCGGCCCACATGGGCGAAGCACTCCTCGATGACCTCGATCGGCGAGTGCGAGAACACGCTGTGCGCGTGGACCACGTCGAAGTGCGCGTCGGGCAGGAAGTCCAGCGTCAGATTGCCGGTGATGGTCAGGTGCGGGACCTTGGCCTGCAGGCCCCGTGAGGTCAGCGTGTCCTTCGCGGCCATCAGGATGTCCGGCGAGATGTCTATGCCGTAGTAGTGGCCGGGCTCCAGGTAGTCGATGAACCGCCAGCCGGCGCGCAGGTTGCCGCAGCCGATGTCGAGCATCCGGGCCTCCGGCCGGAGCCCGTGCCGGAGCAGGTAGTCGAACTGCATCCGGCCCAGCGCCAGCCACCGCTCGTGGGTCTGGCTGCCCACCGCCGCCTCCGGGTTCCGGCGGGTGTCCGAGGCCATCACGGCCCGGTAGTAGCCGACGTGGTCGGGGTGCTTGAAGGACAGCCACCGGTCGCGGGCGGCCCGCTTCAGGTACGGGGCGATGCGGCCCGGCTGGGTCGCGGCGTACCGGACCTTGTGGACCAGGGACGCCCGGTTGGCGACGAGGTTCTTCTTGGTGGCCATGCTGCGTTGCTCCGTTTCCCGTGCACGCCGGAGTCCCGGTCCGGCGGGGCGCGGTCGGACGCCCCACCGGAACGCCGGCTTCATGTCGTCACTATATGCCGTTCGCCGACATATGTAAGTCGGGGGGAGGGGTGGGCGGTGCGGGAGGGGTGTTGGGGGTTCCGCCGAGGGGTCCGGGCCGGGTTGGTCGGGACGACGCATTGCCCGCCGGGGGGTGCCGACGGGTTTGATTCGGAACGGATACGGGTTGGATCAAGGAACCGGCCGGTACCGGAGGAAGCGAAGGGACACCCATGCTCGCCGGCTGCACGCCCTGGCCCGATGAGTTCGTCGACCGCTACTGGGCGGCCGGACACTGGCGCGGCACCACCCTGGACAACCTGCTGCGCGGCTGGGCCGTGGGCTACGGACCGCGCACCGCCCTCGTGCACGGCGAAACCCGCCTCACCTACGCGGCCCTGAACCGACGCGTGGACCGGATGGCCGCCGGGATCCGGCTGCGCGGGATCCGCTCCGGGCAGCGGGTCCTCGTCCAGCTCCCCAACGTCCCCGAGTTCCTCGTCACCGTGTTCGCCCTGATGCGCGCCGGAGCGGTGCCGGTCCTCTGCCCGGTCACCCTCCGGGCGGACACCGTCTCCCCGCTGGTGCGGACCACCCAGGCCGTCGGCTACGTCGGCCCCGCGACCCACCAGGGCTTCGACCACACGGCCATGGCCGCCGCCATCGCCGCCGAAGGGGCCTTCCTGCGCCGGGTGTTCACCTACGAGCCGCCGGGCACCTCCTCCCCGTACGGCGGGATGACCACCGACCCGGCGGGCTGCCACTACAGTCCGCTCGGCACCATCGACGCCGCGCCCGAGCCGCCGCTCGCGACCAGCGCCGGAGAGGTGGCGTTCATGCTGCTCTCCGAGGGCGCCGACGGCGAACTCCGGCTGCTCCCGCGCACCCACAACGACTACGCCTACCAGGCCGGGGCCGCCGCCGCCCGGCTCTCCCTCGACGAGCGGGACGTGTACCTGGCCGCGCTGCCCGCCACCCTCAACCTCACCTTCGGCTGCCCCGGGATCCTCGGCACCCTCGCCGTCGGCGGCACCGTGGTCCTGGCCGAGGACCCCGCGCCCGCCACCTGCCTTCCGCTGCTCGCGCGGGAGCGGGTCACCCTCACCTCGGTGCTCCCCGAGCTCGCCCGGAGCTGGCTCGACGCGCTTCCCGGGGACGGTTCCGGCCCCGGCCCGCATCCCGGCCCCGCCGGGCCGCTCCTGGTGCAGTCCGGCGGGACGTCCGGCGAGCCGGCGTGCGGCGGCCCGGAGGCCGCCGCACGGCTCCGTGACGCCTGGGGGTGCCGGGTCCAGGAAGTCTTCGGCACCGACGGCGGGCCGCTCACCCTCACCCCGCCCACCGGGCCGGACCCGGTCGGCACCGCGCCGGCCGACCGCGGCCATGACCACGGCCACCCGCTCTCGCCCCTCGACGAGATCCGCATCCTCGGGCCGGACGGCGCGGAGGTGCCGGCCGGACAGTCCGGCGAACTCCTGGTCCGCGGCCCCTACACACCGCGCGGCTACTACCGGGCGCCCGAACACAACGCGCGCGCCTTCACCGCCGACGGCTACCTCCGCACCGGCGAACTCGCCCGCCGCCTCCCGGACGGCGCCCTGCTGCGCACCGGCCGCCTCCACACCCCCTGAGGGCCCTCGGCACCCGCAGCGGGCCATCGGCCCGTCAGCCGCGCCGGGACCACTCCTCGGCCAGCAGCCGGTAGGAGCGGACGCGGGCGGCATGGTCATGGGTGATCGTGGTGATCAGCAGCTCGTCGGCTCCGGTGGCCGCCCGCAGGACGTCGAGCCGGTCGGCGACCGTCCGGGCGGTGCCCACGAAGCGGGTGTCCACCCGGTCGGCGACCAGGGCGTGCTCGGCGGCCGACCAGCCGGCGGTGAGGGACCTCGACTCCTCGGGGGAGGGGTAGGGCGGGGCGCCCTCGGCGGTGCGGATCGCGTGCACCCAGGGTGCGTAGCCGGTGGCCAGCTCCCGGGCCGTCTCCTCGTCCTCGGCCACCACCACGTCCGCGGACACCGTCAGATAGGGCCGGTCGAGCTCGTCCGAGGGTTTGAAGGAGGTCCGGTAGCCGGCCGCCGCCTCCAGTACGGAGGCCGGGCTGACGTGGTAGTTGGCCGCGAACCGCAGCCCGTTGCGCCCCGCGGTCTCCGCGCTCACCCCGCCGCTGCTGCCCAGCACCCACACCTGGAGCCGGGCGCCTTCGCCGGGCACGGCCCTGGCCGGTACGCCCTCCGGCGAGCGGTAGTCGCCGCGCAGCAGGGCCAGTACGTCGGCGACCTGTCCGGGATAGTCCGGGGGCCGGGCCCCGGGCAGGTTGAGCAGCCGCTCCTGGAGGGCCACCCGTGGATGTTCCCGGAGGTGGGCGAAGGAGAACCGGGGCGGGATCAGCAGTCCTTCCGGGGTGTGCCCGACGAAGGGCGGAGCGGAGTCCGGGGCGGGGGCCGGCGGCCGGCCGGCGGAGCGGCCCAGCCCGAGATCGAGCCGCCCCGGGTGCAGGGCGTCGACCAGGCCGAACTCCTCGACGGTGGACAGCGCGGTGCGGTGGCCCAGCTGGACGGCGCCCGAGCCGATCCGGATCCGTTCGGTCGCGGAGGCGGTCAGGGCCAGCACCACCGCCGGGGAGGTCCCGGCCACGCCGGGGTTGAGGTGGTGTTCGGCGAACCAGTAGCGGGCGTAGCCGAAGCGCTCGGTCTGCCGGGCCAGGTCCACGGACCGGTGCAGGGCCTCGGCGGCGGTGGAACCCGAGCTGATCGGGACGAGGTCGAGGACCCCGAGGGGGGCGCGGGACATGCCTGCTCCTCAGCGGTGGGCGGTGGCGGGGCCGGGGACGCCCAGGTGGTCGCGGAGGGTGGTGCCCGTGTACTCGGACCGGAACACCCCGCGTTCCTGGAGCAGCGGGACGACCGTGTCGGCGAACACGTCCAGCCCCCCGGGGGTGATGTGCGGGACGAGGATGAACCCGTCGGCGGCGTCCTGCTGGACCAGGGCGTCGATGGACCGGGCGACGGTGGCGGGACTGCCCACGAACGTCTGGCGGGCGGTGGTCGCGATCACCAGCTCGCGGATCGACAGGTTCTTCTGCTCCGCGAGCGCCCGCCACTGACGGGCCGTGGCCGCCGGGTCGCGGAACTGCCGTACGCTCGCCCGGCCCAGCGCGACGGTGTTCTCGCCGGGCTCCGGGTCCACCTCGGGGAGCGGGCCGTCCGGGTCGTAGCCGGACAGGTCCCGGTTCCAGACGTGCTCCAGGTACTTGATCGCGGTCTGCCCGCTGACCTGGCTCCGGCGGACCTCGTGCGCGAGCTGCGCGGCCTCGGCGTCGGTGTCCCCGAGGACGAACGTGGCGGCCGGCAGGATCTTCAGCTCCTCCGGTGCGCGGCCGTACGCGGCGAGCCGGCCCTTGACGTCGGCGTAGAAGGCCCGGCCCTCGTCCGCGGTCGCGTGCCGCCCGAAGATCGCGTCTGCCTCGGCCGCGGCGAACTCCCGGCCCTCGTCGGAGTCGCCGGCCTGGAAGACCACCGGCCGCCCCTGAGGTCCGCGCGGCACGTTGAAGCGGCCCTCGATGTCGAAGTGCGTCCCGTGGTGGGCGAAGGCCCCGGCCCGGGCGTCGCGCAGGAAGGTGCCCGTCACGGGGTCCGCCGCGATCTCCGAGCCGTCCCAGGAGTCGAACAGCTCGTGGGCGGTGGCCAGGAACTCCCTCGCCCGCGCGTAGCGCTCCTCGCGCGGCAGGAAACCGCCGCGCCGGAAGTTCTCACCGGTGAAGGCGTCCCAGGAGGTGACCACGTTCCAGGCGGCCCGGCCGTCGGACAGGTGGTCCAGGGAGGCGAACTGGCGGGCCACCTCGTACGGTTCGTTGAAGGTGGAGTTGATGGTGCCGGTCAGCCCGATCCGTTCGGTGACGGCGGCGAGGGCCGCCAGCACGGTGAAGGTGTCCGGGCGGCCGACCACGTCCAGGTCGTAGATCTCGCCGCCCTGCTCCCGCAGGCGGAGGCCTTCGGCGAGGAAGAGGAAGTCGAACTTGGCGCGTTCGGCGGTCCGGGCGAAGTGGACGAAGGAGTCGAAGTCGATGTGGCTGCCCGCCGCCGGGTCGCTCCACACCGTGGTGTTGTTGACGCCCGGGAAGTGGGCGGCGAGGTGGATCTGCTTGGGCGGTCTGCTGCTCATGGGTCGCTGGTCCTTCCGGAGCGTCCGGGTCAGGTCGCGGGGCCGGTGGCCGGGGCGGCCGGGGAAGGGGCCGCGGCGGCGTAGCGGTTGGCCGGGTGCGGGTCCAGGCCGAGGAGGCCGCGCAGGGTGTCCGACGCGTAGGCGGTACGGAACAGGCCGCGCCGTTGCAGCTCGGGCACCAGGCCCCGGGTGATGGCCGGCAGGTCGCGGGCGATCACCGCGGGCCGCAGCCGGAAGCCCGACAGACCCGCCGCCCGGCGTTCCGCGAGGAGGTCGGCCAGCTCGGCCGGAGAGCCGGCGAACACCTCGGAGCCTTCCGTGTCCGGGCCGCCGTCGAGGGCGTCCAGCCGTTCCCGGCGGGCGGCGGCCGCCGGCCCGTCCCGCTCCAGATGGACGGTGAGCTCCCCGAACAGCCGGAGCGGCGCGGCCCCGGGGGCGGCCGCCTCCCGGGCCCGCCGGACCGCGGCCACGGCCTCGCGGGTGGCCTCGAAACCGTGGGCGGCGAGGAAGCCGAGGTCCGCGGAGCGGGCTGCCAGACCGTACGGGGGGACTCCGTCCCCCGGCGCCGCGGCCGTGGCGATCAGGGGCTGTCCCTGCGGCGGGCGCGGGGTGATGGAGGGGCCCCGCACGCTGAAGTGGCGGCCCCGGAAGTCGATGTGGTGGAGTTTGGCGCGGTCCACGAACCTGCCGGTGGCCGCGTCCCGGATCTCCGCGTCGTCCTCCCAGCTGTCCCACAGCCGCCGGATCACCTCGATGTGGTCGGCGGCCTCCTCGTGGAGTTCGGGTCCGGTCGGCGGGGCCGTGCGGCGGCCGAAGTGTTTCTCCTCGTGGGCGAGCCCGGAAACCTGGATGTGGACTCCCGCGCGTCCCCGGCTGACGTGGTCGAGGGTGGCGACGGCCTTGGAGATGTGGAAGGGCTCGGTGTGGGTGGCCGTCACGGCCGGGACCAGCCCGATGTGCCGGGTCAGCGGGGCGACCCGGGCGGCGGTCAGTACGGCGTCCAGCCGGCCCCGGACCCGGTCGGTACGGGTGTCGGGGCCGTCGGGTGCGGCGGACTGGAGGACGAGGGCGTCGTCGAAGGTGACCAGGTCCAGCAGACCGGCCTCGGCCTCGGCGACCAGCCCGGCCCAGTAGCGGGCGGTGAACAGCTCCCCGGGCCGGGCTCCCGGCTCGCGCCAGGCCGCCGGGTGCCGGCCGGCGCCGTCCAGGGCGACGGCCAGGTGCAGGAAGGGTGGGCGGGACGGGTTTCCGGGCGGGTTTGCGGGCGTGCTTCGGGGCGGGTTTCCGGGTGGGGGAGCGGCCATGTCGGAAAACGCTACGACCGGGTGTCCGGGCGTTCAATGACCGTGGTGTGAAGAGCATTTGGCGGCAGTGTGGCCTCACGGGGAGTGAGCTCCGGGTGGTCCGGCCGAGCCCGCCCGAACCGGCCGGGCCGGGCCCGGCCCTTGGCCGAAAGCGCGGTGCGGTCGGGGCGGTCCCCTGTTAATTCCTCGGAAACTCCCATCGCCGCCTTGTCTGGTCTAGACCTATGTTGGCCGGGTTTGGACCCCCGGGCGCCACACGTGCCGCATCCGGCCCCGCCACTCCGGCGACTACTATCGGCACAGAGGGTCACGGCGCGGGTGAGGGGCCGCGCGCCGGACTGCGGGGAGGAGACGGGGTGCCGATGACTGCCGCAGCAGCCGAGGACGGGCCGGCGCGGGAGCGGGGCCGGGCCCAGCTGGCCGAGCTGCTCGGGCTGAACGACCGCCTGCTCGACGTCTACCGGACCGTGGTCCGCCGTCCCGGATGGGGGGTCGCGGAGCTCGCCGGGCATCTGGGCATGACCGAGACCGAGGCCCGCGGCTGCCTGGACCGGCTGGCCGAGCTCTCCATGCTCTACCCGGCCGGCTACTCCGCCACCCCCGTCGCGCTCAACCCCGAGATCGGCCTGGCGGCCCTGCTCGACCGGCGGGACGCCGAGATCCAGAACCAGCGGGCCCAGCTGGCCGCCGCCCGCACCGAGGTGGCCGAGCTCGCCGTCGTCTACTCCACCCACCAGCCGTACTGGGGCAACCTGGGCCTGGAGCGGCTCGAAGAGGTGGCCGGCGTCCGGGCCCGGCTGGTGGAGCTCGCCGAACAGGCCCAGTCCGAGCTGCTGTGCTTCATGCCGGGCGGCGCGCAGAGCCGCGAAGCCCTGGACGCCAGCCGGCCGCTGGACGAGAAGAGCCTGTCCGCCGGGGTCCGGATCCGGACCCTCTACCTCGACAGCGTCCGCAACGACCGCGCCACCACCGAGTACGCCCGCTGGCTGGCCGGGCTCGGCGGCGAGATCCGCACCATCCCCTCGCTGCCCGTCCGGATGCTCGTCGTGGACCGGTCCGTCGCCCTCCTCCCCAACGACCCGGACAACAGCCGGGCCGGGGCCGTGGTGGTGAAGGCCCCGGGCGTGATCGCCGCCCTGGTGTACCTCTTCGAGTCCGCCTGGCAGCGCGGCCGGGCCCTGGAAGGGGTCAAGCCCTCCGGTCCGGGTGAGGTCAGCGTCCAGGAGCTGGAGCTGCTGAGACTTCTGGAGACGGGCAGCACCGACGAGGTCGCCGCCCGCAAGCTCGGCGTCTCGCTGCGCACGGTCCGCCGGATGATGGCCGACATCATGGGCAGGCTGGGCGCCCGCAGCCGTTTCGAGGCGGGCCTGCTGGCCGCGCGGTCCGGCTGGATGTAGCACCACGGCCATGGCCGGGAACGGACCCCGGCCCTGGCCGCCTCAGGCCATGGCAGTAAGTGGCCGGGACCGATCCGGTTTTCGCGGTTCCGGCCGGTGCCATCATGTGCAGCCATGTACGCCATTCATATCCTGGGACAGCTCGGCCACCTCGGCCAACTGGACATTGACGACGTTGTGCTGGAACTGCGTAAACTGCGCGACTTCGGTCTGGAGCACGTCTACGTACCCGGAACGAAGGAATCCGCGCACTGTGGGGTCCTCTATGTCACCGGAGCCTCAGCCAAAGCCGCGGGAGTCGCGGTGCTCACCGCTGTCCGGCAGGTGCTCGCCGGCAGTCGCATGCGGGCTGACCTGCATACTTCCCTGGACCCCCGGTCCGCCGGTCTCTGTGATGCCACCGTCAGGGTGACCGCTCCGGCGAGGTGAATGGCACCAAGTGGCCTCGGCACGATGTGGCCACTGAAACGGCTGGATACCGCCTCGACTTCTGTGTCATCTTTGCCGAGCAAAGAGCCGCCGAATTCACGGACAAAACGCTGGTCCGGGAAGAAGACGGCTCACCCGCACAGGCCTTGGGGCATTGTGCACAGCACGAAGAGGACCGACCCATGTTGACGCGCTTTCTGATTTCCCTCACCTGCTCGGCGGCGGCACTCACCGCCGTGGTCTTCTCCGCATCGGCAGAGCGTTCCCCCGTCTCCGAGGTCCGGGCCGGCGCCGCCCAGCCGGTCCAGACGACCCCCTACAGCTGGGGCTGGGACTAACCGTCCCGAACCGGGAACCGTCCGTTCCCGAAGCGGGAACCGTCCGTTCCCGACAGGGGGCGTCCGTCCCCGAGCCGCCGATGTGTCGCCATCGTCGCCGACACCGGCCCGCCCGCACCCGTGACCCGCACACCGCCGTGCCGCCGGGGCGATGTCATCCGCCGGTCCGCCCGAAGAAACCCGCGGACGGTTTTCCCTCCCTGTGAGGTCTCAGCTCGTGCAAGAACCACTCGTCCACCGTGCGCCGTTCACCTTCGGCCAGCTGTCCCTGTGGCGGTCCATCGAACGGATCCCGCCGGAGGTCTGCAATCTCCCCCAGCTCTGGACCCTTCCCGCCGGTACCGGCCTCGCTCGTGTCGAGCGGGCGCTGGAGACCCTGGAAGCCCGCCACGAATCACTGCGCACCCGCTGTGAACCCGAGGGCGAGTACGGCCTCACCCAGGCCGTCTGGCCGCCGGCCCCGGTCCGTCTGGAGGCCGTGGAGGCCGGTCCGGGACCGGAAGGGACCGCCCAGGCGGTCGCGGACGGCCTCGCCGCCGACCCCTTCGACCTGACCCTGGACCGGCCCTGGCGGGCCCGGGTGGTCACCGAGGGGGGCGAGCCCGTCCGGCTCGCCATCTGCTTCCACCACATCGCCGTGGACGCCTGGGCCATCAACCAGCTGAACGAGGAGTTCGGCGCCCTGCTGGCCGGCCGCGACCTCCCGGGCCTGGCACCGAACTGCCGGGACCTGGCCATGGAACAGTGGTCGGCGGCCCGGCAGGGGCGCCGGAAGTCCGCGCGCAAGCACTGGCGGCAGATCCTCGAAGCGGCCCCCGCCATGGAGCGGGAGGCGCCCACCGAGGAGTTCTCCAGCCGCTGGGCCCGGCTCGGCTCCGCCCCGGTCGCCCGGGCGGCCGCCGCGACCGCCGCCCGGCTGGGCGTCTCGCTCCCCTCGGTGGTCCTCGCCGCGTTCTGCCTGGCCCTCGCCAAGCGGACCGGCCGGACCAGGCTGCTGGTGGCCGTCTACACCAACAACCGCAGCGATCCGCGGTGGGAGGATCTGGTTGCCGCTCAGAACCAGATCATCCCGCTGCTGGTCGACCTCGCCCCCGGGGAGCCGTTCGAGGAGGTCGTCCGCCGCGTCCACTGGGAGTCGCTCCGGTCCTACCGGCACGGCGCCTACGACGTGGACGACATCCTCGAACTGGGCCGGGAGTTCGGCTACAGCGGGTCGGTGAACGGCTGCTTCGAGGGATCCGTCAGCGGGTTCTTCCCCTACTTCTTCAACTACCTCGGCCAGTACCAGCGGGACCAGAACGCCCCCGAGCCGAGGCTGGAGACCGGAACCGCCGGACGCAACATCGGCGCTCCGCTCTACCTCCAGGTCCAGGACGACGACGTGCTCACCTGCACCCTGCGCGAGAACTCCAACGCCCGGGGCTTCGACCAGGTGACCGAACTGCTCCGGGGCCTCCAGGAGGCCATCCTCTCCGCCACCGGCGTGGAGTAGACCCGCTCCGCATCAGGATCCATCCCCCGGGAGGGGAAGTGTCAGACCACCTCATAGTCATCCACCGGTGGAGCGACAGCTACGCGGACTACGCCGCCTACGTGGACCACGGCACCCACCGCATCAGCTACATCACCACCGGGCCCGGCGCCGGCTCGCTCCCCGGGACGGCCGCGGCCGTCCGCACCGTCGGCAGCACCGAGGACGGCAAGGAGGTGCGGGCCGCCGTCGCCGAACTGGTCGACGCCTTCGGCCCGCCCGCCCGGATCATCGCCCTGCACGAGGTCGACCTGGACATCGCGGCCGAACTCCGCGAGGAACTCGGCGTCCCCGGCGAGCAGCTGGCGGCCCTCGCGCCGTTCCGCGACAAGCTGGCCATGGCCCGGCGGCTCGCCGCCGCCGGGGTGCCGGTGCCCGCCACCGAGCCGGCACCCGACCACGCCGCGGTCCGCGCCTTCGCCGCCGTCCACGGCTGGCCGGTCCTGGTCAAGCCGGTGCGCGGCACCGCCAGCGCCGGGGTGACCCGGCTCGGCTCGGAGGCCGAACTGGACGCCTACGCGTTCCGCCCGGACGTCCCGATGCTGGTGCAGCCGTACCTGCCGCACGAGATCCTGCACGTGGACGGGGTGGCCACCCCGGAGGGGCTGGGCGCCTGGCGCGCCTCCCGCTACCTCAACACCTGCCTGGGGTTCACCGAGGGCGCCGCGCTCGGCTCGGTGGAGATCGACGATCCGCGGCTGCTCGGACCGATCGGCGAGTTCACCGCCGCGGCCACCCGGGCCCTGTCCGAGGGCTCCTGGGTGTTCCACCTCGAACTCTTCCTCTCCGGCCCGCCCGCGGAACCCCGTCTCCAGGTCCTGGAGGTGGGCGCCCGGCCCGGCGGCGCCGAGGTCCCCTTCCTGTGGAAGGAGGTCCACGGCATCGACCTGATGGCCAGTGCCTTCGCCCTCCAGCTGGGTGCCGAGCCGCCCGCCGCCGCCCGCACCCGCGCCGCCGCGGCGGTGTCCGCCGAGCGCGGCGGCTGGCTGCTGGTGCCCACCCCGGCCGCCCGGCCCTGCCGGGTGCTGGCCGCCGGATCCCGGCTCGGCACCGCCGACGGCCCGTACGCGGAGCGGATCCCGCTCGCCGGACGGACCCTGCCCGACCTTCCCGGCTACGAGCACTCCGGTGCCCGCTTCCGGTTCCGCGGCGGCAGCACCGCCGAGGTGGAGGCCGCGATCCTGCGGACCGTCGAGGAGTTCGATTTCCGCTGTGCGGAGATCGACCCCGGGGCCCCCGAACGCGTGGTCCTGGTCGGCACCGGCGGCCGCGCCTACCGCGAGTACGCCATGGCCTCCGCGGCCGCCCGCGCCGACATCGCCCTGGTCACGGCCACCGAACCGGACTGGCAGCTGGAGTACGCCGGCGACCACCGCACGGTCGCGGACACCGGCGCCGACGCCCTCACGGCGGCGGTCGCCGACTGCCTCGGCACGAGCACCGGCCGGACCGGGGTGTTCACCTGGGACGAGGTGCTGCTGGAGGCCACCGCCGAGGCGGCCCGCCGGCTGGGCCTGCCCCACATGTCCCCGGCCGCCGCCCGCAACTGCCGGGACAAGCTGTCCACCCGCCGGCTGCTCCGGGACGCGGGGGTCGCCGGAGTGCGCTTCGCCCACGTCCACGGCCGCGAGGAGGCGCTCCGCGAGGCGGCCGGCATCGGCTATCCCGTGGTGGTCAAGCCCCGCTCCCTGGCCGGGAGCGTCGGCGTGGTGATCGCCCAGGACGCCGGGGAGCTGGCCGCGCTCTACCACCTGGCCTCCGACGCGGCCTTCCCGGGCCTGGACCCGCTGGACGGCGTGGTCCTGGAGGAGTTCCTCGACGGGCCCGAGATCAGCATCGACTCGGTGGTCCGCGACGGCGAGGTCCGCCCGGTGAACGTGGCGCGCAAGCGGCTCGGCTTCGACCCCTTCTTCGAGGAGGTCGGCCATCTGGTGTCGCCCTGGCGGCAGGAGCCCTGGGCGGAGGAACTCCTCGACCTGGTCGTCGAGTCCCACCGGGCCCTGGGCGTCCGCACCGGGGTCACGCACGCGGAGGTGCGGCTCACCGCCGCCGGGCCGCGGCTGGTGGAGCTCAACGGCCGTCTCGGCGGCGACTTCATCCCGTACCTGGGACAGCTGGCCACCGGCATCGACCTGACCGCCGCCGCGGTGGACCTGGCGCTCGGCCGGGAGCCGGACCTGCGTCCGCTCCGGGACGTCTGCGCCGAGGTGCGCTTCCTGTACCCGGCCGAGGACAGCGTGGTCCGCTCGCTGGACGTGTCGGCCGCCCTGGCCGCCCCCGGAGTGGCGGAGATCGTGCCGCTCGCGGTACCGGGGACCCGGCTGCTGCTGCCCCCGCGCGGGGTGGTCCCGCGGCTGGCCGCCGTGATCGTCACCGGCGACACCCCCGAGGACTGCCGGGAGGCACTGGACCGGGCCTGCCCGCTGGTCCGCTGGGAGACCGAACCGCTCGGCACCGAAGGAGCCCCGGAATGAGCGTCCTGCGGATGATCGGACAGCGGCTGCTGGGCAGCTACGCGCTGCCCTCGAAGGAAGCCCGGCTGATCGCCGCCGCCGTGGTGGTCTACGCCACGGGCAGCGGCCTCTACCTGGCCGGCGGCACCGTCTACTTCGTCAAGGTCATCGGACTGAGCGTGGCCCAGGTCGGCACCGGCCTCACCCTCGCCGGTCTGGTCGGCTTCCTCACCACCGTGCCCGTGAGCATGCTGGCCAGACGGCTCGGCCCGCTCCGGCTGCTCCGCCTGGTGCAGGTGTGGCGGGCGGGCTGGTTCGCCGCCCTCGCCTTCGCCGACAACGTCTACACCTTCACCCTCTTCGCCTCCCTGTTCGCGATCTCGCAGGGACCGGTCTTCCCGATGGTGCAGCTGGTGGTGGGGGCCGTCGTCGGGGACGCGGACCGGACCCGGACCCTCGGGGTCATCGGCTCGGTCATCAACGTGGGCATGTCCGTCGGGGCCCTGGCCGCCGCGCCGTTCCTGATCGCCGGCAGCGACGCGATGTTCCAGGCCGTGCTGCTCGCCGGCGGCCTCTGCTGCCTCGGGTCCGCCGCCCTGTTCGGCCGGCTGAGGATCGCCCCGGCCGCCCCCGAGGAGGGGCCGGCCCGCTGGCACGCCGGACTGCTCTCGGTCTGCCGGGACCGCCGCTACGTGGCCCTGACCCTGGCCAACGGCGTGCTGTTCCTGCACACCGTCCTGCTCGGCGTCGGACTGCCGCTGTGGGTCATCCAGTCCACGGACGCCCCTGCCGGACTGCTCAGCGCGCTCTTCGCGGTGAACACCGTCCTCGCCATCCTCCTCCAGGTGCACTTCGCCAAGCGGGTCACCGACTCGGCCGGGGCCACCAGGGCGCTGCGCAACTCCGGGTTCGCGCTCGCCGCCTTCAGCGTGCTGCTGATCGTGTCGACCTACTCCGGGGACTGGCTCACCATCGGCGTGCTGGTGGCCGCCACCGTGCTGCTGACCTGCGGGGAGCTCCTCCAGGCGGCCGGTGGCTGGGAACTGTCCTACCGCCACGCGCCCACCGCGCAACGCACCGAATACCTGTCGGTGTTCAGCCTGGGCGGCGCCGCCGCCGGCATCGTCGGCCCGGCCCTGCTGGCCCTGCTGCTCAGCTGGGAGGTCCGGGGACTGACCGGTCTGGCCCTGCTGTTCGCGGGCACGGCCGCGGCGGTCACGGTGATCGGCGGCCGGCTCGCCCGGGCGGAGCGCGCCACCGAAACATCCGCAGAAGCGGAACAAGGAAAGGTCATGTCATGAAAGACCAGCTGCTCACCCTGATCGCGGCCGTCGTCGAAGAGCTCAACGAGCGCCGCGACGAGAAGATCCCCACCGACAACCTCCTGGAGGTCGGCCTGTACGGCGACACCGGTGTGTTCGACTCGATGCACCTGGTGAACTTCCTGGTCCTGGTCGAGGAGTCCCTGGAGGACGAGTTCGACGTGGAGGTCTCCCTGACCTCGGAGAAGGCCGTCTCCCGTCGGGTGAGCCCGTTCAGCAGCGTGCGCCGGCTGATCGAGTTCATCGAGGAGGAGATCGTGCTCGCCCGCGGCCCGCTGGAGCCGAGCGTTCTGTGATCGTCCTGATTACGGGGACCCGGACCGGTATCGGCAAGGCCCTGGCCACGCACTTCCTCGGGCTCGGCCACCGGGTGGTGGGCTGCAGCAGAAGGCCCTCGACCATCGACCACCCGGAGTACCGGCACCACGAGGTGGACCTCACCGATCCCAAGGCGATCAAGTCGATGTGCCGGGCGATCCGCACCGAGTACGGACACCTGGACGCGGTGGTCAACAACGCCGGCACGTCGAACATGAACCACTTCATGATGACCCCGGACGAGCTGTCCCGGCGGATCTTCGACATCAACTTCTTCGCGGTCCTCAACTGCTGCCGGGAGACCGTCAAGCTGCTCCAGAAGAGCCCGGAGGAGTCCCCGGCGATCCTGAACGTCTCCACGGTCGCCGTGCCGTGGGCCCTGGAGGGCCAGTTGGTCTACTCGGCCAGCAAGAGCGCCGTGGAGCAGCTCACCCGAGTGATGAGCAAGGAGCTGTCCGGCTTCGGGATCCGGGTCAACGGGATCGGTCTGCCGCCGGTCCACACGATCCTCACCCGGACCGTTCCCAAGGCGAGGATCGACGAACTGATAGGCCGTCAGACGGTCAAGCGGATGTGCACGATGGAAGACATTGTCGGGCCCGTCGAATTCCTGGTCTCCCGGGAATCCGGATTCGTCACTGGAGAGACAATATTTCTTGGTGGTGTGAACTGAATGCGCAACGAACTTCTCGGCAGGCTCGACGAACTCGGCACCCGGACCGCCGTCATCGACGGGGACACCCCCTACACCTACGCTGAACTGGGCGACCGCATAAGGCTGCTGGAGCGGGAGCTCCGGGAACAGGGCGTCCGCCCCCACGAGGTCGTCGTCCTCAACGCGGACTTCTCGTTCCTGTCGATCGCGGCCCTGCTCGCCCTGTACCTCAACCGGAACGTCCTGGTCCCCGTCGTCTCGCTGACCGAGACCACCCTCGCCACCGTCCAGGAGTCCTGCCACCCCGCCCATGTCCTGCGGGTCGGCGAGGAACTCGTCTTCGAGAGGACGGCCGGGACCCCGGCCGGTCCGGCCGCCGCCTACGAGCGGCTGGTCGAGGAGGGGGCCGCCGGACTGGTGCTGCTCAGCAGCGGCAGCACCGGGGCGCCCAAGGCGATCCTGCACAACCTGGACTCCCTGGTGGCGGAGAAGCTCGGCAGGCGGGCCCGGACCGGCGGCAGGCCCGCCAACGTCCTGATGTTCCTGCTCTTCGACCACATCGGCGGCATCAACTCCCTGCTGGGGGCGCTCCGGATCGGCGGCACCGCGATCGTGCCCCGCCGCCGCACCCCGGACGAGATCTGCGCCCTGATCGAGCGGCACGGCATCCGGCTGCTGCCGACCAGCCCGACCTTCCTCAACCTGATCCTGATCGCCGGCTACCACGAGGAGTTCGACCTCGGCAGCCTGCGCCTGATCACCTACGGCACCGAACCGATGCCGGAGGAACTGCTGAAGCGGGTCAACGCGGCCTTCCCCCGGGCGAGGCTGCTCCAGACCTTCGGCACCAGCGAGACCGGGATCTCCACGACCACCAGCGAGTCCTCGAAGAGCACCTACTTCAGGATCGAGGACGAGAACGTCCGCTACCGCATCGTGGACGGGGAGCTCCAGCTGAAGAGCACCACCCAGTTCCTCGGCTACCTCAACTACCCCAGCGACTCCCTCACCGAGGACTCCTGGTTCCGGACCGGCGACCTCGTCGAGGAGAACGCCGACGGCTTCATCAGGATCAAGGGCCGCACCAAGGAGATCATCAACGTCGGCGGGGAGAAGGTCCTCCCGCTGGAGCTGGAGTCCGTCCTGCTCTCCAGCCCGCTGATCGCCGACTGCGTGGTCTACGGGCAGCCGAACTCCATCACCGGCCAGTCCGTGTACGTGGACGTCCGCCCGCGCGGCGAGATGACCCGGGCCGAGGTCCGCCGGCACGTGGCGGAGTTCCTCACCGGCAAGGTCGAGCCGTTCAAGATGCCCTCCAAGGTCAACCTGGTCGACGCGGTGACCGTCTCGGAGCGCGGCAAGAAGAAGCGGATCCTGACATGAGCGGCCTGACCGTGATCGGGGCGGGGAAGTTCGCCGCCGAGGTCACCCGCTACATCGGGGACGCCGGGGCGGCCGACCCGGAGCGGTTCCGCGTCGAGCGGTACCTCAGGGCCGACGGGGAACCCGTCCACGTACCGGACGGCACCTGGACCGAGCTGGCGGAGTTCCGGCCCCCGGCCGGCACCCGGGTGGTCCTGGCCCTGGCCGACCCGGCGCTGCGCAGCTGGGTGATCGACGGGTTCGTCGACCGGTACGGGCTGACCGCCGAGAACATCGTCCACCCCTCCTCCCGGATCGACCCCGAGGGCGTCGCCGGGACCGGGAACCTCATCGGGCCGGACTGCTACTTCGGCGTCGGCACGGTCCTGGGCAGCTACAACGTCCTCAACTACCGCTGCACCGTGGGCAACTACTCCCATCTGGGATCCAACAACTTCATCGCGCCGAACTTCCACTGCGGGAACAGCGTGACGATCGGGACCGGCAACTTCTTCGGTCTCAGCTGCACGGTCGCCCCCGAGGTCACCGTCGGCGACGACAGCAGGTTCCAAGCGGGACTCACCCTCTTCGAGGACATGGCGAGCGGGCACTCCTATCTGGCGCCGAGCCGCATCAAGTCCATCAAGTCGTATCTGAAAGGCAAGCAATGAAGCGCGCGAAGATCTCGGTCATCGGTGCCGGCCCCGCCGGATGCGTGGCCGCCCTCACCCTGAACAAGCTCGGCCACGACGTGGAGGTGTTCGAGAAGGGCCAGTTCCCCCGCTACCGGGTCGGCGAGTCCTTCCTCCCCGGCACCCTGTCGATCCTGAACCGCCTCGGCCTCCAGGAGAAGATCGACGCGGCGAACTTCGTCCAGAAGCCCTCCGCGACCTTCCTGTGGGGCCAGGACCAGGCCCCCTGGACCTTCTCCTTCGCCACCCCCAAGACCGCCCCCTGGGTCTTCGGGCACGCCATCCAGGTCAAGCGCGAGGAGTTCGACGCGCTCCTCCTGGACGAGGTCCGCGAGCGCGGGGTCACCGTCCACGAGAGCACCTCGGTCGCCGACGTCGACATCTCCGCCGCCGACAAGGTCTCCCTGACCGTGCGCCACGCCGGTGAGACCCGGGTGGTCGAGAGCGACTACGTGATCGACGCCGGCGGCGCCGGCAGCCCCCTGGCCCGCCAGCTGAAGGTCCGCCGCTACGACGAGTTCTACAAGAACTTCGCCGTCTGGTCCTACTTCCAGCGCAAGGAGCCCTTCGAGGGCGACCTCAAGGGCACCACCTACTCGATCACCTTCGAGGACGGCTGGGTCTGGATGATCCCGCTCAAGGGCGACGTCTACAGCGTCGGCCTGGTCGTCGACCGCTCCAAGGCCGCCGAGGTCAAGGAGCTCGGCCCGGAGCGCTTCTACCGCGAGACCCTGGCCAAGGCCACCCGCGCCACGGACATCCTCGGCGACGCGGAGATCAGCGACGAGGTCCGCATCGTCCACGACTGGTCCTACGACTCGGAGCACTTCTCCGCCGACCGCTACTTCCTCTGCGGCGACTCCGCCTGCTTCACCGACCCGCTGTTCTCCCAGGGCGTCCACCTCGCCACCCAGTCCGGGGTCTCGGCCGCCGCGGCCATCGACCGGATCACCCGGCACGAGGACGAGGCCGAGGCGGTCCACGCCTGGTACAACCGCAGCTACCGCGAGACCTACGAGCAGTACCACGAGTTCCTCGCCTCGTTCTACACCTTCGCCTCCTTCACCGAGCCCGACTCGGAGTTCTGGCGCAAGCGCCGCATCAGCGAGTCCGACGACGCCCGCCTCAGCCGCAAGGCGTGGTTCGACAAGCTGGTCCAGGACGACCCGGAGAACCCGACCACCTCCGTCGCCGACTTCCGCGACCGCGCCTCCACGATGATCGCCATCGGCCGCCACCAGCGGAAGGAACTCAGCAGCGAGTTCTCCGAGGAGGAGCTCAACATCGCCCGGGTCCGCTGGATCAGCGACCTCACCAAGCAGCTCAACCGGATCACCCGGCTGGAGTGGACCGGCCAGGAGGTCCTGCTGAAGGACTACTACAAGGTCGAGCCGCTCAGCTTCCGCCTGGAACAGAAGCTGGTGCTCGCCAACGAGGACGGCCTCGACATGATCAAGTTCCCGGTCGAGGAGGAGCACCGCGACATCTTCCGGATCGTCACCAAGGAGACGGTCGGATACAAGAGCCTGATCAAGCAGCTCAACGACGCGGGCAAGCAGGAGGTGAGCTCGCAGATCGTCATCCGCCTGATGGAGGCGGGCCTGCTCACCGGCTACGACAAGCACGACAACCGCGTCTTCATCCAGGACCGCCTGCGCTTCGACGGCGTCGGCGTCGAGTACGAGGTGTGAGGGTGACCATGGATTCCGTCACGTACGTCTTCATCGCCGGCATCAGCAACTCCGGGCCGGAGCACTGGCAGGCCATCTGGCACGCCCGGACCCCCGGCAGCGTCTGGGTGGAGCACACCTCCTGGGACGACCCGGTCCGCGACGTCTGGGTCAAGGAACTCGACGACACCCTCCGGGCCGTCGAGGGCCCCAAGGTGCTGATCGCCCACAGCCTCGGCTGCACCCTGGTCGCCGAATGGGCCGCCGAGCACCGTGACGACACGGTCGCCGGCGCCTTCCTGGTCGCCACCCCCGACGTCCACGGCCCCGAGTTCCCCACCGCGGCCCTGGGCTTCGACCCCGCCCGGCACACCGCGCTGCCCTTCCCGGCCGTCGTGGTCGCCAGCGAGGACGACCCCTACGCCTCCGTGCGGTCGGCCTCCGAAGGCGCCGAACGGCTGGGCGCCCGGCTGGTCGAGGTGGGCCCCAAGGGGCACATCAACGCCGGCTCCGGCCTCGGCGACTGGCCCGAGGGCTGGGACCTGTTCACCGGGGCGTTCACCCGGTGACCCCGGCCGGGGAGCCGCCCGACGGCGGCTCCCCGGCCCCGCCACGGCCACGGCGGCCCCTCCGGACAGAGGTCGGAAAGAGCCGCCGTGCCCGGCGGCCCGGCTGGCTACCGTGAGCCGCGTACTCATCCACAGAGGAGAACACACCGTGCCCCACGCCGAGTGGATCACTGTCACCGCCATCGGCGCGATCGCCCTGGTCTTCCTCGTCGCCACCGCACTCACCGTGCTGTGCCGGCGCATCGGGCAGCCGGCCGTGGTCGGCGAGATCACCGCCGGCATCTGCCTCGGCCCCAGCCTCCTCGGGCTCCTCCCCGGGGACCTGCCCGCACGGCTCTTCCCCACCGAGATCCGCCCGCACCTCGGCGTGGTCGCCCAGGTCGGCCTGCTGCTCTTCATGTTCGTCATCGGCTGGGAGTTCGACGGCCGCTCCCTCAAGGGCCAGCTGGGCTCCACCGGCACGATCTGGTTCAGCTCGATCGCCCTCCCGATGATCCTGGGCGTCGGACTCGCCTGGGCCGTGTACTCCTCGCACAAGGTGGTCGACGGCCACACCGTCCCGTTCGCCGAGTTCGCCCTCTACCTCGGCGTGGCCATGTCCATCACGGCCTTCCCCGTACTGGCCCGGATCATCGCCGAACACGACCTCCAGCACACCCGCACCGGCATCCTCGCCCTGGGCCTGGCCGCCGTCGACGACCTCCTCGCCTGGTGCATGCTCGCCGTGGTCGTCGCCATGACCACCGCCACCGGCGCCGCCGGATTCCTCGGCGTGATGGGCTGGTCCGCGGTCTACCTGGCCGCCATGCTCTGGCTGGTCCGCCCGGCCCTCGCCGCACTGCACCGCCGGCTGCGTCCCGAGCACGGCCCCTATCTGGCCGTGCTGGTGGCCGGCGGGGTCTTCGGCTCGGCCGTCCTCACCTCGCACATCGGCATCCACGCCATCTTCGGCGCCTTCATGTTCGGCCTGGTGATGCCCCGCCGCGCCACCGGCGGACTCCTCGACCGGGCCGCCGGAGTCCCCATCGAGACCGTCGGCAAGGTCCTGATGCCGGTGTTCTTCGTGGTCACCGGACTCTCCGTGGACCTGACCTCGCTGTCCACCGGGGACTTCCTCCAGGCCGGGGCGATCATCCTGGTCGCCTGCCTCGGCAAGCTCGGCGGAGTCGCCCTGTCGGCCCGGATGACCGGCATGGCCTGGAAGGACGCCACCGCCCTGGGCGTGCTGATGAACACCCGGGGCCTGACCGAACTGGTCATCCTGAACGTCGGGCTCAGCATGGGCCTGCTCACCGTGCAGCTGTTCTCCTCGATGGTGATGATGGCCCTGATCACCACGGCGATCGCCGCACCCCTGCTCACCCTGCTGCTGCCCAAGCCCACCGGCGCCCCCACCGGCGCCCCTGCCGACACTTCCTCCGGTACGGCCGCCGAACCGGCCGGGGCCGGGACCCCGGCGCCGGCCCATGCGCCCGCTCCGTGAGGAACCCCTGCTGCCGGCCGGGCTGCTGCCACCGGGGGTCGCCGTGGGGGAGCTCTTCGCCGACCCGCCGCCCGGCACCGCACCCCTCCCGGCGGAGGAGGCCGTGGTGGCCGGGGCCCCGGCCACCCGGCGGGCCGAGTTCACCGCCGTACGGTGGTGCGCGCGGGCCGCGCTGGCCCGACTCGGGCTGGGGCCGGTCCCGATCCTCCCGGTGGGCGAGGGTCCCGCGTACGCCCGGGGAGCCGTCCGCTGGCCGGAGGGGTTCGTCGGCAGCATGACCCACTGCGCGGGCTACCGTGCGGCGGCGGTGGCCCGCCGCACGGAGTTCGCCTCGATCGGGGTGGACGCCGAACCGAACGAACCCGTCCCGGAGCGGATCAGGGACCGGGTCACCCTCCCCGAGGAGCGCGCCGACCTCGGCCCGCTCCTCGCGGACCGGCCCCGAGTGGCCTGGGACCGGCTGCTGTTCAGCGCCAAGGAGAGCGTCTACAAGGCGTGGTTCCCGCTCACCGGCCGATGGCTGGACTTCACCGACTGCCGGATCGTCCTCGATCCCGACCGGGGCACCTTCACCGGGACCCTGCTGGTCCCCGGACCGGTGCTCGGCGGTCGGCGGCTCGACCGCTTCGAGGGCCGCTGGGGCGGCCGGGGCCGGCTGCTGGCCACCGCCGTGACGGTACCCGCGGCCGCGCCCGCACCCACCCACCGACAGCAGAAGGGAACGGACGGATGAACGGGGAAGCACCGCTCGCCTCACGGGCGCGGGAGTTCGCGGCGGCGGCCCGGGCGCTCCTGGAGGCCGCCGCACCGGGCCCGGCGCCGGAGGCCGCCGGGGATCCCGGTGAGCTGCCGCCGCGGGTGGCGGCGGATCTGGAGGGCGCCCTGTCGGACCTGCACCGGCTCTGCGGGCTGCTCGTCCGGGCGGACCCGGGCGGTCCGTACGCCGAGGACCTGGCCCGGTCCGCCGAGGCGCTCCGCTCGGCCTCGGGGCACTGGCGGGCCGTCGCGGTGAACGGGTCCTGCGCCGGACCGTGGTGAGCCGCCGCCCCGCCGGCCGCCGTCCCGCCGGTGGCCGTCCGCCGGTCGCCGCTGCCGGTCAGAGCCAGGGGAACCGCTCGGCCGGGTAGCGGTAGGCCCGGAACACCGAGTTCTGGGCGCCCGCCGAGGACTCCAGCCCGACCCCGTCGCCGAAGGACCGGAACTGGGGGACCACGAACTCCCAGACCACGTCCCCGTCCGGGGTCACCTCGAAGAGCCGGCCGAAGGACCCCTCGGCGATGAAGGTGTTCCCGTTGTCCAGCCGCTGGGCGCTGGACATGTAGGGGCTGAAGAAGTTCTGCGGCGGGTTGTCCTGGTAGGCCCACACCTCCTCGCCGGTGTGCGGGTCGAGTTCCAGGACCCGGGAGTAGGGCACCGAGGTGGTGTCCCGGTAGGTGCCGTTGTCGAAGACGAGCACGGTGCCGCCGGGCAGTTCGTGCGGGTGGTGCTGCTGGGCCAGTACGTCCGGTCCCACCCGCCAGCGGACGGAGCCGTCGGCGCGGTCCACCGAGATGGCGGTGGACGCGCTGCGGAAGCCCAGCACCAGGG
This sequence comes from Streptomyces sp. NPDC033845, assembly GCF_055576225.1. Classification (NCBI taxonomy): domain Bacteria; kingdom Bacillati; phylum Actinomycetota; class Actinomycetes; order Kitasatosporales; family Streptomycetaceae; genus Streptomyces; species Streptomyces sp. NPDC033845. Next base: position 260,577 of record NZ_JBVIRI010000011.1, on the reverse strand, counting down.
AGCCGTCGGCCTGCTCGTTGACGGTGTTGGCCATCGGCCAGTGCTCGCGGGCGAAGTGCGGGTTGAGCGGGAACTCGGCCGGGTCGAGGTGCTCGATGGCGGCCCACCGCCACACCGTCTCCCCCTCCCAGGTGAGTTCGTACACCACATCGCCGTAGATCACCCCGCCGGGCGCCTCGGAGCCGGGGATGCCGCCCTGGACGCGGGCCGCGTCGGCCGGGTCCAGCGGCTCCACCACGGTGATGACCAGGTTGCCGTTGCGGAGCACCGAGGCGTCGTGGTGGTGGAAGGGGTGCCGGACCTCGCGCACCACCGTGGAGTCGGGGGCGAGCTCCTGGAAGATGCCGCCGTGGTAGACGTCCCAGATGGGGAAGAGGGTCGGGCCGGTGGTGTCCTTGGCGGCGTAGAAGAGGTTTCCGCCGGGCAGCAGCTGGGCCTGGCGGCCGGGCGGGTGCGGGGAGGTCCAGGTGTGGACGGGGCGGCCCTCGATGTCGATCAGATGGATCTCGCCGGCGCTGGTGATGGGGGTGTAGAGGGTGAGGCCGCCGGAGCTGCGGTCGGGGTCGTGGGCGATCAGGCCGGTGCCGCGGCGCCGCAGGGTGTTCTGGTCGATGGTCACGGGATCCTCCGTAGGGTCGAACTGGGTTGTGGGTGTGGTCAGTTGGCGTCGAGGGTGACGGCGGCCGGGTCGGCGGCGGCCAGCGGCTCCGGGTCCAGGTACGCGGCGAGGGCGGCGGGTTCCGCGGAGCCGGGCAGGTCCTGGGCGGCCTTGGCCCAGGCGGCCTCGCGGGCCAGGTCGGTCAGCAGGGCGGGGGAGAGGGTGGTGCCGTAGCGGTAGCGGGGCTGGAAGGCGTCCACGTAGTCGGCCCGGAGGGCGCCCTTGGACTGGGCGAGGAGGTCCTTGCGGGCGGCCGCCGGGTCCTGGGCGATCAGCCGCTGGGCGCCGATCACGGCCCGGAGGGCGGCGGCGGTGCCCTCCGGGGTGGCGGCGGGGCCGGCCACCAGCAGGGTGTGCGCGGTGTAGCCGGTGAACGGCAGTTCGGCGTAGCGGCCGGCGAGGGCGGTGCGGGCGGCGCCGTAGAAGCTGGGGAAGGTGACCCCGGCGTCGACGTCCCCGCGGGCGAGTGCCGGGGTGACCTGGTTCGGTGCCAGGTTGACCACCGTCACGTCGGCGGCGGTCAGTCCGGCCGAGGCGAGCATCCGGGACAGTGCGTACTCGACGTTCGTGCCCTGCGGGACACCCACCTTGCGGCCCTTGAGCGCCGGGAAGGCGCCGATGCCGGTGTCGGTGCGGGTGAGCAGCCGCCAGTCGGAGAACCGGGAGAGGTCGGCGACGATCCTCAGCTCGCGCCCGCCCAGGGCGGCGGTGACGGCGGGCAGGTCGCCGACCACGCCGAGCTGGGCCTGGCCGCCGAGGACGGCGTTCAGCGCGTCCCGGCCGGTGGGCTGGTTGGTGAGGGTGGCTCCGATGTTCTCGGCGGACCACAGGGACCGCTGCTGGGCCACGTGCACCGGGGCGCCGCCCAGCTGGTCGCTGGCCGCGATGGTCACGGTGGCGCGGCCGCCGGCCCGCTCGCCGGAGTCCTCCGCGCAGGCGGTGGCGGTGGTGGCGAGCAGGGCGGTCAGCAAGGCGGCGGCCAGGGTCCGGGACCGGCGGGGCCGGGCGGGTCTGCGGGGCCCGGGTGCGGTGGTCGTGGCGGCGGTGACGGTCATGGTGGGGCCTTTCGGGGCGGGGCAGGGCGGGGCAGGGCAGGGCAGGGGGCAGGGCGGTGGCGGTGTGCCAGGTGCGGGTCGGGGCGGGCGGGTGACGGGCTAGTGCGGGGTGGGCTGGGCGCCGAGCAGGTCGGCGATCCGGGAGCGGAGAGCGGGGTCGGCGGGGCCGGGCGGGACGGGGTGGTCGGCGAGGATCCGGCCGGGCGGTCCGCCGAGCACCACGACCCGTCCGGCCAGGGCCAGCGCCTCGTCGATGTCATGGGTGACGAACAGCACGGTGGTGCCCCGGCGCTGCCACAGTTCCCGCAGCAGCTCCTGCATCCGGCTCCGGGTGAGGGCGTCGAGGGCACCGAACGGCTCGTCCATCAGCAGGACTTCGGGTTCGGCGGCCAGGGCGCGGGCCAGGGCGACCCGCTGCTGCATCCCTCCGGAGAGCTGGGCCGGGTACTTCTCGGCGCCCTCGGCCAGGCCGACCTCGGCCAGTGCGGCCAGGGCGCGCCGGCGGCGTTCGGCCCGGGGCAGTCCGAGCCGTTTCAGGGCGAACTCCACGTTGCCGCGGGCGGTGCGCCAGGGGAACAGCGCGTAGTGCTGGAAGACCACGCCCCGGTCCGGGCCCGGGCCGGGGACCGGGGCCGGGCCGGCCGTCACCCGGCCGGCGGTGGGCCGGACGAACCCGGCGACCGCGCCGAGCACGGTGGACTTGCCGCAGCCGCTCGGCCCGAGCAGGGCCGTGAAGGAGCCTGCGGGCAGTTCCAGATCGGTGGGTTCCAGGATCCGCTGGGTTCCGTAGGACACGGTGAGGCCGTCGAGGCGGACGTCCAGGCTCATGAGGCGCTCCAGTGCACGAAACGACGTCCGATCGCGGCGAGGACCAGGTCCACGGCCACGCCGAGCAGGCCCAGCACGATCAGTCCGGCGAACATCCTGTCCACCCGCAGGAACTGTCCGTCCACCTGGAGGCGGTAGGCCAACCCGGCGTCGGCGCCGCCGAGTTCGGCCGCGACCAGGGCCAACAGGGCCACCGAGGCGCCGTACCGGAGGGCGGCGAGGACGGCCGGAGCGGCGGCCGGCAGCAGGACCTCGGTGAAGCGCCGGTGCAGCGGTGCGCCGAGTGAGCGGGCGGCCCGCAGATGGCTGGCCGGGATCCGGGACACCCCGTCGTGGACGTACAGCCAGACGGCGAGCAGTACCGCGTAGGCGATGAGGAGGCGTTTGGCGGTCTCGCCGATGCCGAACCAGGCGGTGGCCAGCGGGACCAGGGCGATGGCCGGGATCGGGCGGAGGAAGGAGACGGCCGGGGTGACGGCGGCCGAGACCTTCGGCAGGTAGCCGGTGAGGAAGCCGAGGGCGCTGCCGAGCAGGGCGCCGAGGGCGAAGCCCTGTCCGGCCCGGGTCAGGCTGGCGCCGAGGTCGGTGGCCAGGACCCCGCTGCGGGCGCTGTCGGCGAGTGCGGCGGCGGTCTCGGCCGGGGTGGGCAGCAGTCCCGGGGCCACCGCGCCGGACCGGGCCAGCAGGTACCACAGTGCGAGCACCGCGGCGGCGGTGCCCAGGGCCGGACCGAGCCGGCCCAGGGCCCGGCCGGGCGGTGAGGGGGTGGCGTGCACGGGGCTGCTCCTCGCTCGTCAATAAGTGAGGTCAATAATTGACCACGCTTATGACGGGAGTGTTGCGGCAGTGCGAAACCTCTCCGGGGCCCCCGGACGCCTGATCGCGATGCGGTACGTTCACCTGCGTGTCACGACCCGAACCCACCCCCGAGGCGATCGAGGTCGGGCGGGTGATCCGCGACTGCCGCAAGGGGCAGGGCGTCTCCATGGCCGTCCTCGCCACCCGCTCGGGCCTCTCCCAGCCCTTCCTCAGCCAGCTCGAACGCGGCCTGGCCACCCCGAGCCTGAGCTCCATCTACCGGATCGCCGAGGCCCTCGACGTCGCCCCCGGCACCTTCCTGCGCCCGCCCGCCCGCCCCGGCGCGGTCAGCCACGAGAGCGATCCACAGGTCATCCGGGTCAGCGAGGCCGCCGGCCAGACCGCGCAGGTGCTGATCCCCGGCGGCAGCAGCGCCCTGATGGAGGCCTACGAGCACCACTTCGAACCCGGCCGCGGCGAACGCGGCTGGTTCCGCCATCCCGGCGAGGACTTCCTCTACGTCCTGGCGGGAGAGGTCGTGCTGGAGGTCGAGGGCGAGGAGCCGCTGACCCTGCGCGCCGGGCAGAGCGCCCACCACCGGGGCGAGACCCCGCACCGCTGCCGGCTGGCCGGCCCGGACCCGGCGCGCACCCTGCTGGTCATCGCCGGCCAGTAGACGGGAGGTCTCCGGCGGCCGACGGGATCGCACCGCAATCGACTTAGGGTAGCCTTACTTCGCCCGGGGCGGGGCGGTGGTCAGCCGTGCCCGCGCCGGGCACCGGGGGGCCCGGAACGGCCGGGCGGCAGTGCTTCGTGGAGGTATGACCGTGACCATATCCGCCCTGATCGGCGCGCCCGCGCCCGAACGGACCACGGGCACCGCCGTGGACGAGGAGTTCATCGCGGCCGGCGGCCATCCCGCCCACGTCCACGACTACCACCAGTTCCTCTACGTGCCGCTGGGCCGGATCACGGTCACCGCGGACGGCCGCGACCACCGGCTGGACCCGTCCGTGGCCCTGTGGATCCCGGCCGGTGTCCGGCACAGCGCCCGCTTCGACCCCGACTCCCTCATCGTCGCCGAGTCCTTCGACCCGGACGCGCACCGGCTGCCCTACACCGGACCGGCCGTCATCAACGTCACCGCCGCCCAGCGGACCCTGCTGCTCGCCCGGATGCGCAGCTCCGGGGCGGCCGCCGACGATCCGGCGGTCTTCGCCGCCCTCAGCGGCGGACACCCGGACGCCCTGCCGCTGCCCCAGCCCACCGGCCGGGTCGCCACCGAGGTGGCGCGCGGGCTCGCCCGCCGCCCCGAAGACCCGCGCACCGCCACCGAATGGGCCCGGGACGTCTACACCAGCCCCACCACCCTGCGCCGGTCCTTCCGGGAGGAGACCGGGCTGGCCTTCACCGAGTGGCGCACCAGGCTCCGGCTCAACCACTCGCTGGAACTGCTCGACCAGGGGATCCTGGTGGGGACCGTGGCCGCCCGGGTCGGGTTCACCACCACGAACGGCTATATCGCCGCCTTCCGCCGCCACTTCGGCCAGACCCCCGGCTCCTACACCCGGCACTCCGCCTGAACTCCCGGCCGACGGGGCCTCACCAGGCCTCCGCCACCCGGTCCGCCGTGGTCACGTACGCGCACCGGCCGGCCGCCCACTCCAGGGCCATCCGGTGCTCCCGGGCGGAGAAGTCCGCGACGGCGTCGGCCACCACGAACGCCTGGACGTCCCGCATCCACGCGTCGCAGGCCGTCATCATCACCCCGATGTGCGCGTACACGCCGGTGATCACCAGCTGGTCCCGGCCCAGGGCCCGCATCCGCTCCAGCAGGTCCGTCCGCACGAACGCGCTGTACTTCCACTTGGTGAGCACCAGGTCCTCGGGGCCGGGGGCGACCGCCGGGGCGATGGCCTCCGCCTTCGGATCCGCCGGCAGCCCAGGACCCCAGAAGTCCTGCTGGAGCCCCCGCTCCTCGGGGCTCTGACCGCCCGGCTGTGCCGTGTAGACCACCGGCACACCCGCCCGGCGGGCGTCCGCGCACAGCCGGGAGACCTCCTTGAGCAGTCCGGTGACGGGCTGCTCCGCCGTGTCGTAGGCGGACAGGAAGTAGTTCTGCAGGTCGTGCACGAGCAGCACCGACCGTCGGGGGTCGAGCTTCCACTCCACCCGGTTCGCGGGAAGTTCGGCGGCGGTGGGCATCGGGTAGGGGGCGACGGCGGGCAGGGCCATGGGAGTTCCGTTCGGTAGCGCGAAGGCGGGGCGGTGAGGGTGCGGGCGGGGAGGAGGGTCAGGAGGCGGTGGTGGCGCGTAGGTCCCGCTTGGAGATCTTGCCGACCCCGGTGGTGGGGAAGGCCGTGACGAACAGCACCCGGTCGGGCACCTTGTACGCGGCGAGCCCGCGCTCGCGGACGAACCGGCGCAGCTCGGCACCCGTCGCGGGATCCGCCTCCGCGCGCAGGATCACATAGGCGCAGGTCCGTTCGCCCAGATAGGCGTCCGGCTCGGCGACCACGTTCGCGTCGTGCACCGAGGGGTGCGCGAGGAGGTGGTTCTCCACCTCCTCGGCGGCGATCTTCTCGCCGCCCCGGTTGATCTGGTCCTTCGCCCGCCCCTCGACCACCAGATGGCCGGTCGGGGTGGCCCGGACCAGGTCTCCGGTCCGGTAGAAGCCGTCCTCGGTGAACGAACGCGCGTTGTGGTCCGGCGCGTTCCAGTACCCGCGGATCGTGTACGGGCCCCGGGTCAGCAGATGGCCCACGGCCCCCTCCTCGACCGGCCGGTCCTCGTCGTCCACGATCCGGATCTCGTCGTCCGGGGAGATCGGCCGGCCCTGGGTGGTGACGATCAGCTCCTCCGGATCGTCCAGCCGGGTGTAGTTCACCAGGCCCTCCGCCATCCCGAACACCTGCTGGAGGGTGCAGCCCAGCGCGGGCCGGACCCGCCGCGCCGCCTCCTCGGCGAACTTCGCCCCGCCGACCAGCAGCACCTCAAGACTGCTCAGATCGTGCGCGGTGCGCCCCGCGGCCTCGGTCCACAGCAGGGCCAGCGGGGGCACCAGCCCGGTGATGGTCACCCCCTCGGCGGCGATCAGCGGGAACGCCGTGTCCGGCACCGGCTGCGGCGCCAGCACCACCCGGCCGCCCGCGTACAGGGCGCCCAGCGAACCGGGCGAGGACAGCGGGAAGTTGTGGGCGGCGGGCAGGGCCACCAGATAGACGGATTCCTCGGTCACCCCGCACAGCTCGTTGGAGCCGCGCAGCGAGTAGATGTAGTCGTCGTGCGTGTGGGGGATCAGCTTCGGCACCCCCGTGCTGCCGCCCGACAGCTGGAGGAACGCCAGGTCCCCGGGGCCCGGCCGGTGGGCGGGGAGACCGGGAGCCGGATCGACGGGGACCTCGGCCAGGGCGGTGAACGGGCCCGGATCCGCGTCTGCGATGAACACCTGCCGCAGGGTGGGCACTTCGGCGCGGACCTCGGCGGCCAGCTCGCGGTGGTCGAACTGGGACAGCACGCCCGGACCGATGTAGGCCACCGCCTCGGTGAAGGCGCAGAAGTAGCCGATCTCGGTGCGGCGGTGGGCCGGCAGTGCGAAGACCGGGAGCGCCCCCAGCCGGAACAGCGCGAAGACCACCTCGAAGAACTCGGCCCGGTTGGGCAGCTGGACGACCACCTTGTCCCCGGCCCCGATGCCGCGGGCCGCGAACCCGGCGGCCATCCGGTCGGCCCGCACGTCCAGTTCACCGTACGTCCACGTGCGGCGGCCGCCGTCCGGGCCGCCTTCCGGGTCGACGATCGCGATCCGGTCGGGGTGGGCGGCGGCCCGCTCGGCGAGCATCCCGCCGAAGGTCTCGCCGCGCCACCAGCCGGCCGCCCGGTAGCGCTCGGCGAACTCGGCCGGCCACAGGGGGGTTTCGGTGCTCACAGGGACACCCCCACGGCGCGCAGGAAGGTGCCGAACTTGGCGGCGGTCTCCGCCGTCTCCTCGTCCGGGCGGGACTGGGCGACGATCCCGGCCCCCGCGTACAGCCGGAGTCTGCCCCCGCCGCCGTCCTCCGGCCCGGTCTCCTCGGCCTCGGCGCAGCGGATGGTCACCACCCACTCGCCGTCGCCGGAAGCGTCCTGCCAGCCGACCATCCCGGTGAAGAACCCCCGGTCGAAGGCCTCCGTCTCGCCGATGACCCGACGGGCCACCTCGGTCGGGGTCCCGCAGACCGCGGGGGTGGGGTGCAGCGCGGCGGCCAGCTCCAGGGCCGTCAGCTCGGGGCGGGCCACCGTGGCCGTCAGCGTGGTCGAGAGGTGCCACATGGCGGCGGTCCGGATCAGGGTTGGCCGCTCGGGCACCACCAGGTCGGTGGTGTACGGGGCCAGCGCCCGGCGCATCGCCTCCACCACCACCGCGTGCTCGTGGAGGTCCTTCGGGGAGTTCAGCAGGGCCGCGGCACGGCTGACGTCCTCGGCCAGGTCCCCGCTGCGCGGCACCGAGCCGGCCAGCGGATTGGCGACGAGGCGGTTGCCGCGCCGGGACACCAGCAGCTCGGGGCTGGCCCCGATCAGGGTGCGGCCCGGGCCGGTGGGCAGCGCGAAGTTGTAGGCGCCCGGATCCCGGCGGGCCAGCCGCTGGAGCATCGCGGGCAGGTCCAGCGGCGCGTCGGAGGCCAGCTCCAGCGAGCGGGCCAGCACCACCTTGTCGAACTCCCCGGCCCGCATCCGCCGGACCGCGGCCGCCACGCCCTTGCCGTACACCTCCGGCTCCGGAACGGCCGTCACCGACCAGCGGGCCTCGGCCGCCGGCGCCGGCGGCAGGGCGACCAGGGGGTCGGCGGCCAGCGGCGGACCCTGGCGCACCGACCCGGCGACGACCAGCGCGTCGGGGGCGTCCGGGGCGAACGGTACGCAGCCGATGGCCAGCGGCCGGGGCAGCCCCGCCCGGGCGGCCCGGGCCAGAGCGGTCCGCACCCGCTCCGGCAGCGGCCGCCCGTCGGCGGCTATCGCACGGTGCACGCCCTCGGCGAGCAGGGTCCGGGAGGGGGTGGCGAGGAACCGCGCCCCCGGGCGGTAGGCGTCGAGGAGCCCGGTCGCCGCGCCCACCGAGGGGTGGCCGGGGGCGGGGGAAGCGGGGGCGGTGGTGGGGGCCGGGGTGGCGGCCTGGGGGACCGTCGGCACGGTGACTCCTGTTCGGGACGGCTGGGCGGTGGTGTGGTGGGGGCCCGATCGGGGATCGGGCGGGGGCGGGGAGGGTGCGGGTTGGTGCGGGGCGGCGGTCAGCGCAGGGTGGCGCCGCCGTCCACGTACAGGTCCTGCATGGTGATGTGCCGGGCGCGGTCGGAGCAGAGGAACGCCACCGCGTCGGCGATGTCCTGGGGATCGGCGATCCGGCGCAGCGGGATACCGGTCCGGTAGCTGGCGAGGTCCCCGTCGAGGACCCGCCGGGGCGCCTCCGGATCCGTCCACAGGGCCCGCTGCATCGCGGTGTCGGTGGAGCCGGGGCAGACGGTGTTGCAGCGGACCCCGCTGCCCGCGTACTCCAGGCCCACGCACTTGGTGAACATCACCGAGGCGGCCTTCGAGGCGGCGTACGCGGCCATCCGGGCGCGCGGGATCCCCGCGGCGTTGGAGGCCACCGTCACGATGCTGCCGGAACCGCGCCGGGCCATCGGCCCGACCACCGCCCGGGTGGTGTGGAAGACCCCGGTGGAGTTCACCGCGAAGGTCTGCGCCCAGTCCTCGTCGGTGAGTTCGGCGGCCGGCCCGGTGCGCAGCACCCCGGCGACGTTCACCAGGATGCCGACCGGGCCGAGCTCCCGTTCGACCAGGGCCACGGTCTCCTCGACGGCGGCGGACCCGGTCACGTCCAGCGGGTACGCCCGGACCCCGCCGGCGCCCGCCGCGGCGAGCCGGTCGGGGAGCCCGGTGAGGGCCCCGCCGGGCAGGTCCGTGGCGGCGACGACCGCGCCGAGCCCGGCGAGCGTGCGGGCCACGGCCTCCCCGATGCCCCGGGCGGCGCCGGTGACCAGCGCGACCCGGCCGTCGAGCCGGGACCGGTCGGCGGGAGTGGCTGCGGACATGGATCGATCCTCCTGAGGTGGGGGTTCCCGTAATCGGGGACGGTTCAGCGGGGGGTGGACCCGAGGGCCCGGGCGACCAGCGGGCCGATCTCGGCCAGGGCCGCCGGGGACATCAGCGCGTCGTGCCCGCAGTCCAGGACGTGCTCGGTGAGCCGCCCGTCCAGGTACGGCGGCCACACCCGGCCCGGTGCCTCGGCGGCCGGGGTGCTGCGGCCCGCGGTGACGAACAGGACGTCACCCCGGTAGCGGCGGGTGCGGCTGCGGGACAGCAGCCGGACGCAGTGCAGGTTGGTGGCGACGATCGCGTCGAGGAGGTCCTCGTCGAAGCCGGCCAGCAGGCCCTGGCTGTCCCGGATCGCCCGGAGGGCCTCCGTGCGGTCGGGACCCGGCCCGTCGGCGTCCGCGGTGGGCGCCTCCAGCCCGGCCACGGACAGCAGGAACCCGCTCTCCTCCCGCTTCAGCCGCTCCGCCCAGTCGGGCGAGTCCACGTACGACCAGTCCTCGTTCTCCGGCGGGTAGGCGTCCAGCAGTCCGAGGAAGGCGACCTCCTCGCCGCGTTCCTGGAGCAGCGCGGCCAGGGTCTGGGCGACCGTCCCGCCGAAGGAGTAGCCGAGGAAGTGGTACGGGCCCTCGGGCTGGACCGTCCTGATCTCCGCCAGGTACAGCTCGGCCAACCCGGCCGCATCCTCGACCTCCGGCAGCGCCCCCGCCAGCCTCGGCGACTGGAGCCCGTACACCGGCCGGTCCGCGTCCAGATGGCGCAGCAGACCGGTGTACTGCCAGCCGAACCCGGAAGCCGGGTGGAAGCAGAACAGCGGTGCGGCCGTGCCGCGTTCGCGCAGCGGCATCAGGACCCGCAGCGCGTCCCGGCGGGCGTCGGAACCGATCCGGGCGGCGATGTCGGCGACGGTGGGCGCCGACATCACGGTGGCCACCTGGAGCGGGATCCCGAGCTCGGCGCGGATCCGGCCGACCAGCCGCATCGCCAGCAGCGAATGCCCGCCCAGTTCGAAGAAGTTGTCCTCCGCGCCCACCCGGTCCAGTCCCAGCACCTCGGCGAACACCCCGGCGATCAGTTCCTCCCGGGCGTCCTTGGGCGGGCGTCCGCCGCCGTCGCCGAAGTCCGGGGCGGGCAGCGCCGCCCGGTCCACCTTCCCGTTCACCGTCAGCGGCAGTGCCGACAGCTCCACGAACGCCGACGGCACCATGTACTCCGGCAGCGACGCGGACAGCGCGGCCCGCAGCCGGACCGGATCGGCGGTCTCCGAGCCCGACGGCACCGTGTAGGCGACCAGCCGCTTGAGGCCGGACGCGGCGGTGTGGACCACCACGGTCGCCGCCGACACCCCCGGAAGGGCCGCCACCGCCGACTCGATCTCGCCCGGCTCGATCCGGAATCCGCGGATCTTCACCTGGTCGTCGGTCCGCCCCAGATAGTCGATCAGACCGTCGGGGCGCCGGCGCACCAGGTCACCCGTCCGGTACATCAGGGTGCCCGGCTCGCCGAACGGGTCGGCGGTGAACCGCTCCGCCGTCAGCGCCGGCCGCCCCAGATAGCCGCGCGCCAGACCGGCACCCGCCAGGTACAGCTCCCCGGCCACCCCGGTCGGCACCGGGCGCAGCGAGCCGTCCAGCACATAGGCGCGGGTGTTGAGGATGGGCCCGCCCACGCAGGAGGCGGTGCTGTCGGCGACATCGGCGCCCAGCGCGTTGATGGTGTACTCGGTCGGCCCGTACAGGTTGTAGCCGGTGGTGCCGGGCGTCTCCCGCAGCAGGGTCCACAGCGTGTCGGGCACCGCCTCGCCGCCGAGCAGGACCAGCGCCGGCCGGTGCCGGTCCGCGTCGAGGAGACCGGCGTCGACGAGCTGCTGCCCGTACGAGGGCGTCACGTTGACCACGTCGATGCCGACCCGGTCGTAGTGTGCGGTCAGGGCCGCCGGGTCCATCCGCAGCTCCTCGCCGATCACGTGCACCTCGTGCCCGTCGACCAGCCAGAACAGCTCCTCCCAGGACATGTCGAAGGCGAACGACACGGTGTGCGCCACCTTCAGCCGGCCCCCGCCGGCCGCCCGCACCGCCGGGGCGAAGATCCGCTCCCGGTGGTTGGCCAGCATGTTCGTCAGACCCGCGTACGGCACCAGGACGCCCTTGGGGCGGCCGGTGGAACCGGAGGTGTAGATCACGTACGCCGGGTTGCGGCCGTCCACCCGGCCCGCGGTCCCGGTCCCGGACAGACCGTCCGAGGACAGCCCGGCCAGTTCGGTCCGCAGCGGGTCCGAGTCCAGCACCAGCGCCGGCACCCCCTCCACCACCGGCATCCGGTCGGCGACGGCGGCCGTGGTCAGCAGGCACAGCGGGCCCGCGTCGGAGACCATCGCGCCCAGCCGGTCCACCGGGTGGCCGAGGTCCAGCGGAAGGTAGGCGGCACCCGTCTTCAGCACGGCGAACAGCGCGACCAGGAACTCCGCGGACCGCGGCAGCCCCAGGGCGACCACCCGCTCCGGACCGGCCCCGCGGGCCGCCAGGGCGCGCGCCAGCCGGTTGGCCCGGCCGTCCAGCTCCGCGTACGTCAGCCGCTGCTCCCCGAAGACCAGGGCCGTCGCCTCCGGGGTGCGCGCCGCCTGCCCCGCGAACAGGTCCACGACCGTACGGTCCGGGAACGGCTGCCCGGTGCAGTCGCCCCAGGCGAGCTGCTCGGCCCGCTCGTCCGGCGTCAGCGTGTCCAGTCGGCCCACCGGCAGGCCCCCGCCGTCGGCGAGCTGCCCCACGAGCAGGGCCAGCCGGCCGGCCAGGGCCCGCGCGGTCTCCTCCTCGTACAGGTCGGGCCGGTAGGCCAGGGTCAGTTCCAGGGCGCGACCCGGGGTGACCGCCAGGGTCAGCGGGTAGTGGGTGCCGTCGACGCTGTGCGTCCAGCCGATCTGGTGGGCCTCGTAGGCCGCCTCCCGGGCCGCGTCGTCCCGCGGGGTGTTGCGGAACACGTAGAGGGTGTCGAAGAGCTGCCCGATGCCGGTGTCCCGCTGGACCGGGCCCAGGCCCACGTAGTGGTGCGGCAGCAGGGCGGCGTGCTCGCCCTGCACCCGGACCAGCAGGTCCCGCAGGGTCTCGCCCGGCCGCAGACCCACCCGGAACGGCAGCGTGTTCATGAACATGCCGATCATCTGGTCCACGCCGGGGACATCGGCGGGCCGGCCGGAGACCGTCGCGCCGAACACCACGTCGTCGCGGCCCGTCAGACCGGCCAGGGTCATCGCCCAGGCCGTGCTCAGCACCGTGTTCAGGGTGACCCCGGCGCCCCGGGCGAAGACCCGCAGCCGGTCGCTGGTCTCCTCGTCCAGGGACAGGTCCACGACCTCCGCCGTCACCGGCCGGCGGGCCGGATCGGCGGGGGCGACCAGCGTGCCCTGCTCCAGACCCGACAGATGGGCCCGCCACGCGGCCAGCGAGGCATCGGTGTCCACCGCGGCCAGCCAGCGCAGGTAGTCCCGGTAGGGGGTGACCTGAGCCGCGTCCTCGGCCGGCCGGCCACCGCGCGCCCCGTACAGGGCGAACAGCTCCTCCAGGAACAGCGACTCCGACCAGCCGTCCGTCAGGATGTGGTGCTGGGTCACGCACAGCACCCACCGCTCCTCGGCGAACCGCAGCAGCGTCACCCGGACCAGCGGCGGCGCCGCCAGGTCGAAACGGGTGTGGGCGTCCGCCAGCGAGAACTCCCGCAGCGCCTCGTCCTGCGCCTCGCGGTCCAGACCGGAGTGGTCCACCACCCGCCAGGGCAGCTCCCACTCGCCCGGGACCACCTGCACCGGGGCGGGCAGCCCCTCGTGCCAGAAGCCGGCCCGCAGGTGCGGGTGCCGCGCCAGCAGCGTCTCGAACGCCGACCGCATCGCGGCCTCGTCCACCGCGTGCCCCAGCTCGATGAAGTTCTGCATCAGGTACACGTCGAGCGCGTGGTCGTCGTACACCGCGTGGAAGTACAGGCCCTCCTGGAGCGGGGCCAGCGGCAGCACCTCCTCGCCGGACGGGAACGCCTCGGCCAGGACGGCCTTCTGGGCGTCCGTCAGCTCGACCAGCGGACGGTCGGAGGCCGGCGCCTGTGCCGACGCACCGCCGGCCGTACCGGCGGCCTCCGCCAGCCGGGCCGGGGTCCGCTGCTCGAACACGTCGCGCGGGGTGAGGACCAGGCCCTCCTTGCGAGCCCTGGCCACCAGCCGGATCGAGACGATGCTGTCCCCGCCCAGCGCGAAGAAGTCCTCGTCCGGACCCGCCGACTCCAGCCCCAGGACCTCCGTGAACACCGCGCACAGCGCTTCCTCGCGGGCGTTCCTCGGCGCCCGGGCACCGGCCGTGCCACCGAGCACCGGAGCGGGCAGCGCCGCCCGGTCCAGCTTGCCGCTGACGTTCACCGGCAGTACGTCCAGCACCACCACCGCCGAAGGCACCAGATACTCGGGCAGCCGGGCCGCCAGCAGCTCCCGCGCCGCCACCGGATCCACGGACCCGGTGACATATCCCACCAGCCGCTTCACCCCCGGGGTGTCCTCGCGGACCACCGCCGCCGCACCGGTCACCCCGTCCAGGGCCGCCAGCTCGGCCTCCACCTCGCCCAGTTCGATGCGGAAGCCGCGGATCTTCACCTGGTGGTCGGCCCGGCCGAGGAACTCCAGTTCCCCGTCCGGCCGCAGCCGCACCAGGTCACCGGTCCGGTACATCCGGCCCCCCGGCGCCCCGAACGGGTCGGCGGTGAACCGCTCGGCCGTGAGCGCCGCACGCCCCAGATAGCCCCGCGCGATCCCGTGCCCGGCCAGGTACAGCTCACCGGGCGCACCCGCCGGAACCGGGCGCAGCGCCCCGTCCAGCACGTACGCCGAGGTGTTCCCGATCGGGCGCCCGACCACCGCCGTGTCCGAGACCGACAGGTCCGCGGCCAGCGCGTCCACCGTGTACTCGGTGGGCCCGTACAGGTTCACCGACATCACCCCGGGGGCCTCGCGGACCTCGGTCCACACCGACTCCGGGACCGCCTCGCCGCCCAGCAGCAGCAGAGCGGGCCGGTGGTGGTCCGCGCTCAGCAGGCCCCACTCCAGCAGGGCCTGGGCGTGCGTCGGAGTCACGTCCATGGCGTCCATGCGCCGCTCGCGGACGTAGCGGACGGTGAACTCGGCGTCCTTGCGGCCCACTTCGTCCAGGATGTGCAGCTCGTGTCCGGCGATCAGCCAGAACAGCTGCTCCCAGGAGGTGTCGAAGCCGAAGGAGGCGGTGTGCAGGGCGCGCAGCCGCCGCCCGCCGGCCGCCGCGATCACCGGACCGAACACCTCGGCGAGGTGGTTGGCGTACAGGTTCGCCAGACCGCCGTGGGTCAGGACCACGCCCTTGGGCACGCCGGTGGAACCCGAGGTGTAGATCACGTACGCCGGATGGGCCGAGTCCACCGGTACGGCCGCGAACCCCGGCTCCAGTGCGGCCAGTTCCGCGACCGTCCCCGGCGCGTCCAGCACGATCCGGGGCGCGCCCGAGGGCTCCTCGGCGGGCAGCAGCCCGGCCGCCGCGAGGGTGGTCAGCACGCACACCGGCCGGGCGTCACCGAGCATCATCCCCAGCCGCTCCGCCGGGTGGTCCAGGTCCAGCGGCAGATACGCCGCCCCGGCCCGCAGCACCGCCAGCACCGCCACCGCGGAGTCCACGGAGCGCGGCAGCGCCAGCCCCACCACCGTGTCCGGTCCGGCGCCCCGCTCCGCGAGCAGCGCGGCCAGCCGCCCGGCCCGCTCGTCGAGCTCGGCGAACGTCAGCCGACGCTCGCCGGAGACCACCGCGCAGGCGTCCGGGGTGGCCGAGGCCCGCTCCGAGAACCGGTCCGAGACGGTACCCGCGGGCACGTCCCGCCGGGCACCGTGCCAGCCGGCCGTCAGGGCCGCCCGCTCGGCGGGGGCCAGCAGCTCCAGCGAGCCGACCGGCCGTTCCGGATCCGCGCACACCTGCTCCAGCACGGCCGCGAACCGTTCCGCGATCCGCGCCGCGTCCCGGCCGGTGAACAGGTCGGGACGGTATTCCAGGGCCAGTTCGGCCCGCTCGTCCAGGGACACCGCCAGGGTCAGCGGGTAGTGGGTGCCGTCCCGGGCCTCCACCCCGGTCACCCGCACCCCGTCCGAGAGCGCCGGCCGGGCGGCCGGGTCCACCGGATAGTTCTCGATGACCACCAGGGTGTCGAACAGCTCGCCCGCCCCGGCCTGCTTGCGGATCAGCCGCAGCCCCAGGTGGTGGTGGGCCAGCAGCCCGTTCTGCTCGTCCCGGAACCGGCGCAGCACCCGCGCCACGCTCTCACCCGGCCGGGCGGCGACCCGCACCGGCACGGTGGTGATGAACAGCCCGATCATCGACTCGACCCCGGGTATCTCCTCCGGCCGTCCCGCCACGGTCAGCCCGAACACCACGTCCTGGCGCCCGGTCAGCGAGCCGAGGAGCAGCCCCCACGCGGCCTGGAGGACGGTGCTCGGCGTGGTGCCCAGCCCGCGGGCCGCGGCCGTCAGCCCCGCGGTCGCCTCGGCGCTCAGCTCCAGCCGGTGCACACCCGGCCGGACCGCGAGGCGCGCCGGATCGGCCGGGGCCACCAGCGTCGCCTCGTCCACCCCGGCCAGCGCGCCCCGCCAGGCCGCCTCGGCGGCGGCCCCGTCCTGCTGCTTCAGCCACTTCAGATAGTCCCGGTAGGGGCGCATCGGGGCCAGCCCGGAGGGATCGCCGTTCCGGTCGTACAGCGCCAGCAGATCGGCCACCAGCAGGGGCATCGACCACCCGTCCACCAGGATGTGATGGACCGTCACCACGAGGACGTACTCCTCGGGGCCCAGCTTCGCCAGCGCCAGCCGCAGCAGCGGCGGCCGGTGCAGCTCGAACCGGCGGGCCAGCTCGGCCCGCTCCACCCGGCGCACCGCCGAGGGCGACGGGTCGTCCGCCAGGTCCACCCGGTCCAGGGCGAAGGACACCTCGGCCGGCACGAACTGCACGGGCTGGGGGACGCCCTCGCACCAGAACCCGGCGCGCAGGTTGGGGTGGCGGCGCAGCAGTGCCGCCCCCGCCCGCTCCAGCCGGTCCGCGTCCACCGCTCCGCCCAGGCGCACCGACACCTGCACGGTGTACACGTCGGGCGCGCTCCGGTCGTACACGGAGTGGAACAGCATGCCCTGCTGCAAGGGGGACAGCGGGAGCATGTCCTCGATTCGCGCCTGCGTCACTGCTGGGCCCTCCACATTTCTTCGAGCATGTCGATCTGGTCCTGGTTGAGTTCGACCAGGTCGAGGTCCGAGGGGGTGTGCCCCCCGGTGGTGCCGCCATTGGCCCAGGCGGCGAGGGTGTCGAGCGCGTCCAGCCAGCGGTCGGCGAGTCGGGTGACGGTCTCCTCGGAGAGGAGCTCGCCGGCCCGGATGAACACCGCGGCCAGTTCCGGTCCGTCCGGCCCGTCGACGATCTCGACGTTGACCTCCAGCGGGTGCGACAGCGGCAGTTCGGGGTGCGGCCGCCCGGACAGGGCGTCCGCCTCCTCGGCCGGCCCCCAGGCGGAGGGCTCCCGGCCGCCGCCGGTCTGCCGGCCCAGGTAGTTCCACAGCACCTCGGCGCCGCCCGTGCCGCCGTCCGAGGCGAACAGGGGCGCGGTCGCCGGGTTCGCGTACCGCAGCAGCCCGGCGCCGATGCCGCCGTCCGGGACCTCCCGCAGCAGCTCCTTGACCTCCTTCAGGGCGGCCCCGGCGTCCTCCCGGCCGGCCAGCACGGCGACCGGGTCGTAGGAGGAGGCCGCCAGCCGCAGCGGATGGATGCTGGTCAGCCAGCCGACGGTCCGGGTGAGGTCGGCTCCCGGCAGGAGCTCCTGCTCCCGGCCGTGGCCCTCCAGGTCGACGGTGAACCCGCCGCCCGCGGAGCCGGTGCGCCCGGTCGTCCACTCGCCGACGGCCAGCGACAGCGCCGTCAGCAGGGTGTCCCCGACGGTGCCGTGGAACGCGGACGGCACCGCCTGCAACAGCGGGGCGGTCCGCTCCGCCGACAGCCGCACGGACAGGGCCCGCGCGGTGGCCGCGGTGTCCCGGGACGGGTCCAGCGGGCGGTCGGCCAGCAGCGGGGCGCCGGGGGCGGCCGCCAGCCAGCGGTCCAGCTCCACGGTCCGGCGCGGGTGCTGGGCCTCGGCGAGCAGATGGGTGGTCCAGGTCCGCAGCGAGGTGCCGACCGGTTCCAGGACCGGTGTCCGGCCCTCGGCCGCCTGCTCGTACGCCGACCGGAGGTCGGGCAGCAGGATCTGCCAGGACACCTCGTCCACCACCAGGTGGTGCGCGGCCATCAGCAGTCGGCCGGGCTCGTCGGGGCCGCGGTCGAGGTGCACGGCCCGGAAGACCGTCCCGTTCTCGGGGTCCAGCAGTCCGGAGAGCCGGGCGGAGGTGGCGGTGACCAGCTCGCGGAGCTCTTCGGCGGCCAGCCCGGCGGCGTCGAGGCGTTCCAGCAGGGAGCCGGCCCGCACCTCCTCGACCGGACGGACCTCCGCGCTCCACACGCCGGGCCGGGGCACCGACAGCGACTGCCGCAGCCCGTCGTGGTGGTCGAGCACGGACTGCAGGGCCGTCGTCAGACGGGCGTGGTCGGTTCCGGCGGGCAGCCGCATCAGACGCGCCTGCCCGAAGGAGGCGTACGGTCCGCCGCGGGCGGCCAGCCACTGGGCGACCGGCGGCAGCGGCAGCGGTCCGGGACCGCCGTCCGCCGACCGGGCCGGAACGGCCGTGGCCGCCTCGCGCGGTATGGCCACGGAGGCCAGGCCGGCCGGGGTCGGGTTCTGGAAGATCTGCCGGGCCGACACCGTCAGACCGGCCTTGCGGGCCAGGCCCACCAGCCGGATGGAGACGATGCTGTCCCCGCCGAGTTCGAAGAAGTTCTCCTCCCCGCCCATGGACGGCAGGCCCAGGACCTCGGCCATCAGCGCGGCGAGCACCACATCGGGGCTGCCGACCGGCCCTGAGGGGACCGGTGCCGCGGCGGCGGCCGCCGGCCGGGCCGGGACGGCCGGGGCGGGCAGCGCCCGCCGGTCCAGCTTCCCGTTCGGGGACAGCGGCAGCCGCTCCAGGGTCAGGAACAGGGCCGGGACCATGTACTCCGGCAGACGGGCGGCGGTGTGGGCGCGCAGCGCCTCCGGATCGACCGCGGTACCCGCGACGGGCACCGCGTAGGCCACCAGCCGCTGGATGCCGGGGACGTCCTCCCGGACCAGCACCGCCGACTGCGCCACACCCTCCGCGCCCGCCAACACGACCTCGATCTCACCGAGTTCGATGCGGAAGCCGCGCAGCTTCACCTGGTCGTCGGTCCGGCCCAGGTAGTGGAGCCGGCCGTCGGGCAGGTGGTGGACCAGGTCTCCGGTCCGGTACATGCGGCTGCCGGGCTCGCCGGGGGGTGCGAACGGGTCGGCGACGAAGCGTTCGGCGGTGAGGCCGGGCCGGGCCAGATAGCCGCGGGCCAGCTGGATTCCGGCCAGGTACAGCTCGCCGGGTGTGCCGGGCGGCACCGGGCGGAGCCGCCCGTCCAGGACGTACACCCGGGTGTTCCACACGGGAGACCCGATCGGGGCCGAGGCCCGCCCGCTGTGCCGCTCCTCCGGGTCGGAGGTGGCGGCGGTGACGTCGACGGCCGCCTCGGTGGGTCCGTAGAGGTTGGCGAGTCGTGCGTGGGGGGTGGTGTGGTGGAAGCGGGTGGTGAGGTCGGTGGGGAGGGCTTCGCCGGAGCAGGTGACGAGGCGGACGGTGGTGGGGAGGGTGGTCTCGCCGAGGTAGGCGGCGAGCATGGAGGGCACGAAGTGGAGGACGGTGACGTGCTGTTCGCGGATGAGGTCGGCGAGGTAGCGGGGGTCCTTGTGGCCCTCGGGTCGGGCGATGACCAGGGGGGTGCCCTGGGTGAGGGGCCAGAAGAACTCCCAGACGGAGACGTCGAATCCGGCGGGGGTCTTCTGGAGGACCCGGTCGTGGGTGGTCAGTCGGTAGGTGTGCTGCATCCACTGGATGCGGTTGGTGATGGCCCGGTGGTCGACCATGACGCCCTTGGGGCGGCCGGTGGATCCTGAGGTGAAGATGACGTAGGCCGGGTGGCGGGGGAGCAGGGGTGTGCGCCGGTCGGTGTCGAGGATCTCGTGGGCGGGCTGGTCGTCCAGGGCGGGGGAGTCCACCAGGACCCGGGGCGTCGGGATGTCGTCGGGGAGGGATGTTGCCGACAGAGTGTCGGTAAGGATGAGTGCGGGGGCGGCCGTCTCCGTCATGTAGGTGAGGCGGTCGGCGGGGAGGGTGAGGTCCAGGGGGAGGTAGGCGCCTCCGGCGCGGATGACCGCGTGCAGGGCGATGACCAGGTCGAAGGAGCGGGGCAGGGCCACGGCGACCACGCTCTCCGGGCCGACTCCACGGCCGATCAGCAGGCGGGCCAGGCGGTTGACGCGTGCCTCGAAGGCCGGCCGGGACAGCTCTTCACCCTCGAAGACCAGGGCGGGGCCGGTGGCCTGGCCGGTTCCCGCCGAGACCAGTGCGGCCAGGTCGGCCGGTCCCGTCAGGACGGTGTCGGTGTCGTTCCAGGTGTGCAGGACCAGGTCCCGCTCCTCCGGCGAGAGGATCTCCAGCTCCGCGACCGGCAGGTCCGGACCCGCCACCGCCGCGTCCAGCAGCCGGACCAGACGGTCCGCCAGGGTGCGGACGGTCGACTCGTCGAACAGATCGGTGGCGTAACGGATCCCGCCCTCGATCCCCGCACCCGCACGGGTGCTGCCGAACGCGATCTCCAGGTCGAACTTGGCGCCCCCGGTCTCCACCGTCAGCTCGGCGGCCGGCAGCCCGAACAGCTCGGGCACCGCACCGTCCACCGAGTGGTAGGTGACCATCGTCTGGAACAGCGGGTTCCGGGCGCGCGAGCGCTCGTGGTCCACGGACTCCACGACCGTCTCCCACGGCAGGTCCGCATGGGCGAAGGCGGCCAGCCCGGTGTCCCGGACCCGGCCCAGCAGCTCCCCGAAGGTCGGGGCTCCCGACAGGTCGGCCCGCAGCACCAGCGTGTTCAGGAAGAACCCGGCCAGACCCTCCAGCTCGGCCCCCTCACGGGCCGAGACCGGGCTGCCCAGCGGGATGTCCTCGCCCGCGCCCAGCCGGTGCAGCAGGACCGCCACCGCCGCGTGCGCCGCCATGAACGGGGTGGCCCCGTGCTCGTGGGCGAGCCGGACCAGGGCGTCCGCCGTCGCGGGGGACACCGAGAACCCGACCACCCCGCCCCGGTGCGAGGGCTCGTCGGGCCGCGGCCGGTCGGCCGGCAGGGCCAGCTCGGCCGGCACCCCGGCCAGTGCCGTACGCCAGAACTCCGCCTGCCGGGCCGCGGCCGACTCCGGGTCCCCGGCGTCGCCCAGCAGCTCCCGCTGCCAGCGCGCGAAGTCCACGTACTGCACCGGAAGTTCGGCGAACTCCGTTGCGGTGCCCGCCAGTCGGGACCGGTACGCCAGGTCGAGATCCGTGAGCAGCAGCTCCGTGGAGGACTCGTCCGTCGCGATGTGGTGTACCAGCAGCACCAGGACGTGTGCGTCCGGGGCGGCCCGCAGCAGGGTCACCCGGACCGGCGGCTCCGCCGCCAGGTCGAAGACGTGCCCGCCGGCCCGGACCGCCTCATCGGCCAGCCGGTCCGCCGGAACCTCCCGCAGCTCCACCGGGACCACCGCGCCGTCGGCCGGCAGCACCCGCTGGTACGGCTCGCCCTCGTGCTCGGCGATCACCGTGCGCAGCACCTCGTGCCGGGCCACCAGATCGGCGACGGCGGCCCGCAGCGCAGGGAGGTCCACCGGTCCGGCCAGCCGGACCGCGACCGGCACGTTGTAGGTGGCGGACGGCCCGCGCACGCTGTCGATCAGCCACAGCCGGTGCTGGGCGAAGGACAGCGGCGGCCGCTCCGGCCGGGGTCCGGCGACGGGCCGGGGGCGGCTGCCCGCCGTCCGGTCGGCGAGCCGTGCGGCCAGCGACTCCACGGTCCGCAGCTCGAACAGGTCGCGGATCTCGCAGTCGACGCCGAGCACCTCGCGGATCCGGCCCGCGGCGCGGGCGGCCAGCAGCGAATGGCCGCCGAGGGCGAAGAAGTCCTCGGTCACGCCCACGGCCGGTCGTCCCAGGACGTCCGCCACGATCCCGGCGAGGACCTCCTCGCGGAGGTTCCGAGGTGCGCGCGAGGCCGACACCGGGGTCGCCTCGGGCGCGGGCAGCGCCCGCCGGTCCAGCTTCCCGTTCGGGGACAGCGGCAGCCGCTCCAGGGTCAGGAACGCGGTCGGGACCATGTACTCGGGCAGACGGGCGGCGGCATGGGCGCGCAGCGCCCCCGTGTCGGGCTCCGCACCGGCTGCGGGGACCGTGTAGGCCACCAGCTGCTGGATCCCCGGGATGTCCTCCCGGACGAGCACGGCGGCCTGGGCGACCCCGGGAGCCGATCCCAGGACGGTGGAGATCTCACCGAGTTCGATGCGGAACCCGCGCAGCTTCACCTGGTCGTCGGTCCGGCCCAGGTACTGGATCCGGCCGTCGGCCAGCTGGTGCACGAGGTCCCCGGTGCGGTACATACGTCCGCCGGGAGCGCCGTAGGGGTTGGCGACGAAACGTTCCGCTGTGAGGTCGGGGCGGGTGAGGTAGCCGCGGGCCAGCTGCACCCCGGCCAGGTACAGCTCGCCCGGGGTGCCGGGCGGCACCGGGCGGAGCCGCTGGTCCAGGACGTAGACCCGGGTGTTCCAGACAGGGCCGCCGATGGACGCGGACGGGTGCCGTCCGGCGTCCGCCTCCTCGGGAGCGCAGAAGCCGGCGGTGACGTCGACGGCCGCCTCGGTGGGCCCGTAGAGGTTGGCGAGCCGCGCGTGCGGGGCCGTCCGGTGGAAGCGGGCGGTGAGCTCGCCCGGGAGTGCCTCGCCGGAGCAGGCGACGAGGCGGACGGTGGTGGGGAGGGCGGTCTCGCCGAGGAAGGCGGCGAGCATGGAGGGCACGAAGTGGAGCACGGTGACGTGCTGTTCGCGGATGAGGTCGGCGAGGTAGCGGGGGTCCTTGTGGCCCTCGGGTCGGGCGATGACCAGGGGGACGCCCTGGGTGAGGGGCCAGAAGAACTCCCAGACGGAGACGTCGAATCCGGCGGGGGTCTTCTGGAGGACCCGGTCGTGGGTGGTCAGTCGGTAGGTGTGCTGCATCCACCGGATGCGGTTGACGATGGCCTCGTGTTCGACCATGACGCCCTTGGGGCGGCCGGTGGAGCCGGAGGTGAAGATCACGTAGGCGGGGTGCCGCGGCAGCAGGGGAGCGCGCCGGTCGGCGTCGCAGACCTCGTCCGCGGTCTCGGCGGAGAGCCGGCGCGCCGTCTCGGGGGAGTCCAGGAGGATGCGGATGCCGTCTCCGGCCTCGGGGAGGGAGTCTGCCGACAGGGTGTCGGTAAGGGTGAGGGTGGGCTTGGCGGTCTCGGCCATGTAGGCGAGGCGGTCGGCGGGGAGGGTGAGGTCGAGGGGGAGGTAGGCGCCGCCCGCGCGGATGACCGCGTGGAGGGCGACGAGGAGGTCGAAGGAGCGGGGCAGGGCGACGGCCACGACGGACTCGGGGCCGACTCCGCGGCCGATGAGCAGTCGGGCGAGGCGGTTGACGCGCTGTTCGAAGACGGGCCGGGTCAGTTCCGCGCCCTCGCATACGAGGGCGGGGCCGCTGGCGTCCGCGGTGCCCGCGGAGACCAGTGCGGCCAGGTCGGCGGGGCCGGTCAGGGGGGTGTCGGTGTCGTTCCAGGTGTGCAGGACCAGCTCCCGCTCCTGGGCGGAGAGGAGGTCGAGCTCGGCGACCGGGAGGTCGGGGCCGGCCACCGCCGCGTCCAGCAGACGCACCAGACGGTCCGCCAGCGCCACCACGGTCGGCTCGTCGAACAGGTCCGTGGCATAGCGGATGCCACAGGTCATCCCCGAAACCCCGGCGCCCGCACGACGGAACAGGATCTCCAGGTCGAACTTGGCGGCGCCGGCCGCGACCGGGACCTCCTCGGCCGTGAGCCCCTCGAACAGGGACACCGGGCCGCGCCCGCCGCCCTCGTACGCCACCATCGTCTGGAACAGCGGGTGACGGGACAGGGACCGCTCCGGGTTCACCGCCTCCACCACGGCCTCGAACGGCAGGTCCGCGTTCTCCAGGGCCGCCGTGGCGGTCGCCGCCGTCCTCCGCAGGAGTTCGCGGAAGGTGGGGGCGCCCGACAGGTCGGCGCGCAGCACCACCGTGTTGACGAAGAAGCCCACCAGCGGGTCCAGCAGCTCCTCGCCGCGGCCCGCGACCGGGCTGCCCAGCGGAACGTCCTCGCCCGCGCCCAGCCGGTGCAGCAGGGCCGCGACCGCCGCGGACACCACGGTGAACACCGTGGTCCCCGCCGAGGAGGCGAGGGCGTCCAGGCCGGACACCAGTCCTGCCGGAAGCGCCGCTGTGACCGTCCGCCCCTCGTGCGAGGGAACCGCCGGACGCGCCCGGTCCACGGGCAGCGCCGATTCGGCCGGCACTCCGGCCAGCGCCGCACGCCAGTAGTCCGCCTGACGGTGGGCCAGGGAGCCTTCCGCCGAGGGCTCGCCGAGCAGCTCCCGCTGCCACAGCGCGTAGTCCGCGTACTGCACCGGGAGTCCGGCGAACTCGGGGGCGCGGCCGTCCGTACGGGCCGCGTACGCGGCCGCCAGGTCCGCGAGCAGCGGGCCGGTCGACCACTCGTCACCGGCGATGTGGTGCATCAGCAGGAGCAGCGTCCGCTCCGTCCCGCCGTCCTCCAACAGCAGCGCGCGCAGCGGGAGTTCCTCCGCCAGATCGAAGGGACGGGCCGACTCCCGGTCGATCCGGTCCGCATGGCCGGCCGCCGGCAGCCGCTCGACCAGGAACGGCACCTCGGCCTCGGAGGCCGCCAGGATCCGCTGGAACGGCCCCCGCGCGTCCTGCCCGTACACGGTCCGCAGCACCTCGTGACGGGCCACCACATCGGCGACCGCCGCGGCCAGCGCCACCGCGTCCACGGCCCCGCTCAGCCGCAGCGCCAGCGGGATGTTGTATGTGGCCGAAGGGCCCTCCAGCCCGTACAGGAACCACAGACGGGCCTGCGCCGCCGACATCGGCAGCCGCTCCGGCCGCGTCCCGGCGCGCAGCGCGGGACGGCCGGAACCGGCCCGCCCGGCCAGCCGGTCCGCCAGCGCGGCCACGGTACGGGCCTCGAAGACGTCCCGGACCGTGCAGTCGCCGCCCGCTGCACGCAGCCGCGCCGCCACCCGGGTCGCCAGCAGCGAATGACCGCCCAGCCCGAAGAAGTCGTCCTCGGCACCGACCGAAGGCAGCGACAGCGCCTCCGAGAACACCTCGGCCACCCGCTCCTCGGCCTCCCCGCGAGGAGCCCGCGAACCCGTCGCGGGGGCCGCCGCCGGGGCCGGAAGCAGCGCCCGGTCCAGCTTCCCGTTGACGTTCGTCGGCAGCTCCGTCAGGGCCACCAGCGCCGCCGGCACCAGGTGCTCCGGCAGCCGCTCCGCCAGCTCGGCGCGCAGCCGTGCCAGCCCGTCCTCCGCGACACCCGTCACATAGCCGACCAGTCGCGGGATGCCCGGCACGTCCTCGCGCACCAGCACCGCCGCCGCCGACACCCCGGCCAGTGCCGTCAGCGCCGACTCCACCTCCCCGAGCTCCACCCGGAACCCGCGGATCTTCACCTGGTCGTCGGCCCGGCCCAGGAACTCGATCAGCCCGTCCGGCCGGTACCGCACCAGGTCACCCGTGCGGTACATCCGGCTCCCCGGCGCCCCGAACGGGTCCGCAACGAACCGCTCCGCCGTCAGCGCGAACCGGCCCAGATAGCCGCGCGCGATCTGCTCGCCCGCCAGGTACAGCTCACCCGTCACCCCGGTCGGCACCGGACGCAGCCGGCCGTCCAGCACATGCGCCCGCGCGTTGTCCAGCGGACGGCCCACCACCGGGGTCGGGCAGTCCCCGACCCGCGCCACCAGGGCGTCCACGGTGAACTCGGTCGGACCGTAGTAGTTCACCACCTCCACGTCCTCGAAGGCGGCCAGCTCCCGCCACAGCCCCGCCGGAACGGCCTCGCCGCCCAGCAGGAACAGCGGGGGCCGCCAGGTCCCGGCCAGCAGACCGGCGTCCACCAGCTGCCGACCGTACGACGGGGTCACGTCCAGGGTGTCGATCCGCTCGGACCGCACGTACGCCACCACCGCCTCCGCGTCCCGGCGCGCGTACTCGTCCAGCAGGTGCAGCTCGTGCCCCGCGACCAGCCACAGCAGCTGCTCCCAGGAGGAGTCGAAGGAGAACGAGGCCGTGTGCAGGGCGCGGACCCGGCGGCCCAGCCGGCGGGCGACCGGCAGGTACAGGTCCCGCTCGTGGTCCCGGAACAGCCGGGTCAGACCGGCGTGCCGGAGCAGCACCCCCTTGGGGAGGCCGGTGGAACCCGAGGTGTAGATCACGTACGCGGCGTGCTCGGGGTCCGGCACGGCGTCCGGACCGGGCACCGCGGCCGCCAGCCGCTCCCGCGTCGCCGGATCGTCCAGGACCACCGAGGGAACCCCCGGGATCCGTGCCGCCGCGTCGCGGACGGTCACCGCGCACACCGGGGAGGCGTCCCGCAGCATGTGCTCCAGCCGTCCGGCGGGCAGCTCCAGGTCCAGCGGCAGATAGGCGGCGCCCGCCTTGAGGACGGCGAGGACGGCGACGACCGCGTCGGCGGACCGGGGCAGGGCCAGCGCCACCACCGAGTCCGCGCCGACCCCCTCCGCCACCAGGACGGCGGCCAGCCGGCCCGCCCGGTCGGACAGTTCGGCGAACGTCAGCCGCTCCGCGCCGGCCACCACCGCGACGGCGTCCGGGGCGGCGGCCGCCCGCTCGGCGAACACCTCCGGCACGCTCTGGGCGAGCACCGGACGGGCCGTGTCGTTCCACCGCCCCTGCCGGGCCCGCTCCTCCTCGTCGCGCAGCTCCCACTCCGACACCGCGAGCCCGGGGGCGGCGACCGCCTCGGCCAGGGCGCGCAGCAGCCGGTCCGCGAAGGTCTCCACCGTCGCCCGGTCGAACAAGGCCGTCGAGTAGAAGACCTCCAGTTCCAGGTCCTCGCCGTGCGCGGAGTCCGCGAAGGTGATGTCCAGGTCGAACTTGGTGACACCGGGGTCGACCCGGTCGGCGTCGGCGGACAGCCCGAACAGGCTCCGGACGTCCTGGGAGACCGTGCTGTGCGAGACCATCGTCTGGAACAGCGGGTGGCGGGACAGCGACCGCTCGGGGTTGACGGCCTCCACCACCTGGTCGAACGGCAGGTCGGAGTGGTCGAGGGCGGTCAGGTCCGCGGACCGGACCCGGTCCAGCAGTTCGGCGAAGGTCGGATCGCCGGACAGGTCGGTGCGCAGCACCACC
Source organism: Streptomyces sp. NPDC033845 (assembly GCF_055576225.1). Classification (NCBI taxonomy): domain Bacteria; kingdom Bacillati; phylum Actinomycetota; class Actinomycetes; order Kitasatosporales; family Streptomycetaceae; genus Streptomyces; species Streptomyces sp. NPDC033845. The sequence goes on along the minus strand of NZ_JBVIRI010000011.1, from coordinate 233,750 downwards.
GTGTTGACGAAGAAGCCCACCAGCTCGTCGAGCGCGCTGTCGGCACGCCCGGCCACCGGGCTGCCCAGGACCAGGTCCTCGCCCGCGCCGAGGCGGTGCAGGGTCGCGGCGACCACCGCGTGCACCACCATGAACACGCTGGTGCCGGACTCCCGGGCCAGCACCCGCACCGCACGGGCCAGTTCGCGCGGCACCGGCCGGAAGGCCATGGCGCCCGCGGGATCGGCGACGGCCGGCCGCGGCCGGTCCGCCGGCAGGCCCCCGGCCTCGGCCGGCAGGCCCGCCAGCTCGGCCCGCCAGTAGGCGGCCTGACCGGCCGCCAGGCTGTCCGGCGCGTCCACGGCGCCCAGCAGTTCCCGCTGCCACAGCGCGTAGTCCCCGTACTGCAGGGGCAGTTCGGCGAACTCGGGGGCCGAGTCCGCCAGCCGGGCCGCGTAGGCGAGCTCCAGATCGCGCAGGAACGGACCCATCGACCATTCGTCGCTCGCGATGTGGTGCAGCAGCACCACCAGCGCGTCCGCACCGGGGGACCGCACCAGGGTCACCCGCAGCGGGGCCTCGACGGTCAGGTCGAAGACATGCGCGAGCGCCCGGTCCACGGCCGCGTCGACATCGGCTTCCTCGGTGACGGCCAGCCGCACCCCGGCCTCCGCCGGGGTCAGCACCCGCTGGAAGGGCACGCCGTCCCGCTCCCCGAACACGGTCCGCAGGGACTCGTGCCGGGCCACGGTGTCGGCGAGCGCCCCGTCCAGGGCGACGGCGTCGAGCCGTCCGGTGAAACGCACCGCGAAGGGGATGTTGTACGTGGTGCCGGGACCCTCCATCTGGTGCAGGAACCACAGCCGCTGCTGGGCGTACGACAGCGGCAGCGGGTCGGGGCGCTCCGCGGCCGCCGGGGCGGTCCGGGAGGCGGCGGCCCGGCCTGCCAGCAGAGCGGCCAGCGCGGCCACGGTGCGGGCCTCGAAGACGTCCTTGATGCCGCACTCGGTGCCCAGCGCGGTACGGGTCCGGGCGATCACCCGGGCGGCGAGCAGCGAGTGCCCGCCGAGTGCGAAGAAGTCGTCCACGGCGCCCACCGAGGGGACGCCCAGCACATCGGCGAAGATCCCGGCGAGGATCTCCTCACGGGCCCCGCGCGGGGCCCGGCCGCCCTCGGCGACCAGCCCGGACAGGTCCGGGGCGGGCAGGGCGCGCCGGTCCACCTTGCCGTTCGCGGTGAGCGGGAACCGGTCCAGGACCACGAAGGCGGAGGGCACCATGTACTCGGGCAGCGCCTCGGCGGCGGCCGCGCGCAGCGCACCGGCGGCCGGGCCGTCCCCGGCCGGGCCGTCCCCGGCCGGGGTGACGTAGCCGATCAGGGCCGGGAAGCCGGGCAGGTCCTCACGGACCAGGCAGACCGCCTGCCCGACCCTCGCACAGCCCGCCAACACGGCTTCGATCTCGCCGAGTTCGATGCGGAACCCGCGCAGTTTGATCTGGTCGTCGGCCCGGCCCAGGAACTCGATCCGGCCGTCGGCCCGGCGCCGGACCAGGTCCCCGGTCCGGTACATGCGCTCGCCCGGCGCGCCGAACGGGTCGGCCGTGAACCGCTCCGAGGTCAGCGAGGGGCGCCCCAGATAGCCGCGGGCCAGCTGCCCGCCCGCCAGGTACAGCTCCCCGGGCCGGCCGGGGGCCACCGGGCGCAGCGCGCCGTCCAGGACCCGGGCGCGGGTGTTCCAGAACGGGGTGCCGATGTCGGGGACCCCGGTGTGGCCGGGCGGCAGCACGGCGGAGGTGGCCCAGACGGTCGCCTCGGTCGGACCGTACACGTTGGTGACCGACGCTGCCGTACGGGTCAGGCGTTCGGCCAGGGCGGCCGGCAGGGCCTCCCCGCCGACCAGCACCCGGGTCCCGGCCAGGGCGGTGGGCCGGCCGTCCTCCAGCAGGGCGTGCCACAGTGAGGGGGTGGCCTGCATGACGGCCGGGCGGTGCTCGTCCACCAGGGCGGCCAGCGCGGCCGGGTCGCGGACGGTGTCGCGGTCGGCGAGGACCACGGTGGCGCCGCACAGCAGCGGGGTGTGGATCTCCAGGACGTGGATGTCGAAGGAGACGGTGGTCACGGCGACCAGCCGGTCCTCGGGGGCCAGGCCGAGTTCGGCGGACTGCATGCGGAGGAAGTTGGCGAGCGCGGAGTGCGGGACCACCACCCCCTTGGGGCGGCCGGTGGAACCCGAGGTGTAGATCACGTACGCGGGGTGCTGCGGCCCCGGCCGGACCGGCGCGGCCACCGGTCCGGCGGCGGCCCCCGCTTCCGGATCCGCCTCGGTGCCGGCGTCCGGACCGGCGTCGGGAGCGGCGTCGGCGAGCGCGGAGAGGGTGTCGGGCGCGTCCAGGACCACCACCGGGACCCCCGGGACATCGGGGACCAGACGGGCGAGGTCCAGGGTGGTCAGCACGCACACCGGGCGGGCGTCCTCGACCATGAACGACAGCCGGTCCGCCGGGTAGTCCAGGTCCAGCGGCAGATAGGCGCCGCCCGCCTTGAGCACCCCGAGCAGGGCGACGACGAGCTCCCGGGACCGGGGCAGCGCGATGCCGACCACGGCCTCCGGGCCCACCCCGTGTCCGGCGAGCACCCGGGCCAGCCGTTCGGAGCGGTCGTCCAGTTCCGCGTAGCCGAGGGAGCTCTTCCCGGAGATCACCGCGGGGAGCCCGCCGTGCCGCCGCGCGACCTCCCCGAACAGGTCGACGACGGTCCCGGACGGCAGCTCGCGGGCGGTGTCCGCGTCCCTGTCCACGGCCGCGGCCAGGGCGGCCGCGTCGAGCAGGTCGGGGCGGCCCACCGGGGCCTGCGGGCCGGCCGCGGCCAGCTCCTTCAGGTAGTGCGCGAACTCGGCGCACCGGGCGGCCAGCGCATCCCGGTCGTAGGCCTCCGGGTTGCCGTCGAACTCGAAGCGGAGCACGCCCCGCGCGGTGTCGTGGTGGACGCCGAGGGTGAGGTCGTCCACCGGCCCGGCGGCGATGTTGTGCACGGTCCCGGGGGAGCCCGCGAAGTCCAGGGCGGTATCGAAGGCCTTGATGTTGACCATGGGGCCCAGCAGGCCGCGGGCCCGCCCGGACAGACCGAGGTCGCGCCGGATGTCCTCGGCGCGGTAGCGCTGGTGGCGGCGGAGTCCGGTGACGGCGGCGGCCACCGTCCCGACCAGCTCCGCGATCGGGGTGTCGGGACGGACGGGAACCCGCAGCGGCAGGACGTTCACCACCATGGCCGGCACCTTCAGCGCCGCGGTGCCCAGCCGGGCCATCGCCGGGAGGGACAGCAGGACGTCACGGCCACCGGTGGAGCGGTGTACGAAGGCGGCGAAGGCCGCGGTCACCACGTCCGCCCAACTCGCCTTCGCCGCCCGGGCGATGGCCAGCAGCCCGGCGGTCTCCGGGGCGGTCAGCTCGGCGCCGTCGCGCAGGAACCCGTGCGCGGCCGGGACGGCCGTCCCGCTGACCGGTTCCGGCTCGGGGCAGTCGGCGAGCCGCTCCAGCCAGTACGCCCGGTCCGCCGCCCGGCTGCCGGAGTCCTGGTACTCCCGCTCGGCCTCCACCACGGAGGCGAGGCTGCCGAAGGTGCGGGGGGCGGGCTCGGTGCCGGCCATCAGGGCCGAGTAGACCTCGGCGGTCCGCCGGGACAGCAGCGCGAACCCGAAGGCGTCCAGGGTGATGTGGTGGGCGCGCTGGTACCACAGGACCCGCTCGGGGCCGACCCGGTGCAGGGCGAACCGGTAGAGGGTGTCGGCGGTCAGGTCGAGCGGGCGGCCCATGTCCTGGCGCATCGCCTCCACCGCCGCACCCACCGGGTCGCTGTCGGCGGAGTGGTCCAGTACCGCCACCAGCGGGCCGGAGGCCGGGCCCGGCCAGGTCTGCTGGTAGGGCTCGCCGGCCTCGTCCTCGGCGAACCGGGCGGTCAGCGCCTCGCTCTCGGCCACCGTCCGCCGCAGGGCGGCGAGGAACACGTCCGGGTCGAGCGGGCCTTCGATCGCGACGTACTGGCCCACGTTGTACACGGGGGAGGCGGGGTCGAGTCGCTGGCCGTACCAGACACCGGCCTGTGCCCCGGTGAGGGGAAGACGCTGGGAGGGGCGGTCGCTCATGGGATCGTGCTCCAGGATTCGGCAGCGGCGGAGAAGGGGGGAGGGGAGGGGGGAAGTGCCGGGCGGGGCCGGTCAGGGGAGCGGGGGCCCGGTGGGGGCGGGCGCCGGGGTGTCCTCGGCGACGGGCCCGGCCTGGTCCTCGTCGGACCCGTCCTCGCGGGGGAGGGTGGCGCGCCGCAGTCCCGGTACGGCCACGGCGACGGCCACGGCGGCCACGGCGCAGACCGCGCCGTTGACCAGTGCGGCCCCGGCCGGGCTGAACCAGCGCGCGACGGCGGCGACTTCGACGTCACCGACGATGTCCCCGGTGGTGCCCTGGGTGGTGATCACGCTGACGATCCGGCCGCGCAGCCGGTCCGGGGTGCTGTGCTGCACCAGTGCGTACTCCAGGATCTCGTACACGGTGCCGCAGGCCCCGCCCACGGCGAGGGCGGCGCAGGCGAGGAGCACGTTGCCGCTGAGGGCGAAGGCGATGGTGGCCAGGCCGCCGCCGAAGGCGGCCAGCAGCAGCAGCCGCCCGGGGCGGGCCGTACGGGTCAGCCAGCCGCTGGTCGCGGAGACCGCGACGGCGCCGACCGCCGGAGCGGAGTACAGCAGGCCCAGCATGACCTCGCCGCCGCCGAACTGGCGGTCCACCATCTCGGGGAACAGCACCACCGGCACGTTGAACAGCGCGGTGACCCCGCCGAGCAGCACCAGTCCGCCGACCACGCGGTTCTTCACGGCGTAGCGGAAGGCGACCAGCAGGGAGCCGGAGTCCTCCTCCTCGCCCTCCTCGTCGGGGTCGCCGGAGCCGGGCGGCAGCGGCCGGATCCGGGAGATCAGGAAGGTGGTCACGGCCGTGGTCACCGCGGCGAGGGCGAAGACCGGGGCGGGCCCGGTCGCCGCCAGCAGCAGACCGCCGAGGAAGGGGGCGGTGATGGAGCCGATCTCCCCGGTGAGGGAGATCAGCGCCCCGGCGGCGGGCAGTTGGTCGGACCGGACCAGGGTGGGGGCCACGGCCATCAGGGCGGTCACGCTGACGCCCGTGGCCAGCCCGTCCCAGGCGACGCACAGGTAGATGATCCACAGGGAGGGGTCGTCGAGCATCGCGTTGACGGCCAGTCCGGCGAAGGCGAGGGCGGCGGCACCGCGGGCCCGGACGATGAGCGTGCGGCGGTCGCCGCGGTCCGCCATCACCCCGCCCCACAGCGAGCCGAGCAGCACCGTGATGCTCATGATCATGCTGACGACGGCGACGTCGAAGGTGGAGCGGGTCATGCCGTACACCTGGGCGTACAGCGCGACGGTCGCCATGCCCAGGCCGAACAGCGAGACCACACGGGCGATGAAGATCGCCCGGAAGTCCGGGCTGGTGCGCAGTGGTTCGATGTCGATGACGAGGTCACGCAGGGGCACGGGGAGCTCCGGGGGAGGGGTGGCGGTCCGGGGGGTCAGGCGGCGGGGGCGAGGATCTCGGCCCAGGCGTCGAGCGTGGGGCGCTCGGCCAGGTCGACGAAGGAGACGGCGGCCCCTTCGGCGCGCCAGCGCTCGAACAGGGTCATCAGCCGGATGGAGTCCAGGCCCTGGTCGAGGAGGCTCTCGTCGGTGAGCACCTCGGCGGGTTCCACGTACAGCACCTCGGCCACGTCACGGACGAGCCGGTCCAGGGCGAAGGTCTCGGGGGTGGGGGAGGGGACGGGGGCGGGGGCGGGGGCGGGGCTCGGGTTCATGGGGGAGTTCCTGGGGTGGGGCCGGCCGGGAACGGCCGGCGGGCGGGCTCGGCGGGAGGGAGTCGCGGGAAGGGGTGGCGTCAGCCCTGGGCGATCAGGCTGGCGGGCCGCATGTCGGTCCAGTGCTCCTCGGTGTAGCGGGCGCAGCCCTCCCGGCTGTCCTCGCCGTGCGCGACGGTCCAGCCGGCCGGCACCTCGGCGAAGGAGGGCCAGAGCGAGTGCTGGTTCTCGGCGTTGACGAGCACGAAGAAGCGGCCGTTCTCGTCCTCGAACGGGTTGGTCGTGGCCATGGGAACTCCTAGGGGTGTCAGGGGGTGGTGGGCGGCGCGGTGCGCAGGCGGAGGGCGATGTCGGCCGCGTGTCCGGTGGCCTCGTCGCTCAGCTCCCGGGCCTCGGCCTCGGTGAACAGGGCGTCCGACCAGCGCCAGTCGAGGGTGGCGGTGCCCAGTCCGTCCGGCTCCGGCGCGAACCGGGTGACGGTGAGCCGCAGCGGTCCGGGCAGCGGGAGCCCGCCGCCCGAGGGATCGGTGGCGTACGGCTCGGGCCACAGCTCGGCGGCCGCCGGCGCCCAGCGGGCGTCGCCCGCCGACGGGCCGGGTGCCGAGCGGCGCTGGTACTGGACCCCTCGGCGGGGCAGATCGGCGAGCAACTGGGCGGTCTGCGGGTTGAGATGGCGCAGCTGCTCCAGACCGCGTCCCAGTGCGGGCGCCGCCCCCAGGGTCAGTACGGCCCGGTCGTACGCGTCCTCCGGGTCGGCCCGGCCCGTCGGCAGCGGCAGCCGGAGCAGGTGCACGGTGCTGAGCCGCCCGGCGGTCCGGGGTGCCCGGTCCGGGCGCGGCAGTTCCAGTTCCGCCACCAGGCCGGTGCCGTCGTGCAGCCGGGGCCGGGAGTGCGCGGTCCGCGCCAGGGCGGCTAGGAGCAGTACGTCGAGCGGGTGCGGGGCGCCCGTCGCGTCGGCCGATCCGGCGGATCCGGCGGATCGGACGGGTGCCGCGGGGTCCAGTCGGGTCGCGAGCCGGGTCACCATGCGGTGGCCCGTACCGGCGGGCGGCCAACTGCGGCCGGCCGGAGCCCTGGTGAGCTCCGCCCAGTGCCCGAGCTCGGCGACCCGCGGGGCCGAACCGGCCTCCGCCCCGAGCCGTCCGGCCCAGTCCAGCAGACCGCCGGCCGGGACGGCCGGGATCGCCGGGATGGTCGGGGTGATCGGCTGCGCCGCGAAATCGGCGTACAGCGCCGGGAGTTCGTCGATCAGCAGCTGCCAGCCGAGATCGTCCACACAGAGCAGATGGGCCACCAGGAGCAGCAGTCCGGGCTCGGTGGGACCGGAGTCGAACCAGACGGCCCGCAGGACCCTGGCCCGGTCCGGGTCGAGCTCGCCGACGGCCGTCCGCAGGGCGTCCCCGACCTGCCGGTCCCGGTCCCCGGCGGCGGCCCCGGCCACCGGGACCCGCCGCAGGGTGTCGGCCTCGGTGCCGGCGGGCGCCGAGGCGGCCGTCCTGATCTCCTGGCTCCAGACCCCGTGCGAGCGGTCCAGGGACAGCCGCAGGGCCGGGTGCCGGCGGGCCAGCCCGAACAGCGCCAGCCTGAGCGGCCCTTCGGCCAGTCCGGCCGGCACGCTCAGCAGTACGGCCTCGTGCGGGGAGTCCACCGGCCCGCCCGCCGCGCGCAGCCGGTGGGCCGAGGGCAGCAGGGGCATCGGTCCCGCCTCCTCGCCGGCCCGGGTCTCGGGGGCGGATCGGTCACGGGTGAGGGGATCGGGGGTGAGGGGTTCCGGGGCGGTCAGGAGTTCCCCGGGCCCCGGGTTCGCGTGTCGTGCGGGCATGCCCGTCCTTCCTTGGCCTCACCCGGGTAGTTAGGTAAGGCTTACCTAAGTTGAACCATAGGTCAGAGCTTGTCAAGTCGCCCTGGAACCGCCCGATTCGGGCATGCGAAACCCACCGCCCGGCCTCGCCGATCCGACAACCGATGCCGAAAGGGCGGCTGTTGGCATACGGGGGCGAGGGGACGGCGGAGCGGCCGCCGGACGCGCCGGCCGACGCGGGGCCATGCCCCGCCCGGGCGTGGCCGGCGGGTCACCCGGCGGTTACGCCCTGGTCCGGAAGGGACGGTCTAGAGCGGGCGGTCGGACGGGGAAGGGGAAGAGGAGGGCGAAGGGGGGTTCTCGGGGGATGGGTCGGCGGGGGCCGGGAGGTGGTGGAGGCGGCCCGGTGAGAGCAGTGGGTCGTCCAGGTGGACCAGGCGGTAGCCGGTGGAGGGCCGGGAGCGGGCGGAACGACCGGCCGGGGAGGAGCCCCGGGAACCGGCCGACCCGGTCCGGGCCACACCGGCCCGGGCGCTGGGCCGGGCCCGCTGGGCGGCCGACACCAGTGCCCCGACCGCCGGCACCTCCTGGCGCAGCCGGTTGAAGCCGCGGACGGAGAACCCGGCCAGCTTGGCCGCGTACGGCCATGGCGCGCCCTGCCGGACGGCCTTCAGCACCAGTTGGACCATCGCCGGGGTCGGCCCGTGCTCACCGTGCAGACCGCGCGAGGCGGCCAGCGAGCCGGCGGCGGCCATGGCGTGCGCGAACGCCGGGTCCCTGAGGAGCCATTCGCGGAGCATCCGCTCGCTCATCCCGGCCGCCGTCGCGGCGGCCTCCACGGTCAGGCCCTGGGCCGCGGCCTTCAGGGCCTCGGCCATCCGGCCGGCGATCTCCCAGCGGTGGCTGGACATCTCCGGCAGCGCCATCCGCAGACGGTGCTCCAGCCGCTCCTGTCCGTCGAGCCAGCCGATCAGCTCGGCGGCCCATTCCCGGCCCGCCGGGTCGCCGGCCGAGCCGCCGACCGGGTCACCGGCCGGGCCGCCCGCCGGGCCCGCCGCCGGTTCCGGAATCCTGTTCCCCCGCATCCTCCACACCCCCACTGCGATGTCATCCGGTCACTGTCGAGTACGGCCTACCGGCCGTCGTCCGGTGCGAGCACCCACAGCCGGTGGTCCCAGCCGATGTCCTTGCAGCCCCGCACGGCCAGCCCGGCCGCCTCCGCCAGGGCGGTGATCTCCGCCTGGGTCCGGACCGCCGAACCGAACGCCGCGGCCAGCCGCAGCTGGTGCAGCGCCGTCTCGGAGTCGTCGGTGCCGGCACCGGCCACCTGCTCCGCCAGCAGCAGCGTCCCGCCGGCCGGCAGGGCCGCGCCGGTCTCGCGCAGCACCAGCGCCGCGTCCTCGTCCGGCAGCAGGTCCAGCAGTCGGACCAGCAGCACGGTCTCGTCGCCCGGCGGCACCGGACCGGTGGTGCCCACGAGCCCCACCCGGGGCCGCACATCGGGGTCCAGCACCACCTCGTCCAGCGCCCGCAGGGCGGAGGGCTGCGCCGCGATGGTCACCTTCAGGCCCGGAAACTCCCGGACCAGCGAGTTGACCACGGCGCCCGCACCGTGCCCGCCGGCGGTCAGCGATCCGGCCGACGCCCAGTCGTGGCCGCCGACGACACCCGGCGCGATCCACAACGCCTCGTCCTCGATCGCCGTCCGCGCCGAGCCGGCCAGCCGCTCGTCCGAGGCCATCGCCTCGGCCAGGGGCAGCCCGGACAGGGTCCGGTAGCCGGCCCGCCCGGTCCACAGGCTCTCCGCCAGTCCGGACAGCGACAGGTCCAGGGCCGCCTGCGCACCGCGCAGGTCGTACTCCTCCCGGGAGTGGTCGTCCTCGACGAGTTCCTCGCCGACCGGGGTCAGCCGGTAGCCGCCCCCGCCGAACTCGGTGTCCTCGGCGAACACGTCCAGCTCCACCAGATAGGCCAGCAGCGCCTTGAGGGTCCGGGGGCTCGCCCCGGTGCGGGCCGCCAGCTCGGGAGCCGTGCGCACCCCCTGGTAGACCAGGTCCACCAGTCCGAGGGTGACGGCCGCCCGGATGGCCAGCCCCGGGGCGATGTCGGTCAGTTCGTGCAGCCGGTCGTGCGGGTCCTGCTCCTCCTCGGCGGAGTCGCCCGACTCGACGGCACCGACGGACCCGGCGGCGGTACCCGGCTCGGGCAGTGCCTCGGTGCGCCGCCAGTAGCCGGTGATGTGGGTGCGCTCCCGCGGCACCTGGCGGTCCGCGGCCAGATGGCGGCGGATCCCCTTCAGGGTGACCGCCTCGCCCGCGGCCCAGGCGAAGACCTCGCCCGGAAGCCACTCCATCCCGCGCACGGCCTGCTCCAGCAGGTCGCTGCGGCCCGCCGGGGCGCCGTGCCGGACCAGCCAGGTGATCTCCGCGTCCGCCCGGGTGGGCAGCTCCTGCCGGTGGTCCTCCTCGGCGACCTCGATGAACACCCGCGCCCGGGTCCCGGCCGGCATCTCGGCCAGCCACCGCCCGATCGCGGGCAGCGCGGTCTCGTCACCGATGACCAGCAGCCAGTCGGCGCCCTCGGGGTGCCCGTGCGACATCTTGGGCCCGGCGATCCAGGTCACGTCCCCCGGCTTCGCGGACAGTGCCCAGGAGGAGGCCACCCCGCCCTCGTGGTTGACGAAGTCGAAGTCGATCTCCCCGGCCTCCGGGTCGTACCGGACCGGGGTGTAGTCCTTGGTCAGCGGGCGGGCGTCCGGCCAGTCCAGGCTGGAGACGTTCTGCCCGGGCAGCACCGGAAGGTCCGCGCCCTCCTCGGCGAAGAAGAACTTCACATGGTCGTCGAAGCCCTCGGAGCGGAGCGCCGGAAGCTCCAGGCCGTCCTTGGCGAACGCGCCCAGCTGGGCGCCGCCCAGGGTGAGCCGCCGCATCCCCGGGGTGACGTCCCGTACGCGGAGCACGGTCAGTTCGCGCAGCACGATGGGGAAGGTGACGACCGGGCGGGGGTTGCGGCTGGACATCGGCAGGACTCCTGGAGGGTGCGGGAAGGGGCGGCGGGGCCCCGCGCCGGGCGCGGGGGCCGCCGGGTGGTGCGGCGGGGCCGGCTACTTGCCGGCGACCGCCTTGGCGAGGATCGGGACGAGCTTCTCGGTGACCCAGGGGGCGCTCAGCGCGTCCGGGTAGGCGATCGACTGCGCGAGGGAGTTGTCGGAGGGGATCACCGCGAAGTGCTTGGACTTCACCGAGTTCAGCGACGTGAAGAGCTTGTTGCCCTCCAGCTCCTTGGGGCTGATCACCCCGCGGTCGCCGAACGGGTAGGTGACCAGCAGCACGTCGGCGTCGAGCTGGTCCAGGTTCTCCAGGCTGACCTCGTTCTTGTCGGGCCCGTAGTTCTTCGCCTTGTCGGTCTTGGTGAAGCCGAGCTTCTCGAAGACGCCCGGGTCCTGGGCCGCGTAGGACATGAAGCTGATCTGCTCGGGGTGGACCACCGTGTAGGTGTAGGTCTTGCCCTTGAACTCCGGGTGCGCGGCGGCGGCGTCGGCGGTCGCCTTCTCGTTGGCGGCGATCACCTCGTCGGCCTTGGCGTCCAGGCCCAGCGCCTTCGCTGCCGTCTTCAGCCGCTCCTGCCAGGTCAGGGTGTCGGCCTGCGCCTTGTCCGTGTAGGTGACCACGGGGGCGATCGGGGACAGCTTCGCGTAGTCCTTGTCCATGTCCCAGGTGTTGATCCCGAGGATCACGTCCGGGGCCTCGGCGGCGATGGCCTCGTAGGCCGTGCCGTCGGTGTCGTCGTACGTCTTGGGCTTGGCGGCGCCGAGCTTGGTGAGGGCGCGCTGCTTGTACTCGGCGACCGGGTCGCCGTCCTCGACGTCCGGGGTGATGACGGGGACGATGCCGAGGGCCAGCGCGATCGCGGTGTCGCCGTCCGAGACGGTGGCGACCTTCAGCGGCTGCTTCTTGACCTCGGTGCTGCCCCAGGCGTTCTTCAGGCTGACGGGGAACGCCCCGGCCGCCGCGGCCGGGCCGGACGCGGCGGGCTTGTCCGCGGTGTCCTTCGAGCCGTCGCCGCAGGCGGTCAGCAGCCCGAGGCAGGCGGCGGTGGCGGTGAGGGCGGCGAGGCCGCGGCGTCTGGTCAGGTTGCGCATGGGGGGTCTCTCCTACTGGATGGTGCGACGGCCCAGGGGGAAGATCTGGGGCCGGTCGGTGCGGGGATGGGGGACGACGAGGCAGTCGAGGCCGAAGACCTCGGCGACGGTCCGCTCGGTGAGGACCTCTTCCGGGCTGCCCTGCCGCACGATCCGTCCGTCGCGCATGGCGGCGATGGTGGAGGCGTACAGGGCGGCCTGGTTGAGGTCGTGGGAGACCAGCACGATGGTCTTCCCGGACTGCTCGTTCAGTTCGGCGAGCAGGTCCATGACCTCGATCTGGTGGGCGATGTCGAGATAGGTGGTCGGTTCGTCCAGGAGCAGCAGCGGAGTCTCCTGGGCCAGGGCCAGGGCGATCCACACCCGCTGGCGCTGGCCGCCGGACAGCTGGTCCACCGGGCGGTCCACGAGGGCCTCGGTGCCGGTGGCGGCCAGCGAACGGGCGATGACCTCGTCCTCGGCCGGGGTGCGGCGCTGTCCGAACCGCTGGTGCGGATGGCGTCCGCGCCACACCAGGTCCGCGACCGTGATGCCTTCGGGGGCGATCGGCGACTGCGGCAGGATGCCGAGCCGGCGGGCCACCTCGCGGGTCGGCAGGGCGTGGATGTCCCGCCCGTCGAGGAGCACCGAGCCGGAGGCCACCGGCAGCAGCCGGGCGAGGGACTTCAGCAGCGTGGACTTGCCGCAGGCGTTCGGGCCGACCAGGGCGGTGACCCGGCCCGGCTCGATGTCGAGCGACAGCCCCTCGATGACCTTCCTCCGGTCGTAGCCGGCACTGATCGCCCGGGCTTCCAGCCCGGGGGCCGTTTCCGGCCCGGTGACCGAGACGTCGTTCATGAGGGAGCTCCTTGCCGCCGCCGCAGCAGCAGCCAGACGAAGTAGGGGGCGCCGATCAGCGCCGTCAGGACACCGGTGGGCACCGGGCTGACCAGGGGGCCGTGCTGGGCCAGGACGTCCGCGCCCAGCACGATCGCCGCGCCGACCGCGGGCGCCACCAGCAGGGCCCGCTCAGCGCCGACCAGCCGGACCGCGATGGGCCCGCTGATCAGCGAGACGAACCCGATCGGCCCGGTCACACCGGTGGCCAGGGCGGCGGCCGCGGCGCCGAGCAGCAGGGTGGCCGTACGGGTGGCCCGGACCCGGGAGCCCAGCCCGAAGGCCAGCTGGTCGCCCAGCGACAGCGCGGCCAGCCCCCGGTTCAGCGGGGCCGCGCACACCAGGGCGACGCCCAGGGAGACGGCGAGCACGCTCACCCCGGACCATTCGGCGCCGGAGACGCTGCCGACGAGCCAGCGGGTCACCTGGGCGATGCTGGCCTGACCGGCCATGGAGAACAGGTAGTTGACGTAGGCGGTGCCCACGGCGGCCAGTCCGATGCCGATCAGGACCAGCCGGTTGGTGTCGACCCGGCCGCCCCGCCGGCTGAGCGTCATGATCAGACCGACCATCAGGAAGGCGCCGGAGATGGCGGCGATCTCCACGCCGAAGGGCATGGCGGGGGCGAGCAGCAGCACGGTGACGGCGCCCGCGCCCGCGCCGGCCGAGACGCCGACGATGTCGGGCGTGGCCAGCGGGTTCCGGATGAGCCGCTGGTAGAGGACTCCGGAGAGGCCGAAGAGGGCGCCGGCCAGGGTCGCGGCCAGGGCGCGGGGCAGCCGGATCCGGTGGATGACGTAGTCGGAGAGGCCGGTGCGCATCCCGAAGGCGGCGGGGATGACGTCCGAGCCGGGGATGTTGCGGAGTCCGCCGAGCAGTACCGAGGCGACCAGCAGGCCCAGGACGAGGACCAGCAGCAGGGCCAGGACCAGGGCGGCACGGCGTCCGGCGGCCCGCCGGGCGCGGCGCAGCCGGACGGCGGTCTCGGCGACGGTCCGCTCGGAGCGGGCCGGGGTGCCGGGGGTCTGCTCGGGGCCCTTGGGGCCGTCGGTGGTGACGGTGAGGGCGCTCATGACTGTGCCCCCGCCCGGGTGCGGGCCAGCCAGACGAAGAAGGGGGTGCCCACGACGGCGGTCATCACCGATACCTGTACCTCGCTGTGGTCGAGCACGATCCGGCCCGCGGTGTCCGCGCCGACGAGCAGGACGGCGCCGCAGAGCGCGGACATGGGGAGGGACCAGCGGTTGTCGCTGCCGACGATGAGACGGGCGACGTGCGCGGCCACGAGTCCGACGAAGGCGACCGGTCCGACGGCGGCGGTGGCGGTGGCGCAGAGGACCACGGCGACGGCGGCGCAGGCGAGTTGGGCGCGCTCCACCCGGACCCCGAGTCCGCGCGCGGTGTCCTCGCCGAGGCCCAGCACGTTCAGGGTGCGGCCCAGGGGCAGCGCCAGCAGCAGTCCGACGATCGCGAACGGGGCGATTTCGTCGAGGACTTGGGAGCGGCCGGTGAGCTGTCCCACCGACCAGAAGCGCAAGGAGGAGTACACGGCCTCGTCGCGGACCACGAACAGGGTGACCACGGAGGCCAGTACGGCGGCGGTGGCGACCCCGGCCAGGATCAGGCCGATGGTCGAGTTCCCGGTGTCGGTCCGGGTGCCGATCAGATAGACGAAGGCCGCGGTGAACGCCGAACCGGCCAGTGCCAGCCAGAAGTACCCGCCGGCGTCCGAGACGTCGAGGAACAGGATCCCGGCCACCACGAACAGCGCGGCGCCCTGCTGGATGCCGAGGATCCCCGGGTCGGCCAGCGGGTTGAGGGTCAGGGCCTGCATCAGAAGACCGGAGGCGCCGAGCGAGGCGCCGACCAGCAGGCCGAGCAGGGTGCGGGGGATCCGTTCGGTCCACAGCACGTCGTGGTCGTATCCGCCGGCCCCCGGATGCAGCAGGATCTTGACGATCTCCAGCGCGGAGATGTCGCGGGCGCCGAGTCCGACGCTCGCGACGGTCACCGCCGCCAGGATCAGTGCGGCGGTCAGCAGCGCGACCGAGCCGCGCGAGAACCGGGTTCTCGGGGGCTCGGGCTGGGGACGGGGCGCGGCTGCGGCCACCGGCAGGGCCGATTGAGTCATGGGTGTGCGGGTGCTCCTCCGTGCGGATCGGTGTACTTAGGTTAGCCTTACCGAAGTAGACGGATGCATCGAAGCGGTCGGAACCATCCAAATCAGAGCCCGCGCCCCCGGGGCCGGAGGTTTCAAGAGGAAATCTCTTGATGACGCACTAAACTGGCGGGTTGTTTGGCGCCGAACCGGAACAACCCGGGCATACCCGGGCTCCGTCGGCGACCCGGGACACCGGGAACGACTCGCGAGGGCCGATGGCAGCGACACCTTTGAACGTGGACGTGGACGAGGGCGCGGACCCCGGCGCGGAGCCCGGCAAGGCAGCCCGGTTCACCGCCGGCCCGGCGGCCCCGCCCCGCACCCTCATGGACGTCTTCGAGGCCACCGTCCGGGCCCACCCCGACGAACCCGCCCTCGACGACGGCACCGAATCGCTCACCTACCGCGCCCTGGCCGCCGAGGTGGAACGCCGCCGCCGGGCCCTGGCCGCCGCCGGAGTGCGGCTCGGCGACCGGGTCGGCGTCCGGGTCCCCTCCGGCACGAACGAGCTGTACGCCTCGATCCTCGCCGTACTCGCCGCGGGCGCCGCCTACGTGCCCGTCGACGCCGAGGACCCCGAGGAGCGCGCCGCCCTGGTCTTCGCCGAGGCCGGAGTCCGGGCCGTACTCGGCGCCGACCGGCGGATCGACACCACCGGCCCGCACACCACCGGCCCGCACACCACCGGCCCGCACACCGCCCCCGGCGCCGCGGCCGGCCCGGCCGGCGGCCCCGCCCGCCCCGGCCCCGAGCACGACGCCTGGATCATCTTCACCTCCGGATCCACCGGCCGCCCCAAGGGCGTCGCCGTCACCCACCGCAGCGCCGCGGCCTTCGTGGACGCCGAGGCCGCCCTCTTCCTCGTCGACGAACCCATCGGCCCCGGCGACCGGGTCATGGCCGGACTCTCCGTGGCCTTCGACGCCTCCTGCGAGGAGATGTGGCTGGCCTGGCGCTACGGAGCCTGCCTGGTACCCGTACCGCGCTCCCAGGTCCGCAGCGGCGCCGACCTCGGCGGCTGGCTGGAGGAGCAGGAGATCACCGTGGTCTCCACCGTCCCCACCCTGGCCGCCCTCTGGGACCCCGGCACCCTGGACGAGGTCCGGCTGCTGATCTTCGGCGGCGAGGCCTGCCCGCCCGAACTCACCCAGCGCCTGGTCACCGAGGGCCGCGAGGTCTGGAACACCTACGGCCCCACCGAGGCCACCGTCGTCGCCTGTGCCGCCCTGCTGACCGGCGAGGAGCCCATCCGCATCGGCCTCCCCCTCCAGGGCTGGGAACTCGCCGTGGTCGACGAGTCCGGCGACCCCGTCCCCATGGGCGGCACCGGCCAGCTCGTCATCGGCGGCGTCGGCCTCGCCCGCTACCTGGACCCGCAGAAGGACGCCGAGAAGTACGCCCCGCTGGAATCCCTCGGCTGGCAGCGCGCCTACCGCAGCGGCGACCTGGTCCGCGCCGAACCCGAAGGACTCGTCTTCCTCGGCCGCGCCGACGAGCAGATCAAACTCGGCGGCCGCCGCATCGAACTCGGCGAGGTCGACGCCGCCCTCCAGGCCCTTCCCCAGGTCGCCGGCGCGGCCGCCGCCGTCCGCACCGCGCGCAGCGGCAACCAGCTGCTCGTCGGCTACCTGGTCACCCAGGACGGCTGGGACCAGGCCGCCGCCGTGGAACGGCTGCGCGCCGAACTCCCCGCCGCCCTGGTCCCGCTGCTCGCCCCCGTCGACACCCTCCCCACCCGCACCTCCGGCAAGGTCGACCGGGACGCCCTGCCCTGGCCGCTCCCCGACCTGGAGACCACCGGACCCGCCGAACAGCTCTACGGCACCGAGGCCTGGCTCGCCGAGCAGTGGAGCGAGACCCTCGGCGTCCCCGTCACCGGAGCCGCCGACGACTTCTTCGCCATCGGCGGCACCAGCCTCGCCGCCGCACAGCTCACCACCCGGCTCCGCACCCGCTACCCGAGCGCCGCGGTCCTCGACATCTACCAGCAGCCCACCCTGCGCAAGCTGGCCCGCCGGCTGGAGAAGTCCGCCCAGGACGACAACACCGCCCGCGCCGTCACCCCCGTAGCCCGCCGCACCCAGGCCGCCCAGACCCTGCTGCTGCTCCCGCTGTTCACCCTGGTCGGACTCCGCTGGACGGTCCCCCTGCTGGCCCTCGGCAACCTGCTCCACCACCTCGGCCCCCACCCCTGGGCCCCCACCGCCTCCTGGTGGGTCCTCGGCCCGGCCGCCCTCCTCCTCTTCAGCCCGCCCGGCCGGCTGGCCCTCGCCGCCGGAGGCGCCCGGCTCCTGCTCCGCGGGGTCGCCCCCGGCCGCCACCCGCGCGGCGGCGCCGTCCACCTGCGGCTCTGGACCGCCGAACGCCTCGCCGAATGCGCCGGGGCCACCTCCCTCACCGGAGTCTGGCTCCAGCGCTACGCCCGCGCCCTCGGCGCCCGGATCGGCCCCGAAGTGGACCTCCACTCGCTGCCCCCGGTCACCGGAATGCTCCGGCTCGGGCGCGGCTGCGCCGTCGAGTCCGAGGTCGACCTCTGCGGGCACTGGCTGGACGGCGACCACCTGGAGATCGGCCAGGTCCGGGTCGGCTCCGGCGCCGTCGTCGGCACCCGCAGCGTCCTGTTCCCCGGCGCCCGCGTCGGCAAGCGCGCCGAGGTCGCCCCCGGCTCCGCCGTTGCCGGACGCATCCCCACCGGCCAGCGCTGGGCCGGCGCACCCGCCGTCAAGCTCGGCAAGGCCAAACACGACTGGCCGTCCCAGCGCCCGCCCCGCCCGGCCCGCTGGCGCGCCCTCTACGGAGCCGCCGGCCTCTGGCTCGCCGCCCTGCCGCTGCTCTCCGCACTCCCCGCGCTGCTGGTCCTGGGCCGCTTCGTGCCCCCCGGCGCCGGACTCGGCACCGCCCTGCGCGGCGCCCTGCTCGCCGTGGTCCCCGGAGCACTGGCCTACGGCTTCGCCTACGCCCTGCTCCTGCTGCTCTCCGTACGCCTGCTCAGCCTGGGCCTGCGCACCGGCTCCCACCCCACCCACAGCCGGATCGGCTGGCAGCTGTGGACCGTCACCCAGCTGATGGACCGCTCCCGGGAGACCCTCTTCCCGCTCTACGCCGGACTGATCACCCCGGTCTGGCTGCGGCTGCTCGGCATGAAGATCGGCCGGGGCGCCGAGGTGTCCACCGTGCTCGCCGTGCCCAGCCTCACCACCGTCGGCGACGGCGCCTTCCTCGCCGACGACACCCTCACCGCCCCCGGCGAACTCGGCGGCGGCTGGGTCCGGATCGGCCACTCCGAGATCGGCCGACGGGCCTTCCTCGGCAACTCCGGCATGACCGCACCGGGCCGCACCGTCCCGGACGACGGACTGGTCGGCGTCCTCTCCGCCACCCCGAAGAAGGCCAAGAAGGGCAGCTCCTACCTGGGCCTGCCGCCGGTCCGGCTGCCCCGGCCGGTCGCCGAGGCCGACCGGAGCCGCACCTACGACCCGCCCGCCCGCCTGCTGTGGGCCCGCGGCCTGGTGGAGCTCTGCCGGCTCCTCCCGGTCTTCGCCTCCGCCGCCCTCGCCGTGCTCACCGCGGCCGCGCTGTGCGCCCTCGCCGCCGGTCCGGCCGGCCCCGCCGGGGCCGCCCTGCTCTCCGGAGCCGTGCTGCTGGCCGCCGGCACGGCCGCCTGCGCGGTCTCGGTGGCCGCGAAATGGCTGCTGGTCGGCCGCCACCGGACGGGCGAACACCCCCTGTGGAGCGGCTTCGTCTGGCGCAACGAACTCGCCGACACCTTCGTCGAGGTGCTGGCCGTGCCCTGGTTCGCCGGATCGGTGCCCGGCACCCCGCTGATGTCGCTCTGGCTGCGCGCCCTGGGCGCCCGGATCGGCCGCGGCGTCTGGTGCGAGAGCTACTGGCTGCCCGAGACGGACCTGGTCACCCTGGGTGCGGGGGCCACCGTGAACCGCGGCTGCGTGCTCCAGACCCACCTCTTCCACGACCGGATCTTGAGGACGGATACTGTGGTCCTCGATGAGGGCGCCACCCTCGGCCCGGGCGGCATCGTCCTGCCCGGGAGCACGGTCGGAGCCCGCAGCACCCTGGGTCCGGCCTCCCTCGTGATGGCCGGGGAGACCGTCCCCGCCGACACCCGCTGGCTGGGCAACCCGATCGAGGCATGGCGGGCGTGAAGGAGCGGAAACGGCAGTGACCGGGCAGAAGACAGTGGTGTCGGACCCCTACTTCCCGGCGAACGGGGACCCCCGGTACCGCGTGCACCGGTACGAGATCGACCTGGAGTACCGCCCGGTCCCCAACCGGCTGGCCGGCACCGCCCGGCTGAGCGCCATCGCCGGGCGGGCCCCGCTCACCGAGTTCCACCTCAACCTCGCCGAGTTCCGGATCGGCCGGGTCCTGGTCAACGGCCGGGCCCCGCAGTACACCCACCGCGGCGGCCGGCTCCGGATCCGGCCCGCCAAGCCGCTGCCGGCCGGCGCCGCCTTCACGGTGGAGGTCCACTGGGCCGGCAACCCGAAACCGGTCCGCAGCCCCTGGGGCGGCCTCGGCTGGGAGGAACTCACCGACGGCGCCCTGGTCGCCAGCCAGCCGGTCGGGGCACCCTCCTGGTACCCGTGCAACGACCGGCCCGCGGACAAGGCCTCGTACCAGATCTCCGTCAACACCCCCTCCGCCTACACGGTGGTGGCCGGCGGCCGGCTGCTCACCCGCACCACCAGGGCCTCCACCACCACCTGGGTGTACGAGCAGCCCGCGCCGACCTCCAGCTATCTGGTGGGCCTCTCCGTGGGCATGTACCAGATGGTCCTGCTCGGCGACCCCGGCCTCGGCGGGATCCCGCAGAGCGCCTACGTCCCGGCACACCTGCTGCCGAAGTTCTCCCGCGACTTCGCCCGGCAGCCCGCCATGATGGACCTGTTCCAGGACCTGTTCGGGCCCTACCCCTTCGGCGAGTACGCGGTGGTCGTCGCCGACGAGGAGCTCGACGTCCCGGTCGAGGCCCAGGGTCTGTCCACCTTCGGCGCCAACCACGTGGACGGCGCCCGCGGCTCCGAACGGCTGGTCGCCCACGAACTGGCCCACCAGTGGTTCGGCAACAGCGTCACCATCGCCGACTGGCGGCACATCTGGCTCAACGAGGGCTTCGCCAAGTACGCGGAATGGCTGTGGTCGGAACGCTCCGGCGGCCGGACCGCCCAGGACCTGGCCGCGGCCGCGCACCGGCTGCTGGCCGGGCTTCCCCAGGACCTGGTGCTGGCCGACCCCGGCCGCAAGCTGATGTTCGACGACCGGCTGTACCAGCGCGGCGGCCTCGCCGTGCACGCCGTCCGCCGGGCGCTGGGCGAGGACGCGTTCTTCCGCATGCTGCGCGGCTGGGCCGCCCTGCACCGGCACGGGGTGGTCACCACGGAGGCCTTCACCGCCCACGCGGCCCGCTACACGACCGCCCCCCTGGACGAACTGTTCGCGAACTGGCTGCACCGCCCGTCCCTGCCCCCGCTGCCGGTCTAGACGGCGGCGGGGGCGGGGCTCAGGCGGTGCGGGTCACACGGGTGGTGCGGGTGGTGCGGGGGATCAGACGAGGTCGAACCGGTCCAGGTTCATGACCTTGTCCCAGGCACGGACGAAGTCCTTCACGAACTTCTCCTTGGCGTCGTCCGAGGCGTAGACCTCGGCCAGCGCCCGCAGCTCGGAGTTCGACCCGAAGACCAGGTCGGCGCGGGTGCCGGTCCACTTGACCTCGCCGGTCGCCGCGTCCCGGCCCTCGAAGGCGCTCTGGTCCTCGGCGGTGGCCTTCCACGTCGTGCCCATGTCGAGCAGGTTGACGAAGAAGTCGTTGGTCAGCGTGCCGGGGGCGTTGGTGAGCACACCGTGCTTGGACTGCTGGTGGTTGGCGCCCAGCACGCGCAGACCGCCCACCAGGACCGTCAGCTCGGGAGCGCTCAGGTTCAGCAGGTTCGCCTTGTCGACCAGCAGGTACTCGGCGGGGAGCCGCTGGCCCTTGCCCACGTAGTTGCGGAACCCGTCGGCGGCCGGCTCCAGCGCGGCGAAGGACTCCACGTCGGTCTGCTCCTGCGTGGCGTCCACCCGGCCCGGGGTGAACGGCACCGCGACCTCGACACCGGCGTCCTTGGCGGCCCGCTCGACGGCGGCGGTGCCGGCCAGCACGATCAGGTCGGCCAGGGAGATCCGCTTGCCGCCCGACTGGGCCGCGTTGAAGGACTCCTGGATACCGGTCAGGGTGCGCAGCACCGAGGCCAGCTGGTCGGGCTCGTTGACCTCCCAGCCGCTCTGCGGCTGGAGGCGGATACGGGCGCCGTTGGCGCCGCCCCGCTTGTCGCTGCCGCGGAAGGACGAGGCGGCGGCCCAGGCGGTGGACACCAGCTGGGACACGGTGAGGTCCGAGGCGAGGACCTGCTCCTTGAGGGCGGCGACGTCGGCGGCGCCGACCGTCTCACCGGTGGCCGCGGGCAGCGGGTCCTGCCACAGCAGCACCTCGGAGGGGACCTCCGGGCCCAGGTAGCGGGCGACCGGGCCCAGGTCGCGGTGGGTCAGCTTGTACCAGGCGCGGGCGAAGGCGTCGGCGAACTCGGCCGGGTTCTCGTGGAAGCGCCGCGAGATCTGCTCGTAGGCCGGGTCGACGCGCAGCGACAGGTCGGTGGTGAGCATCGTCGGGGCGTGGGTCTTCGACGGGTCGTGCGCGTCCGGCACGGTACCGGCGCCGGCACCGTCCTTCGGCCGCCACTGGTTGGCGCCGGCCGGGCTCTGGAACAGCTCCCACTCGTAGCCGAAGAGGATGTCGAAGAAGCTGTTGTCCCAGGTGATGGGGGTGTTGGTCCAGATGCCTTCGAGGCCGCTGGTGATGGCGTCGCCGCCCTTGCCGGTGCCGAAGGAGTTGCTCCAGCCGAAGCCCTGCTGCTCCAGCCCGGCGGCCTCGGGGTCGTCGCCGACGCTCTCGGCCGGACCGGCGCCGTGGGTCTTGCCGAAGGTGTGGCCGCCCGCGATCAGGGCGACGGTCTCCTCGTCGTTCATCGCCATCCGGCGGAAGGTCTCACGGATGTCGCGGGCTGCGGCCAGCGGGTCCGGGGTGCCGTTGGGGCCCTCGGGGTTGACGTAGATCAGACCCATCTGCACGGCGCCGAGCGGGTTCTCCAGCTCGCGGTCGCCGGTGTAGCGCTCGTCGCCCAGCCAGGTGGTCTCGGGACCCCAGTAGACGTCCTCGTCGGGCTCCCAGACGTCGGCGCGGCCGCCGGCGAAGCCGAAGGTCTCGAAGCCCATGGTCTCCAGGGAGACGTTTCCGGCCAGGATCATCAGGTCGGCCCAGGAGATGTTCTGGCCGTACTTCTTCTTCACCGGCCACAGCAGACGGCGGGCCTTGTCCAGGTTGCCGTTGTCCGGCCAGCTGTTCAGGGGGGCGAACCGCTGCTGCCCGGTGCCGGCGCCGCCGCGGCCGTCGCTGATCCGGTAGGTGCCGGCACTGTGCCAGGCCATCCGGATCATCAGCGGGCCGTAGTGCCCGAAGTCGGCCGGCCACCAGTCCTGCGAGGTGGTCAGCACCTCGGCGATGTCCCGCTTCACCGCGGGCAGGTCCAGGGCGCCGAAGGCCGCCGCGTAGTCGAACTCCTCGCCCAGCGGGTTGGACACCGCGGGGTTCTTGGCCAGGATCTTCAGGTTGAGGCGATCCGGCCACCACTGGCGGTTGCCGCCGCCCTGGGTGGGGTGTGCGGCGCGCCCGTGCTGGACAGGGCAGCCGCCTCCGCCCTCCGCCTTCGGGTCCGTGACGATCGCATCGTGGTTCTCAGACATCGGAAAATCCTTCCGGACCGGGCGGGTCCTGGGTCTCAGGAACTGCGGTCAGTGGCGTGGCGTCGACCCCACTGAGGTCGTCCTGTCACTTGGCTGTCATCGAAACCGATCCTACGATGGACAGAATCCAAGTCAAGAAGGACACCAAATCCATATTCCATCGGATCCCGGATCTTCACCGATGAAATCCGGCCATCCGACCGATCGTGAATAGGTGAACCGATATGAGTGACCTGCTCGGACGGCTGCGGGGGCGCGGCTGGCGGATGACTTCCCAGCGGCGGGTCGTGGCGGAGGTCCTCGACGGCGACCACGTGCACCTCACCGCCGACGAGGTGCACGCACTGGCCGCCCGGCGGCTGCCCGAGATCTCCCGGGCGACGGTCTACAACGCCCTGGGCGAGCTGGTGGCCCTGGGCGAGGTGGTGGAGGTGTCCACCGACGGCCGGGCCAAACGGTACGACCCCAACGCCCACCGGCCGCACCAGCACCTGGTGTGCTCCGGCTGCGGCCTCATCCGGGACGTGCACCCGACCGGCGACCCGCTGGCCGAGCTCCCGGCCGACGGCCGCTTCGGCTTCGCCGTGTCGGGCGCGGAGATCACCTACCGCGGGCTCTGCCCAGGCTGCGCGGGAACAGGCTGAAAACCATCCGATGCGGTGGGTGAGGGAGCGGGCGGCGGGTTGACGTCGGGCGTCGGGCGCCGGCCGGGTCCGGCGGCGGCGCGTTTGGCAGACTGGACAGGTGGACGACTACCCGCAGGTACACCGGGACCCGGCTCCCGAACGGTACGGACTGCTGCGCATCGAGACCGCCGACCTCTCCGCCGCCCGCTGGCTGACCGAGCGGCGGCCCGGCTGGGGCGTGTTCGCCACCGTCGCCGGGGTCGGCGCGCCCGGCTTCCCGGCGTACGCCCGGATCCTGCACCCCGCCTCCCTGGACGAGGAACCGGTCCGCTGGGACACCGCGGCCGCCGCCCACGGCCGCCGGGTCGGGCCGCTCACCGACTGGCACGAGGTCATCGGCGCCGAACGCTTCTACCAGAACCTCCAGGAGTACGGCCTGCCCGGAGTCTGGGACGAGCACCCCGCCGAAGGCCCCACCCCCGGCGACGTGGCCCGCGCCCTGATCCCCGTGCTCGCCCGGCACACCACCACCCCGCAGGACTGCCACTACGGACTGTGGGAGGGGTACGGGCGCTGGAACTGGGACGGGGTGCCCACCTTCCCGACCCCCGAGCGGGACGAGGTCCTGCTCTCCGGACCGCTGGCCGACGCCGTGTCCCCGCTGCTGCTCGACCCCTTCGCGGAACTCCCCGACCTGTGGTGGCCGGCCGACCGCGCCTGGTGCGTGGGCGGCGACGTGGACCTGGTCAGCACCTACGTCGGCGGCTCCACGGAACTGATCGCCGAACTCCTCGCCGCCCCCGGGCTGGAGGCCCACCCGGTGGTGGCCGGCGACCGGGTCGGCTGACCCGCACCGCCCATGGGCCCGGCACCGCCTAGGGGCCCGGCACCGCCCATGGGCACCGCCCCGGGCCCGGCACCGCCGTACGCCCGCGCTCACCGCGGCGGGGACAGCCGGGCCAGGGCCGCCGAGGCCAGCGCCCGCACCCCGGCCGGCAGCGCGGTCCGGGGGTCCGGGGCGAACCCGGGGGAGTGGTTGGCCGGCAGCACCGCCAGCTTCTCCGCGGCCGTGCCGCCCGGCGCGGCCGCCCAGGCCGCCGGACCGATCACCCCGAACATCCAGTACCCCAGCCGGATCCCCTCGCCGCCGAACCGGGCGAAGTCCTCGGTGGCCAGCGACGGCGGCCACATCGCCACCCGCTCCGCCCCGAACTCGCCCTGGTGGACCGCCCGCAGCGCACCGGTCAGCCCCGGATCCGGATGGGTGGCCGGGGACTCCGACAGCCGCACCACCTCCGGCTCCCGCGGACAGGCAGCAGCCGCGCACTCGGCACGCACCACCCGCTCCACCGCCGCCGTCGCCGCGGCCAGCGCAGCCGCCCCCACCGCCCGTACCGTGACCGTCAGTTCGGCCCGGTCCGGGATCACGTTCGGCCGGTCCCCGGCATGGAAGGACCCGACGGTCACCGCCACCGGCTCGGTCGGCGCGGCCTCCCGGGACACCACCGTCTGCAACCGGGTCACCACGTGCGCGGCCGCCACCACCGGATCCACCGCCAGATGCGGGGCCCCGGCATGGCCGCCCCGGCCGTGGACCACCACCCGCAGGGTGACGCTGCCCGCCGTCATCGGCCCGTACCCGTGGGCCACCATCCCGGCCGGCAGCGGGGCCGCGTGCTGGGCCAGCACCTCGTCCGGCCGGCCGAACCGCTCGTACAGCCCGTCCGCCAGCATCCCGGCCGCCCCCGCCAGGGTCTCCTCGGCGGGCTGCCCCACCACCAGCAGGGTGCCCCGCCAGGACTCCCGGTCGGCGGCCAGCAGCGAGGCGGCCCCGGCCGCCGCCGCCAGATGCAGGTCATGACCGCAGGCGTGCGCCGCCTCGCCCCCACTGGCGTACGGCAGTCCGGTGGTCTCCCGCATCGGCAGCGCGTCCAGTTCGGCCCGCAGCATCACCAGCGGACCGTCCCCGTTGCGCAGCACCCCCGCCACCCCGTGCCCGCCGATCCCCCCGGTGACCCCGTACCCGGCGCCGGTCAGCCAGTCCGCGAACCGGCCCGCCGTCCGCACCTCCGCCCCGGACAGCTCCGGATGCCGGTGCAGGTCCAGATAGAGGGTGGTCAGCGGGCGCAGCAGCGGCGGGAGCCGGTCGGCCAGGGGCATCCGCCCATGATCCGCCGGACCGCCGCGCGGCCCCTGGCAGTTCGCTGACACTTTCTGTCAGCGGCCCGTCGGGGACCTGACGGCGGCCCGGGGTCTGATGGGACCTCGGGGGCCGGCCGGCCCCCGACCGCCGCAAGTGAACCGTGAAAGGAGGAACCGTCATGGAGAAGTCGCCGCTGGCCTCGCTCGCCGACGAGATCCTGGAGCTGGAGTCCGAGACCTTCGAGATCTCCGACTACTCGGACGCCAGCGAGGTCGTGCTCGCCGGTTCCACGAGCTGCAGCTCCACCTCCACCTGCTCGTCCACCACCAGCACCACCTCCTGCTCGGCCTGACGAGCCGCCACGGCACCACACGGATGCCCCCGGGGAAGACCCCCGGGGGCATCCGCGTGCCGGACCCGCCCGGTCAGGGGAACGGGTGCGGCACCATCCGGATCCCGGCCTCCGCCAGGTCCCGTTCCCGCAGCCCGGCCCGGCGGGCCGCCGTCCGCAGCCGCGGCATGTACGGGGCCCGCTGCCGGGACCAGCCGAAGTCGATCGGCAGCAGCCCCGGCACCACCGCGCGCACCGTCCGCAGCCCGATCCGCCGCTGCTCCGGAGTCGTCTGGTCCACGGCGATGACATCGTGGCCGGCCGCGGTCAGCTCGGCCACCACATGGGCCAGCGCCTCCCGCAGGTCCCCGAAGACCGGCGGACCTGCCGGTCCGGCGTCCAGCGGCCGCAGCCCGGTGGGTTCCAGATAGGGCCGGACGTGCTCGGTCATCACGGGCAGCCCGTAGAGCTGCGCATGGTCCTTCAGATGGCGCACCAGCCGGAAGTCGGCGGCCATCGCCTCCAGTTCCGCCCGCCGCTCGGCGACCTGCCCGGGCAGGTGCGGAATGTAGGTGAGGACCTCGGAGAGCGCGGCCTCCACGGCCGCCGCCGGATCCAGCGCGGCACCCGCCCCGAAGGAGTACAGGCCCGGCCCGCCGTCCCGGCGGACCGCCAGCGCGGTCACCACCGGCACGGCCAGGTCGATCCGGTTGTCGAAGGCGTGCACCCGGTAGCCCTGGAGAGCGGCCCGGTCGGCCATCGCGCGCACGGCGGCACCGGCCCGCCCCGGCACCGAGCCCAGCTCGATCTCCGGCAGCCGCAGACCGCCGTACCAGGCGACCAGGAAGGCGTCCCGCTCCACCAGCTCCAGCAGGGCGCCCAGCAGGGCCTCCTCCGCGCAACTGCCGATCGCACAGCCGTTGGAGCATTCGAACACGAAGTTGTCGGCGGCCAGCCCCGCGCTGTAGTGCACCAGTCGGGCCGGCACCAGCACCGGCCGGTCGTCCCGCAGCGAATGCCCGTACACCCAGGGGATGGGCCGCTCCGGGTCGAACGGGGAGACCAGCGGGTCCTCCCGGTAGGTGTGCGGCGGGTACAGACCGGTCGAGGCGGGGTGCAGGGCCCGGTCGCCCAGTTCGGCGTAGGAGGCGGTGAGCAGACGGCCGCCGGTCCGCCGGTGGGTGCCCGCGTAGCGCTCCAGGCCCTCCAGATGGGCCAGGTCCCGGCTGGCCGCGAAACTGTTGGCCTGGCCGCTCCAGGTCACGTCGGTGAGACCGGCGTAGCCCCGCATGAACACACTGCCCGCCACCGGGGCCGTGGTCGGCGAGGTCACGTTCGTCCAGGTGCCCCCGCCGAGCACCCCCGTCACCGGGTTCGCCAGCGCCGCGTACGGCATCGGATACGAATCGGCGGACCGCAGCCGCTGCGCCCCGGGCCGCGCCGTCGGCCGGGACCGCGGTACGAAGGGCACCGGGGCGTCCGCCCCGCGCGGCCCGCAGTCGGGGCACAGCGGATCGGCCAGCAGGGGCAGGGTGCGCTGCCGGAGGGTGGCCAGGTCCAGCCGGGTCACCTGGGGCAGCGCCCGGTCCGCGGCGGCCTCGGCGGGCGGCCGCCGCCCGGGGTCCCGGGCCGGGCCGAGGAGCGCTTCGTGCAGGGCGCGGACGGCGTCCACCGCGTACCGGGACAGCTCCGGCCACAGCGGGTCCACCGGGGTCAGCGGGCCCGTCCCGGTCTCCAGGGCGTCGCGTTCGCTGCGGCTGCGGAGCCGCTGCCAGCGCATGGCCAGGCACTGTCCGCAGGCGGGCGCGGTGCCGTCACCGCCCCAGGGGCCGATCAGCACCGCCCGGTCGGTGAGGTGCACGGTGGCGGCGGGCCGGTCGGCGGCCTGCGGGTCGGCGGCACGCGGCCCGAGGGCGTCGTACACGCCGACCGTCACCACCCGGGCGCCGGTCTCGGCCAGCGCTTCGGCCAGCAGGGCGCGGGCCGCCTCCAGCGGCGGCCGGACCCGGTCGGGGGAGGAGACGGTCATCGGCGGTTGCTCCAGCGGAAGGTCTTCAGGGCCAGCGCGCCGAACACCACGGCGAAGCCGAGCAGCACCGCGCAGCCGGTGCCGATGGCGCCCAGCGAGCCGCTGCCGGTCAGCGAGCCGGTCGCCGCGTCGTTGAGATAGCGCAGCGGCAGCAGCCGGGAGAACTGCCGCAGCCAGTCCGGCATCATGTCCAGCGGCAGGAACGAGCCGGACAGGAACGCCATGGGCACCATCAGGCAGTTGGCGATGGCGGCCACCGCCTCCGGGGTGTCCGCATAGCTGCCCACCAGCACCCCGATGGCCAGGAACGCGGTGATCCCGAGGACCAGGGCGGGCAGCACCAGCGGCCAGCGCCCGTCCAGTTCCAGCCCGAAACCGGGCAGCATCGCCACCGCCACGAACACCACCGCCTGGACCACGCCCACGGCGACGGCCAGCACGTAGCGGGAGGCGAGCACCGTGGTCAGCGGGGTCGGACTGAGCCGGATCAGCCGCAGCAGGTCGTCCCGCCGCCACTGCATCAGGGTGAAGGCGATCCCGAACACGGCCGCGTTGGCCACGCCCCAGGACATCACCCCCGGCGCGATGTACGAGATGTAGGGCCGCCCGGTCTCCTCCAGGTCCTGGCCGCTGAAGATCAGCCCGAACACCACGAGGAAGAGGAGGGGGAAGGCGAAGGTGAAGAACAGGGTGGCCCGGTCCCGGACCTGGGCCCGGTAGCCGGCCGCCGTCAGTGCCGTGTACGCGCTCATGCCTGCTGCTCCGTCCGCTCGCCGGCGGTGAGTTCGAGATAGACGTCTTCGAGGGTGGCGGTCCGGGTCAGCACCCCGTCGAGCCCGGTCAGGGCGTCCACGGCGTGCAGCACCCGGCCGGGCGCGGCGGTCTCCAGGACCAGTGAACCGCCTTGCAGGCTGGCCCGGTCCACCCCTGGCAGCGCGGCCGCCTCGGCCAGGGCGATCCGGCCCTCCGGCAGCAGCAGCCGGGACGGCGCGCCCGCCGAGGCCACCAGGTGGTGCGGGGAGTCCAGGGCGGCCAGCCGGCCCGCCACCAGGATCGCCACCCGGTCGCAGAGCGCCTCCGCCTCGTCCAGGTGGTGGGTGGTGAACACGATGGTGCGGCCGGCTCCCTTGAGCCCGCGCAGCACCTCCCACAGATCGCGGCGGGCCTGTGGGTCCAGGGCGGCCGTCGGCTCGTCCAGGAAGATCACCTCGGGGTCGTGGACCAGTGCCGAGGCGATGGCGAGCCGCTGCCGCTGGCCGCCGGAGAGGTTCTCCACCAGGACGTCCCGCTGCCCGGTGAGCCCGACCGAGGCCAGGGTCCGGTCCACGGCCGCCGCGCCGACCCGGTAGAGCCCGGCGACGGTGCCCAGGTGCTCGCGGGCGGTCTGCCGGACGAAGAACGCGGAGGCCTGGGTCTGGACCCCGATCCGGGGCAGCAGCACGGTGTCCCGGGGCCAGGGGCTGCGGCCCAGGACCCGGACGGTCCCGGAGTCGGCCTCCCGCAGCCCGACCATGATCTCGACCAGGGTGGTCTTCCCGGCGCCGTTCGGGCCGAGCAGCCCGAGGAACTCCCCGGGCCGCACGTCGAGGGAGATCCCGTCCACGGCGGACCGGTCCCCGTAGCGTTTGCGCACCTCGGTCACGGCGATGGACGGCGGACTGCTTTCAGCGCTCATGGTGGTGCTTCCCTCTGTGGGTGGGACGGGTGGGGGCGGGAGGGTCAGGAGACCGGGGCCGAGGCGACCGCGGCGATCAGGCCCGCGAGTGCCAGCAGCACCAGCAGCACCAGCACGGCGGACCCGATGCCGTACGCCAGATAGATCCGGCGGGCCCGGACCGGATACGCGGCCGCGTCGGCGGTGGCCGTGGCCGTGGCCGGGGGAGCGGGCCGTCGCATCCGGAGCCGCAGATAGGCCCCGGAGGCCGGGGCCAGCCGGGTCACCCGCAGGACGTGCCCGAGCAGGGTGTAGCCGTCCAGCGGCGGCAGCGGCAGCAGGTTGACCAGCGCCTGGGCACTGCCGAGCAGCAGCAGCACCGACAGGGTCCGGGCCGTCGGATCCCCGGCCGGCAGCACGGCCCGCCAGCCCCAGAACGGCAGCAGGAACAGCAGATTGACGAAGGCCCCGGCGGCGGCCACCGCCAACTGGTCGCGGCGGCGCCGCAGATGCCGGTAGGTGTCCACCCGGCAGTACATGATGGCCACCGGCAGCCGCCAGCGCAGCCCGATCTCGCCGACCGTGGCCCCGACGTGCCGGGCCGCGATCCCGTGCCCGAACTCGTGCAGGGCGGTGCTCAGCCACAGCAGGGTGGCCACCGCGAGCAGCGCGGCCGGATGCCGCAGGATCCACGCCAGGTCCTCCGCCAGCCGGCCGAAGCCGGCCGCCAGCGCCGCCTCCATCACCAGCGCGGCCAGCAGCAGCACCCCCAGCACGGCGGGGTGCAGCAGCGGGCGCAGCGCCCGGTGGCAGCGGCCGGTGGCCGCGTCGGCGTCCGCGACCAGCCGGACGCTGCCGCGCAGCAGCCCGCCCTCCCAGGGGGAGGCCCGCCGTTCCGGGGCGTCCGGGGGCGGGCCGCCGGCCAGCAGCCGCCGGCTGCCGAGCAGCCCGAGCAGCTGCTGCCAGTGCCGCTCGTCGATCCGCCGGCCGAACTCCGCCCCGTACCCCTCGCCGATCTGGCCCAGGGTGCGGGTCCCGTCGAGCCGGGACACCAGGAAGTACTCCCGGGGCCCGATCTCGAACGCGGCGCCCGACACCTGGTCCTTGACCAGGTGGACGGTGGCCGGGCCGTGCAGCAGCGGTGGCGAGAGGAGCACCTCCGGCCGCAGCGCGGGCCGCTGCCCGAGCAGGGCCGCCGTCCGGTCGGGGGTCACGGGGCGACCGCCGAGGGTTCCTCGCGCAACACCCGGCCCAGCAGGTGGGAGAGG
This sequence comes from Streptomyces sp. NPDC033845, assembly GCF_055576225.1. Lineage (NCBI taxonomy): Bacteria > Bacillati > Actinomycetota > Actinomycetes > Kitasatosporales > Streptomycetaceae > Streptomyces > Streptomyces sp. NPDC033845. Next base: position 203,090 of record NZ_JBVIRI010000011.1, on the reverse strand, counting down.
TAGGCCTCGTCGCGGATGGTGACGTGCAGCCGGTTGTTGGTCATGTGGAGGTAGGGGGAGAGCAGCCGGGGCAGTGCCTCGGCGGGATCGGTGACCCGCTCGTCCCGGGTCCCGTCCCAGGACCGGAAGACGAGTTCCCCGGCGCGGGCCAGTTCCGCGGCCCGGTCGCGCAGGATCCGGCAGTGCTCGGCCCAGCCGGCCAGGAATTCGGGCAGCCGGCCGGTGTCCCCGGAGTCGAGTGCGGCCCGGACCGCAGCGAACCGGCGGGCCAGTCCCGGCGCGGTCCGGTCCCAGCTCTTGTCGTACTCCTCGGAGCCGATGAATCCGGTGCCGGGAAAGGCCTCGTGCCAGAAGCGGTAGTAGGAGTCGAGATAGTCGGCGAGTTCCTCCCGGTCCGGCAGGAACACCCCGGCCATCACCATCATCAGCTGCGCCGAGGTGCCCAGCAGCACCGTCCGCAGGTGCAGGTTCATCCGCCCCAGGGCGTCCGTGACCAGGTCGCTGGAGTGCGAGAAATGCCATTCGGCGAGGTCGATGCCGGCCGGTCCGCCGTATTTCCCGTATTCGGGTTCATAGGGTTCCCAGGAATACGAGTTGTTGGGGCGCAGGTTCATCCGGCCGTCGGCGCCGGTGAACGCGGAGCGGTCGGCCTCCGGGAATTCGATGTCGAAGAGGGTGTTGTAGAACTCGTTGAGGAAGCCCGAATCGACCTCGTACAGGGCCGGCCGGGATTTCAGGAACCCGGCCACGGCCTCCTCGGTGCGCCGCCGGACCTCCGCCTCGGCCCCGGGGGAGACGGGCCGCAGCCGCAGCCGGACGTGCGGGCCCTCCAGCCAGTAGTTGATGAAGAAGTGCCCGCGGACCAGGCCGTCGGCGGTCAGCCCGGCGACCAGCGGGCGGACGCAGTTCACCAGCAGCGGCTGCGGGTTGGCCGCGTAGAACACGTGCAGGGCCTGCCAGGAGCCGGCCGGACCGGTCGGCTCCGTGGGGTGGGTCAGCGGGGACATCGCGGTTCGCCTTCCTGCCGGGGGTGGACGGTGGTGAAGGTCTCCACCGCCAGTTCGGCGGCATGGCCGCCGGAAGCGGAACGGGGGTGCGGTCCGCCGGAGTCGGGGAGCGGCTCCCGGAACACCACCCGGTGGGCGGGGCCGGGCAGCAGCGCCTCGAAGGCGGCCAGCGAGAGCGGGCTCGCGAAGTCCACGTACACCGGCTTGGCGCCGATGCCGCCGGCCGCCCCGGCCCCGCCGCCCGCCGACACCGTCGCGAACACCTGGTCGGGCAGCCCGTGCCGGTGCCGCCAGCGCTGCCACTCCAGGAAGTCGGCGGCCCGCCGGGCCCCGTGCGCGGGCAGCTCGGCGACCGTGGTGGTCCAGCTGCGCCGGCTCAGCACCACGTCCCGGTGCACCACCCGGGGCCGGCCGGTGACCCCGGCCCGGACGGGCCCCTCGGGCACCCCCGCCCACACGTCCAGCGGGGACATCGAGGACGGTGACAGCAGCAGCAGGGTCCGCGGGATCGCGGGCAGCGCCAGCGGCACCAGATAGCCGAGGTAGACGGGGACGACCTCCAGGCCGAGGCGGTGCGAGCGCAGCGCCACCCGCCCGGTGCCCGGGTCGTGGACGGCGTACAGGTCGGCGAGCCGCAGCTGCCGGTCGGCGGGCAGGGTGCCGGTCTCGCCCGGGCAGACGATCTCGTAGTCGGTGAGCCGCCCGTGCAGGTTCAGATTGGTGGTCACCGGACCGCCGGTGACCTCGGCCAGCACCGTGCCCGGCGGGGTGGCCCGGGCCGCGGCGGCCCGCAGTTCGGCGGAGAGGGTGGGCCCGGCCGGGGCCCCGTCCCCGTCCGGGGCGTCATACACGTGGGTGAACCGGCTGAAGGGGAAGGCGAGTCCGCCGTAGGACCGGTTCAGTACGGTCCGGGGGGCGCCGGTCAGCGGGTCGCGGGCCTGCTGGATGTGGTGGCAGCGCGGTGCGAACCCGGGCCGGAGCGGCTCCAGGTGCCGGGCCACCGCCTCGATGTCGGCATCCGTCAGACGGAGTTCCCCGGGGTCCCCGGTCCGGACATCGGTCCGGGCACCGGTCCGGTCACCGGCCTGGTCGCCGGTCCGGCTCCCGGACCGGTCCCAGGCCTGCCGCATCCGGTCGATGAAGGCGGTGCGGGCCGCGTCCAGGGCCAGGATCCCGGGCAGTTTCAGCCAGTTCGTCTCCGGTACGTACGCACCGTGCTCGTCCACCGGGGTGCGGCGGGCCGAGAACGACAGGTACTGGTCGAAGAAGTCCTCGTGGAAGTCGTGGACCAGCCCGAGGAGGTCCTCGCAGCGGCCGCCCTCCCCGTACCGCGCGGTGAAGAACCCCTCGAAGGTCAGCCGCTGGGCGAGGGTCAGGTCGAAGGCGGGCAGGATCCGCTCCACCGAGCGCAGCCCGGACCAGTCGGGCGGCGGGCAGGTCAGGTCGCGGCCCGCGCTGACGTCCTCGTACAGCAGGGTCTGCGGGAGCGGCGCGTCGGGCGCCCCCAGCTCCGCCGTCACCAGCTGCAGCCCGGCCCGCAACTCGGCCAGCAGGGCGGGGCGTTCGGCCCGGCCGGCCGTGGGATAGCGCTCCAGGACCCGGCCGGGGCCCGCCAGCAGGGCCGCCAGCCGGTCCGCCCAGCCGGTGCCCAGCCCGGCCAGGGCCCGCCGGAAGGAGTCCAGCGGGTCGCCGCTGTGCACCTCGGTGTCCAGACAGGGCACCCGGATCATGCCCAGGTCGCGCAGGGCGCCCAGATAGGCCTCGCACTCCTCGGGAGCGGCCCCGTGCTCGGCGGCCAGCCAGTCGGCCAGCTCCTGGTGACGGACCTCGGACCGCTCCGCGAACAGGGCCAGCAGCCGGTCCAGGGTGCCGCTGCGGCGCAGGAAGAACAGCCGGTCGGAAGCGGCGTCGAAGGTGACCGCCGCACTGTCGTCCCCGGCCGTCACCGACCGGCGCACGTACCGGATGCGGTCCCCCTCGGCCCCCCAGCCCGAGGCGGGCCGCAACGGCAGGTCGCGGCGGCGCACCGGGTCGGCGAGGACCAGCTCGGCCAGCCGGGCCAGCACCACCACGTTCAGCCGGACGTGGCTGCTCCACTCCCCGGCGAGTTCGGGCCCGCTGCCGGGGCCGCCGGTGAAGGTGCCGGTGGCCAGCGCGGTCAGGGTGCTGAACGGGCTGGTCTTGACGGCCGTCCGGTACACGTAGGTGAGCGCCGAACGCTCCGCCTTGCGGGCCCGGTTGTCGGGCTCCCGGTCGGCCGGCAGGCCCAGATAGGCGTCCAGCCGGCCCTCCAGCGCGGGCGAGGCCAGCAGCAGCCCCGCCCGGAACCGCTCCCCGGCGAGCAGGGACCGCAGGGCGGTCCGGGCCAGCGCCGTCTCCCCGGCCAGCAGCGCCTCCCCCTCGCCGAGCAGCCGTTCCAGCCGGCGGCGCCGGTGCAGCCAGTGCGCGAGCGCGTCGCCGGCCTCCGGGGCGAGCTCGGCCAGCACTCCGGCGGCCGTCTCCGGCCGGTCCGGCAGCCGGCCGTTGTGGATCTGCCGGCGCAGCCGCAGCAGCGCCCGCCGCTGGCCGGCCCCCGGGCCGTCCGGCGCCGGGTCGGTGGCTCCCACCGCATGGTGCAGCAGCTCCCCGAGCCGGTCCGCCTCGGCCCGCAGCCCGGCCTCCGCGGCCAGGACGTCGGCCGCCCAGCGCACCGTGCCGGGACACCGCAGCCCCGCCACGGACGAGGCCGGCAGCCCGGCCACCCGCAGCATGAACCGGTTCCCGGCCCGCCACCGGACGACGGCCGGATCCGGGTCCGTACCCAAGGTGTTCGACGTGGTCATGCGCAGCACACCCTCCTTCGCGATCTCAGGACGTGACGACGTGGGGATCAGGCGATCTCGTGCCGGAAGTCGGCCGGGCGGGGCCGCTCGTGCCCGAGGAGCATGATCAGGAGCGGGGACTCGTCGGTGCCGGCCAGCCCGAGCTCCTCGGTGTACGACACGGCGTCGAACCCGAGGGCCACCCCGGCGCCGAGCCGGTGGGCGGCGGCCGAGGCGTAGAAGGTCTGGGCGATCGCGCCGATGGTGCCGCCGGCCAGCCGGTAGCCGCGCTCCCCGACGGCGTCCAGCACGGCGGTGGTGCGGACGGCCGGCACGAGCACGGCGGCCGCCTGCTCCAGGTTGTAGTTCGACAGGAAGTAGCTGCCCTGGAGGAACGGGCCGGGCGGCCCGTCCGTCAGCCGGTTCAGGGTCCGCCGCACCGGGTCGTAGGCGTAGCCGCCCGGGGCGATGCCCTCGACGTGGTTGACGAACGCGTACAGCGAGGCCAGCGGCGGCCCCCCGGCCCGCTCGGCCTCGCAGCCGAACGCGGTCCCGGCGCAGTCCGCGAGGATCCCGGCCAGCCGGTCGGCGGTCACCGGCCGGCTCGCGTCGAAGCGGCCGAAGCTGCTGCGCCGGTCGCGCAGCGCCGCCCGGGTGCCCAGCTCGGGTGCCGCCGGGGCCGGCAGCGGCAGCGGGTCGGTGCCCCGGGTCGGGCGGGCCGAGGCGGCGTCGAGCGCCCCGGGTTCCGGCCGGTCGGCGGCCCGGCCCAGGGTGGCCGTGTGGATCCGGTGCAGGGTCTCGAACTCCAGCACCCGGCGCGAGCGTTCCCGGTCCCGGTGCCGGACCCGGGGGGCCGGAACCGGCGCGGAGGCCCGGGCGGGCGGTGTGGCGCGGGCGGGCGGTGTGGCACGGTCGTGCCGCTGTTCCCAGTGCAGCGGCACGACCGCGAACAACCCTTCCTCGCGGGCCGACACGCCGAGCAGCCGCGCCAGGCGCTCCTCGTCGAACCAGATGACGGGGTCGATCCGCAGCCCGTGCCCGGCGGCCCACAGCCGCCAGGTCTGGATCAGCGCGCCCACGTCCATGCTGACCGCGTGGAAGGAGAAACTGTTGTACTTGAACGAGTTCTGCCAGTACTTGACCCCCAGGACCAGGTACTGGCCGGGGTCCCCGGCGGAACCGGGCCACGGCCCGAGCGCCTCCCGGACCTCCGGGGCTGGATCGCCGACCAGCAGCCGGCGCAGCCCGTGCCGGTGCGGGGCGTAGTGGTACAGGCCGGGCAGCACCGGGCCGCCCGGGCCGGCAGCCCAGTACACGGACACCGGGTAGAGGCCGCCGCCGGAGGCGGTGCCCCGGGACCAGTTGGCGTGGGTGTAGTGCGGCAGCGCGGACAGGTCGGTGTTGGCCTGGACGGCCAGCCGGCGGCCGGTCAGCCCGTAGCTGTCCTGGAGCATCCCGGCCAGCAGCGGCAGGGTGAACCCGGCGGCGGGGGAGTCCGGTTCGGCCGCCGGGCCGGGCAGCCGGGAGGGCAGCGGGAGCAGTTCGGCGTCCGGGTAGTACTTCGCCTTGCGCGGCCGGTCGGACCAGTCGGGGACGAAGTCCACGGGCTCCATCGGGATCCGGCCCCGGTGCACGATGGCGCGCGCGTAGGCGTGCGCGTAGGCGTGCCTGTCCGCGTCCGCCCGGTGCGGGGCGTCGGCCTGCGCCTGGTCCTGCGCTCGGTCCTGTTCCTGCGCCTGGTCCTGCGCTCGGTCATGGGACGGGCCCATGCGTCCTCCAGCGTTCGTGGGGGGTCGGGTCACGGGAAGGGGTGCGGAGCCGGGTTGAGGTCCCCGGGTCCGAGGTCGCGGGCGCGCAGCCCGGCGGCCCGCAGGGCGGTGCGCATCCGGGGCATGCCCAGGGCCCGCTGCCGGGACCATCCGAAGTCGATCGGCAGCAGTCCGGGCACCAGCACGCTCACCGTGTGCAGTCCCAGCGCCCGCTGCTCGGGCAGGGTCTGGTCGACGGCCACCACGTCGAAGCCCTCGGCGGCGACCGCCTCCACGCACCGCAGCAGATCGGCCCGGATGTCACCGGTGGCCCCGACGGCCGGGTCCGGTGCGCCGACCGGCCGCAGCGGGCCCTGCGGGGCCCGCAGCAGGAAGTCCGCGTGCCGCCCCATCTCCGGCAGCCCGTACACCAGCGGATGGTCGTGCAGGGCCGTCACCAGGGAGAAGTCCGCCGCCATCGCGCGGAGCCGGTCTCCGTCCCGCTCGGTGCGGCCGGGCAGGTTCACCGCGTCGGTGGCGATCTCGCACAGCGCCGAATGCAGGGCCGACTCCGGATCGAGCCCGGCACCCGCCCCGAAGCACATCCGGCCCGGGCCGCCGTCGTACCGCTCGGCGACCGCGGTCACCACCGGGACCGGGAAGGTGATCCGGGTGTCGAAGAACCGGGCCCGGTACCCGTACATGGCCAGCCGGTCGACCATGGCGCGGCTGGTGGGCCGGGTGCTGGTCCGCGGGTCGATCTCGGGCAGCGGCTGCCGGCCGTACCAGGCGAGCAGGAACGCGTCCCGCTCGATCACCTCCATCAGCCCGAAGTACACGGCCTCCGCATAACTCCCGCCGGAGGCACAGCCGTTGGAGCTCTCCTGGACGAAGCGGTTCTCCAGACCGGGCGCGTGGTAGTAGGTGAGGACCTCCGGGACCAGCCGGGGGGCCCGGTCGCGCAGCGACCAGCCCCAGACCCAGGGGATCTCCCGGTCCGGGTCGAAGGGCCGCACCCGCGGGTTGGCCCGGTGGAACTCCTCGTCGTACAGACCCACTTCGCGCGGGTCGACCGGGGCGGTCGCGCCCTCGACCCCCGGGAAGCCGGCCCCCGGGCCGTCGGCTCCCAGGGACTTCAGCGAGCCCGTCACCCGGGTGGTCCGGGAGCGGGCCCGCATCCCCGCGTACCGCTCCAGTCCCTCCAGCACCCCGACCCGGGCGCTGTGGTCGAACCGGTCGGTGTGCCCGCCCCAGAAGGTCTCCCGGAGATAGTCGCCCGAACGCATCGAGAAACAGCCGATGGTGGCGGAGGTGGAGGTGGAGGACACGTCCTGGACCAGGGTGGCGCCCAGCGAACCGCAGAGCGGGTTGGCGAAGGCGGCCACCTCGATGCCGTAGTCCTCCAGAGGGCGGGTGCGGAACACTCCGGGACGGTGGGCGGGCGCGGGCCCCAGCTCCGGTTCGGCGGGCGCGTCGGGCACCGGGGTCCCGCACAGCGGGCACTCGGGATCCGGCACCAGCGGATACCGGCGCAGGGTGCCGTGCCGCAGGTCCAGCAGCCGCAGTTCCCGGAACGGCCCGGCCGCTCCGGCCGGTTCGGTCCGTTCGGCCGCGGTGGCGGTGACCAGGGCGGCGAGCAGCCCGGCGGCGAACGGCTGGGCGTAGGGCCAGTCACCGGCCTGCCGGGTGCCCCCGCCCAGCTCCAGGGCGTCCCGGAGGGCCACCGACCGGACCGCCTGCCAGCGCCGTTCCAGACAGCGCGGGCAGCAGCCCGGCCCGCCCAGCACGGCATGCCGTCCGTACAGGTGCACCCGGACCGCCCGCTCCGCGTCGGGGACCGGCTCGGGCACGGGCGCCGTGAAGGCGTCCCGTACCCCGAGGGCGCACAGGGTCACGGGCGGCCCGCCCAGTTCGCGCAGCGCCCGGTCCAGCAGCCCGCCGAACCCTCCGAACAGCGGGCCGTCCTCCGGTTCAGGAGCCATCGAGGGACTCCCGGGCGGGGTTCGTCAGCAGCACCCGCACGGTGTGGATCCCGGCCCGGGCCAGATCCGCCGAGCCGGTCCGCACGGCGTACGCGTCCCGGCCGGCGGCGCGCAGCCGCTCCAGCACCTCCGCCCAGGTCACCACGGGCACGTCGGCCGCTCCTCCGGCCGGGCCGGACCCGGTGGTGAGAGTCCGCGGGTCCAGATCGCGGAGCAGCGGGTCCCCGGTGTCCACGGGGCCGCCGCCGGTGCTCTCCTCGCGCTCGTACTGCACCGCGCCCAGCAGGTCCCGCAGCGCGGCCATGGCGGCCGCCGCACGGTCGGGCTCGCTGCCGACCGCCCAGTGCGCACCGGACCGGGCCAGCAGCACATGGACCCCGCTGTACGCGCTCTCGCCGAGGTCGAGCAGCTCCACCGGCACTCCGAGCCGGTCCGCCGACCGGGCCAGGAACAGCAGCTCCGCGTCCGCACCGGGATCCGCTTCCGCACCGGGGCCGGTGTCCGGGTCGGCGGGGAGCGGCACGGGGACGGCCGGGGCGCCCCGGACCGCGCGGAGCAGCGCGTCGTGGGCCAGCGCGGAGAGCAGCCCGGCGGCGGCCGCGTCGGCCGCCGAGGGCCCGGCCCCGGCCCCCGCCCGGCTGCGCTCGAACAGCCGGTCGGCATTGTCCGGGCCGAACGGCCGCACCGCCCCGGCCGGCACCGCCACCGGCTCCTTGGTCAGCAGCGAAACCCCCTGCCGGTACCCGCGCACCGCCCCCGCCACCCCGCTCGCCAGCACCAACCTGTCCGCATCGAACCGTTGCTGAGCTACCGTCAGTTCCGGACCGGACGGCACCACGTGCTCGGCGTACACCAGCGCGGCCGCGTCCAGGGCCCGCATCCGGGCCCCGGCCACATGGTGGACGTCGAAGGCCGCCACGGTCCGCCGCCCGGTGTGCCCGATCCCGAGCTCCACCGCGCTCAGCTTGAGCGGTATCTGGGTCAGCGGCTCGTCCGCGTACCGGGTGAACACCCCGGCGTACGGGCGGACGAGCAGCTCGCGCCGGTTCAGCTCGGCCACCAGGTCGTCGGCCTCCCGGGCGGTCTCCAGGGTCGGCAGGGCGGGGGCGCCGGAGCTCCCCGCGGCCGTCAGCTCCACCGGGGCGGCGGCCGCCCGGGCGGCCTCGGCCGGGTCCTCGGCGCAGTGGGGGCAGCCCGGATGGGGGAGCAGCGGCTCCGCGGTCACGTCGAGGGACTCCAGGTCCTGCACCAGGACCTGGCCGGAGGTCTCGGCGGGCAGTGCTCCGGAGACGGCCCGGAACACCTCGTAGCCCAGCAGGTTGCCGAGCATCGCGGCCACCGGTCCGGTCGGCCCGTCCGGCCGCTCCTGGGCCGGGGGCAGGGCGAGTGACCGCCACAGGTCGGCAGCGGCGCCGGGCCCGCCCTCGATGGCCCCCGAGCCCAGCCGGAGGGCGGCGCAGGACCAGCAGCCGGGGACCCCGGGCCGGGAGAGCGGGCCGACGACGGCCTGGCCGCCGTACGTCCACAGGGGCAGCAGCAGCCTGCCCTCCGGCACCCCGGCGGCGAGCAGCGGCAGCAGCCGGGCCGGGGCCGCCGCGCCACCGGTGACCAGGACCACGTCGTAGCCGTCGAGGGCCGCCCAGTCCAGCGGTCCGGGCCCGGCGGGCAGCGGGCGGATCTCGGCGGGGCAGCCGTCGGCGGCGGCCTCCGCGGCCTCGGCCTCCGCCGGGCCGGTGTCCAGCCCGGGCAGCACCCCGATCCGGGCGCAGCCGTTGCGGACCAGGCTGAGCAGGCACCAGCCGGCCGCCGGGTCGGTGCCGAGCAGCGCCACCCGGGCGGCCCGGAAGGCGGCGAAGCGGGCCTCGGGCTCGTCGGAGTAGTGGTCGGCGTAGGCGATCTGCGGGGCGTAGCGGCGGGCCACCCCGGCCGGGAGCGGCTGCTCCCGGTCCCCGGCCGGGGCGGCCACCGGGCGGGCGAAGTCTCTTTCGTACAGGGTCTTCACCAGCTCCCCGACCATGGTCCGCTGGGCCTCGCCCAGCCCCGTACACAGCTCGGCGACGGTGTGGTCGCCGGTCAGGTGCGGGACGAGCAGGGTGGCGAACTTGTAGGCGGAGGCGGCGGTGAGCCGGAACCCGCCGTCGGCGTTGTGGAACAGCACCCCGTCCGGGGTCTTGGTGAACAGGACGTCCCGGCGGATCCGGGGCCGGGTCTCGGCGACGGTCTCGTAGGTCGTTCGTGCCATGGGGTCACCCCTGGGTGCGGAGGGCTGGGAGGGAGGCGGAACGGGAGCGGTGGGCGCGCTGGGCGCGGTGCAGAGGGGCGGCGCGGGGGTCAGGGGGCGAGGGCGGGCGGGGCCGTCTCGCGGTACTGCTCCGCACGCCAACGCGCGTAGCGTCGAAGCAGCGGGTGCATCCGGTACGGGCCGGGCGGGCCGTCTTCCAACAGCCCCGCGTCCACGAGCTGTTCGAGGATGCCCTCGGCCTCGGCCGGTCCGGACGGGGCCGTTTCGGGGGTCCCGGCGGAGGCGGCCGCCGCCCGGATCGGGCCGATCGGTCCGGCGCCGATCCGGAGGAAGGCCTCCCGGAGTTCGGCGGGCAGGGCGTCCAGGGCGTGCCCGAACACCTGGGGGACGGACATCCGGGGGTCCTCGGCGAGGGCGAGCCGGCCGGCCGGGTCCTGGGCCAGCCAGTCGGCGCAGTGCGCCACGGACAGTCCGGGCCGGGTGAGCAGCCGGCCCGCGGCGATCCGCAGGGCGAGCGGGAAGTAGCCGCACACGGCGGCCAGTTCGACGGTCGCCGCCGGTTCGGCGGCGATCCGGGCGGTGCCGACCAGTCCGGCCAGCAGGGCGTGTGCCTCCTCCGGGCGGAGCGGCTCCAGCCGGTGCACGGCCCCGCCGTGGGTGGCCACCACGGCGGCCAGTCCGCGCCGGCTGGTGATCACCACGGTGGCGTCGGCGGCACCCGCGGCGGGCAGCAGGGGCAGCACCTGTCCGGCGCCGGCGGCGTCGTCCAGGAGCACCAGACGGCGGGCCCCGGCCGGTTCGGGGATCAGCCGGCCCGCCTCGGCGGCGCCGGCCGGCGTGCCGTCGGGGCCGGTGAGGGGGAGGTGCAGGATCCCGCCGGGGAAGGCGGCGCGGGCGTCATGGGCGGCGGCCAGCGCGAGGGCCGACTTGCCGATCCCCGGAGCCCCGGACAGCACGACCAGCCGGGGCCCACCGGGCTCCGCCAACTGCGAGGCGAGGAGAGCCCGTTGGCCGCTCCGGCCGGTGAATCCGCCGGCCCGGGCCGCGTACCGCACGGGGGCCGTTCCGGCGGCGGGCGCCGCGGGAGGGATGTGTGCCGCGGGAGCCGTGGGCGCGCGGTGCGCCATGGGGCCGGCCGGGGCGGTGCCGGGCACCGATAACGCGGTGCCCACGGCGATGCCCCCGGCCGCCGGGGATCCGGCGGCCACGGGCAGCCGGGAACCGGCGGGTATCCCGCCGCCCGCCGGTGCGCCGAGGCCGGTGAATCCGGTGTCCGCGAACCCGGCGTCCGTGAATCCGGTGTCCGTGAATCCGGTGTCCGGTAAGGCGCCGGAGGCGAGGGCCGGCCGGGGACGGGCTCCGGGCGCGGGGCCCAGTTCCTCGGCGCGGAGGATGGACAGCTCCAGCCGCCGCAGGCCCGGCCCCGGGTCGATGCCCAGTTCCTCGCGGAGCCGGTCCCGTACGGACCGGTACTCGGCGAGGGCCTCCGCCTGCCGGCCGGTCCGGTACATGGCCTCGATCAGCTGCTCCGTGAACCGCTCCCGGACCGGGGTCCGGCGGGCCGTGTCGTACAGGTCGACCAGCACCTGATGGCAGTTCCCCGCGGCCAGTTCGAGATCGCAGACCCGTTCCAGCACGCGTAACCGCTCCTGCTCCAGCACCGGTACGGCGTCCCGGTGCAGCAGCCGGGATGCCACGTTGGCCAGCGGCTGGCCCAGCCACAGGGAGAGCGCCTCCCGCAGCCGGTACAGCTCCTCGCCCGACGCCGTATCCCCGGCCGCGGCCCCGGCGGCCCGGCTGGAGCGCACCGCCGCCGCCCGTGCCACGTGTTCCCGGAAGGCCACCAGGTCCAGGGTCCCGGCGTCGGCCCGCATCCGGTAGCCGCCGGGCACCGACTCGATGGTGGTCGCCGATATCCCGTACTTGGCGAACAGCCGCCGCAGCCGCAGCACACAGGTCTGCAGGGCGGCGCGCGCGGTCGCCGGAGGTTCCTCGTCCCAGACGGCGCGCATCAGGTAGCCGGCGGACACCACCGTCCCCGGGTGCAGCAGCAGGGCGGCGAGCAGGCTGGTCGGTTTCGAAGGTTTGAGAACGACTGTTTCGGGGCCGTGCGCAATACTCAGGGGCCCCAGGAGCTGGAACCGCATGGTCGATTCCCCCGGACGCGTGCGGAGGCATCGGTCCGGACCAATTCCGGCCGTTGTTACGCCCCCCGTTGGGCGGTGAATAGTCGGAACCCTACAACGGAATACGCGGAAGGGAACCCTGGCGGAGATCTCTCGCGACCTCGAACGGATTCTTCTCCTTTTGCGTCACCTGAGTGTTTGCGGCACGTTACGGAGGGTTCGTCAATACGCCCCCGCCATAAACGAATTACGGCCACTGGAGTGGCCGGTGGCCAAAAAGGTGGGGTTGCGGGCGGGGTCGGTTCAGTCAATGACCAGGTCGGCGCGGTTGCGGCCCGGGGCGACCAGCGCCGCGTTCGCCTCGTCCGAGCGGTGCACCCAGGCCGCCGCCGCCAAGGCGGGCTTTCCGAAACGCATATGACGCTCAATTAGTCGTTCCACCCGGAGCTCCTCCGGCGGCGCCAGGAACCACACTTCGTCGAGCAGCGGCCCGACCCTGGCCCACTCCCCGCCCTCGTACAGCAGGTAGTTCCCCTCGGTGATGACCAGCGGCACCTCTGCGCCGACCGGGATGCTCCCCGCGACCGGCTCCTCCAGGCTCCGGTCGAAGGCCGGCGCGTAGACCGTGTCCCCGTCCGGCGCGCGGAGCCGTGCCAGCAGGGCCGCGTACCCGGCCGCGTCGAAGGTGTCCGGGGCGCCCTTGCGGTCGGCGCGTCCCAGCCGGTCGAGTTCGCGCCCGGCCAGATGGAACCCGTCCATCGGGACCACCACCGCCAGACCGGGGCCCAGGGCCCCGGCCAGCCGTTCCGCCAGGGTGGACTTCCCGGCCCCGGGCGGACCGGCCAGCCCCAGGATCCGCCGGCCGCCCGCCCCCGCCAGGGCCCGCGCCCGCTCCTCCAGCCGGGACGCCGGCCCGCCGGCCGCTCCGCCCGCCGTACCCCTCACCGGCCCGCTCATCGGGCGCCGCCGTCAGCCACGGCCGTGGAAGCGGTACTGGAGGGCCCGGACCTCCTCCGCCAGGGCGGCCACCGGACCGGCCACCACCGCCCCCGGCACGATCTCCCGGACCGGCAGGGTACGCACCGGGGGCGCCGGCACCCCCAGCTCGGCGAGCCAGCCGCCGAGCTGCTCGGAGGAGGCCGCGTAGACGATCCGGCCCAGCCCGACCCAGCCGTGGGCGGCCGCGCACATCGGGCAGTGCTCGTTGGAGGTGTACACGGTGGCGGCGGCCCGCTCGGCGGGACTCAGCCGGTCGGCGGCCCAGCGGGCCAGCTCGAACTCGGGGTGCCGGGTGCGGTCACCGCGCGCCACCCGGTTGTGGTCCTCGGCGAGCACCGAACCGTCGGCCGCCACCAGCACCGAGCCGAAGGGCTCGTCGCCGGAGGCCAGGGCCTGCTCGGCCAGCTCCAGACAACGGCGCAACGGCCCCAGGTCGGCCTCGGTGACCACCGTCCCGGCTTCCGCCCGATCCACCTCGTCCTCGCCCACCGGAACCGCCTCTCACCCGCCGCGCCGACCTGCGCCGGCCCGCTCCGACCCGTACGGCCGCGATCCTATGCGGTGGCCGATCAGCGGCGGGGTGGCCATCCTGGTGTCATGTCTGCCAGGGGCAGCGGGGGCGCGGAGGATCCCGAGCGCGCCGCCCGCGTGCCCGGACCGTCCGCCCGGCTCCGGCTGCCCGCCGCCTACGCGGCCGCCGCCCGCCGCTCCGTGCGGGTCACGGTGGCCGCGAGCGCCGGATTCTTCCTCTTCCTCTACGGATTCGGGCAGCCGGTCGCCGCCACCTACGCCCTGTTCACCGCCGTGGCCCTGGCCGGCCTGTCCCGGATCCCCGGCACGGGCCGCCAGCGGGCCGCCGTGGTCGCCCGGCTGCTGCCCCCGGCCTGGGCGCTGGTCGCGGTCGGCACCTACCTCGCCGTACGCACCTGGGCCGCCGTCGCCGGAATGCTCGTCATCGGCTTCGCCCTCGCCTACCTGGCCGTGGGCGGCCCCCGCCCGGCCGGGGCCGCGCCCGGCCTCCAGCTGCTGTACATCCTCCCGTCCTTCCCGCCCTACGCCCCGGACACCCTGGACGAACGGCTGGCCGGCACCACGGTCGGCATCCTGCTGCTGGTCCTCGCCGAGGCCTTCCTCTTCCCCGACCCACCCACCGTCCCCTACCGGGAACTGGCCGCCCGGGCCGCCGACACCGCCGCCCGCTTCGCCCGGGCGGAAGCCGTGCCGCCGTACGCCCCGCCGCCCGGCGGGGAACCGGTCGCGGCGGCGGTCGCCGACGCCCTGCGCCCCTCCCGGGTCCCGGACGCCGAACGGCCGGCCGGGGCCGGGGTCCGGGACCGGGCCCTCTCGCACACCGGACTGGCCGCCCGCACCCTGCTGAACCGCCTGGTCAGACTGCCCGCCGTGGGCCCGGGCCGGGAACCGGACCCGGCCGGACTCGCCGTCCTGCTGGCGGCCGCCCGGCTCGCCGAGGAGAGCGCCACCCGGCTGCGCGGACCCGTCCGGCACACCGCCCCGTGGCGCCGGCCGGCCGCGCACCGGACCGCCGCGGACGGAGCCGTGTACGCCGAGGCGGTCCGGGCCCGGGCGGTGCTCGCCGGATCGGCGGGCCGGCCCGGCCACCCGTCCGGCCCGGCGGCGATGCGCCGGCACGCCGCCCTGCTGGAGCTGATCGACGCCGCGCTGGCCCTGTCCACGGCCGCCACGCTCGCGGTCCGGGGCCGCTCGGCGGCCACCGGACTGCACGCCGGACGCTTCTGGTACGCCGGCAAACACGCCCCCGAGCTGTGGTGGCGCCGACTCATCGGATACGCCGGAAGCCGCTCGGTGTTCTTCCAGAACGCGGTACGGATCAGCCTGGCGCTGGCCGCCGCCCGGGCCGTCGCCGGGCTGGCCGGGCTGCCGCACGGGTTCTGGACCATGCTGGCCACCCTCACCCTGACCCGCACCACCATGGGCGCCACCCGGGACACCATCCGCCAGGCCCTGACCGGCACCCTGATCGGGGCGCTGGTCACCGCACTGGTGCTGATCGCGGTCGGCTCCGACACCACCGTCTACGCGGCGGCACTGCCCCCGCTGATGCTGTTCGCCTTCACCGTCGGGCCGGTGAAGGGGGTGGGCTGGTCACAGGCCCTGTTCACCGTCCTGGTGGCGCTGGTCTTCGCCCAGCTGGCACCGGCCGGCTGGACCCTCGCCGGCATCCGGATGCTGGACGTGCTCATCGGCAGCGCGGTCGGCGCGGTCTTCGCCCTGCTGGCCTGGCCGCGCGGCGCCCAGACCGAGGTACGGAGATCGGGGGCGGTCCTGCTGCGCTCCGCCGCGGAGCAGGTGGTCGCCACCACGGCCGTGATGGTGGCGGGCGGCCCCCGGCAGCCGAGCACCCCGCCCGGCAACGGCTCGCTCCGGCACTCCCTGATCCTCGCCGAGTCCGCGTTCGCCCAGCTCCAGAGCGAACCGAGAGGACCGGTGGCCAGCACGGACGGCCACCGCGCCGCCGACTGGCAGGCGGTCCTGATGACCGGCCACCACACCCTGTGGGGCTCCGACCGCGTCCTCACCCCGGAGGTCGCCGGGGCTCCGGTGGCAGCCTGGACCCCGGAGGTGGCCGGGGCCCCGGAGGCGGCAGGGGCTCCAGACGTGGCCGGGGTCCCGGAGGTCGCCGGAACTCCAGAGGTGGCCAGGACTCCGGAGGTGGCCGGGGCTCCGGAGGTGGCCGGGGCTCCGGAGGTGGCCAGGACTCCGGAGGTGGCCAGGACTCCGGACGTGGCCAGGACTCCGGACGTGGCCGGGATCCCGGAGGTCGCCGGGGCTCCAGAGGCGGCCTGGACTCCTGTGGGCGCCGGGAGCCCGCAGGGCGACCCCGCCCCCGGCATGGCGCAGGCCCCAGAGGCCCGAGGCGCCCCAGAGGCGCCAACGGCGCCACAGGCGCCAGACGCCTCGCGGCCCCCGGGGCCCGGGGTGGCGCTCGGGTCCGATGAACCGCTGGTCGGGGAGGCGGCCGAGGCCGTGGCCCGGCTGGGGGACCAGGTCGCGGGCCGGATGCTGCTGCTCTCCGCGGTGCTCGACCCGGCCGGGGACAGCCCGCTGACCGGGCCGCCGGCCCCGGCGGTCCGGCCGGCCCCCTTCGAACCGCCCGGTGCCCCCAGCCGCTACTACGCCGCGGTCGCCTGGCTGGAGGCCCTCCTGACCGACCTCGACCGGGTCGCCGCCACCCCGCCCGACCCGTCCTCGCCCCGGGGCACGGGTGGCCGCCTGTGGTGACCTCCCGGGCCCGGGCGGTTCACGCGCCCAGGGCGACCACGGCCAGCGGATCGCTGGTCGGCCGCGGTGAACCACCGGAGGGCTCCAGGGTCAGCCCGACCGCCCCGGCCCGCCCGGGCGCGCCCTCCATGACCATGGCCCCGTCCCGGCCCAGCAGCCCGGCCGGCCGCATCAGGTCCCCGTCGGCGAACCACAGCTGGTAGGTCCGCCCGGCGGGCGCGGGCGGCAGTCCGGCGCTCGCGAACACGGCCTTGCCCAGCCGTCCCGAGGTCACCACCGACAGCTCGGCCCCCGCCGGGGTGCGGCCCCGTACGGTCCGGGCGTCGGGCGCCGCCAGCACGGCGGCCATCGCGTCGGCGGACTCGCGCAGCAGCCGGTCCGCCGCCCCGGCCTCGGCGCGGGCCTCCACGGCCCGCCGGTGCTCCCACACCGCGAACCCGCCGGAAGCCGCGGCCACCGCCACACAGGCCGCCAGCACCAGACTCCCCGCCTTGCCCCGCAGCCACCCGGCGCCCCGGACCCGCGGAAGACCGCCACCACCGCCCGAACCCGCCGGGGCGGCCCGGGGCGGCGGTACGTCCGCCCCCGCGGGACCGGGCGCCGGGAGCGGGGGAAGCTGGCGCACCGTGCCGATCCGCTCCAGCACGGCCTGCCGCATGGAGGCCGGCGGTGCCTCGGCCACCGCGCCGGCCAGCCGGGCGGCCGTGGCCGCGAACTCGGCGGCCTCCCGGGCACAGGTCGCACACCGCTCGGCATGCGCGGCGAAGGCCGCGTGCTCCTCGGGTGACAGGGCGTCCAGCGCGTACGCCCCGGTCAGCCCGTGCGGCTCGAAGCCCTCGGCCTCCGCAGCGCCCCCGAACCCGTAGTCCTGTCCGCAGTCCTGTCCGTGATCCGGCCCCTGATCCGGCCCGTGGTCCGGTCCTGTTCCCGTCATGCCGTCGCCCCCATGCAGTCGCGCAGCCGGATCAGCCCGTCCCGCATGCGCGTCTTGACGGTGGGCAGCGGGATCCGCAGGGCCTCGGCGACCTCCCGATAGGTCAGCCCCCGGTAGTAGGCCAGGGTGACGGACTGCCGCTGGAGCTCGGTCAGCCCGCCCAGACAGCGCCGTACCTGCTCGCCCTCCAGCCGGACCTCCACCTGCTCGGCGACCTCGTCGAACGGCCGGGAGTGCTCCCGGGCGGCCTGGTTCCGCTCGCGCCGGACCGAGGCCTGCGCCGACCGCACCCGGTCCACGGCCCGCCGGTGGGCGAGGGTGGACACCCAGGCCATCACCGAGCCCTGCTCGGGGCGGTAGCGGGCGGCCTGCCGCCAGAGGTCGATCATCACCTCCTGCGCCACCTCCTCGGACTGCGCACGGTCCCGCACCACGGCGAGGACCAGCCCGAACACGGCGCCGGACACCGCGTCGTAGAGGGCGGTGAAGGCGTCCTCGTCCCCGCAGGCCACCCGCCGCATCAGCTCCTCCGCCCGCGGGCCCGCCGCACCCGATCCGCCGGACGGCACCATCCGGGTCACCGCCATGCCGCACCCACCCCCGACCCGGACCCGTCGCCCGGCATCGCCGTCTGCTGCCACATACATCGCATGCAGAACCCTTCGTAGCCGCGCCCGCCCCGGACGGGTCCGGATCCCAGCTCTCACCCGATCGGGTGAGAACGGCGGGCCGGTCGCCGCGCGCAACGCCCGACCGGCCCCCGCCCGGGCTACCGGGCCGTCCGTCCGGCAGCCGCGGCCCGGTTGATCTCCGGGGTGCCCAGGATGTGCTCGCCCGCCCCCGCCTGCCCGGCCACCGTGAGCATCGCCCGCGCCAGGTCCTCGGTGGTGGTCACCTGCCCGGGGGCCACCCGGCGCAGCAGCGGGTAGAGCCAGGAGACCCCGACGTACAGCCATCGGTAGAGCGGGGTCCTCGACCGGGCGCCGTGCATCGGCTGGATGTAGCCGGGCCGGAACATGTAGGCGTGGAAGTCCATGGCGAGGAGCTCGTTCTCGGTCCGGCCCTTCACCCGCGCCCACGCAGACCGGCCCCGCTCCGTACTGTCCGTCCCGGCGCCCGACACGTACACGAAGGTCAGCTCCCGGCCGGCCGGCAGCGCCCGGGCGGCCGCCAGGGTGTAGTCCTCGGTGATCAGCCGGTACCGCTCGGCGTCCATGCCCGCGGAGGAGACCCCCAGACAGAAGAAGCAGGCGTCCGTCTCGGCGAACTCTCCGGCCACCGCCGAGAAGTCGGTGAAGTCCTCGTGCACCAGCTCGCGCAGCTTGGGATGGCTGAACCCCAGCGGGCGGCGCACCACCGCCAGCACCCGCTCCACCCGGTCGTCGAGCAGGCATTCGCGGAGCACGCCCTGACCGAGCATGCCGCTGGCACCGAAGAGCAGTACGTTCACAGACACTTCCCCATCGAACCCATCGAACCCATCGAACCCATCGAAGAACACCGGGCCCGGCCGACCCGCCACCGGAGGCGGCGACGGGTCAGCCGATTATCCGCGCCCCCGACCGCCCCCGGCTACCAGGTCCCCACCGGCGCGCTCCAACTCTTCAGCAACCGCCCCTTGTCGTACGTGCCGTCCGCCCCGGCCAGGAAGGTGAACGTGGCGTAGGAGCCGTTCCCGTAGTCGTACACGGTGGAGAGGTCGGCCCGGCCGTCCCCGTTCTCGTCCCCGGAGTTCGGCCAGGCGGCGTTCACGTCCCAGTTGCCGTATCCGGTGTCCACGGTCATCACCGGGGTGCCGAGGGTGCCGTCCGCCGCCCCGGGGAACTGGAACATCCCCATCCGATGGTTGGCGTAGCGGTACTGGGCGGTCAGGTCGGCCCGGCCGTCACCGTCGGTGTCCCCGGCGGTGACCTTCACCGGATCGCGCTCCCAGCTGCCCGCCGGGGCCGACCATCCGGACCGGTCGAACCCCGGATGGCTGCCGTCCGGCCTGGCCAGGCCGGAGAACACCCGCACCGAATTGTCCGCGTACACGTACAGGGCGATGATGTCGGTGCGCCCGTCGCCGTTCACGTCGCCGACCGCGTACCGCGCGTTCTCGTACCACCACCAGCCCGGGTGGGTCTCCTCGAAACCCTTGACCGGGACCTGGAAGCCGCCGGAGGTGAACTTCGAGGTGAAGTTCGCCATCCGGCCGTCGGCATAGCCGTAGATCGCGATCAGTTCGGCGCGCCGGTCCCCGTCGGTGTCCCCGGAGAACAGGGTGGTCCGGTACCAGTCCCAGCCCGAGGCCTGCTGCCAGCCGGCCGGCCCGGACGCGAACCCGCCGTCCGGTTTCGCCAGCCAGGACCACAGCCGGACCGAGCCGTCCCCGTACAGGTACAGGGCGGCGATGTCGGAGCGGCCGTCCCCGTCGAAGTCCCCGGCCGCGTACTTGGCGCTGGTCACGCACCAGTGGTTCGCCGGGGCCCGCCAGGACTCGAACGGCGCGCCGAGTCCGCTGTCCGCCGTCCCGAGGTGGGTCCACAGGGCGGCCCCGCAGCTGCCGTAGTCCACGATGGTGGCCAGGTCGGAGCGGCCGTCCGCGTCGAAGTCGCCTGACAGGGAGATCCGCGCCGTTCCCTCGCCGACGCCGTGCGGGCGGTCGACCAGGGCGTCGTTCGTCGCGTTCCACCGCATGTAGCCGCCGCTGAAGTCGGACCGGGCGCCGTTGGGCAGTTCGTACTCGTCCGAGGTCGGGAAGCCCAGATAGCCGTTCTCCCAGCCCTGTTCGGCCCAGCGCGTCCGGATCCCGCCCCGGACCAGATGGGCCCCGGTGTCCGGACTCCAGTAGACGGAGACGGTCTGCGGGTACTGCCCGCCCACCCGGAAGTGCACGAAGCGCCCGAACAGTCGCGGGGTGGGCAGGGTGTCCGTCTCCGGGACGGCGAAGGAAGTGCCGCCCAGCGAAAGGTACTTCGCCAGGATGGGCCCGCAGACCCGGTGCTCCCCGAACTCCGCCGAGGTGAAGGGCTGGCAGTCCGACCAGTTGGTGGTGGTGCTGTCCCTGAGCACCTTGGGCGGGGCGAAGCGCAGGCCCTCCCAGTCCGCCGCGGCGCCCTCCCAGGTGGTGATCCGGCCGTCCGTGCCCAGGCTCCAGAGGTCGGCCAGCCCGTCGCCGTCGGAGTCCCCGTCGCTGGACACCCGGTGGTGCGCGGCGTCCGTGAGGCCGCGCTGGATCGCCCCGGCGGCCCGTGCCCCGTACGCGTCGAGGACCGGTTTGCCGTCCGCGTCCCGTCGGGAGAGGTACTGGTACAGCCGGCCGTCCCGGCGGTCCCGGGCCCACAGGTCGGGCAGCCCGTCCTTGGGGCCGGCCGTGCTGCCGGTGTCCCCGGGCGCGGCCAGGGTCAGCTCGCCCCAGCCGCCCCGGCCGACCAGCCGGGGCGCGGTCAGCGCGTTGGTGCCGTTCGCGCCCTTGAACAGCCACAGGTTGGCGCCGGTCCCGGTGCCGTCGTCCTCGACGGTCAGCAGGTCGTAGCGGGGGGTCGAGGGCGGCTGGGTGCCGTCCGCGTCACCGAGGGCGAGGACCTGCCGCACCCTGGACCAGTCGGCCGCGTAGGCGGATCCGCATTTCTGCCCGACGGTGTCGAAGGGATTCACGCAGGAGGTTTCCGGCGGTCGGGTGGTGGGGAGCCGGCGGCCGCCCGCCACCGTGAAGTACTTGCCCTCGTTGGCTCCGGCACCGGTGTCGTTCTCGGTGTTCAGGTAGTAGTACAACTTGTCGTCCCCGGGCCGGTGCACCCACAGGTCGTCGGCGTACGAGCCGTTGCCGCCGCGGTGGGTGGTGTCCACGCCGGTCCAGCTGCCGCCCGGGGCGTCGGCCGCGTCCGAGGCCGGCTTGCCGCCCGCCGCGGGGTCCCGGTCCTTGGAGTACAGCCGCAGGTTCCCGGAGCCGTCCGGCACCAGCAGGTCCACGTAGCCGTCCTTGTCGATGTCGCCGAGGACGGTCCTGGCCTCCGGGTCGTCCGGCGCGTAGAACACGTACGCCGCCTCGGCGGAGCGGTTCCCGGCCCGGTCCACGGCCCGCACCCGCAGGATGTTGGTGCCCCAGGCGCCGACCGGCAGGTTCAGCACGCTGCCGCCCTCGGCGGCGGCCAGGGACTGGGCGCCCTGCGCGGGCAGCGGCCCGTTGAGGGACCACTCGAAGCGCAGCAGCCCGGAGCCGTTGTTCGGGTCGGTGCCGGAGAAGGTGAAGGCGCCCGTGGAACCGGCCCGTTTGCGAGGGGCGTCGGGGCTGCCGGCGGCCGGGAAGTCCACCGAGACCACGGTCGGCGGCGCGGGTTCGGTGAGGTCCACGGAGAAGCTGCAGCCCCGGGACCAGGGTCCGCTGTTCAGCCCGTCCCCGCCGCGCACGTACCAGTCGTAGCTGTGCCCGTCGATCAGCCGGCCCGCCATCGCGTCGATCTGACTGCCGTTGGGAACTGCCGGGTTGGGGATCCAGCCCCACTCGCGGAGGGTGCCGCCCGCGGTGATGTCCCACAGGTTGAAGTCGGCGTCCAGGTTGTCCCCGTCCGGGTCGGTCACCCGGGCGTGCAGCCCGACCCCGCCGGTCGCCGCGTTGGTGGCGCCGATCCAGCCGCAGTCCCCGCGGGTGGGGTTCTGCGGGGCCGGGGTCACGTACAGTCCGCCGGGCGCGTCCGGCAGGCTGTTGTACTCGACGTACAGGAACGGCAGCGAGTGAGGGTAGGGGCTGTTCTTGCGGGTGTACCGCTTGAAGCCGTTGCTGCTCGCACTCGTCTCGGTGGCCCCGTACAGGCCGAAGGTGAGGTCCGAGCGCCACCCCTCGTCGCGGATCAGCTGGGTGATGTTCCAGCCGATCTGGTTGGTGCCGCCGGTGCAGCCCGCGCCGCCCGCGCTGTTGGAGCTCGCCCGGCCCAGCGACCGCAGGTTCGGCGGCTGGTTGTTCCAGTTGGTGCCGGGGGCGATGGCTCCGGTCCAGTAGAGGTCCACGGCATGGGTGTTGGCGCAGGTGTTGTCCGCCGCGTACGACTGGACCGCGTTGAAACTCGCGAAGTTGATCGTCTTCCCGGCCGGGTTGAACGATCCGACCTGGGCGAAGGTGTGCTCACGGCCCTTGCAGGTGGTGGCCCAGCGCTGGTTCCCGACACCCATGTCGTACCGGTCGCCGTAGTCGTCGTAGTGGGTGGCCGTATTGCAGCCCTCCTGCACCCAGGTCCAGTGCTGGGTGCCCGTCCAGACCGGCTTCCAAGCCGGGTCGATGTACACCGGGAACACCGTGTCCGGGCCGTTCAGCAGCGCGGTGTCGGCCCGGACGGACAGCGAGTCCTTCGCCGGGGCCGCCCGCACCGGGGCGGTACGGGCGAAGTCCCCGGGACCGGAGCCGTCCGAGCGGGTCTTCACCGCGCCGGGCGGAGCCGCATCCGGGCCCGGGTCACCCTCGGGACCCGCCGCGCCCTTCCGGGAGGCCCCGGCGGACGCCGGCCCCCGCGAGTCCCACATGGTGGCCGGCGGTGAGGTGAACACCGTCTTCCCGGCCCGGTCGGTGGCGGTCAGCCCGCCGCCCGGCCGCTGCGCCACGCTCACACCGGAGGCCGACATGCCCATCCGGAAGGAGGCCACCTTCGGGTTCCTGGCCGCCTCCGGCGTCCGCACCACCAGCACCTGGGTGAAACCGCCGTCCACCGTGGCGGTCACGGCCAGGTCCACCCCCGGCATGACCTCCGGGTAGGTGGCGGTCGGCCCGGCCACCCGGGGCGCGGGCAGCGGGTCGGGCCAGCTGAAGGCGAGCCGCCGGCCGCCCGCGTCGGCCAGCCGGGCGAGCGGCACCCGGCCGCCGGGGGAGAAGACGAGCCCCTTGACCCCCGGCAGGGCCGCCTTCGGCCGCCAGGACCCGTCGGCGGCCCGCACCAGGGTCGCGTCCAGCGGCACCCAGGCGCCGTCCTGCCGGGTGCGGACCGGTGCCACCGTGCGGGTCAGGGCGTACGAACCGTCCGGCCGGGCCACCACGGTGTCGGTCTCCGAGGTCAGCGAGGGGACGGGCACCGGCTTTCCGGACCGTTTCGCCTCGGCCGAGGCGACCGCCTGCGCCGAGGCCTTCCGGGCCGCACCGGCCGGCCGCACCGTCTGGGTCCTCGGTGCTTCGAGGGCGGCGGCCGCCGGGGGCGGCGCGGCGGGGGCCGGGCCGGGCGGCCGCGGCGGCGCCGAGGCCGCGGGGGCCGCGGTCGGGAGTGCGAGGGCCAGCGCCAGGCCGGCCACCAGGGCCCACCGGACAGGCCCGCGCCGGGCTTCGAGGGCTCTCATTCGGGCTCTCATTCGGGCTCTCCAGGAGGGAGTCGGAGTCGGACGGGAGCGGGGCGCGAGGAGTGTCACACGGCGAACCGGCACCCCTCCCGTGCCGCCGAGCCGCCCCGCAGCCACCCCCGAGCCGTCCCGCAGTCCGCTCCCAGCGACCGCCGAGCGGCCTTCGAGCAGAGGTCCAGCAACTCCCCCTATTTCTTTGAAGGATCACCGACCGTCCTTCCGATCCCTTCCGGCCGTCCTTCCGTCCACGCGCATCGGACAGCCGAGTCACGGAGGCACCCTCGTGCGTTTCACCCGCCCTTCCCCGGCCGGACCGCAGCCGCCGCGCCGCCTGCTCGTACGGGGACTGGCCGCGGCCGTCACCGCGCTCGCACTCCTCGCACCGACCGCCGTCGCCTCGGCACAGGCGGAGGGCGGCGGAGGCGTGGGAGACCGCTCCGAGCGGGCCCGCGAGGACGGCCGGCCGTGGACCCCGGGGGACCTTCCCGCCCTCCGCTCCGTCGCCGGGAAACCGGCACCGCGCCCCGCCCCGGCGGCCCCCGCCGGGGACAAGTCCCCCCGCTGGCGTCCCACCGGCACCACCTGGCCCGCCGCGGCCACCGCCGAACTCCGCCTCGGCGCACCCACTCCGCCCCGCCCGGCCGGGGCGTCCCCGTCCGCCGGCGCCGCGGCCGCCGTACCGGTCACCCTGACCCCGGTCACCGCCCCCGCCACCCGGACCGGAGCCACGCCCGGCACCGCCACCGGGTCCGGCACCGCCACCGGGTCCGGCCCCTCCGGCCGCGTCGCAGTCACCCTGGCCGACCGGGCCGCCGCCGAACGGGCCGGCGTACGCGGCCTGCTGGTCTCCCTGGTCCCGCGCGAGCCGGCCGCCCGCGGCCGGGTGGGATTCGCCCTGGACTACCGCTCCGTCAAGGACGCCTACGGCGGCGACTGGGCCGGCCGGCTCCGTCTCGTCAGCCTGCCCGGCTGCGCCCTGACCACCCCCGAACTCGCCCGCTGCCGCACCCGGACACCGGTCCGCGGCACGGCCAACGACCTGCGCTCCTCCCGGCTGACCGCCCAGACCGCCCTCACCGCCGCCCCCACGGTCCTCGCCGCCGAAGCCGCCCCCGCCGGACCCGCCGGCGACTACCGGGCGACCTCCCTCGCCCCCACCGGCTCCTGGTCGGCCGGCGGAAACTCCGGCACCTTCGGCTGGGCCTATCCGATCACCGTGCCGCCCGCCCTCGGCGGCACCGCCCCGTCCGTCTCCCTCGGCTACAGCTCGGCCGCCGTGGACGGCCGCACCGTCAGCCGGAACGCCCAGTCCTCCTGGGCCGGCGACGGCTGGGACTACCACCCCGGCTTCATCGAGCGCTCGTACCGCAGCTGCAAGGACGACGGCAAGGACGGTACCGCCGAGGCCTGCTGGAGCGACCGGCAGCCCGTCACCCTGTCCCTCAACGGCACCAGCACCGCACTGATCCGCGACGACGCGAGCGGGCAGTGGCGCACCGCCGACGGATCCCGGACCCGGGTGGAACTCGCCACCCTCCCCGCCGGGGTGTCCAACGGGGACGAGGACGGCGAGTACTGGAAGATCACCACCACCGACGGCACCCAGTACTACTTCGGCGCCCAGGACAAGCCCGGGACCACCGGAGGACCCCACTCCGACTCCACCTGGACCCGACCCGTCTTCGCCAACGACTCCGGCGAGCCCTGCCACCAGGCGGACTTCGCCCGCGCCTGGTGCCGCCAGGCCTGGCGCTGGAACCTGGACTACGTGGTCGGAACCCGCGGCGGCCTGGTCTCCTACCGCTACGCCACCGAGACCAACCACTACGCGCGCAACCCCGACCAGGCCCACCCCGACGGCACCCTCACCCCCTACGTCCGGGGCGGCCGGCTGACCGAGATCGGCTACGGCTCCAAACTCACCGACACCACCGGCCCCACCGCCAAGGTGCTGTTCACCAGCGCCGAACGCTGCGACCCGGGCATCACCCCGAAGGCGGACTGCTCCCGCCCACCCACCAAGGCCACCGCGGCGAGCTGGCCGGACGTCCCCTTCGACCAGAACTGCGACGCCGGCACCCCGGCCAAGGACTGCGAGAACCAGGTGCCGACCTTCTGGTCCACCAAACGCCTCGCCAGGATCACCACCCAGACCGTCACCGGCGGCACGCCCACCACGGTCGACGAGTGGACCCTGAACCACGAGTACCCCAACCCCCAGGACGGCACCACACCCTCCCTGTGGCTCTCCTCGATCTCCCGCACCGCCTTCGACGGCACGGCGTCCCTCGCCCTGCCCCCGGTCGACTTCACCGGCCAGTTCCGGCCCAACCGGGTGGACACCGCGGGCGACAACCGGCCCCCGCTCAACCGCCGCCGGATGACGGCCATCACCACCGAGTCCGGCCTGCGGGTCGGCATCGAGTACGCCCCCGCCGACTGCGCGCCGGGACAGTTCCCGGCCCCGGACTCCAACGACCGCCGCTGCTACCCGGTCTACTGGAACCCGGACGCCGGCACCCCGATGGACCCGACCCTCGACTGGTTCCACAAGTACGTGGTCTCCGGAGTCTCCGAGGTCGACGCCACCTCGGCCGGAGCCGACCCCTCACCCACCCGCACCACCCGCTACGAGTACGTGGGCCCCGCCGCCTGGCACCGCGACGACAGCGAACTCACCGAGGCCAAGTCCCGCACCTGGAACGAGTTCCGCGGCTACGGCGAGGTCATCGTCCGCAAGGGCAACGCCCAGGCCGACCCCACCGAGAGGAACACCCAGTCCGCGACCGTCTACCTCCGCGGCATGGACGGCGACGTCAAGGCCGACGGCAGCCGCCGCTCCGTCCGCATCCCGGGCACCACCACCCCCGACGCCGGACCGCTGGCCGGATTCACCCGGGAGACCCGCGGTTACACCGGCGAAGGCGGCACCCTCGCCGCCCACACCGTCCACGACCCCTGGACCGGCCCCGTGGCCGCCCGGCACGCCCGCGGCACCGGACTCCCCGACGCCACCGCCCAACCGGTCCGCACCGCCAAGTCCACCACCAGGTCCCTCCTCTCCGACGGACGATGGCGCACCACCGCGCGATCCACCGGATACGACCCTGCCGAAGGCGTCCCGGTCACCGAACTCGACACCGCCGACGGCCTGCCCGACCAGTGCACCAGGACCTCCTACGCCACCAACGAGACGGCCAACATCCGGGCCCTGCCCACCGAGACGGTCTCGGTCACCGGAGACTGCTCCACCGCCCCCGGCGAACGCACCACCTACGCCCACACCCGCACCCGCTACGACGGCCAGGAGTTCGGCCGGATCGGCCCGGTCGGCGCGGCCACCACCAGCCAACTCGTCGACGCCTACACCGGCAGCACCCCCTCGCACACCCTGGACACCGTCACCGAGTACGACGAATACGGCCGCACCCGCAAACTGACCGACGCCCTCGGCAACACCACGACCACCACCTACACCCCCGCCACCGGCGGCCTCCCCACCCGGGTCGCGGTCACCGGCCCGCTGGGCGCCGACTGGACCACCACCACCGAATACGCCGCCGCCCGCAACCTGGAGGTGAAGACCACCGACGCCAACAACCGCGTCACGGAACGCGCCTACGACCCGGCGGGCCGCCTCACCCGCGTCTGGTCCCCGGGCCGCTCCCGCGCCACCCAGAGCCCGAACGCGGAGTTCTCCTACAGCCTGGGCAAGTCCATGCCGAGCGTCCTGACCGCGCGGACACTGCGCGACGACGGGGCGTACGACACCTCGTACCGGATCCTGGACGCCCACCTCCAGGTCCGGCAGAGCCAGACGGCGCCGGCCGACGGATCGCCCGGCCGGATCCTCACCGACACGTTCTACGACTCGCTGGGCCGCGTGGTGAAGACCAACGAGGCCTACTGGGACCGCACGGCCGCCCCGTCGGGGAACCGGTTCCTGGCCGAAGACACGCAGGTCCCCTCGCAGAAGGGCGTCTTCTACGACGGCCAGGGGCGCAAGACCGCCGAGACCCTGTCCTCCCACGCGGTCGAGAAATGGCGCACCAGCACGCTCCACGCCGGGGCGGAGAAGGTCAGCACCGTCCCTCCGGCCGGCGGCACGGCCGTCACCACGATCACCGACGCCCGGGGCAGGACCGCGGAGCTCCGGCAGTACCGGGATCCCGCGGACGCCGGCAGTGACACGCCGGCCGCGTTCACCCGCACCCGCTACACCTACGACCCGCGCGGACAGCTGGACAAGACGGTCGACGCGGCCGGGAACACCTGGTCGTACACCTACGACCTGCTGGGTCGCCTGACCTCCACCGACGACCCGGACAAGGGGAGGAGCGAGCGCCACTACGACGAGGGCGGCCGGGTGGACCGGACCGAGGACGCCCGCGGCCGCGTGCTGTACAACACCTACGACCGGCTGTCCCGGAAGACCGGGGTCTACCAGGACAGCGTCGGCGACGACAACCTCCTCGCCTCCTGGTCCTACGACCGGCTCGCCCGCGGACAGGCCGACGGCTCCGCCCGCTACACGGGAGGCAAGAACGGAGCGGTGTACCGGAACGAGATCACCGCTCTGGACGTCGGCTACCGCCCGCTGGGCGTGAAGATCACCGTTCCGGCCGCCGAGGGAGCCCTTGCCGGGTCCTACACGGCCACCACCTCGTACACGCCCGTCACCGGAAAGCCCGTGTCCGTCACCCTGCCCGCGGTCGGCGGCCTCCCGGCCGAGACCGTCACCACCGGCCTGAGCGAGACCGGACTCCCCACCACCCTGTGGAGCGAGGAGTCCAACTACATCAACCGCACGACCTACGACCCCTTCGGCCGGATCCGCCGCACCACCTACGGCGACGTCCCCAAGCAGCTCGCCTACACCCCCCTCTACGACGAGGCCACCGGCCGGCTCACCGCCACCCACGTGGACCGGCAGACCGGCCCGGGAGACACCCAGGTCACCGGCTCGGTGGACGCCACCGCCTACACCTACAAGCCCTCCGGGGACGTCACCTCCGTCTCCACCCGCCGCGACGAGGGCGCGGCCGGATTCACCACCGACCGCCAGTGCTTCACCTACGACCACCTGGCCCGGCTGACCGAGGCCTGGACCGCCAAGGGCACGCAGTGCGCCGCCGCGCCCAAGGCCGCGGACGTCGGCGGCCCCGTCCCGTACTGGCAGTCCTACGCCTTCGACGTCACCGGGAACCGGACCCGCCTGGTCGAACACGACCCGGCCGACCCCGGCGGAGCCGGGGACCGCACCACCACCTACACCTCACCGGCCCCGGGCGACGACCGCCCCCACACGGTGACGTCCACCTCGACGACCGGCCCCACCGGCACCGCCACGGCCGGCTACACCTATGACGCGGCGGGCAACACCCTGACCCGCCCGGGCGGCCAGACCCTCACCTGGGACCATGAGGGCCGCCTCGCCGCCAACACCGGCAGCACGTACCTGTACGACGCCGCGGGCGGCCGGCTGCTCCGCCGCGAACCCGGCAAGGTGACCCTCTACCTGGGCACGGACGAACTCACGCTGACGACGGCCACCGGCAAGGTCACCGGAACCCGCACGTACGCGGGCTTCGGCGGCGGCCCGTCCATCGTCCGCACCCCGACCTCGCTCGCCTATCTCGCCGGGGACCGCCAGGGCACCGCCCACACCACGCTCGACACGGCCACCCTCGGGATCACCCGGCGGGCCCAGAAGCCGTACGGAGAGGCGCGGGGCCCCGCCCCCGCCGTCTGGCCGGACAACAGGGGATTCCTCGGGATGGCCAAGGACTCCTCCGGCCTCACACACGTCGGAGCACGGGAGTACGACCCCGCACTGGGCCGCTTCATCAGCGTGGACCCGGTGATGAACCTCGCCGACCCCCAGCAGATGCACGGCTACACCTACGCGAACGCCAACCCGGTCACCCACAGCGACCCGACCGGCATGATCTGGGGGATCCCCTGCTACGAGACCGGTGACTGCGACGCCCCGAAGGGCGGCACGATCGGCGACGGCGGCAGCGGACCCAACAGCGTCAACGGCGGGGGCGCCTGCAACGGCGCCGTCTGCGGCGGCGACGCCCCCGCGGACGGCTGCGGCGGCTGGGAATGCGACGGCACGAACACGCCGCCGCCCCCGAAGGGGCAGGGCCGGAACCTGGGGTGCGACAGCTACTGCAAGGACATGCTCCAGTTGCTGCAGGAGAGGGCCCGTACCGCGGGGAAGAACACCAAGCTCGCCGCCGAACTGCAGAAGTACCTGATGGTTCGGTCCGGCCAGCAGGAATGCGTGCCGGACGGTTCCCCCGGGGTGCGGGCCGGCTGCCGGGAGGCGGCGGCCGGGGCGGGCTCGGGCGCCGGCATGGAAGACATCCTGCTCCAGTGGGCCATCGGCCGCGGCGGCGGGTTCGTGTTCGTCGGCAAGGACAGCCTCGTCAAGGAACTCGCGGGTAGCGGCCATGCGGAGGACATCCTGCGGGAGGCCTTCCGGGTCACCCGCAGGAACAACGCCGGCGGTCTCGGGGGGCCTGCCGATCACAAGGGCGGCACGGGTCTGGCCGACGTCGTCAATGACGGGCTGGGGATCCTCAGCCACTACGTGCCCGGGCCGGACGTGGGAACGCCCTGGCCCGAAGCCGTCCTCGGTTCCTACAACATGGTCTACCAAGTGGTGGCATCCAGCCCGGACCGCGTGCAGATCGCCGTCGCCGTCTACAACGAGACCAGTCTCAACTCGGCCGGGTACCACGTCCTGCCCGACGCCCCGAAGGGACATCCGGGCGCGACCGTGACCGAGCACTTCTTCTATACCGCGACAGTCACCAGCGCAGGGGTGAGGGTCGACTGAACCCGCAGCCCACTGCCCAGGCCTGCCCGCTCCGAAACCCCGGGCGGGCAGGCCGGTTGCTGCCCGTACCCGGTCCGTATCCGGTCGTGCGCGCAACCTTGACGGGTCACCGCCGGTTCACGAGACTGGCCGCGTGGACACGACCCGGGTGGTGAGCGAGGCGGCGCGGCCCCTGCGCCGCCTGTGGCTGACCCGTCGGCTCCACATCGACCTCCTGCGGGTGTGCAGCGCATTCGGCCGTCCCTCCTGACGCCGGCGACGGGCTCTCCGAGCCCCGCGCCGGCGTCTTGACGCGCCTCGACGTGCCCGGCCGCCCCGCGGCGGCCCGGCCATGCCGCCGCCCACCCACACGCGCACCCGGGAGAGTCAGCCATGTCCACCCAGACCACCACCGG